>JAJYMB010000111.1 GCA_021787365.1 Actinomycetes bacterium | reverse complement strand
GCAGCCAGAGGGCCTCGTCTACTACCTCGCCGACCACGTCGACGCTGGGCGTCTCCCCCTCGAGGAGTAGCGCACCTGTGCGTTTCAGGCAGCACCTTGCACACGTTCGGGCGAACCTGTGCGCTTTCGGGGTGAGGCAATTCGGGGTGAGGCAATTCGGGGTGAGGCAATTCGGGGTGAGGCCAACGTCTGGCGCTTCTGGCATAGGGCTGGCATTCTCCCCCTCACCCCAGAGCCGTGGGCCGTGCCGTTCAGCGCTGGCAACGCCGGCAGAAGTAGGCGCCCTTTGCCCCGATCGTCGCCCGCTCGACAGGCCGGCCGCACGACATGCAGGGCTGGCCTGCCCGCCCGTAGACCTTGTGCTCGAACTGGTAGCTGCCGGCTTCGCCGAGCACATCTCGGTAACGCTGGTCCGAGAGTGTGGAACCACCGGCCGCGATGGCCTCGGTCAGCACAGTGTGCGTGGCAACAGCCAGCCGGCGAAGCTCCGCCGGGCGCAGGCCGCCCGCGGGCCGGTCCGGCCGGAGACGGGCTACGTGGCAAATCTCGTCGGCGTAAATGTTGCCCACGCCGGCCAGGACCCGCTGATCTACCAGGAGGGCCTTCAGCGGTGCCCGGCGGCCCGCGAGCGCCGCCCCGAGATGGGCGGGACCCACGTCCAGGGCGTCCGGGCCGAGCCCCGCCAGCTCTTCGGGCAGTGCCAGCCCTCCCGCCTTGGCTGCCATCGGAGCAACGTCCGCGCTACTACCCGGGCGAGCACCGCCGTCGGGCAGGAAAGCGCGGCCCATTCCGGCGAGGAACAGCTCGCCGAAAGTCCGAGGGTCTACGAAGCGCAGGTCGCTAGCGCCTGAGAACCGCAGGACGGCATGAGTGTGAAGCGGGAGAGGCTCGCTCGGCTTCGCCGCGAGTAGTTGGCCGCTCATGCGCAAGTGCGCTACGAGCACCTGCCCGTCGTCCCACCCGAGCAGCAGGTACTTCCCGTGGCGGCCGACCGAGCAGAGGGTGCGGCCGCGCAGCAGGCCGAGCAGGCCGGGATCGTGACGCCGGACGGTCCGCGGGCCGGTCACCGAGAGCTGCAGCAGCTTGCGCCCGAGGTAGAGGCGCGAAACGCCCCGCCTCACGGTCTCGACCTCGGGCAGCTCTGGCACTTCGGAGAAAAGGCAGGGAACTAGCCGGTGCCCACGGAGCGCACACCGTTCTCGTCGCCCCTGAGAACCGACCACGCGGAGCGCGCCGCCATCTGTTCCGCCTGCTTCTTCGAACGTCCCTGGCCCTTGCCCCGAGAGTACCCAGCCACCAAGACTTCGGCCTCGAAGACCTTCGCGTGGTCGGGGCCGTGCTCGGTGACGCGGTAAAACGGGGGCTCGTCGTAGTCCCTGGCGCACAGCTCCTGTAGCCTCGTCTTGTAGTCGTCCACGCCCGGGCCTTTCGCCGCCACGTGAAGCCGGTCCGCGACCAGGCGCAGGACCACCTCCTCGGCCAGCTCGTAACCGCCGTCCAGGTAAATGGCCCCGATCACCGCCTCCATGCTGTCGGCCAAGATCGACGCCTTGGACCTGCCGCCCGAAGCGTCCTCGCCCTTCCCGAGCAACAGCGCGCTCCCAAGGTCCACCTCTCGCGCCACGCTCGCCAGTGACGCCGAGTTGACCACCGCCGCCCTTGCCTTGGCCAGCTCACCCTCGGGGAACTCTGGGTAACGGCGAAAGAGGTAATCGGTTGTGACCAGCCCGAGTACGGCGTCTCCCAGGAACTCGAGCCGCTCGTTGGGCTCATGGGCGGGGTGCTCGGCACACCAGGAACGGTGCGCCACTGCCTGCTCGAGCAGGCCAGGATCCCGGACCTGCCAACCGAGGCGCGAGGCCAAGGCAGCCCGTTCGCCCGCGGCCTCGCCGCTCGGCCCGCCCGGAACACCGAGGTCGGTTCCCAGCAGCAACGCCGCCCTAGTACCCGCGCCTCAACGGGCGCTCCCCAACCTGGCCAAGACGTAGTCGACGGCGTCGCGCACGGTCTTCAAGTCCTCCAAGTCCTCGTCCTCGACCCTAAAGCCGGCGAACCGAGCGCCCAGGTCCCTCTCCAGCGACTCCACCAGCTCGATCAGCGCCAACGAATCCGCGCCCAAGTCGTCGAACGAGGTTCCCTCCGCGATGCTCTCCGGGCTTACCTCCAAGATGTCAGCGAGCGCACCCTGCACCAGTTCGAGGACTTCTTCTCGCCCAGGCATATCTTGTTGAAGTCCGGTTTCCGAGGCCATAAGCCAAGGTACCACGGGCACTTGACCAGGCTTATCCCGCCGGCCCGGGGGGCCGCGGGCCGGCCGGACCGCCGGGGCCACGCTCGCCGCCCGCCTGGCGCTCCGCTGCGCTACCCGGGCCTCCCTGGCGCCGCTACGCCTGCTCGCCCTCCGCCCGGTAGGAGATGGCCGCTTCGACCCGCTGGACGAGCTTCTCACTGGCCGCGTGGTGAGCAACCTTGATCGCATTGACGATCGCCCGGGCACTCGAGGACCCATGGCTTATCACGCAAACCCCGTTGACGCCGAGCAGGACCGCTCCCCCTGTGGTCTCCGGGTCGACCTCACCTGCCATAGGGAGAAGGGCGGGCATGATAGCTTTGGCCGCTTCCTTCACCTCCACGGTGCTGTTGAGCGCTTCGAGGATGGCGCGGACGACCCAATTGACCCCCCCCTCCAGGGTCTTCAGGACAACGTTGCCCGTGTACCCGTCGGTGACCACCACGTCGACGCGGTCGCTCATGACGTCGCGGCCCTCGACATTGCCGATGAAATTCACCTGGGGGCCGGCGGCGCCGGCGGCCAAGCGGGCATGGGCTTCCTTCACGAGAGCATTGCCCTTGGTGGCTTCCTCGCCTATGGAGAGCAGGCCTACCCGGGGGGACTCCATGCCGTAACGCTCGACCGCGAGCGCATGGCCCATCTGGGCGAACTGCACGAGCATCGCCGGCGTGCACTCGACGTTGGCACCCGCGTCGATCAGTATCGTCGGCGTCGAGCCGGGCACCGGGATCGGCGTGGCGATGGCGGGCCGCGACACCCCCGGCAGCCTCCCCATCCGGAGCACCGCGGTCGCCATCGCAGCGCCCGTGTTGCCGGCGCTCACCATGGCGGAGGCCCGACCGTCGTGAACCGCCTCGGCACAGCGGACGAGCGAGGAGTCGCGCTTTTGGCGCACGGCTCGACCAGGGTCCTCGTCCATGGCCACGGTCTCGGTGGCCGCCAGGTACTCGACCCCGGGGCAGGGGCCCAGGCTGTCCAGGTAGGAGGGTTCCCCGACCAGCAGCACGCCCACGCCCAGAGACTTCGCCGCCTCGAACGCACCCGCCACGATCTCCTCGGGCGCCCGGTCACCGCCCATCGCATCGACGGCCACAGGCAGCCCGTCGTCAGCCAGAAACATGGTTTGGCCGCGCTCCTTTGCGACTGTCAGCCTACGTCGAGCGCCTGGCGGCCCTTGTACCACCCGCAGTTGGGGCACACGGCATGAGGCACCTTGGCCTGGCGGCACTGAGGGCAGATGCTGCGCGCGGGAGTGCGCAGCACCCATGCGTTGGCGCGCCGGCTACGGGACTTGGACTTCGAGGTCTTCTTCTTGGGTACGGCCACGGAGCAGCTATGTTACCGTGTTCGCCGGCCCGCCCGGGCCCCTAAGCCCGGGCTCCTCCCCGATGCGGGGGCCCCAACCCCGCCGGGGCCGTGTGTTCGCCGGCCCGCCCGGGCCCCTAAGCCCGGGCTCCTCCCCGATGCGGGGGCCCCAACCCCGCCGGGGCCGTGTGTTCGCCGGCCCGCCCGGGCCCTGCCCTGCTTGGACCACTTCTCCCGTCACTTCTCCCGCAGGACGTCGAGTGCTGACCAACGGGGGTCCACCTCGTCCCGCCGGCACTCGCAAGGCGAGACGTTGCGGTCCGCCCCGCAGATGGGACAGAGCCCGAGGCAGCCCTCTCGGCAGAGGGGGAGCACGGGTAACGCAGCGAACAGGCCGTCGAGCACCATTTCGCGCAGGTTGAGCTGGTCTTCAGTCATCGGGTAAGTGCCCTCATCGGGCCCGCCGCCTCGCCGGAATATCTCCCTCACCGGGGCGACCAGCGGGCCTTCCAGGTGCGCGAGGCACCTTCTGCACTCGCCCTCCCAGGCCGAACTGACGGTCCCCGAGACGGACACACCCCCGTCGAAGGCAAGGACAACGACCTCTGCCACGGCCTCGGCACCGGCGGGGACCCGGCAGTCCACATCGGCGACAAGGGCGCTCTCCAGCCGGCCACTTCGGACCACCTTGCACTCGGCTCCCGCCCGCAGCGGCGAAAGCGCCACGACAAACGGATCGCGGCCCACATGCACATTGTGGGTCGGGCGGAGGCGGTTGCGCGCTGGCCGCCCAGCTCGCCCGACAAAGGCGAGACGCCCTGCTTCAGGGAAGAGTGCCCCTCCGCGGGTGGTCTCGTGGTGTAAGGAAACTCCGCCCGACCCCGGGCCAGAACCGGCAGTCGGGCCGGGCTCAACAACAGCGGACAACCGTTGGGCAGGCTTCAACTAGGGCCACATCGCTGGCGCCGGAGCCCCGCCGGCCGTCCTGCAGGTCGGGCCAGCCGGCCTGCCAAGGCCGCTTCGCGCTTAGGCCGAGTCCTGGTCGAACAGCTTCTTGCCGGCCTCCGCTCCTTCGGGGACGCCCTGCGGCGCGCCCGCGCGGCCCCCCCGGCCACCCAGGCCTGCCACTCCCGCACGAGGGAACGCCCCGGGGTAGGTGCTCTCCCCGCTCGTCCTCGCCCCCGCTCCTGGCGCCAGGGCCGAGCCCAGGCCCCCTCCCCCGGCCGCTCGGCTGGCCGCGGCGCCCGCGCTCTGGTCGAACGGGCCCGCCGCCGAACTACCAAAGGTGCCCGGGTCACCCTCGCCGCCCGCCCCCGAGGTTTCATCCCCTGGCGCGGCGCCTGCCCTCTCAGGTAGGCCGGCCAGCTTCTGGCGCCCCGACGCGACCGTCTTCAGGGTGCGCTCGAGCACGATCTCGAACTGCGCCAGCTTCTGGTCGGCGTAGTCTTCAGCCTCGAGGCGCATCCGGCTGGCCTCCTCGCGCGCCTCCTCGAGGAGCCGGCGCGCCTGCGCCTGGGCCTCTTTGATTATTTCGGTGCGCTGGACCAGCCTCTGGGCCTCGGAACGGGCCGCCTCGACCAGCTCGTCGGCCCGGCGTTGGGTCGCCGCCAGGTACTCCTCACGCTCCCTCAACATCCAGCGCGCCTCACGCAACTCCTCGGGGAGCCGCTCGACCGCCTCCCGGAGGAGTTCCAGGATCTCGTCCTTGTTGTCCAGTTTCACCGAGGACGAAAGCGGCAAGGCGCGCGCCCCGGCGATCATGCCCGAGACGCGCTGGAGGAGCGCCTCGGTCTCGGGGACGGCTGCCCCGTGCCCGGTCGCGTTGCTCATGAATACTTCTCCTTCACGAGAGCGAACACCGGCGCCGGCACCAGCGCGCCGATCCTGTCTGACCCCCCATAGGTCATGAAATCCCGGAGCCAGCGCGACGCGATGAAGCTGTAGGCGGAGGAGCAGGGCAAGAGGACGGTTTCCAAGCCCGAGACGGCCTTGTTCATCTGGGCCTGCTGCAGCTCCGACTCTGCGTCGGAAGAGACCCGCAAGCCCTTCACGATCACGTCCGCGCCCACCTCACGAGCGAGATCGACCACAAGCAGCGGCCCGTGGCTCCGGGTGAGCTCGACATTGGGGAGATGCGCCACCGAGGCCGCGATCATGCTGCGTCGCTCGTCCAGGCCGAACATCGCCGGCGCCTTGTGCGGGTTGGAGACGGGCGCGACTATGACCCGCTCGAACACGTGGCTGGCGATCTCGACGATCTCCAGGTGGCCGTTGTGGAACGGGTCGAACGACCCCGGGACCAGAGCGGTCCTCACAGCCCACCCGCCTCGGCAGGGCTCGCGTCGGGAATGGTCCCGCAGATAGTCAAGGTAACGAGGGTACCGCCATAACGCCTCGCTCTCTGAACCAGCCAGCCTTCTGGCAGCGCGGGCTCGTCACCGGTCTCCATGAGCACCAACGGCCCGAGCGGGGCGAGGGCACGGAGAAGCGCCGGCCAGGACTTCCACGAGTACGGGGGGTCGGCCAGCACGAGGTCGGGGGGCGTCCTGCCTCCCGGCTCGGCGCGGAGCGGCCCGCCCCCGCTGCCCGGCTCGTCCTCCAGGCCGTGCACCCATCTCAGCACCTCGGCGCAGTAGACCTGAGCACGTCCAGGCCCGTACCCCAGCTTGGCCAGGTTTTCCTTGACAGCCGATACGGCGCTTCGGGACTGGTCGACGAAGGTGGCCTCTCCCGCCCCGCGAGACAGCGCCTCGATCCCGAGCGCGCCGCTGCCTGCGAAAAGGTCCCACACGACGGCCCCCGCGAAGCCACCCCTCCTTTCGGCCATGGCGCTCTCCAGCATGGAGAAGGCAGCCTCCCGGACGCGGTCGCTCGTGGGCCGCGTGCGCAGACCGTCAGGCGCAACGATGCGCCGGCCACCCTTTTCCCCCGCTATCACCCGCACGGTGGTCGTGCTCTCGGGCCCGCCAGGGCCCAGGCCGAGGCTCCTCCCCGGGCCGAAGGCCGGGACCACGACCGGGGCCGTTCAGTTCTTGAACAGGTACTCACGGTCGTCGTCGTCCACCATCTCCCGCAGTTCCCGGGCGAGCGCCCGGTGCCGTGAGAGGGTCGGGTCGGCGTCAACTATGCCGAACGCCACCTCTCGGGCGAGCACCACGTACTTCTTGTGCCGGCGCAAGGAGGCGAGCTTCAGGTCATTGACACCCGCTTGGCGAGCGCCGAGGATCGTGCCCTCGCCACGGAGCTCCAGGTCCACCTCGGCCAGTTCGAAACCGTCGTTGGTGCGCTCGAGGGCGTTCAACCGCTCGGCCGCCTCGGGGGTGGGCGCGTCCCCGAGCAGGTAGCACCATGAACGGTCGGAGCCGCGCCCGACACGACCGCGCAGCTGGTGGAGCTGGGCGATCCCAAAACGGCCCGGGTCCTCGATGACCATGACGGTCGCATTGGGGACGTCCACGCCGACCTCGATCACCGTCGTCGCGACAAGGACCTGTTCCCTCCCCGAACGGAAGCTCGACATGACTTCTTCCTTGTCCCGCGCCCCGAGCTGGCCGTGGAGCAGGCCCAGCCGGAGCCCGGCCAGGGGGCCGGCCGCGAGGCGAGCGAACTCCTCGGTGGCCGAGGCGGCCTGCACTTTCTCGGACTCCTCGACGAGGGGGCACACGACGTAGGCCTGGCGCCCCTTGGCCACCTCGTTGCGCACCCGTTGCCAGGCCGCTTCCACCTCGAGCGGCCCCCGCGCCCAGCGCGTCTCGACCGATGTCCTGCCCGGGGGCAGCTCGTCGAGCACGGTCGTGTCGAGATCCCCATAAACGGTCATGGCTGCGGTCCGGGGGATCGGCGTGGCCGTCATCACGAGCACGTCGGGCACGGGCCCGTCACCCTTGGCCCGCAGCGCGGCGCGCTGCTCCACCCCGAAGCGGTGCTGCTCGTCTATCACGACCATGCCGAGGCGCTTGAAACGCACGGACTCGGTCAACAAGGCGTGGGTGCCGACCACCATGTCGACGCTGCCTTCCGCTAGCCCCGAGAGGATGCGGGCTCGCTCGCCGGCGGTCGTTTGGTTGGTGAGGAGCTCGGCCCGCACCTGCCTTTGGCCGAAAAGCGTCGCGTCGTCAGTGACCGAGAGCCCCGAAAGAAGTTTGCCGAGGGAGAAGAAGTGCTGTTCGGCCAGGACCTCGGTCGGGGCCATGAGAGCGCCCTGGTGACCGCCCGAGACGGCTGTCAGCAGGCACCAAACAGCGACCAGGGTCTTGCCCGAACCCACGTCACCTTGCAATAGGCGGTGCATCGGCACCGCCCTCGCGAGGTCGGCCTCGATCTGCTTGATCGCTCTTTCCTGGGCGCCGGTGAGGGGAAAGGGAAGGCCGTCGCGGAAGCGCTCGACCAGGTCCGAGCCGACGTAGTGGGCGATGCCGACCGAAGAGCGCTCCACGGCGCGCTTGCGCATCACGAGCACGAGCTGCAGCCGCAGGAGCTCGTCGAAACCCAGCCGGCGCCGGGCGGCATTTTTCGTCCCTACCGACTCGGGCTGGTGGACCTGTCTCATCGACCAGTCCCGGCCGGCGAAGTTGTGCTCGGCGAGAGCCTCGCTCGGCACAGGGTCCTCGAGCTCCCCCACCCAGCGAAGGGCCTCGGCTACGCAGTCACCGATCTCCATCGAACTGATGCCGGCTTTTTCCGACTGCGGGTAGATCGGGACCACCCGGCCCTGCCATTCCCCCTCGACCACCTCGACGACGGGGTTGGCCATCTGGCGCCGGCCTCGGAAGACGCCCACCTTGCCCGAGACAGCGACCTCCATGCCCTCGCGCAGCTGCTGCGCCCGCCAGGGCTGGTTGAAAAACGAGAGCGACAGGTAGCCGTGGCCGTCCGAGAGGTCGACCAGCACCAGCGACTTGCCGCCCCGGCGCGCCGGCTGGCGGCGCACCCGGCGCACGACAGCGAGGACCGTAGCCTCCTCGCCCTCCCGGAGCTCCGATATCGGCACCTGGGTGGTGCGGTCGAGGTAACGACGCGGGTAGTGGGTGAGGAGACCGAGCAGGTCGGTGATGCCCATCTCGGCCAGCGCGTCCGCCCGGGTCTTAGCCTTCTTCTGCCCTCGTTCGGCCCTGAGGGGCCTCTCTGCCGAACGCAAGACAGAGGTCGGCACACCCCCCAGCTCGGCCAGGCTCCTCAGTTCGCCCACCTCATTCCACCGAGAGCACGTAGGTGTAAATGGGCTGGCCACCGTGGTGGACTTCAGCGGTGATCCCTGGGCGGTGCTCCGCGAGCCACTCGACGACGCGGCGCGTGCCCGCCGGCGTCGCGCCCTCACCCTCTATGAGCGTCACTATCTCGTAATCGGAAGCCTCGGTGACGAGGGTCTCCAGGAGTGCTATCGCCGCATCGGCGGCGGTGGCCGGCGCCGGCGCCACCGCCATCACCTCCTCACGGGAGAGGCCGAGCCAGTCGCCCTTGTAAACCTGCCCCATGGCGGTGAGCGCGTCACGGGAAGCCTGCGCCACCTCTCCGGGAACCACCCGGGCAGCGGCGCCGGCCATGGCCTCGGCGTTGGTGTCGACGTCGGCCTCGGGGTCGTAATCGAGAAGAGCCGCAAAACCCTCTGCCATCCCGCCGGTCGGCACGACCCGGACCTTCTTGGCACTGTTGGCGGCCGCCTGTTCGGCCACGGGCACCACGTTGGGGTTGTTGGGGAGGACGACGACCTGCTCGGCCGCGGCTGCGCCGATCGCTTCGAGCAGTTCGGCGACCGAGGGGTTGGCCGACTGGCCACCGGCGACGAAGTGGTGGACGCCGAGCGAACGGAAAATCCGCTTCACACCCTCGCCAGCGCACACGGCTACGACTGCCGTCGTGACAGCTTCCTCGGCGGGTTCGTACTGGTCCCCCGAAGCCCGAGCGTCACGGACCCAGCGCTCCTCCTCGACCTGTTCGGCCAGGTCCGTAACCCTGATCTGGCGCGGCCGGCCTATTTCGATGGCAGCCTCGATGCACGCGCCGATGTCGTCGGTGTGGATGTGGCAGTTGTAGAGGCCGTCACCACCCACGATCACGACCGAGCCACCACAACCGGCCCACACCTCCCTGAAGCCAGGTATGGCCTCGTCAGGAGCCTCGAGGAAGAACATCACCTCGTAGCGCAGGTCCTCCACCCCCTCCCCGTAACGGGGGGCAGCGACCGACGCTCGCCCCCTCCCCGCTCGGCCGGACGGCACCGGCGGGGCCGGCACTGCTCGCCCGTCCAACACGTGGAGCAGGCTGTCGTACAAGAGCAACAGGCCCGCCCCTCCGGCGTCCACCACGCCGGCGGCCTCGAGCGCCGGGAGCTGCTCCGTCGTACCTGCAAGCGCCCGGGCGGCCGCCTCGCGCGCCGACTCCAGGACCTCCATCAATCGCGGCCGGCCTGCCGACCCTGGGCTCTCCTCGAGCGCCCGGGCGGCGCCCTCCGCCGCGGCGCGCGCAACCGTGAGGATGGTGCCCTCCACCGGGTTGCTCACTGCCGCGTAAGCGCTCTCGGCGGCGCGACGGAAGGCTTCTCCGAGGTGCGCCGGCTCGAGGCCCGCTCCGTGTTGACGCACGACGCTCGCGAGGCCCCGCATCACCTGGGACAAGATGACCCCTGAATTACCCCGCGCCCCCATGAGCGACCCGTGGGAGAGGGCCTCTGCGAGCCGCTCCATGTCGAGTTGCGGCTCCTCGCCGGCGCCCATGGCCGAGGCCTGGTCCAGCTCGCCGAGCACGGCCTCCACCGTCAGTGCCATGTTGGTCCCCGTGTCCCCGTCGGGCACGGGGTACACGTTGAGCCGGTTGAGCGCCGCACGGTACTCGGTCAGGGCCCGCCCGTAGGCGCGCACGGCCTCCCCGAGGTCCGCGCTCGACATGGCTTCTTTTGTCATCGAGTTATCAGTGTGCGCTCGCGATGGGACGACCAAGCCCTCCGTCCCCGGTCAGGGTACTAGCTCGGACCAGGCCGGCCCGTGTTTACCCCTCTCCCCAGCATGGACGGCGCGAGGCTGCGAGCTGCTATCCTCGGGCGTCGTGCCAAGCGTGTGCGAAGTCTGTGGCCGGCGCCCGTCGGTAGGGATGGCGATCAGCCACTCCCACCGGAGGACCAAGCGGCGTTGGTACCCCAACGTGCAGCGCGTGCGCGCCCTCGTCAACGGGTCACCGCGGCGCTTGTACGTCTGCACCTCGTGCCTCCGGGCGGGCAAGGTCGTAAAGGCCGCCCGCTAGTACCGTCGCCCTGCGAGCCGGGCACCCGTCTTAGGTCTTCTCCCGAATAGCGGCGCATGCCACCTGGCGTCCTGGCGCACACCCCGTCTCGCTTATACCATCTCGCCCACGTGGCTGCGCCCAAGGGCGTTCACCTGACCCTCACCGGCACAGGGCCTTCCCCTTCGCCCAGCTCGGCCAGCCGGGCGGCGTCCTCTCCCTCGCCGGCCGGCCCGACCTGGTGGACATAGCGCCGGCCCCTGAGGGAGCTGGCCAGCACGGCCACCAGCGTCGCGCCCGCTGCGAAATCGAAGGCGAGGCCCAACCCGTGCGCGAACGGCTGCTCGATCAGCTTCGGGAAGAACGAGCGGCCCGTCAGGTACGCGACCTGCGCGTGCTTCAGGTGCTGCAGGGCGCCCAGGGGTGCCAGCAGCTCCTTTACCGGGTTGTAACCGAGGAAGGCCGAGAAGAGGCTCCCGATCGGGGGTTCGCTCGCCACAATGTGCGCAGCCCTGACCGGCACTCCTTGCGCCCGGAGGCCGAGGTACATGTGGGAGGGCAGGTTGGCCGCCAAGCCGAGGGTCACGATCGTGAAGAACAGGCCCATCGAAAGCACGGTGGCCGAGTTTTGGAAGGTGTTGAGCATGCCGGCACCAGCGCCGCGCTGGTCCGGTGGCAAGCTGTTCATCACCGAGGCCTGGTTGGGCGAGAAGAACATGCCCATGCCGAGGGCGAAGACGAATATGAGCAGGGCGAACCAGACGTAGTTGAAGTTCATCGGGAGCAACTCCAGCAACAAAAAACTCCCTCCGCTCACGACCAGGCCGGCCGTGGCCAGGCCCCTCGCGCCGAGCTTGTCCGAAAGCACCCCCGCCAAGGGGCCCATGACGAGGAAACCAGCTGTGAAGGGGAGCAAGAAGATGCCGGCCCACAGCGGGGTCTGGCTGAAGCTGTAGCCGTGCTGGGGCAGCCAGATCCCTTGCAACCAGATGATGAGCATAAACTGCAGCCCGCCCCTCCCGAGCGCGGCGAGCAGGGCGGCGATATTGCCGGCGGTAAAAGCCCTTATGCGGAACAGACGCAGCCGGAACATCGGTTCTGGCACCTTGGTCTCGATATACACGAACAAGGCGAGGACAGCTAGGCCCCCGAAAATAGCCAAGAGCACCCAGGGGTTGGTCCATCCCGTGGGGTGGCCGCCATAGGGCAGGAGCGAGTACACGATCCCGGTCAGCACGGCCACCAGGCCGACAGCAAAAGCTGCGTTGCCGAGCCAGTCGATTTGCGCCGGTACCCTCGCGCCGTTGTCCTTCAGCATCAGGTACGCCCAGATCGTGCCGAACAGCCCGAAAGGCACAGACACCAAAAACACGAGGTGCCATTCGACCGGCCCCAGGATCCCGCCGAGCACGAGGCCGATAAACGACCCCGAGACTGCTGCTATACCGTTTATCCCCATGGCCTTGCCCCGCTCGTCGGCGGGGAAAGCGTCGGTCAAAATAGCGCTCGAGTTGGCGAACAAAAATGCGCCGCCCACTCCTTGGAAGACCCGCATCACGATGATCCACAGCGCTCCGGCCGCCCCGCTCATCCAGGTCACCGACAGCAGTACCGAAAACAGCGTGAACACGGCAAAGCCGAGGTTGTACATCCGCACCCGGCCGTAGATGTCGCCCACGCGCCCGAGGCTCACCACGAGCACGGCGGTCACCAGTGTGAAACCCATGAACACCCAGAGGAAGTAGGAGGTGTTGGAAGGGGTGAGGGGGTTGAGCTTGATACCCCGGAAGATGTCGGGCAGCGAGATAAGCAGGATCGACTGGTTGACCGTCACCATGAGCACCCCGAGGGTGGTATTGGACAGGGCGATCCACTTGTAGTGCACCCTTCGCGCCGCCTTCGCCCCCGTGCGCGTAGATAGTCCTGACCCCTGGTCCAAGGCCTCGCCCTCCTCGTTGCGGTAGGAGGGGATACTACCGGCGCCTTACGCTAACGTCAGGTTACGGGAAAGGCGAACTTGCCTGGCGGCCTCAAGAACCGGCCAAGGGAGGCCGGCGGAGCGAGTTGACCTCCAGCAGGGCCATCACGTCCTCGCTGCGGAAGCGAAGGTGACCGCCGACGGTGCGGAGGCACGACAGCTTGCCCGACGCCGCCCAGTTGATGACCGTGCGTTCCGTCACGTCGAAGAGGGCGGCCACTTCGTGGCTGCGCAGCAGCGAGGTGCCGTCAGAGGCAGGCCGGGAGCAGTTGGACGCCTCACCCGGCGCGGCGGGTGCTGCGAGCAGGTTGTCGGTCGCCCTGTGCATGGAAAGGGCGCTCGAGATGAGACGCCCAGCCGCAACCATCGCAGAGCGCTCGCGCCTCGACAGCTCACGGGGGTGGGTGTCGAGCACGGCGAAGACGGCAATGACGTCGCCGCTCGGCCCCGTCAGGGGGACCGCCAGGAGCCAGCGGACCCCGAGGTTGGACCGGGCCAGCCGGCTGTGGGAAAGCGCTGGGTTGGTGGCCGGGTCCGTCACCTCGACCGGCTCGCGCCGGCCGGCAATGATGGCGAACAGTTCTGGGTCCTCCAGGGCCTCGCGCTCCACCCCGAAGGCGAGGGTGCTCCAGCTGCCGCCCTTCGCCACGGTGAGGAGGGCCAACGGGCAGTGGGCGGCGGTCGCCCCAACGAGCAACAGGTCGACGAACGCTTGGCCGGCATGGTTGGCGCTGGAGTCGTCCCGCTGGGTTGCCGGCGCGGCGTCAGTGCCATGGCCGCCCAGGTTGACCACCCCTGGCCGGAGCGGCCGGCGCGCAGCCCCGAACGATGAGCCTCGGGCTTGAGAGCTCGACTGCAAAACGGTTGGGCTTGCCTCGCTCACGTTGCTCTAGCTCCTCCTCGTCCCGAGCGTCCCAAAAAAAATCTCCACCATGAGTCTCGGCGGGCGGCCCGGTCCTCTTGAGTAACGACGGAGAAAAGCCGCGAACGTTACGCTCCCACCCCTTCTACGCGCGACCGGTCGGTCTGGTGCCACGGGCATCGGCAGGTCGCGAGGGCCTTCAGAGCACGTGCTCCCAGCCGGCAACGGCCAGCGGTACTCCTCCGAGGTGGTGCCGGCCGGTGTCGGCCACACAGGCGCCGAGAGGGATCGGGGCGCGCAGCCCGACGGCTTCGAAAGCGGGCGCGGGCGCGACCGGAGGAGGGAGCGTGAAGACCAGCACGTAGTCGTCACCGCCTCCCAGGGCCTCCAGGAGGGTGGCGCCGGGGGCCACGGGGACCTCGGCCAGCTCGAAGCCCACCCCGGAGCTCCGTGCCAGGCGCGAAAGGTCAGTGGCCAGGCCGTCGGACACGTCGATCATGGCCGTGGCGCCAACCTTCTTGGCAGCCGAACCTTCCGCCAGTGCCGGCACCGGGCGGGCGTGGGCGCTGACAAGCGCCTCTTGCTCTGGGCTCAGCTGCCCGTCCCGCGCCCACCCGGCGCGGCCCTTGGCCGCCCGCTCCCTCAGGCAGCGCAACCCCGCCGCCGCCGCCCCGAGGGGCGACGTGACCCAGATCGTGTCGCCCGGGCTCGCACCGCTGCGCAGCACGGCGTGGCCTTCCGACCAACCCGTGACGGCGACGCTCACCACCAGCTGCTCGCCGGAGGAGAGGTCGCCGCCCACGACCGGGCAGCCGTAACGGGTGGAAGCCTCGAGAAGGCCCTCGTACAGGTCGGGGAGGCTCCTCGCGCCGAGCCCCGCCACGCTCACCACGGCGTGCGCCGGCGTGCCCCCCATCGCGGCTATGTCGCTCAAGTTGACCGCCATGGCCTTCCAGCCGAGGTCCGAGAGCCTGGTCAGCGAGAGATCCGCGTCGACGCCCGCGACGACGGTGTCGAGGGCCAGCAGTAGCTGGCGCCCCCCTCCAGGCACGTCCACCGCGGCGGCGTCGTCGCCCCACCAGACCTCACCAGGTGGTGCGGCGGGGAGCAGGCGGCCCAACAGTTCGAGGGCCTCGTTTTCGTCCATCGCGGCTACATCCGCGAAAGCAGTTCGGCCTTCTTGGTGGCAAACTCGCGCCGGCTGATCACGCCGCGGCGGCGCAGCTCGCCGAGCCGGGCGAGCTGGCCCGCTATGTCTTCTGGCGCGCCCGGGGCCCCAACCCCGGGCGCCGCCTCGAGGCGGGCCCCCCGTCCCCAAACGGGGCCATGGTCCTCTGGCCAGTCTGGGACGGCGGCCCCGCCGGCGCTGAAGGCGGCGCGGGACTGGACGACAAGCTGGCAGATCAAGTTGCGGACCGCCGCAGGCCGAGGCAGGTCTTTGAACACCTCGGGGCTGTCGCGGCCCGGGGACTCGACGAGGACGTCACCGCACCTGAGGAGCCGGTCGAGGAGCGTCTGGCTGGAGGAGATGTCGGTCAGCCGGTCGAGGAGGATCTCCCGCGCCGTCCGGCGCAGGACCCCCCTTCGCACGACCAACCTCTGGGAGGTGACGACGAAGCTCGAGGAGGCCCACCGGAGCCAGCGCCCCGCGAGCCACAAGAGGCAGAGCACCAACGCCGCCGCCAGGGCGAGATCCGCCAAGCGAGGTACGCCCTCGACTAGCGCGAACACCGAGCCCGCAGCCATGGCCACCACGGCGCATGCCGGAGCGCCGAGGAACTTCCAGTGCGGCCGCAGGTCGAGCGCCACTTCTTCGCCTGGGTTGAGCAACTTCGCCGGGAAGCCCATTCGTCCACCACCCTCATTGGGCCAGCTTGCTGGCGATGGCGGCCGCCGAACGAAGGGCGGTGCCATCAGCCCCGGCCGCGCCCCAACGGGCGCTCGGCCGAGCCCTCGCCTCTTCGACCATGTCGGCGAGCAGCCTCGGGAAAGACCTTTCTGCTCCGCCCACCCACAGGTACTTGGCGAGGCTCCCCGGGATGGTGTTGACCTCGTTCACCCACCAGCTCTCGCCGGACGAGCTCACCAGGAAATCGAGCCTCCAGACACCCCTCAAAGCCGACAACCCGGCCACGGTCAAAGCCGCTTCGGCCAGCTCTTTTTGCAAGCTCTCCGGCAGCTGCGCCGGCAGCTCGCGGGGGGCGCTCACCATACCCTCGCCCCCGAGGTACTTGTCCTTGTAGGAAAGGATCGGGCCCGACCCGTCCCGGCGGAGGGCGCGAGCGAACGCAGACAGCTCGAACCCGGGGTAGGAACGCATCGCCACCTCCACGTCGGCCGCACCGTCCTGGTAAGGCTCTGCCACCATGCCGCGCGCCGCGTGGGGGCCACCCAGGCCCACGTAACGCACCACGTCAGCCCAGGCGTCGATGACCTCGATGCCGATCGACGAGCCGCCGAAACGAGGCTTCACTATGTAGGGGCCGGCGAACCCGTCCCCCGCAGGTGCCTCCGAGCCCGGGAGCACCAGCCGGCGGGGTAGGGCCGGGAGGCCCGCCGCCTGCACGAGCCCGGCGAAGGCCAGCTTGTCCATCCCGAGCGCGGCCGCAGCCGCCGTCGGGCCGGTGTAGGGGATCTCTGCCATGTCGAGGGCCGCCTGCACAGTCCCGTCCTCGCCCGGGCCCCCGTGGCAGCAGTTGACCACGGCGCTCAGCTCGAGCCGGCGTTCGCCGGAGAGCACCCCGCCTCTTGGGAAGAAGAAGCCCCCGCCCGGTTGGGCCACAAAGCGCAGCTCCCGGGAGCCCTTGGGGGGGCCGTCGAGGAAAGCCGCCGCCTCTAGGCTGGCATCGACGGAAACGAAGCCTCCAGCCTTGGTCCAGTAGATGGCTTCGACCCGGCCGGCCCCACCTGAGCTCTGCAGCGCCCGCGCCGCCTGAAGCCCGGTCAATATGCTCACGTCGTGCTCGGGCGACGGGCCCCCGAACACCACCCCGACCGGGCCGGCTGTAGTTGACTGGCTCACCCGGTCAAGGGTAGTGGTCGGGTAGGTCGTTCTCGTAGAGCACGGCGTCGCCCAAGCCGAGGTGCTCCGATACCCAGGCCACAGCTTCGTGCCGGTCGCGCACCCGCTTCACGGGGAGCCCGGCGGCGCGCGCGCCGGCGGTGAGGGCTCTGGCGTTGGTGCGGCCGACGACCACCAGCTCGGAGGCGACAGAACCGGCCCGCACGGCGAACCGAGCGTTCTCCTCTCGCTGGAGGCGGCCGAGCTCGACCATACCGGGCGTCACCACCACACGTTTTGCCCCCTCGCTGCCTACCTGGGCGAGCAAGCTGAGCGCAGCACCGGCGCCGGCCGGGTTCGAGTTGTAGGTGTCGTCGATGACCTTGACCCCCTTCGGGCTGTTCTCCGGGCTGCGCCGGTGGGGGGCGCGGGGGAGGCTGTCCAGCCTCGAAGCGACCACCTCGGGCGGGGCACCGAGGCACAGCGCGGCCGCGACGGCACAAGCGACGTTGCCTGGAGAGACCTCCGCCGCGACGTCCACCAAGAGGTCGAGCCCCGCTTTCTCAACGCGGACGCGGAGCTTTCCACCCTCAGGCGTCGCCGTCACGTCGGCTGGCCCCTCCGAGGAGCACCGCCACACGGTCTTGCCTTGCGCCTCGGCCTTCTTCGCCAGCCCGGCCAGCAAAGGGTAATCGACGCAGAGCACGGCGAAACGGGCCTTGCCCAGGATCTCGGCCTTGGCCTGCGCGATCTTTTCCAGGCTGCGCATCCGTTCCAAATGGACTGGCCCGATGGCAGTTATGACGGCCACCTCCGGCGTCACCCACTCGCACATCCCTGCTATCTCCCCGGGCCCGTAGGTGCCCATCTCCGCCACGAACACCTCGGTCCCGGGGGCGAGGTGCTCGTTGACCGCCCGCGCCAAGCCGGCCGCGTTGTTGAAGCTCGCCGGCGTGGCAAGGACCGAGAAGCTCCCGGCCAGCAAGTGGGCTATGTAACCCTTCGTGGAGGTCTTGCCGAACGAACCCGTAACGGCGACCACCCTCGGGGAGACCGCGCCCAGTCGCCGGCGCGCACTTTCGACAAAGGGCGCCAGCAGGCGCTTCTCCAGGGGTTTGGTGAGCCGCAAGGCGGCGTCCACGATGAGGGGGGCGCCCATCGTGCACAGGGCGGCGGCGCTCACCGCACCCGGCCACCCGGCGGCGGCTGCGACGCCTACGGCCAGCCCGGTCGCAACCGCGCACGCGGCCGCCAGGCGCTTCAGCCTCCCGGTCCAGGCGAACGGGGACGTCTTGCCCCGCACCGAAAGGCCAAGGGGCCCGGCTGCCGCGGCCGCAGCCGCGGCCAAGGCTGCCGGCGGGTACCCGAGCGAGGCCACGGCGCCGCCTGCACCGGCGGCGAAGATGGCGGCGTTGGCGGCCGATGAACCCCACCACCTGCGGGCGAACCGCAGCGTCATGCCGGGGAGGTAGTGCTCGCGCTGGGCCACTCGGAGCCAGCGCAAGTAGCCCGGGCCCAAGGAGGCGGCGGCGAGAGCCAGGGCGGCGGGGTCAAGCGGTTGCACCATGGCTCAGCCCGTCGCGACCCTCTGGCGCAAAACCGCGTCGCGGAGCGCTTCCGCCAGTCGGGGCGAGAGCAGGTGGCCGGCGCCCTGGACGACCGTTGTCCGCACGGCACCCTCGGCCAGTCCCTGGAGCCCCGCCGTGACCCCCGGGAGCGATGCCACCTGGTCGTGTTCCCCCCACACCAGTTCGAGCGCACCCCCCGCCTCGACGAAAGCCCGCAGCGCCGGCACATAGGCCCCCTCCGAGGTCTCCTTGACGGCTTTCACGAGGACCCCGCGCATGACCTCGCTGGCACAGCGGTAATCGTCCGAGCCGTACTTTTGCCGCAGGCGTTCCATGTGGTCGGTGCCGACCAGGCCGGCGCGATGGAGCATACGCCCGGCACGGTAGGCGAGCGGCGGCCGCGGCAGCGCCCGGCCCGGTGGGGGCGCGAGGGGTGCGCCGGTGAGGACGAGGGCGGCCACCCGCGGGTCAGAGGCCAGGCGCACGGCCACACGCCCCCCGAACGAGTGGCCCACGACGACGGCCCGCCCGCAGAGGTCCTCCAGCGCGGCCACCACCACCTCGGCGTACTGGGCGGTAGACCACGGCACGGGGGGCTCGGGCGCAGCACCGAAGCCGGGCAGGTCCAAAACCACGGCGTCGAGGCCGGCCAGCGCCGCGGCAAAATCGTTGTGGTCCCTCCCCCAACCCGGGAGCGCCAGCACCCAGGGGCGGCCCGTCCCCTGACGTGCGCCCCAGAGGCGGCCACCGGCGAAGCTACTGAGGGCCATGAGCGGAGCCCCAGGCTAGCCAGCCGGCCCCGCCGGCGCACTTGTCCACCTACGCTGTCCCACCCCCCGGCTAGTGTAATTACATGCTTGTCAGTACCGGCGGCACAGCCACTGCTGAGCTGCTCGCCGGCCTCACCCCGCTGCAGCGCCGGGCGGTGGGAACGCTGTCCGCCACGGTGTGCGTGCTCGCGTCGGCCGGCTCGGGCAAGACCCGGGTGCTCACTCGGCGCATCGCCTACCGGGCGCTCACCGGCTCGGCCAAGCCCGAGCACACCCTGGCCCTGACTTTCACGAGGAAAGCGGCTGGCGAGCTGGCCGAGCGCCTGGCCGGCTTGGGCCTGGCGGGGGCGGTCAACACCGGGACGTTCCATTCGCTGGCGTGGCACCAGCTCCGGCGCTGGTGGGCCGACCGGCGCACGCCGCAGCCGGCGCTGCTCCAGAGCAAGGCGCGTCTGGTGGGAGAGCTGGCGAGCGGGCGTACGGGCCTCGAGGGCGCGGCCACCTCCGACCTGGCCGCAACGATCGAATGGGCCAAAGCCCGCCTCGTCCCCCCCGGCGAGCTGGCCGCCTCCGCCCACGAGGCCAACCGGGAGCTGCCTGCCGAGGCCGACGCCGTCGCCGCCTTGTACGCCCGTTACGAGGACGAAAAGCGCCGGCGGCGCCTGGTCGACTTCGAGGACTTGCTCGCCCGCTACGCCGACGCGCTCAGCTCCGACAGCCGCTTCGCCGCCGCCCAGCGCTGGAGGTGGGCACACGTATTCGTCGACGAGGTCCAAGACCTCAACCCCCTTCAGTGCCGCGTCCTGCTCGGCCTGCTCGCAGGCAACGACGACCTCTTCGTAGTCGGTGACCCCAACCAGGCGATCTACGGGTGGAACGGTGCTGATGCCCGTTTCCTCACCGAGTTCCCCCGCCGCTTCCCCGACGCAGAGGTTGTAAGGCTCGACGACAACCACCGCTCGAGCCCCCAGGTGGTCGCAGCCGCGACCGCGGTGCTCGGGCGCCAATCGGGCGGCCCCGTCCGCTCGAGCCGCCCCGACGGCCCGCTACCGACCCTGCGCTGCTTCGCGAGTGATCTCGCCGAGGCGGCTGGTATAGCCGCAGAGATCCGCGAGGCGGCGTCCCAGGGGCTCGCTTGGGGCGACATGGCCGTCCTCGGGCGCACCAATGCCCAGCTCGTCGCTGTCATGGAGGCCTTGGTGAAGGCCGGTGTCCCCTGCCGTGCTCCCGGCCCAGCCGAGGACGTCGCCGCCCTAGCCCCCGATGGCAGGCCACAGGGCGCCGGCGGGGCAAACGTCGAAGGCGGCCCACACGAAGACGGCCCTCCGCTGGGTTGGGGCTCCCGCCCAGGTGGGCCAGCCAATCCAGCCAATCCAGGCAATGACCCAGGCAATGATCCAGGCAATCCAGACAATACGGTGACGGTGTGCAGCTTCCACCGGGCTAAAGGCCTCCAGTGGCAAGCCGTGTGGGTGTGCGGCCTCGAAACCGGGTTTGTACCGATCGCCTACGCGGCCAGCCCGGCCTCGCTGGCCGAGGAGCGCCGGCTCCTCTACGTGGCCCTGACGCGGGCCGAGAGACGGCTGCACTGCTCCTGGGCCAACGAGAGGCGGGCGGCAAACGGGGCCGTGCTCAGGCGTAACCCGAGCCCGTGGCTCGCCGTCCTCGCCCCCCAATGCTCCGGGACGCGCCCCGGCGACGACGTGGCAAGACCGGCTGAGGCCACTTCGCCGGCCCCGCCCGGCCGGGACCGCTCCCCCGCCGGGTTCCTCGCCATGGCACGCGGCCGTTTGGCCCCAGCGCCCGAGGCTGCCAGTACTGTCGCCGACGAGCTGCGCCATTGGCGCGGACGGCTCGCCCGGGCGTCGGGGGTGCCGCCTCACGTCCTGCTCCACGACTCCACGCTCCTCGCCCTGGCGCGGAGCAAGCCCAAGAGCACCGAGGAGCTCTTGGCCGTCCCAGGGCTCGGGCCGGTCAAGGTGGCTCGCTTCGGGCCGGAGATCCTCGCGGTCGTCTCCCAGGCGACGGCGGGCGATGGGACGGGGCCCCGAGAGCGGCCCGAAGTCAGCCTGCTGGCTCGGAGCGGGGCGCACTAAGATGCGCAATCGTGTCGGAGTGGTACTCGATCGAGGTGTTCGACGGTTCCACGTCAGCTGGCCTGTGGGCGGGAGCGTACGGTGACGCACTGGTCGAGTCCGCGCTCCTGGCTGGGGCGAAGGACTGGAGCTGGCATTACCACAGCTGGGGTGTGGTGCTCGAGGTCGAGTTCCAAGATGCGGCGTCTTGGGAGGCATGGAAGTCCCTCGCCGGGACGCAGGCAGCGCTCGACGCTGTACCCGACCCCCTCTCCGGTTTGATCGTGTACCGGGGCAGGGGAGGGAGCAGTGGAGCACCATGGCCGCGACGGCCACGCCCCCTCGCCGGCAGTGGCTCAGCCGCACTCCCCTTGCCGTGGGATTGGGACAGCGACGGCCCGGCATTACTGCCTGGGGTCCCGCGCCGCTTTCTGAGCAGCTCGGTCGGCACTGGCGCCGGGCTGGCAGGCTCACGCCTCACCCGTGCCCGCCTGTGGGGTTCTTAGAGCTCGACGTCCACGAGCACGGGCGCGTGGTCCGAGGGGAACTTGCCCTTCCGGGCATTGCGGTCCACCAATGCCCACTGCAGCTTGCCGGCGAGTGAGCGGCTCACCAGTACGAGGTCGATGCGCATGCCGCGGTGCTCGTGGAAGTCGCCGGCCCGGTAGTCCCAGTAGGAGTACAGCTTTTCATCGGGCCACACCCCCCTAAACGCGTCCACCAGGCCCCAGGAAAGCAGCTCGGAAAGGCCCTCGCGTTCCTCGGGCGTCACGTGCGTCGAGCCTTCGAAGACCTTTGGGTCCCACACGTCCTGGTCGGCAGGCGCCACATTGAAGTCGCCACACACTGCGACGGCGTCGGCGGGGCTGGCCACGGCCTCCAGGTGCCGGCGAAGGCGTGCCAGCCAGGCCAGCTTGTAAGCAAAGTGGCCTGAGCCCACCGCCCGGCCATTGGGCACGTACACGCTCAGCACTGACACCCCGCCACAGCGCGCCGTCACGAGCCTTGTGTCCTGGTCCGGCTCGCCGCCGTCGGCAAAACCGCACACGGGGCTTTCGAGGCCGACTCGCGACAGGATGGCGACGCCGTTCCACTGGCCCGACCCGTGGTGCACGGACTCGTAGCCGAGGGCTTGGAACGCGAGGTGGGGGAAGGCCGCGTCCGCGAGCTTGGTCTCCTGCAGGCACAGCACGTCGGGCTGCGCGTAGCCGAGCCATTCGGGCACGCGCTCCATGCGAGCCTTCAACGAGTTGACGTTCCAGGTGGCGATGCGCACCGGCGGCCTCAGGACGACCCGCTCGCAGGCATGGCCACGACCTGGAACAGCTCGGCCGCGCTGCCCTCGGGGAGGCCGGCGAGCACGGCACTCGTCGACCCCATGGAGCGGAGGCGTCCCTCCAGGTCGGCCTCGTGCGCAACCTGGCTCTTGTGGCAGCGGAGGGCACTCAGCTTGCGAGCGAAGGTGGCCGTGATGTCGACTGCCCGGTTGGGCCGGGGCGAAGCCATGAGCCACACCTCGGCCACAGCGTGGGGCTCGAGGCCCTCATCGAGGAGCTCAGGGTGGGCAAAGGGGTTACGAGCGTCGGGGTAGGCGGAGCACACGGCGGCTTCTCCCGCCGCCAAGTGGTCTGGGTGGCTCGCCCCGACCCGTTCCCAGTTGCGCTCCGGGCTCTGGCAGACCAGACGGTCCGGGCGCCACTGGCGAACGACCCTGCTCACATCGCGCCGCAACTCGAGGCTCGGGGCAAGCTTCCCGTCCGGGTACCCAAGGAAAGTGACCTCGCTGACACCGACTTCGGCGGCGGCTTCGCGCTGCTCGTGCCGGCGCAGCTGTGCGACTTCGGGGCGGCTCACCGAACGGTCAGAACCGCCCGCGTCTCCGTCGGTCACGACGCAATAAGCGATCTCCATCCCCGCGGCCACCCACTTCGCCATGGTCCCGGCGGCGCCGAAGTCGACGTCGTCGGGGTGGGCAGTCACTACAAGCACGCGGCGCGGCCCACCCGAGTCGTCGAGGGGCAGCGAGGGAACTGGGGAACCCGCTGGCACGGGCCAACTCTACCGACTACGGCAACCGCCACCCGCTAACGGCAACTGCCACCCGGTAAGGACCCGGTAAGAGTGGGCGGGCCAGTTCGCCTCTGGCCCGCCCACTCGGTGGCGCCCCCCAGTGGCGCCGCCTCGAGCTACCCCGAGCGGCAGCCTTCGCCTGTGACGAGTGTTACACTGTGTGGCGTCGGGCGCCAGGCACCCCGACTCTCGCACCGCCGGTACGAACGGGCGAGCAAAGGGCTGATAAACGCGGTTGGAAAAAGGCGTTCAGCGCCAATTCTGCAGATCCCTGTCGCGGCAATCCGTACGTCGAAAGTCCCAATTTTGGATGTGCAGGGCTCGCCGCCGTCCTCGTACCAAGCAAAGGCGCTACCATTCTCGACGTGCCCGCCCCTCGAAAGAGCGACTCGGAACTGGTGGAGGCGGTGCGGAGCGGGGGATCCAGAGAATTCGCAGAACTTTACCGCGCGCACGTGGGCACGGTCCGCGCTGTGGCTACGAGCCGCGTCGGCGACGACCCGGAAGCGGTGGCAGATGTTGTGCAGGAAACGTTCCTGCGCGCCCTGTATAGCTTGGGCGGCCTGCAGGACGCCACCCGCCTGCGCGCGTGGTTGAGCGCGATCGCCCGCAACCTTGCCATGGACCACTTACGCAACCGCCGGCGCGTGGTTGCCCTCGACGAGCCCTACGCCCTCGACCTGGCCGACACTCGTCCCGGCCCCGTCCACTTGGCGGAACTGTCGGACCTCGCTCGGCGTGTGCAGGGGTGCGTGGCGGGTCTCTCCCGGCGCGATGCGACCGCCATCGCATTGGTCACGCATTTCGGTTTCGGGGCCTCCGAAGTCGCCAGCGCACTGGGCCTCTCGGCGGGTGCGGCCAAGGTAATGCTCCACCGCGCCAGGCGCCGCCTCCGCCAAGCCTTGGTGCTCCAAGTCATGGTGAGCTGCCCAGACCTGGCCTGCCCCGAGTTGCGCCGCATCCTGGCCGAAGAGCCGCCTGACGCCGTTCGCCACGTGCAGAGCTGTGACCAGTGCATTTCGGCGGCGGCCAACGAAGTAGTCGCTGCTGGTTCGCCGGCCCCACCCCTCCGCCTCGAGCGGGCGAGCGGGGGTGCAGGTACTGCGCCCCGCGTACCAGCTGCCGACCTGTCGAGGGAAGCCGTGGTTACCGGGACAGCCCCGCCGCTACCCTCGGGTTTTGCGGAGTACTAGTAGCGGCGTCAGTCGGCCAAGCCGACGACGTGGACGCCCCTCTCACGTAAGGCCTCTGCCAGTGCCTCCGGCAAAGCGCTCGGACGCCAGTCCACATCGATAGCCGAGCCGCCCGGAGCTTCGATGTCCACGAGAGGTGGCGTATGGTAAGCGAGCGCGACGCCGGGCGCGAGGAGCTTGGCGAACATCTCCCTCTCCTCTTCGTCGAGCTCGTCGGCTATGAAACCGGCCAACTTGTCGAGCAGCCTCTGGGCAGCCTCGGTGCCGGAAGTAGGCATGGCCTACTATAGACGGCGCTCGCCGCCGGCTGTTACACGAACTCACAGATTTCGTCGCAAATCACGCAATTTTACGACGCAGCGTGCTGCCCGCGCGGTGTGGGCGCTGCGTGACTGGGAGAGTGGGCGCCGCCGGCTCAGGCAACCGTCCAGGTCGTGCCCGAGCGGAGGAGTGCTGCAAGGTCCCCCGGGCCCTTCCGGGCCGCGGCGTCGGCCAATTGGTCCTCTACGAGCGAGCCGTAGTCGGGGCGCTCGACGGCCCTGAACACTCCGATGGGGGTGGGTGAATATGGCCCACTGGCAAGACGGGAGAGGGAAAAAGCGAGAGCGGGGTCCTCCCTCGCCTCGTCGTGGACGAGCAGGGCATCTTCGCCCACTTCGCTCACGTCGACGATGACCGCGCTGCCGTGCGCGTCGAGCACGACCCCCTTTTCCCCATCTGGCCCAAACCGTACTGGCTTGCCGTGCTCGAGGGGTACGAGCATGCTCGGACGGTTGTCCTTGGACGTTATGGCGTCGAAAGCACCGTCGTTGAACACATTGCAGTTTTGGTACACCTCGACAAAGGCTGCACCTTTGTGCTGGTAAGCCCGGCGGAAAGTTTCCATCATGTGCTTGCGGTCCATGTCATGGGTCCGCGCGACAAAAGTCGCCTCAGCGCCAAGCGCGAGGGACACCGGGTTGAACGGGTGGTCGAGGGAGCCGAACGGGGTCGACTTGGTGACTTTCCCCGCCTCGGAAGTAGGCGAGTACTGGCCCTTGGTGAGGCCGTATATCTGGTTGTTGAAAAGGATGATCGTGAGGTTGACATTGCGACGGAGCGCATGGAGCAAGTGGTTGCCACCTATCGACAATGCGTCGCCGTCACCCGTGATCACCCAGACGTGCAGGTCGGGACGCGCCACCGCCAAGCCCGTTGCCAGCGCCGGCGCACGTCCGTGTATGGAGTGGACACCATAAGTGTTCATGTAATAGGGGAACCGGCTCGAGCAGCCGATGCCCGACACGAACACCGTCTCCTCCCGCTTGGCGCCGAGCTCGGGCATCAGTAGTTGCACTGCCGTCAGTATCGAGTAGTCGCCGCAGCCCGGGCACCAGCGCACCTCTTGGTCGCTGGCCCAGTCCTTGCGGGTCGTCGCCGGTGCGATCAAGTCCGTCATCGCCCCTCCGTCCTCAGCATCTCGAGCTGGGAGGCTATCGCCAGCTCCACGTCAGTGCGCCGCAACGGCAACCCGCCGACTTTGTTGAGCCCTTGCGCATCGACAAGGAACTCGCTCCGTACGAGCTTGCGGAGCTGGCCCAGGTTGACCTCGGGCACGAGCACACGTTTGTACGAGCGCACGACCTCGCCCAGGTTGCTCGGGAAGGGGTTCATGTGGCGCAGGTGCACATGAGCCACCTCGGCCCCCGCCGCCCGCACCGCCCTGACAGCGGCGGAAATGGCCCCATATGTGGACCCCCACCCGAGGACCAGGAGCTCGGCTTTCCCAAAGGGGTCGTCGACCTCGACGAGCGGGATGTCCGAAGCGATGCCGGCCACTTTTTGGGCACGTAAGCGGACCATGAGGTCGTGGTTCACCGGGTCGTAGGAGACGCTCCCTGGCCCGTCGGACTTTTCGAGACCACCGATGCGGTGCATGAGGCCGGGCGTGCCCGGGACGGCCCACGGTCGGGCCAGCGTCTCGGGATCCCGGAGATACGGCCAGAACACCTCCGAGCCGTCCGCGAGGATCTTGTTCGGCTCGGTGGCCATCCCGAACTCGCGCGAGAGGTCCGGCAGGGTTGCCACGTCGGGGATCGGCCATGGTTCGGCGCCGTTGGCGAGGTAACCGTCAGACAACACGATGACCGGGGTCCGGTACTTGAGAGCGAGGCGCGCCGCCTCGATGGCGGTGTAGAAGCAATCGCCCGGTGTGGAGGGGGCCACCACCGGTAGCGGGGCTTCCCCGTGCCGCCCGTAGAGCGCGTGGAGCAGGTCGGCCTGCTCGGTCTTGGTGGGCAGGCCGGTAGATGGCCCACCCCGCTGTATGTCGATGACCACCAAGGGCAGCTCGAGGGAGATCGCCAGCCCGATCGCTTCGGCCTTCAGGTCGAGCCCCGGGCCGCTCGTCGTCGTCACACCGAGCGCCCCGCCATAAGCGGCGCCCAACGCCGCGTTGACCCCTGCGATCTCGTCTTCGGCCTGGAAGGTCCGGACACCGAAGTTCTTGTGCTTGGAGAGCTCGTGGAGGACGTCCGAGGCCGGTGTTATGGGGTAGCTGCCGAGGAACACCGGCAGCTTGGCCAGCTGGCCGGCGGCGACGATGCCCCACGCCAGGGCCGTGTTCCCCGAGATATTCGTGTACGTGCCCGGCTTCAGGTGAGCGGGCTTTACTTCGTAGGCCGACTCGAAGATCTCTGCCGTCTCGCCGAAGTTCCACCCGGCCTTGAAGGCCAGGGTGTTGGCCTCTCGCACCATCTCGTTGCTCGCGAAACGCTTTGCCAACCACTCGAAGGTCGGCTCCGTCGGCCTCGAGTACATCCAGCTCACGAGGCCGAGGGCGAAGAAGTTTTTGGAGCGCTCGGCGTCGCGCGCCTTGGTCCCGCTCGGCTTCACGGCCTCGAGGGTGAGAGTGGTCATGGGCACCTCGTAGACCTTGAAGCCCGAGAGGGACCCGTCGGCCCGCGGGTCGGCCGCGTAGCCCGCCTTTTGCAGGCTGCGCTCGTCGAAGGCATCGCTGTTGAGCAGGATCGCGGCGCCGGGCTCCAGGTCGCCGACGTGGGCTTTCAAGGCAGCGGGGTTCATTGCGACCAGCACGTTGGGGTGGTCGCCGGGAGTGAAGATGTCGTGGTCCGAGATATGGATCTGAAATGCGGACACGCCCGCCACTGTCCCGGCCGGGGCCCGGATCTCGGCGGGAAAGTCCGGCAGGGTCACGAGGTCGTTGCCGAAGATCGCCGAACTGGTCGTGAAGCGGTCGCCGGCGAGCTGCATGCCGTCACCCGAGTCGCCCGCGAAACGGACCACAACCCGGTCCAGCGTCTTCACTTGCCGACTTCGGGTAGGTGTATAAGTCAATTGGGGTGCCCCCTCGGGTTGAGCCTCACGCGGTCCCGTTGCGGTAATCGCGCAATCGTTTATTTTACCCGACCATGGTGCTACAGCTCGGTCTTGCGGCCACCGCGGGCCAGCTAGGCAACCGTGATCGACTTGTCGGCGTAGACATCTTGGACGGCGTTGATGAGCTCGACACCTTCACGCATCGGGCGCTGGAAAGCCTTGCGGCCCATGATCAAGCCCGCCCCACCCGCACGCTTGTTGATCACGGCGGTGCGGACAGCTTCGGCGAGGTCGCTGGCGCCAGAAGAAGCGCCACCGCTGTTGATGAGCGGCACGCGCCCCATGTAGGTGTTAGCCACCTGCCAGCGGGTCAGGTCGATCGGGTTGTCGGTCGTCAGGTCGCTGTAGACGAGCTTCGAGGTCTTGCCGAAGCCGAGGGCGAGGAACCCACCGTTGCTCTCGGGCAGCTTCTGCTTCACGATATCGGCGTGGATCGTGACACCCAGGTGGTTGGCCTGGCCCGTCAGGTCGGCGGAGCTCTCGTAGTTGACGCCGTCTTTGGTGAAGGCGCTGTTGCGCACGTAGCACCAGAGGACCGTGAAGAGCCCTAGCGAATGCGCCTCCTCGAACGCCTGCGCCACTTCGGCCATCTCACGCCGGGACTCCTCTGCGCCCCAATAGACGGTGGCCCCGACCCCCACAGCCCCCAGCTCGAACGCCTCTTGGACCGAGCCGAACATGACCTGGTCGTAGGTATTTGGGTAAGAGAGCAACTCGTTGTGGTTGAGCTTGGCGATAAAGGGGATCTTGTGGGCGTAGCGCCGGCCGACTATGCCGAGCACCCCGAGGGTGGTAGCCACCGCGTTGCAGCCGCCCTCGATGGCGAGCTCGATGATGTTCTTCGGGTCGAAATAGATGGGGTTGGGCGCGAAGCTGGCCGCCGCCGAGTGCTCAATGCCCTGGTCCACGGGCAGTATCGATATGTAGCCCGTGCCCCCGAGGCGACCGGTATTGAGCAGGAGGCCGAGGTTGCGCAGCACTGGCACCGGCCGGTCGGAGAGGGAGAACGCGCGGTCGATGAAGTCCGGCCCGGGAAGGACGAGGTCGTCGCGGGGCACGCCCTTGCACTCGTAGGTGAGAAGAGGCTCGGCCTCATCCCCAAGCAACTGGTGAAGGTCCATCCAAGATCACTCCTCGTAGCTCGTGCCCGGAGGCGGGCTCATGCTGCATCGCCGGTGCCGCAGGAACGGCCTGACCTGTTCAATCTAGTCGAGGAGCCAAGAACAGCGATAGGGCCGAACGGCAGGTGGTCTATCGGGCCGAACGATAGGGTCGGCGGAGTGAGCGGAGCAGCCCCCTGCCAACCCGATGGCCAGACAAGCGAGTGGGCCCACGGCGGCTCCGGGCGGCCTCCACCCCTGCCTGAGCCAGCCGGCGGGCCGGACAGCGCCGGCAAGCCGGTGGGCCGCCGCAGCGCGGGCGAGCCGGTGGGCCGGGGTGGAGCCGGCGGCAGCCCGGGAAAGGCCGGCAGGCTGGGCAGCAGCAGCGCCGGCGGGCGTCCGGTCCGCCTGGTCGCGACGGACCTCGACGGGACCCTGCTCCGGAGCGACGGGACCATCAGCCAACGCACCGCCGAAGCGGTCAGGGCGGCACGTGAAGCAGGCATACACGTCGTCCCGGTTACCGGGAGGCCTCCTCGCGCCACCTGGGACATCGCCGAGGACGCCGGCCTCGGACCCCTCGGCGCCTGCGCCAACGGAGCCGCCCTCGTGGACGTCTCCTCCGGAAAGGTGATCGAACTCGAGGCGCTCGAGCTCGAGTTGACCACGGTGCTCGTGGAGGGCCTGCGCCAGAGTTTCCCCGGGGCGCTCTTCGCGGTCGAGCAGGTGGACTGCTTCAACTACGAGATCGGCTTCTTCGAGGTCCTCCGGCAGTGGAACGGCGTCGTGAACGAAGTGCAAGACATCGTCGACGCTCTCGTGCCTGGCTCCATCAAGCTCATCGTCCGCCGGCCCGGTAGCACGGCCGCCGAACTGATCGCGCACCTCGGTAACGGCCACGCCGGCCACGCCGGCCGGTTTTCGCTCACGTCGTCCGGGCTCGACTGGGTGGAGATAGCGGCGGCGGGGATCTCCAAGGCCTACGGCACCGGCCGCCTGTGCCAGCTTCTCGGGATAGACCCCGGCGAGGTCCTGGCCGTCGGCGATTACTACAACGACTTACCGCTCCTGTCTTGGGCCAGCCGCTCAGCAGCGCCTGCAAACGCGTTGCCGGAGGTCCTCGCCATCGTCGACCGGGTGGTGCCTTCCAACGAAGAGGACGGTGTCGCCCAGCTGCTCGAAGAGCTCGTGGCGGCCCAACAAACGACAGGCGCGGGGGCGGCGGGCGCGAGCGCACCTGCCTGACGTCCACGCCGGCGCTGCCTGCTCTCACGCCGGCGCTGCCTGCTCTCACGCTGGCTGGGCTGCCTGCTCTCACGCCGGCGGGGCTCCGGGCACTTCCCCGGCGGCGCACGCCAGAGGTCCTGCCGACGCTTCCTCGATGGCCGAGGCCAGCAGGCTCCTGGCGTGCTCCAAAACCTTCGCCACTGATCCGGCTTGGGCAACGGGCACCGCGCTATCGGCCACGACTTCGGTGCGGCTCTGGGTACCGCCGGCGACGCGGAAGAACCGCCGCCTCACCCGACCGACGACCAGCACTTCGTCGCCTTCCTGCCAGGACGGCACGCCTTCAGGGCCCGTGAAAAGGGCAATTGGCACGCTTTCGGCGATCTCGTCAGCCCTCCGGACCGACAGGTCGAAGTTGGCAAGGGACAGGCCGCTCGGGAGGACCCTCACCTGAGGGGCCTTGGCCAGCCTGCCGATTACGACCGCGATGTTGACCATGGTCGCTCCAATCGTGATTGCGCCGGCCTCACGGGCCGGGACCACTTCCTCGAGAGGACGCCGCACCGCGGCGACAAGGCTCGCCCTCGCCGCCCGGCCAGCCTCCCATCGACCCCGGTGCGCCTCAGGCTGCGAAAAAGCACGCTACCAGGGGGGTGCGACGGCCACCGCCGAACGCTCTGAGTTGGCGGGCTTCTGCAGGCCAGCCGGCGTGCCAGGTGCCCGGACATGGGCTCAGCTACCCCTCCCGGTAGCGACGCTCACGAGTGACTTTCAGCTACGAACGGGCAAAAAACTGACAGATCTGAACTTGTAAACCCCACATCGAACTGTTTCCAGGACTCCTGGCATGGAGCACCAAAACCTGCGAAAAGTAAGGGGAAATCCGCCGCTCGCACGCGTGTGTGTAGTACAATGAACTTGTGGCTGTAGCCGAGGTGCTCCGGTGCGCTGGGATCGGG
>JAJYMB010000135.1 GCA_021787365.1 Actinomycetes bacterium | reverse complement strand
CCGTCGCACCTCGTTGAGCGTGCCGCGGCGGAAATCACCCACTCGGGCAAGGTCGCCGTAGAGCTGGGAGCGGAGTCGCTCCAGTTCCCTCAGGTCTGCCGGGCCATCTGGCACAGGGCTCCTTCCTTCTCTGAGTGTGGACCACACTCAGACTACCACGCCCGGCCTCGAGAGGGAAGCATTACCTACGATTTCGTCGCACACCCCACTCAATGTGATGCCCGTAACAAAGCATCTATGACGCCGATGCTGATGTTCCCCCATAACTATGCCGCCCCCGCCGCTGTGGGTGTATAGTGGTCATTGTCCCTGAGGCTCTCCCTGCCAACAGAGGACCTAGCTCGGGGTAGGTTCCCCCCCTTCCCACCCCTTGAGCTGTGACGAAGGGCCGGCGTTCCCCCGCCGGTCCTTCGTCTTTTAAGCCGGTGTACGCCACCCGGCACTAACCAACTGGGCCAACTGGGGACGCCTGCGAGCTACGAAAGGCTCGTCAGTGCTCTTCGAGCAGCAGGCCGAGCGAACGGAGTTGTTCCGCCGGCCGGTGGTAGCCGCGCACGAGGTGGCGCACGCCGTGGATAACGGTGGGGCCGGACGCAGACGCGGCTGCGATCACGCTCGAAAAGCCGGCGCGCACGTCGGGCACGTCCACCTCAGAGCCCTGCAGTTTCGAAGGCCCGCGCACCACCGCCGAGTGCAGGTAGCCGGTGTCGTGGAAGCGGCAGGCTGGCCCTCCGAGGCAGGTGGCGAAAAGCTCGATCTCGGCCCCCATGGCCGTGAGCGCCGGCACGTACACGAAACGGTCCTCGTAGACGGTCTCGTGGAGGACAGACATGCCTGCTGCTTGGGTGAAGAGGACCATGAGAGGCGTCTGCCAGTCAGTCATGAAGCCCGGGTGGACGTCGGTCGAGACCGCGGCGGGGTGAAGGCCGTCGGGGGCGAACGCGGTTATCCCGTGCTCGTCCACGTCTATCTGGGCGCCCATGCGCAACAAGGTTGTGATCGCGGTCACTAAACGGTCCTGGCCGCAGCCGATCACTCGCACCCGCCCACGGGTTATGAGCCCGGCCACGAGGTACGAGAAGGCTTCGTTGCGGTCGCCGAGGAGCCTCGTGTGCGCCCCCCGCAACGATGGGACGCCCTCGATCACGACCCGCCGGTCGGGCGAAAGCTCGATGCGGGCTCCCATGCGCTGGAGGAACAGGGCCAGTTCGAGCACTTCGGGCTCGGTGGCGGCGTTCCTGATCACGGTCTTGCCCTCTGCCATGGCCGCGGACAAGAGAGCCGATTCGGTGGCTCCGACGCTCGGGTAGGGGAGCTCGATGATGCCGCCCCGGAGCCGCCGGCACCGGGCGTGGATCCCCTCCGCCGTCACTTCGACCTCCGCCCCCAAAGCTTCCAGCACCTTCACATGAAAATTCACCGGGCGCCCGCCGATGCGGTCCCCGCCGACCCTCGGCACGAACGCTTCGCCGGTCAGGTGGAGGAGCGGCCCGAGCAAGAGAACAGGTATCCGGTTTATCCCGCTGAAAGAGAGCGGGACTTCCGCCACGGCCTGCTCGGGCGGCGTTATCTCGATCTTGCCGGGCTCCTTGGAGACGCCGGCCCCGATGGCTGACAGCATCCCGGCGGTGATCTCGACGTCGCCGATCTCGGGGACGTTGGAGATCGTGCTCGGGCCGTCCCCGAGGATGGCGGCGACCATGTGCTTGGTGACGGCGTTCTTCGACCCGTAGACCCTTACGTCGCCCACCAGGGGGCCGTTTGGCTGGATGAACCACTCGTCGGACACGGCTCGATCTTCGCAGACGCGGCCACCGGGGCGGTGAACCCCTCCTAGGAAGACCTCCCCAGCCACTTGCCGAGCAGCTCCAAGAGCTCGGTAGGGCCCGCGGGCGTGGCGGAGCCGATGACTTCCCCCTGGTGTTCGAAGGGTGGTTCCCCGCCGGGTGCGTCGCGCACCAAAACAAAAGTGCCCGCCTGGAGGACCCCGTAAGCGAACCAAGTCTCGGAGCCCATGTGCAGTTGCACCCCCGGTGGCGTCAGCCGGCCGGCAAGACGCTCGTCCTCCATGGAAGGGCTGGGCGTAACGACGGCCACCCTCACGCCGAGGGAGGCCCGAGCACCGGGGTCGGCCAGCATTTCCCAGAACTGCTGGCACGGCTCGCAGGTCGTTGTCAGAAACGCGAGCAGCATCAAGCCCCCCAACTTTTGCCTGAAAGGTGACAGGCGTGCAAGGCTCGCGCGGTGCGTGTTGGTGTGCTCGGGGGTACCGGGCCTGCAGGTTCTGCTGTGGCAGCCCGCCTCGCTGCCTCGGGGGTGGAGGTGGTGATCGGCTCACGGAGCGAGGAGAGGGCGGCGGGCGTGGTGGCCGGACTGGCGGAGCGCTGGGCGGGCCGGGGCCTCCCGCTCTTGCCGGGGGACAACAGGACGGCGGCCAAGGCCGACATCGTGGTCCTCGCCACCCCCTGGGAGGGGGCGCTCGGCACCGTGTCGGCGCTGGCGGGGGAGCTTTCGGGGAAGATCCTGGTGAGCATGGTGAACGCCATGGTGCGGTGGGGGGAGCGGTTCGTGCCCCTTTTGCCCCCCACGGGCTCGGTAGCTGTAGCCGTCGCCGGCGCGGTGCCCGGGGCGAAGGTGGCGGGGGCGTTCCATCACCTGCCGGCGGGACCGCTCGGTGACCTCGAGCGCAAGGTCGAGGCCGACGTGATGGTGTTCTCGGTCGACAGGGCCACCACCGACGAGGTCATCGCGCTCGTGGGCCGCATCCCCGGGCTCCGGGGCCTCGACGTCGGCGGGCTTGGTTCGGCCCTGGCCGTCGAGGCCATCACGCCCGCCCTGGTAGAGCTCAACCGGCGCTACAAGGCCCACGCTTCGCTCCGGGTCACCGGCGTGGGCTGACAGTTGCCCGAGGTGGCTAGCGTGTCCCCCACGGGCGAGAACGAACAAGCCGGGAACGAACAAGCCGGGAACGAACAAGCAAGGTGGCCGTTTCGGCTCTACGACACGGCGCGTCAGGCCGTGGTGCCCTTCGAGCCTGGCGCGCCCCGGGGTGGCACCGTCACCATGTACACCTGCGGCATCACGCCGTACGATGCCGCCCACCTCGGCCACGCGGCCACCTACTTGGCCTACGACGTGCTCCGCCGGCGCCTCCACGACCTCGGGTACCGGACGAAGCTGGTCCGGAACGTGACCGACGTGGACGACGACATCTTGCGCAAGGCCCGCGAGCTCGGGGTGCACTACCTCGACCTTGCCGCGGAGGAAATGGCCCGATTTTCGGCGGACATGGACGCCCTCGGCCTCCTCCCTGCCGAGGCGGAGCCCCGCGCCACCTCGGCCATCCACGACATCTTGCGCCATATCGGGGTCGTGCTCGAAAAGGGCCACGCCTACCAAGCGGGCGGAGCCGTCTACTTCGACGTTTCGAGCTGGCCCGGCTTCGGTTCGGTCAGCCACTACCGACGTGACGAGATGCTCGCCTTCGCCCGCGAGCGCGGGGGCAACCCCGACGACCCGAACAAGAACAGCCCGCTCGACTTCGTGCTCTGGCAGCCCTCCCGCCCGGACGAACCGGTCTGGGCTTCGCGCTGGGGCCCTGGCCGGCCGGGCTGGCACATCGAGTGCTCGGCCCTGGTCCTTCGCGAGCTCGGCACCACCATCGACCTCCACGGCGGCGGTTCGGACCTCATATTCCCTCACCACGAGTGTGAGGCGGCGCAGTCGGAGGCAGCGACGGGGGAAAAGTTGGCACGCCACTGGGTGCACACCGGGATGGCCTGCTACGAGGGGACCAAGATGTCGAAGTCCCTCGGCAACTTGGTGTTCGTGCACGACTTGCTGAAGAAATGGGAACCCGCTGCGGTCCGCCTCGCCCTGCTCGCCCACCGCTACCGGGAGGACTGGTGCTGGGAGGACGACCTGGCTGCCGAGGCGGCGGACCGGCTGGCTCGCTGGCGCGCCAGCGCAGCGGGGCGAGGAGGGGGGAGCGCCGGGCTCATGGCGGAGGTGCGGGCGGCCCTCGACGACGACCTGGACACACCGCGGGCGCTTGCTGCCGTCGACACGGCGGCCGGGGCCGGCGGTGGCGAGGGGGTAGCGGGCGCAGCTGCGCTCCTTGGCGTCGCCCTCTGAGCAGGCCACGGCGCTCTGGCGGCGGCGGCGGGCGGGCCGCTCCCTTATCATTGGCCAGATGCCGGACATTTCCGTGACGCTTCCTGACGGTTCTTCGCGCCAGCTCCCGGCGGGGGCGACGGGCGCCGACCTCGCCGCCTCCATCGGGCGGCGCCTGGCGCTCGACGCGGTCGCCGTCGTCGTGGACGGGTCCCCCCGCGACCTGTCGGCCCCCTTGCCAGACGGCGCCTCGGTCGAGGTCGTCACGGCCGGCACGCCCCTCGGGCGGCAAGTGCTCCGCCACTCGACTTCCCACGTGATGGCCCAGGCGGTTACGCGGCTCTGGCCGGGGGCGCGCTACGCCATCGGCCCGGCGGTCGAGGACGGCTTCTACTACGACTTCGAACTGCCGGACGGGGCGCACTTTTCCGACGACGACCTCGGCCGCATAGAGGCGGCAATGCGCGAGATCATAAAAGAGGACCAGCGCTTCGTGCGCGAGGAGCACTCACCCGAAGAGGGCATCGAGATCTTTTCGGACCAGCCCTACAAGCGCGAGATCATCGAGGACGGGGGCGAGGCCGGAGTCAGCACGTACCGGAACGTCGGGGCGAGCGGGGAGGACGGCTGGGTGGACCTGTGCCGGGGGCCGCACGTGCCCTCCACGGGCCGGCTCGGCCACTTCAAGCTGACCAAGCTGGCTGCCGCCTACTGGCGGGGCGACGAGCACCGTCAGCAGCTCCAGCGCGTCTACGGGACGGCCTGGGAGTCGGCGGCGGCGCTCGAGGAGCACATGGAGCGCCTGGCCGAGGCCGAGCGTCGTGACCACCGCCGCCTCGGGGCGGAGCTGGACTTGTTCCATTTCCCCCCCGAGATCGGCAGCGGGCTCCCGGTGTTCCATCCGAAAGGCGCCATGACCCGCAAGGTCATGGAGGACTACTCGCGAGCCGAGCACGAGGCCAACGGGTACGACTTCGTCTACACGCCGCACATCGCCAAGTCCACGCTCTTCGAGGTCTCGGGGCACCTCGGCTTCTACAAAGACAACATGTACCCCCCCATGGAAATGGAGGGCGCCCGCTACTACCCGAAGCCGATGAACTGCCCCATGCACATCCTCGTCTACAAGTCCCGCCAGCGCAGCTACAAGGAGCTGCCGCTACGGCTCTTCGAGCTCGGGACGGTGTACCGCTTCGAACGCTCGGGCGTGCTGAACGGCCTGCTCAGGGTGCGGGGCATGACCCAGGACGACAGCCACATCTTCTGCGCCCGGGAACAGCTCGAGGCCGAGTTGGAAAGCCTTCTTGCCTTCGTGCTGAAGGTCCTCCGGCGCTTCGGCCTCTCAGAGTTCGAGGCCGAGCTTTCCACCCGGCCCGAGAAGTTCATAGGCACGGTCGAGGAATGGGACCGGGCCGAGGAAGCGCTGCGCGCATCGATGGACGCGGCCGGCATCCCCTACAAGGTGGCCGAGGGCGAGGGCGCCTTCTACGCCCCGAAGATCGACGTGCACGTGCGCGATGCCATCGGGCGGCGCTGGCAGGTCTCGACGATCCAGGTGGACTTCCAAAACCCTCGAGCGTTCGACATGGAGTACGTGGGCGCCGACAACACGAGGCACAGGCCGTTCATGGTCCACCGGGCGCTCTTCGGCTCGGTCGAACGCTTCTTCGCCATCTTGCTCGAGCACTACGCCGGCGCCCTCCCCACCTGGCTCGCCCCGGTCCAAGCGGCGGTGCTACCGGTGAGCGACGCGCACGAGGGCTATGCCGGCCAGGTCGCAGCAACGCTCCGGGCCGAGGGTTTCCGGGCCGAGGCCGGGGTGGCCGAAGAGACGCTCGGGGCGAGGATCCGGCGGGCCAAGCTCGACAAGGTGCCCTACGTGCTGGTCGTCGGCGACCAGGACGTGGCCGCCGGCACCGTCGGGGTAAACGTTCGTTCTTCCGCGCGCCCGGAGCGAGGGGTAGCGCTGGCGCAGTTCGTGGAGCGGCTCCGCGCCGACGTGCACGCCGCCCACGCATGAGCACCTTGGACCGGCTGTGGGCGGGCTGGCGGTCGGCGTACGTCGGGGAGGCAGCGGCGGCCGGCGGTGAGGTGGGGGAGGCAAGCTGCGTCTTTTGCGCCATCCTTTCTTCCGGCCTGCCCGACGAGGAGACCCACGTCCTTTGGCGCGACCCCCGAGGGAGGGTGGTGGTGCTGCTGAACGCCTTCCCCTACACGAGCGGCCACTTCATGGCCATGCCCACGCGCCACGTCGCCGAGCTCGAGGACTTGGCGGGAGCCGAGTCGGCCGCCCTGTGGGAGGCGGTCTCGCTCGGGGTGCGGGCGCTCAAGGCCGCCTACGACCCCGACGGGGTCAACCTGGGCGCCAACCTGGGGCGCGCGGCGGGGGCCGGGGTGCCCGGCCACTTCCATCTCCACGTGCTGCCCCGCTGGGTGGGGGACACCAACTTTATGACCACGCTCGCGGACGCCCGGGTGCTGCCCGAGGCGCTCTCCGACAGCGCTTCCAAGCTGCGGGCCGCCTGGCCAAACGTTTACCCTCGACGCTTGACGTAAACGTCAGCTAGGGTGACCCAAGGGCCTGAGCAAGGGAGGTCGGGGCACGGCAGACGGGGCATTGGCGCGAGGAGGGAGGGCCAACGGGGCCGCCACGGACGGGCCTCGGCCCAACGGGGCGTGGCCCGCCGGAGCTGAGCAGGCCTGGCGCTCGTCGCGTCCTCGCTATAAGTGGGTCTGCCTGGCCAACACCACCTTCGGGGTGGTCATGGCGACGATCGACTCCTCGATCATGCTGATCGCCCTGCCCGATGTCTTCAAGGGCATCCGGCTCGACCCCCTCCGTCCTGGCAACAGCTTCTACCTGCTCTGGATGATCTTGTCGTTCATGGTGGTGAGCAGCGTGCTCGTGGTGTCGCTCGGGCGTCTCGGCGACATGTACGGCCGGGTGAAGATGTACAACCTCGGCTTCGCGGTTTACACCGTATTTTCGCTGGTGCTCACCGTCGACTGGATGAACGGCCAGGCAGGTGCCATGTACCTCGTGATCGGCCGCATCTTCCAAGGGGTCGGCGCCGCCTTTTTGATGGCCAATTCGGCTGCGATACTGACCGACGCCTTCCCCGAGGACCAGCGCGGCCTCGCGCTCGGGATAAACAACGTCGCGGGGATCAGCGGCTCTTTTATCGGGCTCGTGCTCGGCGGGATCCTCGGGCCGATCGACTGGCGGCTCATCTTCTTGGTGTCGGTACCGTTCGGCCTAGCCGGCACGCTCTGGGCTTATTTCAAGCTGGAGGAGGTCCCAGGGAGCCGCCGAGCGGCGCCGGTCGACTGGCCGGGCAACTTGGCCTTTGCCTTGGGGCTCGTGGCTGTCATGGTCGGGATCACCTACGGCATCCAGCCCTACGGCGGCCACTCCATGGGCTGGACGAGCCCCAAGGTGCTGGCCGAATTGGGCATAGGCGTGGCCTTCCTCCTGGTCTTCGGCGTTGTCGAGAGGCGGAGCGCGGCGCCGATGTTCCGCCTCCCGCTGTTCCGCATCAAGGCGTTCACTTTCGGGGTCCTGTCGTCGTTCCTGGCCGCGGTGGCCCGCGGCGGCCTCATGTTCATGATGATCATCTGGCTCCAGGGGATCTGGCTCCCCGAGCACGGCTACAGCTTTGCCAACACGCCTTTGTGGGCGGGCATTTACATGCTGCCGCTGACGGGTGGTTTCCTGCTCGCCGGGCCCATCTCTGGGATCTTGTCCGACCGCTTCGGCTCGCGGCCGTTCGCGACGGGCGGGATGCTGCTCGCGGCCGCGACGTTCATCGTGTTCGAGTTCTTACCCATCAACTTCCCCTATTGGGAGTTCGCCCTCTTGCTCCTAGCCAACGGGATGGCGATGGGCTGCTTCGCGAGCCCCAACCGGGCCGGCGTGATGAACAGCTTGCCGCCCGAGCACCGTGGCGCCGGTGGCGGGATGAACGTGACGTTCCAAAACTCGGCCCAGGTCCTCTCGATCGGGATCTTCTTCACTTTGGTGATCATCGGCCTGTCCGGGGCCCTTCCGTCCTCGCTCTACCACGGGCTCAGCGCCCACGGCGTGCCCCGCCCCGAGGCCGCCCACGTGGCCCACCTGCCCCCGGTCTCCACGCTGTTCGCCGCTTTCTTGGGCTACAGCCCGCTCGAGCACTTGCTGCCCGCCCAGGTGCTCCACCACCTGACCAAGGCGCAGTTCCAGGCCATAGTCGGCCGCTCGTTTTTCCCGAGCCTGATCGCGGCGCCTTTCGGTTCGGGCCTGCACACAGCGTTCGACTTCGCCGCCGCGGGCTGCCTCGTCGCTGCCCTCGCCTCGTGGGCGAGGGGCAAGCGCTACGTCTACAGCGAGGGGAGGGCGGTCCGGGCGGGGGAGACCCTGGTGGCGCCGGCAACGGCCCCGGCGGGGATCGACGCCCCCGTTTCGGGGAGAGGCCTCGGGGTGGGGCCCCTGAGCGAGCCAAGCGGCACGGCGCCCAGCTATACTGTGCGGGAGTAGCGGGCCAACGTCGTCCCGGACTGCCTAGTTAGTCGCGTCCAACAAGGAGGCAGCTGAGACGATGGTGCGCGCACCGCTGTACAGGCCGGAAATGGAGCACGACGCTTGTGGTGTCGCGTTCGTAGCCGACCTGGCGGGCCGTCGGAGCCACGGCCTGGTCCAGATGGGCCTCGAAAGTCTCTGCAACTTGGAGCACCGGGGCGCAAAGGGGGCCGACCCCGCCACTGGCGACGGCGCCGGCGTGCTCGTGCAAGTGCCCGATGGCTATTTCCGTTCCGTGGTGGGCGTTGCCTTGCCGCCGGCAGGCTCATACGCCACCGGCGTCGCATTCGTTCCGGCGGACGCAGAGGCTGCCGACGAGGTGTGCCGGCGCTTTGGCGCCATCGCGGCCGAGGAGGGCCTGTCCGTCCTGGCCTGGCGGGAGGTGCCGGTCGACGACGGAGTCCCTGGCCCGGGCGCCCGGCGGGTAATGCCCGCTTTCCGCCAGGCGTTCCTCGCCGGCCGGGGCGGGGAGGCCGGCCTGGTCCTGGAGAGGCTCGCCTTTGTTGCCAGGAAGCGGGCCGAGCACGAGTTGGAGGGCCTGTACTTCGCCTCCCTGTCGAGCCGGACCATCGTCTACAAGGGCATGCTGACCGCTCCTCAGCTCCCCGACTTCTACCCCGAGCTGTCTGACCCGCGCTTCGAGTCGGGCGTCGTGCTGGCGCACGCCCGCTTTTCGACCAACACGTTCCCTTCGTGGCCGCTCGCCCACCCCTACCGCTACGTGGCCCACAACGGGGAGTTCAACACCGTGATGGGCAACCGCAACTGGATGAGGACCCGCGAGGCCATGCTCGCCTCCCCGCTCTTCCCCGGGGACATCTCCCGTACCTTCCCCGTCGTCACCCCCGGCGGGAGCGACTCGATGAGCTTCGACGAGGTGCTGGAGCTCCTTCACCTCGGTGGCCGTTCGTTGCCCCACGCCGTGCTCATGATGGTGCCCGAGGCCTGGGAAGCCAAGATGGACCTTTCGCCCGAGCGCCGCGCCTTCTACCGGTTCCACGCCTCGCTGATGGAGCCCTGGGACGGCCCCGCCGCCATAGCTTTCACCGACGGCACCTTGATCGGGGCCCAGCTCGACCGCAACGGCTTCCGGCCACTTCGCTACTGGGTCACCGACGACGACCTGGTCGTGATGGCCTCGGAGGTCGGCGTCTTGGACATCCCGGCCTCCCGGGTGGTGCTGCGGGGCCGCATCCAGCCGGGCCGGATGTTCCTCGTGGACACGGCCGCGGGCCGTATCGTGCGCGACGACGAGGTGAAAGACGGCCTCGCCGCCGAGCACCCGTACGGGGAGTGGCTCGCCAAGGGCCTCATCCACCTGGACGACCTCCCCGTGCGGCAGGCGCTCACGCCCCAGTACTCGCGCCTCGTGAGCTTCCAGCGCCAGTTCGGCTACACCGAGGAGGAGGTCCGCCTGGTGTTGGAGCCGATGGCAACGGCGGGCGCCGAACCGATCGGCGCGATGGGCGACGACGCCCCTCTCGCCATCCTTTCCCGCCGGCCGCGGCTCCTCTACGACTACTTCCGCCAACTGTTCGCTCAGGTCACCAACCCGCCCCTCGACGCGATCAGGGAGGAGCTCGTGACTTCGCTCGCCTCCTCGGTCGGGCCCGAGGGCAACCTGCTCGCCCCGGGGCCTGCCTCCTGCCACCAGATCGAGCTCCCGAAGCCCGTGCTCACCAACGACGAGCTCGCCACGCTGCTCTACATCCACGAGGACGGGCTCGTGCCGGGCTGGCGCACGTTTGCGATCGACGGCCTCTTCGAGGCGAAGGGGGAGGGGAGCGCCGGCGCCCGCCTCGAGCGGGCGCTCGAAGCGGTCTGCAGGGAAGTCGAGCAGGCCATCTTGGACGGGGCGAGCGTGGTCGTGCTCTCCGACCGCCACGCCAACGCCGACTTGGTGCCCGTGCCGGCGCTCCTGCTCGTATCTGCCGTCCACCACTTCCTCGTCGACAAGAAACTGCGCACCCAGGTCGGCCTCGTGGTCGAGACCGGCGAGGCCAGGAGCGTGCACCAAATTTCTTGCCTGATCGGCTACGGCGCTGCAGCCGTCAACCCCTACCTCGCCTTCGACACGATCGCCGACCAGGTACGCAGGGGCGCCATCAAGGGCCTGCCGGCGCGCAAGGCCGTGGCCAACTACGTAAAGGCCGCCTCCAAGGGCGTGCTGAAGACCATGTCCAAGATGGGCATCTCCACGGTTGCGTCCTACACCGGGGCGCAGGTCTTCGAGGCGGTCGGGCTGGCGAGCGACCTGGTCGAGCGCTACTTCGCCGGCACGGTCAGCCAGATCGGAGGCATCGGCCTCGACGGCATCGCCGCCGAGGCTTTGGCCCGCCACCGCGCCGCTTGGGCGGAGCGGCCGGCCGAGCTCGCGCACCGCGACCTGGAGCCCGGAGGGGACTGGCAGTGGAGGCGGGAGGGCGAGTACCACCTGTTCAACCCCGAGACGGTCTTCAAGCTGCAGCACGCCACGCGTTCCAAGAGTTACAAGATTTTCAAGCAGTACTCACACGCGGTCGACGACCAGTCCCGCCAGCTCGCCACGCTCCGAGGTTTGCTCAGGCTGCGCCCGGCCAGCGAGACGGGGCGTCAGCCCGTGCCCTTGGACGAGGTCGAGCCGGTTTCGGAAATAGTGAAGCGCTTCTCGACGGGGGCGATGTCCTACGGGGCGCTCTCGCAGGAGGCCCATGAGACGCTGGCGATCGCCATGAACCGTCTGGGAGCGAAGAGCAACAGCGGCGAGGGCGGTGAGGACGCCGAGCGCGACGCGCCCCTGCCGAACGGGGACAGCCGGCGGAGCGCCATCCGCCAGGTCGCGGCCGGGCGTTTCGGGGTGACGAGCGAGTACCTGGTGCACGCCGACGACATCCAGATCAAGATGGCCCAGGGCGCCAAGCCGGGCGAAGGCGGCCAACTGCCGGGGAAAAAGGTCTACCCCTGGATCGCGAAGACCCGCTACTCGACCCCCGGCGTGGGGCTCATCTCGCCGCCGCCCCACCACGACATCTATTCGATAGAGGACCTGGCCCAGCTGATCTACGACCTGAAAAACGCCAACCCCGAGGCGCGCATCAACGTGAAGCTGGTGGCCGAGACCGGAGTGGGGACCGTCGCTGCCGGCGTGGCCAAGGCACATGCCGACGTCGTGCTGATCTCGGGCCACGACGGCGGGACCGGTGCGTCGCCATTGAGCTCGACCAAGCACGCCGGCGGGCCATGGGAGCTCGGCCTGGCCGAGACCCAGCAGACCCTCATCGCGAACGGCCTTCGCGACAGGGTTGTGTTGCAGGTGGACGGCTCGATGAAAACCGGCCGCGACGTTGTCATTGCCGCCTTGCTCGGTGCCGAAGAGTACGGGTTTTCCACCGCCCCGCTCGTGGTCGAGGGGTGCATAATGATGCGCGTTTGCCACCTCGACACCTGCCCCGTCGGCGTGGCCACGCAGGACCCAAAGCTGCGGAAGCTTTTCCGGGGGACGCCGGACCTCGTGGTCTCGTTTTTCGAGTTCGTGGCAGAAGAGGTGCGCGAGTTGCTCTCCGAGCTCGGTTTCAGGACCCTGGAGGAGGCCATCGGTCATGCCGGCGTGCTAGAGGCGGTGGTGCCGGAGGCCGGCTCGGCCCAGCCCGGCGAGTCGGCCCAGCCCGGCGAGTCGATCCAGCCCGTCGAGTCGCTCCAGCCCGGCGAGTCGCTCCAGCCGGGCGAGTCGCTCCAGCCCGGCGAGTCGCTCCAGCCCGGCGCGGCCCAGTCCAGTCACCAGTCCAGTCATCGAGGCCATTGGAAGGCCGCCTCCCTCGACCTTTCTCGCATTTTGGCCCCACCGCCCGAGGGTGCCACGCTCACCTGCACACGCAAGCAGGACCACGAACTTGACCGGGCGCTCGACGCGGCGCTCATCGAGGCGTGCCGGCCGGCGCTGGAGGACGCTCGTCCCGTGCGGGCGAGCTTTTCTGTACGAAACTCCAACCGGACCGTCGGCACGATGCTCGGTTCGGAGGTGACCCGCCGCTACGGCGGCGCCGGCTTGCCCGCCGGCACGATCGAGCTCGACTTCGACGGCTCTGCCGGCCAGAGCTTCGGGGCTTTCCTGCCCCGGGGCGTCACCCTCCGCCTCTTCGGTGACGCCAACGACTACGTGGCCAAGGGCCTTTCGGGCGGCCGGGTGGTCGTGCGCCCGCCGCGCGATGTCCCTCGGGGTTTTGCGGCCGAAGCCAACATAATCGCGGGCAACGTGATCGGATATGGAGCTACCGCCGGCGAGATCTTCATACGGGGCGTAGTGGGCGAGCGCTTCTGCGTCCGCAACTCGGGTGCGCTCGCCGTCGTCGAGGGCGTTGGCGACCACGGCTGCGAGTACATGACCGGGGGCCGCGCTGTCGTCCTCGGCCCGACGGGGCGCAACTTCGCCGCCGGCATGTCGGGCGGCTTTGCCTACGTCTACGACCGCCACGGCCTCTTCGCCTCCCGGGTCAACCCGGAGATGGTCGAGCTCTCCGCCCTTGGGGACGAAGACGTGGCGTGGCTGGCCGGCGTGCTCGAGCGGTATGAAGCCGAAACAGCCTCGCCGGTGGCGGCCCGGGTCTTGGCCGACCTCGCCGGCGAGGGCCGCCATTTCGTGAAGGTGGTGCCTGTGGATTACCGGCGCGCTCTCGAGTCCGGCTTGCTCGCCGAAGGTGCTGGCGGCGGGGCGCCGGCGGGGGAGGGGGCGCCGGCGGAGGGGAGCGCGCCGGCGGAGGGGAGCGCGGCGCCGGCCGGGACCAGCGCAGGGGCGCCGGCGCATGGCTGACCCGAGGGGGTTCATCAAGTTTGGCCGGCGGGACGCCGAGCACCGGCCGGCGCACCTGCGCGTGCGCGACTGGGGCGAGATGTACGAGCCCATCGACCTGGCGGTCCTGGCTGAGCAGGCATCGCGCTGCATGGACTGTGGGATCCCGTTTTGCAACAGCCTTTATGGCTGCCCGCTCGGCAACTTGATCCCCGATTGGAACGACCTCGTCTACCGCGACCGGTGGCGCGACGCCATCGAAAGACTGCACGCCACCAACAACTTCCCCGAGTTCACCGGCCGGATGTGCCCTGCGCCGTGCGAGAGCGCCTGCGTGCTGTCGATAAACAGCGAGCCTGTCACCATAAAGCAGATCGAAAAGGAGATCATCGACTACGCCTGGGAGCACGGGTGGGTGACGCCGGTGCGCCCGACCAAGCGGACGGGCCGGCGGGTGGCCGTGGTGGGTTCCGGGCCCGCCGGCATGGCTGCTGCCCAGCAGCTCACCCGAGCCGGCCACGACGTGGTCGTCTACGAGCGCGACGACCGCCCCGGGGGGCTCATCCGCTATGGGATCCCGGACTTCAAGATGGACAAGGCCCTCCTCGACAGGCGGGTGGCGCAGATGGAGGAAGAGGGGACCGTCTTCGAGTGCGGCGTGGACGTGGGCGTGGACCTGTCGGTCGAGGATCTGCGCGGGGACTTCGACGCCGTGGTGCTGGCGATAGGCGCCCTCTGGCAGCGCGATCTCGAGATCGCCGGCCGAGACCTGGCCGGCGTGCACCTGGCCATGGAGTACCTCGTGCCGTCCAACCGCGTCCAGGCCGGTCTTCTCCCCGCACCACCGATCGACGCCGCGGGCAAGCGGGTCGTGGTCATCGGCGGGGGTGACACCGGGGCTGACTGCCTCGGGACGGCGCACCGCCAGGGTGCCGCGTCTGTCCACCAGTTCGACATCCACGAGCAGCCCCCATTGGAGCGCCCGGAGGAGACGCCGTGGCCGGTGTGGCCGTTGATATTGCGGGACTCGCTGGCGCACGAGGAGGGTGGCCGGCGGGTTTTCGCTTGCCAGACCGACAGCTTCGTGGGTGACGAGAAGGGCCACGTGCGGGCGCTGCGGGCGCACCGTGTGCGGGAACTGTCCCGCCGGGTCTACGAGGACATCCCGGAGAGCGACTTCGAACTCGAGGCCGACCTCGTGTTGCTCGCGATCGGTTTTCGCGGCCCGGACCGCCAGCTCTTGGAAAAGTTGGGCACCGAACTGACTGAGGCGGGCACGGTGGCTCACGACAGCAACTGGACGACGAACGTCCCCCGCATTTTCGCCTGCGGCGACGCTACACGGGGAGCAAGCCTGATTGTCTGGGCGATCGCCGAGGGCCGGGCGGCCGCGGCCGCGGTCGACCGCTACCTCGTGGGCGAGACGCTTTTGCCGGCGGCGTTGTAGCGCCGGCTGAGCCTCTGGCCGCCTCGCCTCGACCGGGTGCTGGCTCGCGGCGCGGTGTCGCCGGGCACGTGGCCGGCGGGCTTAGGGCCCGCCCCCTGGCCCCGGGCCCGGTGCCTCACCGGCGCCGGGCGGTCCCTCGCCGGCGCCGGACGGCCCCTCGCCGGCGGGTGGCCCCGTGCCGGCGCCGCCCCCGGCCTTTTTGGCAAAGCGCGGGTGCCTCGGGTCGCTCGGGGGGACGAAGGGCCTCTTGCCCTTGCCCTCGACGAGCGCCCAGCCTTCGTTGGTCTTCATGGCGTGGTGCGCCCTGCAGAGCCGGTCGAGCAGGTCGAGCAGGGTGAAGTGGGTCCTGGCCCAGGGCTCGCGGTGGTCGGTCTCGCAAAAGCTGGTGCGCACCCCGCAGCCCTCGGCCGCGCAGGTCGGGAACACCCAGTCCAGGGCCGTGCGCTGGTGGGCGTTGGGGCGCCGGCCGAGGTGGGCCACCCCGACCACGTCCTTGCCCTTGGTCATGACCGCCTTCAGGAACGGCGCCCCGTGCTCCAAGACGTCGGCCACGGCCTTGGCGCTGGTCGGCCCGAAGCCGGCCACCTCCATCACCTCGTCGCCGGCCGGGTAGCCCCGGAAGAAGGCGGCGAGGTCCACCCTGAAGACGACCTCGTTGGGCGCTGCCCCCCCGCCCCCCGAGGTGGCCAGGGCGACCAGGGCGTCGAAGGCGTAGGCCTCGGGCGCCTCGCGCCGGCCCTCTTTCCTCGCCGCCGCGAAGGCCCGCTCGGCCCCGGGCTGGAGGGCCGCCATCACCCTGGCCCCGTCTTCGGGGAGGCCCTGGGCGTGGAGGTGCCATACCCCGTCGGGCCCGGTGTAGGAGCGGAGCGACCTAGACCTACGGATTTCCTCGCGCCTTTCCTCGGGCCCCGAGGCGGCCGCCTTGGCCCGGGCCGCCGCGCCGGCCAGCTCCGAGAGCGAGGCGCTGGCCGCCACCTCGAGCAGGCCCGGGGCCGCCCCGGGGTTGGCGGCCGCCCCCTCGGCCACGATGGCCGCCTGCTGGCGCGACAGGCCCCCCGAGCGCGCCGCCGCCTCCACCTCGGGCTCCGAGCGGATGGCCTCGGCCGCCCCTATGGCCCTCTCCGCCTCCTTCAGGGAGGTGCCAGAGGCCCTGGCCAGCCGGCGGGCGGCTTGTTTATGCGACTGGCCCGGCTTCCCCACCTTGGCCATCTCTGCCGCCACCATGGAGGCGAGCGCGGCGGCCGTCTTCTCCAGCGCGCCCAGGTGGGCGAGGGCCACTTCGAGGTCGCCCGGCGCCAGGAGGCCCGGCTCGAAGCTCTGGGCGAAGCCGGTGAACTCCCGCCTGAAGTCACCCAGTGCCTGGCACATGGAGGCCACCTCCTCTCGCGCCTCTACTGCTCACGACGAGGCTGGCCGGCGTCCCCCGGCCTGCGAAGCGCTCCCGCCTTTCCACCAGGAAAGGAGCGTGCTTGCGACACTACCAGGGGGGTGTGACCATCTGCTCCTTAGGAGGAAGCGTCGCGTGCGTCGGCGTCAAGCGGTGAGGCCGCTCGCTTTCAGCACCGGCCGGCGAAAAGCGACAACGTCGCGTGGTAAGCCCTTGCCTGGTCGCCGCCGCGAACGGTAAGGGGCACGCAGCCCCGGGTGCGTCCATTTGTGAAGGCAATTATCTGAGGGAAGAAAAAGGAAAAGCCTGGCTCGCGGGACCAAGAGCGAAATGTGGCTGCGACCACTCCGCCGGCGAGGAACTCGGGGTCGAGCACTACCCGGCTCCGCGCCTTCGCGCCTACAGTGACCGTGACCATCGACCCCATTTGCAGGGGGACAAACCCCACTTTGTAACCAGTCACGCCATGGTCCCTGTAGGCGGGGTGGCTGCTCGGGCTGCCGGTGGCCGACCTCTTGGCCCCGGGTATCAAAAGTGGCCCGATGACCAGGTCGCCTGCCGCCGGCCGTTGCTGGACCTGAGGGTATATCGATGACTCGTCGGCGCAGGAGAATACCCGGGGGTTGGTCGGGCTGCCGACCGGGGGCCGAGCTTGCGCTTGGCTCACCTGGCCGGGTGCGAGCAGGCAGACGGTTGCTCAGGCAAGGCAGCCGAGCAGGCAGACGGTTGCTCAGGCAAGGCAGCCCGACGCGGCCAGAAGTGACAGCTGACGTCGCACCGGCCTGAGGCTAATCTTCGGCGCCGCCCTGATGCCGGCTCGTCCCCTCGCCGGGGCGCAAGGCCGGAAGTGCAGCACGACAGCACCTCGGCAGCCTGGGCCAGGCTCTCCGCTACCGCCTGGCGGTCACAAGCAGGTCCCCTTCGCCGTGCTGGCGCGGTGCCTGCTCGATATTGATGTCGGTGAAGCCGGAGCCGGCCAGGGCTGGCCCGAGCTCGCCAGCGGTCCAGAAACCGAAGTAGCGACTAGGGAAATCGTCGCCAGGGAGGTCGCGGCCATCGTGGGTGCCCTCGATCAGGCTGAGCATCAGGAGACCTCCTCGCCGGAGCGTGCGGGAGAGCTCGGCGAGGGCGTAGCCGACGCGTTCCTTGGGCACGTGGAGGTAGGAATGACGGGCGAAAGCGCTCGCCAGAGAACCGTCCGAGAACGGTAGCGACTCGAGGTCGCCCCGTACGAGCGGGTAGCCGCCAGGCCTTCGCCTGGCCTGGAAGAGCATTTCGAGAGAGACATCGACACCGACCACCGGCGCCGATATCTGTGCGAGGTAGCGCCCCGGCCCGCACCCGAGGTCGGCCACGAGGCCGCTACCGGCGAGCTGGCGGAAGTGCCGCCCCAGGCCGTCGGGCGCCTCCCCGCGTGTTGCGGCCCAATCCGGAGCAATGGCGTCGTAAATCTCGGCAGTTTGGGCGTCCACCTCGGCCAGGATAGTTAGCTCGGTGCGGCCGTGAACAGCCACTTCGATAGGGGCGCCCCAGCCGACGGGTCGCGCCCTGGCCGTCCGGCTCGTCGAGACGACCGATGCCGGGCGCCACTGGGAGGTCGAGGGAGCCGGCTCCCTGCCCGGCTCACGCCCGGGGGCCCTGAGCCACGCTATGGGTGGGCTTTCCTTGGGGACGGCCCGCTGGGCAGCGGCTTGATCGCCACGAGCGACGGGCCCCATCGGGGGCTGCCTTAGGACTTGGGACGATGGCAGGAGGGCGGGCTTGCCGGCGCCGGCGTCTCATCGTGCCGGCGTCTTATCGTGCCGGCGCCTCATTGTGCTGGGACCTTCAGCAGCACGAGGCGCTCGACAAGTTCGTCCGCGCAAAGGCCCGAAAAAAGGACGCGCTTGTCGCGCGAGGCCTGGCCCGAAGCCACCGAGAGCGAGGTAGGCGGGACCTCGAGCAAGCGGGCGAGCAGCCGAAGGAGGGCCTGGTTGGCAAGGCCGTCCTGAGCGCGAGCGCGGACACTGACCTTGAGCGAGTCGCCATAGAGGGTACCCGTCTCCTCGCGGCGAGCACCCGGTTGTACGTGGACACGCAGCAAGGCGCCGTCCCTGGCCGGGCCCACCAGACGGGCAGCGTCGGCCCGTGTTATCGGCACAGGCCCAGCCTTTCACATCACTAGGTCATTAGGCAGAACGTCGCTGGCGAGGACGGCTCGGTGCCCGCACCGTCGGCCTTTACGGCGCACCGACATGGGGGACATCGGCACAGGCCGGGCCTTTTCACATCATCTGGAAGATCGCCGACCGCTCGGTGCCAGCATCATCGGCCTTCTACGGGCCACCGACATGGAGGACTTCGGGGACCACCTTGGGGGCGGGCGCGGCCACCCGTTGCACGGTCGCCTCGTTGAAGCGCTCGATACGCAGGGACCGGACGACCACGGTTTGGGCGGCAGCGGGCGGCTCTACGGCGACTTGCACCGCCGTGACCTTGGTCTTCGACCACCCGATGGGCAGCTTGACGACCGTTCGCACGTGGCCGGCCCCGACGAGCGGGAAGCCCCAACCGAGGTCACTGCGGAACCATTGGGGGTAGCCGGAGAGCCGTAAGTTGACTGCCACCGAGGAGACTCCTCGCCCCGAGGTAGTCATGTCGATGATGGCGTACTGCCCGGGCTGCCCCGGTTGGGGAGATGCGGGGTTAGTCGAGCCGTCGGCGTACCAGCGCGCCACTTCCTCGGCCATGACCTTGTACGTCCACGGGTTGGCGTCCATCACTGAGTCGCGGAGCTGGCCGGTGGCCGGCGCCGCCACCGGGGCGAGCTGGAACCTAAAGCGCGTGGTCCCATGGTCGCTCATGTCGTTGTTGCCGGTGGCGTCGCGAAGCACCGGGTGGTGGCCCCACCAGGCGCCGGTGAAGCGCACGTTTTTCTCCTCGAGGGCGCTCTGGCTGTCGGGGAAGCCCGTCGCCGGCTCTCCACCCCAGAGGTACTGCGCTTTGGGGACCTGGCCGTCGGGTGCGACAGTGAGGTTTATGACCTGTTCGATGTCGGTCATGCGGCCCCAGCGGCCCCATTCGACGAAGGGGAGGAACCCTGTCCCCGCGTCCTCGTGGCTCCACACGACCACGTAGGAGATTTGGTGGCCGCCCCCTCTTTCGGCTTGGACGTTCCCGTACATGAGGAGCGGGGTGTCGTGGAGCGCTGAGGTCGACCGGCCGTACATGACGGGTGCGTAAGCGTAGGCGAGGTACTGCGGGTTGTCCGGGCTGACCACGATGAGCGCGCTCGCCAAGAGCTTGGCGATGGGTGTCCCGCCCGGGACAGGCTGCGAGAGCCCACCACGTGCTGCGGGAGGTTCGACCGCGACCGAGAGGGAATAGTGGTCCGAAGTGCGCACCGGGCCGGTGAAACCGGCGTAGACGAAGGGCTTCGCACCCCAGAAGAGAACGAACTGCTGCCTGCTCACGAGCTTCCCTGTCGTCGTGTCCGTGAGGGCGGCGTCGACAACCGTCGAACTGGGCTGGCCCGGGCCCCATGACGTGCCCGGTGCGTCGAGCGCGAGCCGCAGGAGGCCCTCGCCGGCCGGCAAGGTCGTCGAGGTAGAGGTGAGAGGCTCGCCGGTCAGGGGCTTGCCGGTCAGGGGCTGGCCGGCAGCGTAGGGCCCGTTGACACTGCCCGCGGCCGTGAGTTCCCCGGCCTCTGCTGCCTGGAGCGCTACGACGAGCGGCCGGGCCGGCGTGATGAGTGTGCCAGGGCCGGAGGCGGGGCCGGCCCCTGGGCGCCCCCTCAGCCCTCCTTGGCCGCTTCGACTGACCAGCGGTGAAGCTCCCCTGCTCACGGCCGGCGGTGCCCCGAGAGAGGGGTCCCAGGCATCGGCGGGCACGCGGCACGAGCCTGGGGCAGAACATGCGTTGGCGGCAAAGCCGAGCGTGTGCACGAGGAGGCGGGCGCCCCCGAGGTAGTGCAGTGCGTAAACAGCGAGGAAGCATGCCGTCTTTTGGCAGTCCGTCCCGCCGAGCGCGGTCGTAAGCACCGCAGTGAGGGGCAAGGTGGTGGCAGCCGTACCGTTGGCGCCAACCGTGACGAGCGTGTTGTGGCGGCTGTCGCAGCCGTCTTGCGGCGATGCAGAGGGCGTCAGCAAAAGCGCGAGCGCCTTGGGCCCGCACTCGGCCACGACATAGGTGGTCCCGTAGGTGCCGTCGGAGATGCGGACGCGTACGTGTTCGCCGTCGACGAGGCCGGTGGCCGGCGCCACCGACAAGGACGTCAGTGCAAACCCGAGCGTGGCGCCTCGATTGGCGCCTGCCGCGGCCGCAGGGGAAGGTGCCAGTCCGGAGCTACAGGAGGCGATAATCGTGAGGATCCCAAGGACAAGGTGTCGCCGGCGCGCCATGGCCCAGTATCCCACCGTTGCCGCCGACCACTGGAGCACACGCCCCGCCTGGAGCACCCAGCGGCTCATGGGTCTTGGTCGGGCGCCGCCGCCCGACGGTCGCTTTTGCGCTCGCTGCGCAGGCGTTTGGCGCGGAGCCGGCGCTCTCGGGAGGCCTTGGTGGGTGCCGTCGCGAGCCGGGGCCGCTCCACCCGGAGCGCCGCTTCCACCCGTTCAGCCAGGCGCTCCAAGGCTATCTCGCGGTTACGGGCCTGAGAGCGCTCTTCGCTCACGACGACGCGGGCGCGAGGCCCGAGCCGCTCCAACAGCCGGGCGCGCTGGCGAGGTCCGAGCGATTCAGAGCCCGCGACATCGAATACCAGCTCCACCCTGGTGTTGGCCGTGTTCGCGTGCTGGCCCCCGGGCCCGCCGCTCCCGCTGAAGCGCCATGAAAGGTCGGCTTCGGGGATCACGAGGCGCCGGTTGACCCTGAGCCCGCTACCGCTACCTGCAGTGGTCACCTGAGTGAGGGTAGCTGCGCTCGGGGGGCAGCGGCACCTGATGAGCTTGGAAAGCTGTGCCGCCGGCGGCCCGCACGATGTGGAAAGCGGTGCCGCCGGCGGCCTAAGGGCTCCGAAAACTCACGAATGTCGGCTCGGGAATGCCACATCGGTCAGTTTTTGACCGGTTAAGTGGCACAATTACTGACCAATGTGGCATTTCGCAAAACACGTCAGTAGGTTTTTGGTTCATCTCCTCACGGGCGCGACTCGGGCGAGGCAGCGCTAGCGCCGGCCCGCGGTCCGCCGCCGCCGGCGCCGCCGCCGCCCCCGCCGGCGCCGCCACCGTTGCCGTTGCCGGGGCGCCCGCCGCCGGCCTCGTCGAGCCGGACGCCGCCCGGGCTCCCGGCCCGTGCCGGCGCCGGCGCAGCAGCAGACATCGCCTCCTGCCTGGTCTCACCTGTCGAACCAGTCGCTGCGCCGGCTCCAACCAGGGCCATCTCCGTCTCCTCGCGGTAGTGGTACTTGCCGCCCCGCAACCAGGAGGCGACGCCGGCGACGGCGCAGGCGCCGGCGGCGAAGTCGAACGCCACCCTGAGGCCGGCCATGAACGCGGGCGAGATGAGGCTCGGGAAGAAGCTGCGCCCGGTCAGGTAAACGGCTTTGGTGCTGCTCAGGTGGGCGAGGGACCCCCCGAGTAGGGTCCTCATCGGGTTGTAGCCCAAGAAGGCGGCGAAGAGCGCCCCCGTCGGAGGGAGGTGGGAGATCCTCGTGGCCGTCTTGGTCCCGACGCCTTGGGTGACGAGGCCGTGGTACAAGGCGCCGGGCAGGTGGCTCGAGAGCCCAGCGATGATCAGCGTGAAGAAGATGCCGATCGACAGCACCATCGCGGAGTTCTGGAACGTGTTGGTCATCCCGGCTCCGGCGCCTCGCTGGGCCGCCGGCAGGGAGTTCATGATCCCGGCCCGGTTGGGGGAAGAGAACAGCCCCATCGCGAGGCCGTTGGCGAGGAGCAGGAGGGCGAACCACAGGTAGCCGAAGTTCGCCGGCAACAGTTCGAGCAGTCCGAAAGTGAGGGCTGCGGCGACCATGCCCCCCGTCGCGAAGGGCCTCGCCCCGAAGCGGTCCGACAGGTAGCCGGAGAAGGGCCCGGCGAGCAGGAAACCTGCTGTCAAGGGCAGCATGTAGATACCGGCCCACAGCGGTGTCGAGGAGAAGCTGTAGCCGTGCCGAGGTAGCCAGATGCCCTGCAGCCAGATGATGAGTATGAACATCATCCCGCCCCGGCCGACGGCGGAGAGGAGGGTGGCCAGGTTGCCGGCGGCGAAGGCGCGGATCCGGAAGAGCGGCAGGCGGAACATCGGGTCCTTCACCTTGGTCTCGATGAAGCCGAACACCACTAGGAGGGCGAGCCCGCCGAAGATCTCGGCCAGCACCTTGGGGTTGGCCCAGCCCATGGTCTGGTGCCCGTAGGGCAAGATCCCATAAGTGATGCCGACCAGGACCAAGATGAGGCCGGCGGCGAAGGTGAGGTTGCCCCACCAGTCGATCCGGGCCGGCGTGCGTACGCCCTTTTCGTGCAGGTTGAAGTACGACCACAGCGTGCCGAGCACCCCGATCGGCACGGAGACGAGGAAGACCAGCCGCCAGTCCACCGGCCCGAGCACCCCGCCCAAGATGAGCCCGACGAAGCTGCCGGCGATGGCGGCCACCTGGTTGACGCCGAGGGCGAGGCCGCGCTGGTCTTCGGGGAAGGCGTCGGTGATTATGGCCGAGGAGTTCGCGAACAAGAGCGCGCCCCCGACCCCCTGGAACACCCTCATGATGACGAGCCACAACGTGCCCGCCTGGCCTGTCATCCAGTCGACCGACAGCATGATCGAAAAGAAGGCGAACACGGCAAAGCCGAGGTTGTACATACGCACCCGGCCGAATATGTCGCCGAGGCGCCCGAAGCTCACCACCAGTACCGCCGTTACCACCATATAGCCCATGAGGAGCCACAGGAAAAGGTCCGTGTTGGATGGGGTGAGCGGGTTGAGCTTCACGCCCCGGAATATGTCGGGCAGGGCGATCAGGATGATCGAAGAGTTGACCGTCGCCATCAAGACGCCGAGAGTCGTATTGGAAAGGGTGAGCCACTTCCCCTTGAAGGGATCCACTCCGTCTTTCTCAATATGTCTTCCCCTCAGCTGGGCGTGCTCCATATTTCCAGCTCCTTTGCCTTTAGTGTGGTGGTCCCTCTACAGCAAGAGCGAGCGGCTCGCTTTCGGCCGAGCCGGTCTCGTGCGGCCCGGGCTCCTCGATGGCGGCCAAGCGGGCGATGGCCGGGAGGGCTTTGCGTAGGGCGGCCACGTCTTCTCGGCCGAGCTCGGAGATCGAAATGGCAAGGTTGGCGGCCCTGTCCTCACGGCGGCGCTGGAGGTAGGACTCGCCTTTGCCGGTCAGTACCACCAGGACCGCCCGCCCGTCGCTCTCGTCGGGGCGGCGCTCCACGAGGCCCTCGGCTTCGAGACGGCTCACCACGACGGTCATCGAGGGCTGCGCCACCCGCTGTAGGGCCGCCAGGCGGGTGAGCCGCAACGGACCGAGGCGGTCCAGGGTGGAGAGCGTGGCCACCGAAGTAGGGCTCATCTCCCTCGGCATGCTCCGGGCCACGGCCGACGCCAGGGCGTAGAGAGCCCTCGCCAGTTCCAAGGTGCTGCCACCGTCGCCGGCCCGTCTGCGTGCTGCTCGCATCATTACATAAGGTAGTCTATATAGGCATCCCTAAGTAAGGTTGGTGGGAGTGCCAAAGTTCACTCCTGAGCACGAACACATGGTCGCTCCCGCCGGGGCTGCGCTCGTCACCCTCAGCGATAGGCCTATAGTCGGGGACGATTATGTGACCGGCACCTGGGGGGAAGGGCGCAGGCGGGGCGACCAACCCACGGTCCGGGCATGCAGAAGGAGACAAACAGAAGGGAAGGAATCCGGGATGAGCAAATTTCGGCACCGCGCTTTGGTTTCCAGTACGCTCGCCATGGCTGCGCTGATCGCAGCGGCCGCTCAGAGCGGCGTTGCCGGCGCCTCCAGCACCAGGGAGGCGGCCAGCAGCAACGTCATCACGGTCGGCACGCTCTATGCCGGCACCGGTGCGTTCGCCACCTCGTCGCTGCCCGAGTACAACGGCCTCAAGTTCTGGGCGAGCCAGGTCAACGCCCAGGGGGGCATGTACGTGGCCCCGCTCAAAAAGAAGGTCAAGGTAAAGATCGTCGCCTACAACGACCAGAGCGACCCGGCCACCGCGACCACCCTCTACAACCAGTTGCTCGACCAAAACAAAGTCGACGTCTTCGTCGCCGACTTCGGCTCGGTGCTGACCGCGCCCGCCATCACGCTCGCCAAGAACAAAAAGCACCTCCTCTTCGACGTGACAGGCTCGGGGACATCGTTCTTCAGCAGCGGCGCCAACCCCTACGTGGTGCTCACCTCGCTGCCGGTCTCGGCCGTCTGGCCCAAGCCCGTTGCCCTGCTCATCGAAAAGCTGAAGATAAAGCGGGTGGCGATCCTCTATTGCGTCAACGACTTCGACCAAGCCCAGGCGCAGGCCATCAAGGGGTTCCTGGCCAAAAGTGGCATAAAGCTCGTGTACTACCAGGGTGTCCCCACCACCCAGACCGACTACAGCACGCTGGTGCGCTCCATCCAGGCCACCAACCCCGATGCGGTGCTCGAGCTCGGCTACCCCAATAATGACATTGCCTTCTTCAAGGACCTGCAGTCCACGGGCACCCACTTCAAGTTCGTGCTGACACCGTTCCCGGGCCAGCTGCCCGACCTCTTCGCCCAGGACGTCGGGCCCAAGACGCTCGCCTGGACCTACACCTACGCCGTCCCGCCCATCATGAAGTTGAACAACGTCAACATCGGCATGACCTTCACGAAGTTCGCCAGCACTTTCACCAAGGGCAAGCCGTCACAGCTCAACTTCTTGGACGTCGCCGGCTACAACGCCGGCCTTGTGGTCCAGGCCGCCTTCGCCCACGCGACCTCCATGTCGCAGGCGGGTATCCGGGCTGGTGTGACCGCGGTCAACGGGAAGCTGAAGACGCTAGAGGGGACGCTGCGCTGGGATAACACGGGCGCGCAGGTGGGCGAGCTGTTGCCGATCGCCCAGGTGGTGCCCTCTGCCAAGGGCCTTTCGTTCAAGATCGTGTACCCGGCCACCCCCGAACAGAAGTCCCTGGTAAACGGTACGCCCAAGTACCCGGCGCCCTAGCCGGGCCAACCCGGTCCAGGTAGCTCCCGAGGTCATAGGTGAAGCTGTTCGAGTACGCGCTCATAAGCGGGGTGTTCTTCGGGCTGTTTTACGGTTTTGTCGGCATCGGCCTCAACCTGCTGTTCGGCGTGATGCGGCTGGTCAACCTGGCCCATGGCGACATAGTGGTGTTCGGGGGCTACCTGGCTTACTCGCTGTCGAGCCTGGCTCACATAAGCCCGCTCTGGGCCATACCGATCTCGGTGCCGGCGTCTTTGGTCTTTGGGTTCGTGCTCTACCAGGTGACGGTGCCGCGGCTCAAGCGCTCGGATGACACAGAGACGGCCTCGCTCATCTTGTTTTTCGGGCTCTCGCAGGCGCTCGAGGCCGTGGCGACCATGCTCTACGGCTCCAACGAGGTGACGCTGCCTGAGCTCGGGGGGCCGGTCAGCATCTTCGGCCAGGGCTATTCCCTCTCCGTGGTCGTCGCGGCGGCCATATCTTTGCCTGCGCTCTTTGTGCTCTACCTGTACCTCTACCGGACACGGCTCGGGCTCGGCACCCGGGCCGTCATGTCCGACGAGCAAGAGGCGGCGGCATCGGGGGTGCGGGTACGCTTGGTTGCCACCTCGGCATTCATGATCGGGGTCGCCTTCGCCGGCGCTTCGGGTGCTCTCGCCGCCTTCATGCTGGGCGGGATCGACCCGACGAGCGGGAGCGGCCTCACGATCGTCGCTTTTACTGTGATCGTGATCGGCTCGCTCGGCAACCCCTTGGGCACAGCCGTCGGTGGCCTGCTCTACGGGCTGGCTTCCAGCCTGACCCAGGCGTACGCCACCGAGTGGACGGGGATGGTCCCCTACGCCTTGCTCTTGGCGGTCGTGCTCTTGAGGCCGAGCGGGCTCTTCGCCAGGAGGGCAAGGGTTGCCTGACCCCGGCCCGGCGCCGGCGAGGGAAGACCAAGAGGGCGCGGGGGCTGAGGTGCGGGCGGGGGCGCCACTGGCGGCCGGCGTACCCCGAGAAGGCGGTGCACCTCGAGAGGGCGCCGCTCCAGAGGGTACCGCTCCAGAGGGTACCGCTCCAGAGGGCGCCGCTCCAGAGGGCGCGGTGGCGCCGGCCGCCCGGGGCTCGTACCACGCGTTGCCGAGTGGTGCCCGCGGCTGGGAGAGACGTTGGGGGCGCCGGGTCTTGCCCGTCGTGGTCACCGTTGGCGTCTTGGCGGTGGCACCGCAGGTCTACGACAACATCGCCTTCCTGACCACGCTGGCCGTCTACATGGTCCTGGCCGAGGGCATCAACGTCATCTACGGCTACACGGGTTACCTCCCCTTCGGGTATGTGGGTTTCTTCGGCGCCGGCGCCTACGGGGCGTCCTTGTCGGTCGTCGACTGGCACTTCCCCGGCCTCGTAGCGCTCCTCTTCGGTGGGCTGGTCGCCGGCATCTTCGGGTTGGTGCTCGCCCCTCTGCTGCGCCTGTCCGGCGCCTACTTCGCTCTCGCGAGCCTGGCGGCGTCGCAGGTCATGTACTACGTCGTCTCCAACGAGCCGTGGACCTACGGCGAGAGCGGGATGTCGTTGCCGGCGGTCCTCAGCTCCGACCAGACCTATGTGGTGGCGGTGGCCCTGGCAGGACTGGCCGCGCTCGTGGTCGTCTTCGTCCGCGACTCCCATTTCGGGCTCTCGCTCAGGGCGGTACGCGCCGACCCGGTGAGCGCGGCGATGGCCGGCATCGACGTGGTGCGGGCGCGGACCTCGGCTTGGCTGATCAGCGCCGTGCTGGCCGGCTTGGCCGGCGGCGTCTGGGCGGTGATGACGGCGGCCTTTTACGCCCAGACCCCCTTCGACCTGACGCTCTCGGTGTACGCCATAGTGTTCGCTCTTTTCGGCGGGGTCCGGACAGTGCTCGGGCCGGTGCTTGGCGCGCTGGCCCTGTACTCGCTGTACCAGTACATCGGCGTTTCCAACCCTCAGTACTTCGAGCTCGTTTACGGGCTGTTGATATTCGCGCTCATCCTTTTCCTCCCGGGTGGCCTCTTCTCGCTCGTGGGTGGGCCGGGGGACAGGCCGGCTTGGTGGGAGCACTTCGTCGAGCGTGTGTTGCACCGGAGCTCTTCGTCGCGGGCGAGGCGACTTGGCGGCGCCTGAGCCGGCCGTAGGCGCGCAAGCCTCCGAAGCCTCCGACGTTGCCGCCCTCTTGGAGGTGAAAGGGCTGTCGAAGGCGTTCGGCGGGTTCCAGGCCCTATCCGAGATCAGCCTCGAGGTCTCTGCCGGGGAGGCGGTCGGCCTGGTCGGGCCCAACGGGTCGGGCAAGACCACGCTCATAAACGTGGTCTCGGGTGTGTACAAGCCGAGCGGCGGGACCGTGTTGCTGAGGGGCGAGGACGTCACCGGGCTCGGCTCTCACAAGTTGTGCCGGCTGGGGCTCAACCGGACGTTCCAAAACCCGCGCCCGCTGGCCGGGCTCACAGTCGCCGAAAACGTCGCTCTCGTCCGCCCGTCCCGGCACTCCGAGCGTGCCGTCCTCGAGGGGGGCCCGCTCGGCTTCGTCGGCCTGGACCGGGTCGCGAGCCGTCGCGTGTCCGCGCTCACGAGCGGCGAGCAGAAGCTGCTCGACCTGGCCCGGGCGTTGGCCGCGAGACCGGAGGTCCTCCTCGTGGACGAGCTCGGCGCCGGGCTCAACCCGGGCGAGCTGGACCACGTCGCCGGCTTGCTCCGTCGCCTGAAGGACGCAGGCATGGCGCTCGTCGTCGTCGAGCACCTGATGGGCTTCCTGGAGCAGGTCGTGGACACCGTGACAGTATTGAACGCCGGCATGGCCATCTTCCGGGGGGACTTGCGGGCCGCGGTGGCGGACCGGCGCGTCGTGGAAGTGTTCCTCGGGGAGCACCAGGGTTGAGCGAGGGGCCGTGCCTCGAGGTCCGCGGGGTCTGCGCCGGCTACGGTGCCATCCAAGTCCTATGGGACGTCGACCTCGTGGTCCCCGAAGGGTCGGCAGTGGTGCTGCTCGGGCCCAACGGGGCCGGCAAGAGCACGCTGCTTCGCTGCATAATGGGCCTCGTCCCGCTCTGGCGAGGGCAGGTGAGCTACCAAGGCCAGCGGATCACCGGCTGGGCCCCCGACAAGCGGGTGGCTGCGTCGATCTCTTATGTGAGCGAGGTGGGCGTCTTCGCCGGTCTCTCGGTAGAGGACAACCTCCGGGCGTGCGGGACGGGGCTCTCGTCCCGGGAGATGAAGGCGGCACTGGCGCGGACCTGGGAGGCCTTCCCCGTGCTGGCGCAGCGCCGGCGGTCGGCAGCGGGGAGCCTGTCCGGCGGACAGCGCAAGCTGCTCGGCTTGGCCAAGGGGCTCTTCCGCCGGCCTCGCCTTTTGATCTTGGACGAGCCGTCGGCCGGGCTGGCCCCGGTCGTCGTGAACGAGATGGTGGCGACGCTCGCTGCTGTCCGCGGCACTGAGGAGGTGACGCTCTTGCTGGCAGAGCAAAACGCGCGGGCGCTCGACCTCGCCGACCGGGTGGCTGTGCTCCACGGGGGTCGCAAGGGCTTCGATGGTTCGGTCGAGGAGTTCCGTGCGGAGGCGGACATCACCGCCGAGTTTTTCGGCCTGCCGTCGGCCGAGGTGGAGGGGGCCTCGTGAGCGTCGTCGTGGGTTTCCTGCCCACTCCGGAGGGCCGGGCCGCGCTCGAGCGCGGGGTCGAGGAGGCGCGTCTGCGGTCCGCCCGCCTGGTGGTGGTCCACTCGAGCCATGGTGGCAGCAGCGAGACCGACGAAGCAGTGAGCACCAACCGGGAGGAGCTCGAGCGCCTCGAGCGCGAACTGGCCAGCTCGGGCGTCGAGTACGAGGTGCGGGACCTCGCTCGGGGGCACACGCCGGCGGTTGACCTCGTGAGCGTCGCCAGCGAGACCGGGGCCGACCTGATCGTGATCGGGCTGCGCCGGCGCTCCCCGGTGGGCAAGCTGCTGCTCGGCTCCAACGCCCAGGAAATCCTCCTCCAAGCCGACTGCCCGGTCCTGGCGGTAAAAGCCGGGCCCTCTCTTACTGGCCCCTCACTTACTGGGCCGGCCTGAAGCGCCGGGCCCTTCTTACGGGCGCTGGCTCCTCGCCGGCAGCACCGGCAACGGCTTGGCGGGTCGCCGGTCGAGCTCGGGCTGGGCGCGCTGGTAGCGGCCGAGAGCGTCGCTCACGAGCTCGACGGCACGCTCGAGTTGTGGGTCGCGCCCTGCCGCGTAGTCCTGCGGGCGGAAAAGGACCTCCTCGTCCGGCAGAGCGCCCCGGTTTTCCACTTCCCAGCCGACGTCGTCGAACCAGAAGGCGTACTCGGGCTGCGTGGTGAGGCTCCCGTCTACGAGGGTCTGGTTGAGCTCGATGCCGATCACGCCTCCCCACGTCCTCGTGCCGACGACCGGGCCGAGCCCGAGCATCTTCCACCCGTGCGTGAAGATGTCCCCGTCGCTGCCCGCCCACTCGTTGGTGACCAGCACGAGCGGCCCGACCGGCGCCTCCTCGGGGTAGGGGACCGGGGCGCCTCGCCTGGGCACGTCCCAGCCGATCCGCCGGCGGGCCAACTTCTCCAAGACGAGTCCGGACACGTGCCCGCCCTCGTTGAAGCGGGCGTCGATCACCAGGGCATCGCGCTCCACCTCGGACAGGTACGACCGGTGGAACTCGGCCCAGCCCCGAGGGCCCATGTCAGGGATGTGGAGGTAGCCGGCGCGCCCACCGGTGGCTTGCCTGACCTTCCGGCGGTTGGTGACCACCCAGTCCCGGTAGCGGAGCCGCCTTTCGTCGGCGAGGGTGGGCACGACGACCCGCCGTGGGGCAGCCTTGCCGTTGCCGGCCCGGCCAGGTGATGCTTCCCCCGCCACTTCGGGCGGATCGGCCACCGTCAGTTCGACCGGGAGGCCCGCCTGGTTGGCGAGGAGAGGAGCCGGGCCGCGGTCCCGGTCGACGGGCTGGCCGTTCACCGCCAGCACGGCCGTGCCCGGGCGGATCCGGGCGCCCGGGGTCAGCAGGGGAGCGGCTTCCTTCGGGTCCCAGCTCGTCCCTGGCACCAGCCGGGCTACCACCCAGGCCCCGAGGGCGTCCTTTTTGAGATCGGCGCCGAGGTGCGCCTGCCCCCACGCCGGGGCGTCGCGGTACTCCCCGCCGAACTCGTAGGAGTGCGACGTGCCGAGCTCACCTTGCATCTCCCAGATCAAATCGGAGAGCTCGCTCCGGGTGGCGACCAGGCCCACCAGGGGCAGGTACCGCTCGAGGACCCGCTGCCAGTCGACGCCGGAGAGGTCGTCGGCCCAGAAGTGGTCGAGCTGGAGCCGCCAGGCCTCCTTCACCATCTGCGCCCATTCCGCGCCGGGGTCCACCAGCACCCGCACCCGGCCGAGGTCGACCAGCCCGCTCCGGCGCCCGGGCGGTTCGTTGGCGAGGTCGGCGTCAGGCTTGGCGGTGGTGGCGACCAGCCGGAGGCGGCGGATCCCGTGGTCGTCTTCGCCGGCGAAGGTATACGCGAGGCGTCCCCGGTCGGTGCTCACCTCGAGGTCTGCCACACCCGTTAGCCACGTTTCCCGGTGGTCCTCGACAAGGTCGTAGCATTCGAGCGTGCCGTTGGCGGGCGGGGCGGCGGCGGTCCAGTCCCGTTCCAGGGAGCCCTCTGGTGGGCGGGAGAGGAGGAGGAGCTTGTTGTCGAGGGCGACGACCCGTTCGTAGCGCGCCTCGGGGACGGGGACCACGACTGCCCTTTCGGCTATGCCTTCGAGGTCGATGCGGACCGGGGAGGTGGCCTGAGGGCCGTCTTCGCCGGCGCCTCCCGTACTCCTGCCAGCTTCGCCGGCGCCGCCAGCCGCGCCGTCGGGCCCGCTCGGCTGGTGGCCGCTCTCAGACACATGCTCGGGCACTGGACGCTCGGGTACTGGGCGCTCGGGTACTGGGCGCTCGGGTACTGGGCGCTCGGGTACTGGGCGCTCGGGTACTGGGCGCTCGGGCACTGGGCGCTCGGGTATTGGGCGCTCGAGGAACGGCGAGGGTACGTCGGCTTGGAGCGTCACCAGGTAGGGCTTGCTGCCGAGCGGGAAGCCGAGGTCGAAGAACAAGCTGTCGTACACCGGGTCGAAGGTCCGCCTGGAAAGGAAGTAGACGTACTTGCCCGTAGGGTCCCACGACGGGCAGAAGTCGCGGAACTCGGGCTCGGTGAGGGCGTATGTCTCGCCGCTTTGGGTACCTGCCAGCTTGATCTCCGAGGTTTGCGCGCTGGCCGGGAAGCTGTAGGCGACCCACCGCCCGTCGGGCGACCACGCCGGCCCGGTTATGGGCCCGAAGGCCGACTCGTCCACTACCCGGCCTTCCCCGTCGCGGGTCGGCACCAGGAGGAGCTGGTGCTTGTGGTTGGTGACGGCTGCCCAGGCGCCGTCAGGCGATGGGACGAGTTCGAGGGGACGCCCGAGGTCGGGTACGGGAAGCGCCCGCACGGGCGGGCCCGCCTCGCCAGGCGCTCGGGGGTCGTGGACCTCCAGTCCTTCTGCGCCGCTGGCGTCGCTCACCACGACGATCCCGGCACCGTCGGCCAGGAAGCTCGCCAGCCGGTAGCGGACGCCCTGAGCTTCGCCGTGCTGAACGACCGGCCGGTCGAAGGCTGCGAAGCTGAACAGCTTGCCCCGCGTGTCCACGACGAGGTGCTCGCCGGTCTTGTCGAGGGCGTACCCGCCCAGGTAACGCTCGGCAGGCACGAAGCGGGGCTGGCGCTGGGTGCGGGGGCTGCCGAGCTCGACCTCGAGTTCCTCGGACCTGCCCGTGGCCGGGTCGTAGGTCCAAAGCCTGGCGGCCACCTGGTAGATGATGCGCCGGCCGTCGCTCGAGGCCAGCCGGGCGTAGTACTCGCCGTGGTCGGTGTGGCGCGTGACGTCGGTGCCCTCGAGCGAGCAGGAGTACAGGTTGCCTATGCCCTCGTGGTCGGAGAGGAAATAGATGCGTTCGCCCACCCACATGGGTGCGGCCAGGTTGCCCCCGATGGCCTCCGGGCGCAGAAGGAGGCGGAAGTCCCCGTTGCCTTCACGGTCCAGCCAGATGGCGCCGGCGGTGCCGCCTCGGTAGCGTTTCCACCGGGCCGGGTCGGCAGTGTTCCGCCCGATCGCGACACCCCCACGCGGGCCGAAAGAGAGGTGGCCCACCGGCCCGTACGGGAGCGGCTCGGGGGCACCAGGGGCGTCGGCGCTGATGGCGTAGGGCATCGTCAACGACGAGAACGGCTGGCCGGCGTCGCTCGCGAACGCGACCCTGCCATCAGGCGTCCAGCCGAGCACTTTGGTGTTCCGGCGCGGTGCCCCGAGCCAGGTGAGCCGGGTGGCCATCCCGCCTTGGGCGGGCACCACGTAGACCTCGGGCTGGCCCTGCGAATGGCTCGTGAACGCCACCAACTTCCCGTCAGGGGAAAGGACCGGGCCGGCGATGCCGATCAAATCCGCTGTGACCCGCCTGGCTTGGCCTCCTTCCGCCGGCACCGTCCACAGGTCGTCCTCGGTCACGAAGGCCACGGTGGAGCCGGCGATCGTGCCGAAGCGCACGTAAGCACGCAAAGAGTCTTCGGCCATAGTGGGCAACGCTAACCGCCGGCCCGGCACCGGGGGGCGGCTAACCGCCGGCGATAGCCCCTACCACTACAAACGGCTCCCTACCCTCGCAAACCGCCGCCGGCAGTGGCTCGTCTGGCGGGGCGTTCGATAGGTCCGACTCGCCGGCGAAGAACCGCACGAACGGCCGGCGTTTGTCCGTCGCCCGGTCTCGCACGGTCCCCCCGAGGACGGGGTGCTCGCGCTCCAGCGCGTCGATGACCGCCCGCTGGGTGACGGCCCCGTCCACCGCGACCACGATTTCGGCCGGCAGCTGGGCCAGCTTCTGCAGCTGCGCGGGCAGGCGCACCCGGACGCGCGCCGTGAGTGCTGAGGTCCCGCCGGCCGCGCCGGCCCCGGCCGGGGTCACGGCAGGGTCTGGGCCTCCACGGAGAGGACCGCCGGCAGGTTGCTCACGGCCGGCGCCCACGTGTCGCCCGCGTCGGCCGACGCGTAAACCTGCCCTCCGGTGGTCCCGAAATAGACGCCGCACGGTTCGAGCGAGTCGACCGCCATGGCGTCGCGCAGCACGTCCACGTAGCAGTGAGCCTGGGGGAGCCCCTCGGTGAGCGCCTCCCATTCACCGCCACCGGTCCGTGAGCGGTACACGCGGAGCTTGCCTTCCGGCGGGTAGTGCTCGCTGTCGCTTTTTATCGGGACCACGTAGATGGTCTCGGGCTCGTGCGCGTGGACGCCGATCGCGAAGCCGAAGTCGCTCGGCAGGTCGCCGCTCACCTCGTGCCAGGAGGCCCCCCAGTCGTCGCTGCGCATGACGTCCCAGTGCTTTTGCATGTAGAGCACGTCGGGGCGCGAGGGGTGCGCCACGACCTTGTGGACGCAATGCCCCACTTCCGCTTCCGGTTCGGGGATGAACTGCGACCGCAGGCCACGGTTGGCCGGTGCCCACGTGCTCCCCCCGTCGCGGGTCGAAAGCACGCCGGCGGCCGATATCGCTACCACCATCCGAGCCGGGTCGCCGGGGTGGACCAAGATGGTGTGGAGGCAGAGCCCGCCGGCGCCGGGCTGCCAGCGCGGCCCGCTCGGGTGGAGGCGCAGGCCGGGCAGTTCTTGCCAGCTCTTGCCGCCGTCCTCCGAACGGAACAGTGCCGCGTCCTCCGCCCCCGCCCAGACCAAGTCGGGGTCGTCGAGGGAAGGCTCCAGGTGCCAAACCCGCTTGAACTCCCAAGGCCTTGGCGTCCCGTCGTACCAGAGGTGGGTGCCGGGGTCGCCCTCGTAACTGAACTCGTTGCCAACCGCCGCCCAGGTCTTCCCGCCGTCATCCGAGCGCTGCAGCACCTGGCCGAACCAACTGCTCGTCTGCGACGCCCAGATCCGTTCCGGGTTCGCCTTGGACCCGGCGACGTGGTAAACCTCCCAGCCGCCGAAGTGAGGGCCCTCCACTTCCCAGTGCTCTCTCCGGCTGTCAGAAGTGAGCACGAAGGCACCCTTGCGGGTGCCGACCAGCAACCGGACGCTGCTCACGGAGCCAACCCCCTCTTCTATGGGCCGCCTTGGGCGACGGCATCGGCCGCGATGCTACGCGGTGTCGCACCCGAGGGGTAGGGTCTGGCGGGGACAGCGGGCGCGGGAGGTAAGCCTTGGAGGAAAGTAGAAGGGTCGTGCTGGCGGGCAGCGACCGCCAAGCTGTAGAAGGCGCGAGGGCCATCGGCCCGGTCCATGACGACGAGCCCGTCCAGGTCACGGTCGTCCTCCGCCGGCGGGCATCGTTGCCTGCCGACGTGCTGGCCGGGCAGCGCCGGCTCAGCCGGGAGGAGCTGCGCTCGGCTCACGGCGCTGACCCCGGTGAGCTCCGCCGGGTCGTCGAAGCCCTGGAGGCCGCCGGCGCCCGGGTGGTCGACCAGGACGCCGGCAGCAGGCGCGTGGTCGCCGTTGGCCCCGCCGGCGCCCTCACGCGGTTTTTCGGCACGGCGCTCCAAGAGGTCGAGAGCGTGAACCCGGTGACGGGGCTGCCCGTGCGCCACCGCCAGCGCACCGGTCCGCTCAGCCTGCCTCGGGATGTGGCCGAGGTGGTGACCGCCGTGCTGGGGCTCGACGACAGGCCCCAAGCGCGGCCCCACCTTCGGGCCGGCAGCCCCGCGGCGGTGGCGACGTCGTACACGCCGGCGCAGGTCGCCTCCCTCTATGGCTTCCCCTCCGGCACCGACGGCACGGGCCAAGTCGTCGCGGTAGTCGAACTGGGCGGCGGCCTCTCGCAAACCGACCTCGCGAACTACTTCTCGGGCCTCGGCCTCCCCGCCCCCGACGTACGGGCGGTGAGCGTGGACGGGGCCCCCACGGCCGCCGGCGTTCAGGCCAACGCAGACGTAGAGGTGGCACTCGATGTCGAGGTGATCGGTGCCGCGGCGCCCGGGGCGGCCCAGGTCGTGTACTTCGCGCCCAACACCGACGCCGGTTTCCACGACGCCCTTGCCGAAGCGCTGTCGGCGCAGCCCACCCCCGTAGCGGTCAGCATCAGCTGGGGACAGAGCGAGGACAGTTGGTCCGCCCAGGGCCGGGACGCCCTCGACCAGGTGTGCAGCGACGCCGTGGCCCTCGGGGTCACCGTTACCGTCGCTGCCGGTGACAGCGGGAGCGGCGACGGCGTGGGCGACGGCCAGCCCCATGTCGATTTCCCGGCCTCGAGCCCCTACGTGCTCGGCTGTGGCGGGACCCGCTTGGAGGCGGCCGCGGGGACGGGCGCGGTGGCTTCCGAGGTGGTCTGGGACGACCTCCCGAACGGCGGGGCCACCGGGGGTGGCGTGAGCGACGTCTACCCGCTGCCTTCGTGGCAGCAGGCGGCGAGCCAGGTAACGAGAGCGGGCACCGGCACGGCGGGGCGGGGAGTGCCGGACGTGGCCGGCGACGCCTCGCCTGAGACGGGCTACCAGGTGCTCGCCGACGGCACCGAGCAGGTCGTCGGGGGCACGAGCGCGGTGGCGCCCCTATGGGCTGCCCTCATCGCCCGCCTCGCCCAGGCCCTCGGGCGCTCGCCCGGGTGGCTCCCGCCGGCGCTCTACTCGGGCGTGGCGCCGGACCTGCCGGCGCCCGGGCTGCGCGACATCACTTCTGGGGACAACGGTGCATACCAGGCGGGGAAGGGATGGGACGCGTGCACAGGCCTCGGGAGCCCGGTCGGCACGGCGCTGCTTGCCCGGCTAAGGGGCGGGGGCGCTCCGAAGAGCTGAGGGCGGACCTCGCCCGGGCGTACCGGCCAGGCCAGGTTGCGCCAAGGGCCGAGGGTCACCACGAGAGGGGACTTTCGGGCCCTTGTACCGCCCCTCTGGGGCATCGTAGGGTGGCCCCTTGGCCCGCGCGGCAGACGCGCGGCAGAGGGCGAGCGACGAATGGCAAAGGAGGCCAAGTAGCTCGTGGCAGTCGAAGCTGTTCAGCCAGACCCAGTCCGCTCCAAGGCGAGCGTTCGGAGCGACGACGGACGCTGGGACCAGGTAGAAGCGAAAATGCGCGAGCTCGGCTACCGGCCCGACGCCCTGATCGAGGTGCTCCACACCGCTCAGGAAGCCTTCGGTTACCTTGACGCCCAGGCGCTGGCCTATGTAGGGGACCGCCTCGGGGTGCCGCAGAGCAAGGCCTACGGCGTGGCGACGTTTTACTCCTATTTCACGCTCGAGCCCGAGGCCAGCCACAGCTGCGTGGTCTGCACCGGGACCGCTTGCTATTTGGACGGCGCGGGCGCGCTTGTCTCCGCTGTGGCCGGCCTGCTCGCTGCCCGGGGGCAAGAGGCCGCCCCCGACCGGTGGCTCTCGCTCGAGGAGGTGCGCTGCCTCGGGCCGTGCAGCATGGCGCCGGTCGCCGTCGTGGACCACGAGGTGCACGGGAAGCTGACGCCTCCGGGACTGGTCTCGGTAGTGGAGTCGCTGTGAGCGCCGCGGCTCCGGCCGGCGCCCAGCCCCCGAGGGCCTCCGCCAACGTCTGCCAGGCGGCCAGCTGCCTGGCGATGGGCTCGGCCCAGGTGTGCCGAGCCTTGGAGGCAGAGGTGGCCGCCGCCGGCCTCGACGACGTGGCCGTCCGGCGCGTGGGCTGCCTCGGGCTGTGCGCCGCCGGCCCGCTGGTCGAGGTGCCCGAGCAGGGCAGGATCTTCGAGCGGGTCCTGCCGGGCGACCCTTCCAGCCGCGAGGGCTTGCTCGCCAGCTTGAAAGGCGAAGCGCGGGGCGGGCGGCCGGTGGCCAGCGACCCGTTTTTCTCGCGCCAGGTCAAGGTGGTGCTGGAGCGCTGCGGGACCGTGGACCCCGAGAACATCGACGACTACTTGGCGACCGGCGGCTACGAGGCTCTGGCCAAGGTGGCCGGTTCGATGTCGCCAGACGAAGTGACGAGCGAGGTCGTGAAAAGCGGCCTCCGCGGGCGAGGGGGCGCCGGTTACCCGACGGGGCTCAAGTGGAGGACGGTGGCCAAAGAGGCCGGGGCGGCGGGGAAATTCGTGGTGTGCAACGCCGACGAGGGCGACCCCGGCGCGTTCATGGACCGAAGCGTAATGGAGAGCTCCCCGCACCAGGTGCTGGAGGGCATGGCCATCGCCGGCTATGCCGTCGGTGCCAACCGGGGTTACGTCTATGTCCGGGCCGAGTACCCCTTGGCCGCCGAACGCCTCGCGCTCGCCATCCGGCAGGCGGAGCGAAGGGGCTACCTAGGGGCCAGGGTGGCCGGCACCCGCTTTTCCTTCCACGTGGAGCTGCGGATGGGGGCGGGAGCTTACGTCTGTGGCGAGGAGACGGCGCTCATCGCGTCCATACAGGGAGAACGTGGCACGCCGAGGCCGCGGCCCCCCTACCCGGCGGCTTCTGGCCTCTGGGGCTGCCCCACTCTCATCAACAACGTAGAGACTTTCGCCAACGTGCCCTCCATAATCGTAAGAGGAGGGGAGTGGTTTGCCTCCATAGGCACCGAGCGCTCCAAGGGGACCAAGGTCTTCTCCTTGGCGGGGGCGGTCAAAAACACCGGGGTCGTCGAGGTCCCGATGGGGCTCACCCTACGGGAAATAGTCTTCGACATCGGCGGCGGGCTGGCCCCGGGCCGGCGCTTCAAGGCAGTCCAAACCGGCGGTCCTGCCGGCGGCTGCCTGCCCGAGGAACTGCTCGACATGCCGGTGGACTACGAGAGCTTGACCCAAGCGGGCTCCATGATGGGCTCGGGGGGCATGATCGTGATGGACGACACGACCTGCATGGTCGACGTCGCCAAGTTTTTCATGGACTTTTGCCGGCAGGAGTCCTGCGGCAAGTGCGTTCCCTGCCGGGTCGGGACGCACGAGATGTGGCGCTTGCTCGACCGCATGACCCGAGGCGTGGCGAGCCGGTGGGACTTGGAGCAGCTGGAAAGTTTGGCCGGGATGGTCCGGGCCATGAGCCTGTGCGGGCTCGGGCAAGGCGCTCCCAGCCCTGTGTTTTCCACCCTCCGCTATTTCCGGGACGAGTACGTGGCGCACATCGACGAGCACGTGTGCCCGGCCGGGTCCTGCCATATGGGCACGGCCGAGCCCGCAGCCGCGGGGGTGAGCCCGGCATGAGCGAGGTGAGGACGCTTCAAATAGACGGCAAGGACGTAGCTGCCAGGTCGGACGAGACCATCCTTTGTGCCGCCGAGGAAAACGAGATCCACATCCCGACGCTTTGCCACCTCGAGGGCCTCTCGGACGTGGGTGCCTGTCGGCTCTGCGTGGTCGAGGTCGAGGGCACCCCGAAGCTCATGGCGGCATGCACCACCACGGTGGAGGAGGGCATGAAGGTGACGACCACCTCGGAGCGCCTGGTCGCCTACCGGCGAAGGGCCATCGAGATGCTCTTCGTCGAGCGCAACCACATCTGCGCCGTGTGCGTGGCCAACAACAACTGCGAGCTCCAGGCCCACGCCAGGAACGTCGGGCTCGACCACTTCGAGCTGCCGTTGATGCACCCGGCGCTCCCGGTCGATGCCAGCCACGAACGTTTCGTGATGGACCACAACCGCTGCATCCTCTGCACGCGCTGCGTCCGGGTCTGCGACGAGGTAGAGCAGGCCCATACCTGGGACGTCGCCGGCCGCGGGACAGGGGCGCGCATCGTGAGCGACCTCGGGATGCCCTGGGGTAGCTCGACGACGTGCACGAGCTGTGGCAAGTGCGTGCAGGTCTGCCCGACGGGAGCACTTTTCGAAAAGGGCCGGTCGATCTCCGAGCCCAAGGCCCGCCGGCCCTACCTCCCTTACCTCGTGCGAGTGAAGGAACGTGAGCGGTGAGCAAGCCCAAGCTGGCGACGATATGGCTCGACGGGTGCTCGGGGTGCCACATGTCGTTCCTCGACATGGACGAGCTGATCTTGGAAGTGGCCGAACGCGCCGACCTCGTCTACGGCCCCCTCGTCGACGCGAAGGAGTTCCCCGAGGGCGTCGACGTGACCCTCGTGGAGGGGGCGGTGGGCTCGAGCGAGGACCTGCGCAAGGTGAGGGAGGTGAGGGAGCGGACCCGGGTGCTCGTGGCGTTCGGGGACTGCGCGGTCACCGGTAACGTCCCGAGCCTCCGCAACCCCATCGGGCCCCGAGCAGTGCTCGAGACCGTGTACCTGGAGAAGCCTACCCACAACGCCCAGATCCCCTCGCAACTGGTGCCCGAGCTCTTGGAAGAGGATCTGCCGGTCCATGCCTGGGTCCCGGTGGACGTCTACCTGACCGGCTGCCCTCCCTCGGCAGCGCGCATATACGAATGCGTGAAGCGCCTGCTCGACGGCGAGGCGCCCGAAACCGTGTCGGAAGCCGTCGCCTGGAAGTTCGGCTAGGCCGAGGAGGTCGAAGGTGAGCGAGATAATCATCGAGCCGGTGACCCGTATAGAAGGCCACGCCAAGATAGCGGTCTCGGTCGGCGCCGACGGCGAGGTCACCGACGCCCGCTTCAGCGTGACACAGGTGCGGGGCTTCGAGCGGATCGCAGTGGGCCGGCCCTTGCACGAGATGCCCTCGTTCATGGCCCGGATTTGCGGTATCTGCCCGACGAGCCACCTCCTCGCTTCGGCCAAGGCATGCGACGAGGTCCTCGGGGTGTCCCCGCCGCTGGCCGCCAGGCAACTGCGCCGGGTGATGAACCTGGCCCAGATAGTCCAGTCCCACGCCCTCCACTTCTTCCACCTGTCCTCGCCCGACCTGCTGCTCGGCTTCGATTCCGACCCGGGGGCGCGCAACATCGCCGGGGTGGCCGCCCGGGCGCCGGAGCTCGCTCGCGACGGGATCGCGCTCAGGAAGTTCGGCCAGCAGATAATAGAGAAGCTCGGCGGCAAGCGCATCCACCCGGCCTGGGTCGTCCCAGGCGGGGTGAGCGCGCCCTTGAGCACCGAGCAGCGGGACACCATTTTGGCAACGGTCCCCGACGCCCACGCCCGGGCAGCACGAACTCTCGATTGGTTCAAGAAAAACCTCGCCTCCTGGGCCGAAGAGGCAGCTCATTTCGGGAGTTTCCCGAGCCTGTACATGGGCCTGGTGCACCATGACAGCGGGAACGCCGCTTATTCCGAGGGCCGCTTGCGCATGGTGGACGAAAACGGGCGCCGGCTGCTCGACGACGTCGACCCCCGCCCATACTGGGAGTACCTGGGCGAGGCGGTCGAGCCGTTCTCGTACCTGAAGTCCCCCTACTACAAGGCCCTCGGGTACCCCGCCGGGATATACCGCGTCGGACCGCTGGCCCGGCTCAACGTCATCGACCATCTGGGCAGCCCGGCGGCCGACGCCGAACTGGCCGAGTACCGGCTCAGGCTCGGGCGGTTCCCCAACGGCTCGTTCCATTACCACTGGGCGCGGCTCATCGAGCTCCTCCACTGCATCGACACGATCGGCGCCATCCTCTCGGGGCCCGGCATCTTGGACGAGGACGTGAGGGCGCACGCGGCGGTCAACAACCGGGAGGGGGTGGGCGTTTCGGAAGCCCCGAGGGGGACGCTTTTCCACCACTACCGGGTCGACAAGGACGGCATCGTCCAGTGGGTCAACCTGGTCATAGCTACCGGGCACAACAACCTCGCCATGAACCGTTCGGTCCTGCAGGTCGCCCAGCACTACATAAAGGGGGACCAGGTGCGCGAGGGCGCGCTCAACCGGGTGGAGGCGGTGATCAGGGCGTACGACCCGTGCCTCTCCTGTTCCACGCACGCCATCGGCCAGATGCCGTTGGTACTCGACGTGTTCGGGCCGGGCGGCGAGCTGCTCCGCCGGGTGAGCCGCTCAGCCGAGCAGTAGCTGTCGTACGTTGCACGAGCTCTCTCTGGCCGAAGGCCTGGTGGCCAAGTGCGCCGAGCTTTGCCGAGGCCGGCGCGTGCTGGCTGTCCGGGCGCGCTGCAGCGCCGGCATCGACGCAGAGGAGCTAGCCGCTGTTTTTCCGGTCGCGGCCAAGCAATACCCTGGCGGGGAACTCGAAAATGCCACCTTCGACCTCGAGGTGGTCCCGGCTCACCTCGAGTGTTCTTGCGGGTGGGCCGGCGAACTGCCAGGGGACAACGTCGCCGGCCACATCGGTATCTGCCCGGGTTGTGGCCGCCCAACGGAATTGTCCGGCGGCCTCGAGCTCCTGGGGCTCGGCTACGCCGGCGACGCCGGGCCCGGCTAGTTCAGGCCGCAGCCGCGCTGCCGGCGGCTGGTTGGCCGGCCACAGCTTCGCCAGGTTGGGGTCGCTCGCCGGCACCGGCAGGCGCCCCGAGCTGAGCGGCTATGCGGTCTCCAGCTCGGCCGTGCCCCAGCCGCTCGACGATCTCGACGTGGGCGCCGGCCAGGGCGGCACGCTCCATGACTAGGTCCACGATGTCTTCTGTCACCCCGGGCGCCTCGAGGTCGGGCGCGGCCAGCAGCCGCGTGCCCCTGTCGCCGAGCCGTCCCGGCTCCCAGTAGTCCCGCTCGACCCAGAGCCACTGCACCTGGCCCGCGCGCACCGCGTCCCAGACCGGTTGCAACCCCCAGACGACGTGGCCTTGGCGGTCCGCCTCGTGGAGGGCCTCCAGGTACTGCGCCGTGTGCGCTTGCCGCCAGGCCGTGACGAGCGGCGCGGCTTGCTCGGCCACGTCGGCCCTCGACAGCATGGCGCCCCAGACGGGTACCTGCCCGATCACCGAGGACGTGTGGGGCGAGCGCCTCCGGTACTTGGCCATCAGGCCCTTGCGGCCCAGGAGGACGAGAGGCAGCCGCCCGACGATGGCGACCCTCTCACCGATGGCCCGGTCTGCCGACTCGAAAGCGGCCAAGCGCCGCTGGCGCGGCGTCCAACAGCTGGCGTACAGCGCCGAGTCGTCACGCCGTGCTCGCCAGAGCGAGGGGTTGGGCACCTGCCAGTCACGGACCTCGGAGAGGCGCTGCGCCCTGCCTTCGAGGAGCCTGAAACCAGGGCCTCGCAGCACGAGGGCACGGTAGGGAGGGAAAGCCTCCAGGGACTCGAGGAGGTCGCGGGTGGCAAACCTCGGGTTGATGGCCACCCTCTCGCGAGGCGAGAAGGGCAAGGGCACGACAGCGGTCTCAGCCGCGCTCACAAAAAGGGCGAGGCCGTGATCGGTCGGGCCGCTCTCGGCGGCGCGCACGGTTTCGCTGAGGCGGGTCTCCATGTGCTCGAGAGCCTGGCCCTTCAGCTCGTGCGCCAGCCGTTCGCGAGCCTGAGAGGCAAGACGGTGCAGGTTCGTCGCGTCGTGAGCCGTCATGACGGCTGCTGGGGTCGTCCAGAGGAACAACGACACCGACGGCCCGACACTCACCGCTTGTAGCTGGCGCAGCGAAGACCAGCTGAGCACGGCTTCCCTCTCCAGCTGACCGGCGAGGCCAGCCGTGCGTTTCATGCAGTGAGCTTCACGGATGTGCCAGTCCAGCTCGGAGTGAAAGACAAAGTTCAGCCCACAAACGGGACAATGCCAAGTAGCCATGGACCGCTCCTCTCCGGGTTCGTCCACTCAGGCCATATATACCCACCCGACGGCAGGCCCATGACGGCTGTGTGCAGGGCTGGTGCAGCCCAGGTGGAGGAGGCCCGGTGGGACGAAAGCCGCGTGTCGCTCCTTTCGGGCGCGCTCCGCTCGCGTAGGCCATTGGGCCAGGAAAGGGGGACCAATTGCCCTAAAGCCACCCGGGCGTCTGCCGCTAGAAGGTAAGTGAGGCCTGCCGGGACGGGGGCCGAAGTTAGGAGGCAAGCGAAGTGAAGGTCTGGATCGAGCACGAGTACTGCACCGGGGACGGCCTCTGCGAGGAGCTGTGCCCGGCGGTGTTCGAGATGCGCGACGACGGTCTTGCCCACGTCCGCGTGGACCGGCATGCGACAGTGGACGGGGAGCCGGGCGCCTTTCTCGTCTCGGGTGAGCTCGAGTCAGACGTGCTCGATGCGCAGGCGCAGTGCGCCGGCGAGTGCATTTACGTGAAGCTCTGAATGTAAAGCAGGGACGGATAAGGATTTTGGGGGGTGTCGGCATATGTGGTTGACGACGTGGGTGCCTAATTGGCTCAGCGTGTGGGCAGACGAGAACCGCTTCTTCGAGCGCGTCCTCCTCACGCCTGCCGGCCGGCTGGGCGGCCTCAGGTGGCGCCGGCGCCTACGGCGTGCCGGGCAGGAGCTTTCGGCGGACTGCGAGGCCTTCTTGTCGGGTCGCCTGGCCGAACGTTTCGGCAGTGGCGTCACCTCGGTGCCGGCGTGGACCTGGACCAACCTCCTGGCCCACGGGAGTGAGGAAGATCTTCAAGCTGAGCTGAGGCGCTCGGCCGCCCCCGGCCTGGGCGAGAGGAGGTGGCGCCGGGCTCGTACCTACTTGGCAGGGGAAGTACTTCGAGAGGCCCGCTCTTCGGGTTCGCTCGCCCGGCTGCAACGCGAGGTGCTCGTGCCTCTCGAACTGGACTTGGCGAGGAGTTCCGAAGTGGTCGCGTGGTGGCCAGCCCAGTGGGTGGCGGCCGTCGAGAGAGCTCTGCACCAGCCCCACCGTGCCAAGCAGCAGTAGGAGCTTCGCCTCCAAGCGCTGGGTCGGGGCCGGGTCGTACCCTGAGCTGGCCCTGTCCAACGACCGTTCGTGCGGTCAGCGTTTCCGGCCTACCGCCATACTCTGAGCCCGCCATGAGATATTGACGAACTGGTGCAAGAGCAGGACCTCTTGTTTCGCCAGCCCGGCCTCTCTGGCGGCTGCGTATATGTCCTCGGGCGTCACCTCGGCCAGGTCGATGACCTCGAGCGAGGGGCCCTCGAGCTCGAGGACGATGTCACGCTTCTCTTCGAAGGTGATGCACGAACCACAAGACCACCTGTCCATGTGCGGGTCTGTAACGGTGAAGTGGCACGAGTAGAACTCGGGTTCGTCCGGTGACACAACCACTCGGCCACAGTGCCTGCATCTGATCGGTGCGGCTAGCTTCATGACCAGCTCACCTCTTTGCCAAAGGCACTCTGGTGCGCCCCGCCGACAGACGAGGCACACCACCCGACGCCGACCGGGTAACTTCACCAGCGGCGCACGACCCCGGTCGAACGTGCCGTCTGGCATGCACCAGAGTGCCGAGTTAAAAATACCAGCGGCCCACGGCCTCGGCCCTAGGGCCGAAAGTCCCTAGGCCAGACAGCCTCTGAGGATGCTACCGGCTTGGTGCTCGAAAGAGCGTGGTCGAAGCGCGGGCTTTTCCCCCAGGTGGTTGGGCCTTTCGGCCCTACCAGGCGGGCGCCGCTGCGACGTACCCTGCCCTCGCGATGGGCGAGACGGGGGTTGCGGGCGAGAAGGAAAGGGCGCTTTTCGTTCACGACTTCGTCGATGTGGGACGACCCATCGAGGTGGCCGAGGACTGGTGCCACGGCGATGGGAGCCGGCTCGAACCTCTTGCTTCGGCCGCGGGCCAGGACGCCCACGAACTGCTCGTCAGGATCGGGCCGTCCTGGGCCTCGGGGCGGATCTCCCGCGACGTGCGCGTGGCCCTCGGTGCCTGTCGCGAGCGAGGAGCAGGCCTCGCCGTCTCTATCAGGTGGGAGGCCGTGCAGTTCCCTGGGCTTTTCCCAGTGCTCGACGGCGACCTCGAGTTCGCCCCGATCGGCCCCTCCGAGTGCCGTGTCATCCTGTCGGCTTCCTACGTGGCGCCGCTCGGGGAACTGGGCCGGCGCCTGGACCGTGCCGTCCTGCACCGCGTGGCCGAGTCGACCGTGCGTTCTTTCCTGGTCAGGCTGGCCGCGACCCTGGAGTCGACGGACGAAGCCGGCGACGTCACGCTCTGACCGTCAAACTGTCCCCCTCACCCAGAGATGCCCATCTTCCCACCGGAGGGGGCGTAAGTCGGCTACGACGACATCGGCGCCGCCCGCAGCAGCTCGCTCGCCCACCCCGACGACGGCGCCCACGCCGGCCGCCCGGGCGGCATGGACGCCAACCGCGGCATCCTCGAGCACTACCGCCTCGGCCGGTGGCACGCCCAGGCTCTCGGCTGCCAGCCTGTAACCCTCGGGGTCGGGCTTGCCTCGGCTCACGTCTTCGGCACCGACCAGCACCGCCGGGCGAGGTAGGCCGGCGGCGCGCAACCGGGCGAGCGCCAGCTCTGCACGGCCCGAAGTCACTACGGCCCACTGAGGGGCCGGGATCGATTGGAGCAAAGCCAGGGCGCCTCCGATAGCGCGCACGCTGCCGGCGTCTTCGATCTCGTAGCGGTTGATCCGAGCCAGTTCCTCGGCTTGGCGCTCCCGAGGGACGAGCATCGCCACCGTGTCCGCGGACCGGCGGCCGTGCACCAGCCCTTGCACCATCTCGACGTCCAGACCGAGCCGGCGGGCCCAGCGGCCCCAGGCCGAGGCGACGCTCTCGTCCGAGTCGACCAGGACGCCATCGCAGTCGAATAACACCCCGCGGCAGCTGAGGACCTTCACGGTGCTCACCTCACCGGGACCCGGCTCATGGCCTCGAACGGGCGCCGCCCGCTCCCTTCGGGGCTAGCCGGCGGGGCGGTTGCGGTAGCGCCCGACGAGTTCACGGGAGGCGATTTGCATGCGTACTGGCGGGAGCCCTCCAGCGATCAGGGTGAGGTCGTCGAGGACCATGCGACCTATCTCGTAGAAAGCTTCGGGGATGCCGCCGGCCCGGTGGGCGGACAGCACCACGCCGTCGAGCTCTCGCGCCCGGTGGTCGGAGGGGACGGGCTCCTCGGGCCACACGTCGATAGCGGCGAGCAGCCGTCCAGCCGCAGCCCGGTCGAGCAGCGCGTCGTAATCGACCACAGGGGCCCTGCTCACCAGGACCAAGCGGGCTCCCGGCGCCAGCAAGTCGAGTTGCGCGCCACCGAGGAGGTTTTCGCTTTCTTCGGTCACGGTCGCCAGTACGAACACGAAGGTGCTCTCGGCGAGCAGCTCGGCCAGCCCAGAGGGGACCGCCCCGGCCTCCTCGAGGACGCTGGCCGGCAGCCATGGGTCGTACACCCGGACCGTGGCGCGGAAGGCAGCGAGCAGGGGAAGGAGCGCCCGGCCCAAGTTGCCGAAGCCGATCATGCCGACGGCCGCATGGCGCAGCAGTACGGCGTCCCCATTGCCCTCGAGCACGTAGCGCTCGCGGTTGGCGCGAAAAGCCCGGTCCTCGCGCGAAATGCCTCGGGCCAGGTCCAAAGCCAGGCCGAGAGAATATTCAGCGACGGCTTGGGCGTAGGCAGGCCCGCAGCCCAACACGTAGATGCCGCGCTCGAAGCACAGGGGGTAATCGACGTTCTGGTAGAAATTGCCCTCGACGTTGAGCAAGGCCCGCAGGCGTGGCGCACGCTGGAGCCGCGCGGCCGGGAGGTCGGGTTGGCCAACGATGGCCAACGCTTCTGCCAGGACGTCGTCGAGCCCCTTCGGCTTGCCCTCGAGGTCGATGACCGTGAAGCGGCGCTCGAGCTCGCTGCGCACGTCCTCGGTGAAGATGCGCGAAGAGCGCTGAGGCTCTGGCACGAGGACCACCACTGGCCTTTCCATGGCTGCTTACTTCACGAACTCGCCGCCGCGGGCCTGCAGGCCGGCGAGGATCAAGACGGCGGCGACGAAGATGTACTCGTAGTTGGACGAGAGCCCCACGAGGACGATGATGTCGTTGATGATGCCGATCACCAAGGCCCCGATGGCGGCACCTACCACGGTCCCCCGGCCGCCAGTGAAGGGGATCCCCCCGAGGATCACCCCGGCGATCGCCTGGAGCGACATCCCTGAGCCCGACGTCGGGTAGATGGAGACCTGCCAGGCGGCGATCATGACTCCCGCCAGGGCAGCCAAGGAGCCGGATATGACAAAGGCCAGCACCTTCAAGTTACGCGTGGATAGGCCGACTGCCTTTCCAGCCTGCTCGTTGGACCCGACCGCCCGGACCCAGAGGCCAACCGGCGTGTAGCTGAGGACCAACTGCGCGGCCAACACCACACCGACCATCACGAAGATGAGGTTGGAGACGCCGAAGCTGGTCCCGGCGATCCCACCAAAAGTGAAAATCACATGCGAGTTGGGCGCTATGTAGTTGCCCCCGTTGAACAACAGGGCGACCCCGAGCAAGCCCCAGTAAGTGCCGAGCGTGACGACGAAAGACGGGACGCGTACCCGGGAGACGGTTATGCCAACCAGGGAGCCGACCACCACCCCGAAAACCATGGCGGACAAGAAGCTCAGCCAGCCGGGGAACCCTTCGAACACGAGCAACCATGCCGCGAACATACCGGCGCAGGAGAGCATGCTCTCGACGCCGAGGTCGATCATGCCCATGAGCACGACGAACGATTCCCCACAGGCGAGGACGATGAGGAAGCTCGAGCTGGTGAGGAGGGATTTCAGGTTCCCTAGCGTCAGGAAGGAGGAGGAAGCAATGGTGGCGGCGACCACAGCCACAATTAGGAACGCCAAAGGGCGACGCACGCTACCGGGGCCACCCGCCAAGAGGCGACCTAGGCTTCGCCACGGTACCGGTTGCCTGTGGGCCAGTGTTGCCGTAGCCACCTAGTGTCCTTCCTGTTCGTGTCTCGCCTGCCAGCGCGCCGCCGCCAGCAGGTGCTCGTCGGAAATAGACTCGGCGCTGCCCCCGAACATGAGGTGGACGAGGCTGGCAATGGAAAGCCCCTGGTTGGGCACCACACAGTGCAGCTTGCCGAGCACCAGTACCGCGACCCGGTCGGCGACCGCCAGGATGTCCTCGAGGCGGTGGCTGACCAGTATGACGGTCTTGCCCAGCGCCTTTAGGTCCCGTACCAACTGGAGGAGGTCCTCCACCTTGGCGGCCGAGATGGCTGCAGTTGGTTCGTCCATGAGTATGACGTCCCGGTCGAAGAGTATGGCCCGCCCGATGGCCACGAGCTGCTGCTCACCACCAGACAGGCTCCCCAATAGGTCATTTGGCCGTATCTTGCTGTGGAGCCTCTCCAGGACTTCGGCCGCGCGCTTGCGCATGGCCCTGCGGTCAGAGACGAAGCCCCACAAGCGCAACTCCTCGCCGAGGAAGAGGTTCTCCCAGACGGTCAGGTCCCGTGCCAGCTGGAGCTGCTGGTAGATCATCTCGATGCGCAGCTTGTTGCGGGACTCGCGGGGCGATGTTATCGAAACGGGCGCGCCCTTGTACAAAAAGGTACCCTGGTCTGCCCGGTTGTAGCCCGTGAGCAGTGAAAGCAGGGTGGACTTTCCCGCACCGTTGTCCCCGATAAGCCCGATTACTTCTTGTGGGTAGATGTCCAGGTCCACGTTGTCCACAGCGGTCACCGGCCCGAAGTGCTTGGAAACGCCGCGCAGCGATAGCAACGCGGGCACGCTCTTTTCGGTCACGACAGGCAAGCCAGCGCTCGCCGGCTCGGGTAGCTCGGCTGCGAGCGGTACGGCTCTACCCGACAGGCTACGGCCTTGGTCGTTTTGCACGTTTTCTGACATGTCCGGTGCCTCGAGGAGCGGGGCCTTCTCGTCTGGGATTTTTAGCACGTCGCAACTCGTCCTCGCCCGTCACGACAGGGCGGGGAGCCGCGCTGGCCAGCATGGCCGCGCGGCTCCCCTCGCCGTCCTTGGCCGAACCGTCAGGTATTGAACGTCTGCGACTTACCGTAGGGGAGCTTCGGTATGACCTTGGGCGTGCCCCAAGCACCCACGCTCCCGACGTTTGCCTTGGTCACCAAGTTCATAGGGATGAGGATGTTGCCGTTCTTGAACTTCGCCGGCGGCTTGATCTTGTACTGCAGGTAATTGTTCATGGCCTCTACGGCCCAGAACGCCTCCAGATAGGGGGAGTGGGTGACAGTATTGAGCTGCCAACCTTGTTTGATGGCAGTCAGGCTCTGAGGCTGGGCATCCGCTCCTGTCACGAGGATCTTTCCCGGGGCGATCCCGTGGTCTTTGATAGCCGTCTCCACGCCGAGCGCCATTGCGTCGTTACCGCTTATGACGAGTTGGATGTTGGTTGTCTTGGCCAGTTCCGCTGACATCACGCTTTGAGCTGTATTAGTGGCGAAATTGGCCGACGTGTTGAGGATCACTTTCACTGAACCGTTTTTTTCGTACGGCTTCAAGACGGCGAGCGCACCGTCGAGGCGGCCGATCGCGGTGCTGGAGCCGAGTGTGCCCTCGAGCAGTACGACGTGCCAAGGCTTGGGGACTTTGTGCGACGACAGGTCCGCAAGGGCGTTTTTGGTCATGGTCTCGCCGAGGACGAAGTCGTTGTCGCCTATGAAAGCGACCCGTGCCGACGGGCTACTTACGTCCCGGTCGATGGTGATGACGGGGATCCCGGCGGCGGTCGCCTTCTGGGCGGCAGCGGTAACTGACTCCTCGACCGTGTTCAAGATGATGCCCTGCACCCCGGAGGCCACGGCTTCGTCCACTTGGCTCGTCTCGGTGGGGCCCGAGTTGTTGCAGCTGATCTCCTTGATCCTTAGGTCCGGGAAGTGCTTGGCTGCCAGGTTTACGGCATGGTACATGGGTGCAAAGTACGGGTAGGCAAAGCCCGTGAATATGAAGTCCACCCGGTAGACCTTGCCAGACGCCTGAGCGGGTGTGCTGGCTGCCCCGAGCGTGCCGACGGCGAGCAACCCGGCCATTACAGTGTTCCTTAGCCTTTTCATTTGGTGCCTCCTGTTTCGCTCTGGACCTCGACAAGACGAGAGCCCGTGGTGATGTCCCGCGAAGTGTCTGTACTTCGGCGGGCACGACCTCCCCTTGGAAATCGTTATCCGGGACGCTATGATAACAGCGAGCAGGGGGCTGTGCAAGGGGGCCCGGTTGCCCGGCAGCGGTGCATTCAACTGGAGGAGGTGGAAGAGAGATCAGCTCTCCCCCTACGATCCGCCAGGTGGCGGAGGCCGCCGGGGTCTCACCGGCGACGGTGTCGCGCGTCCTGCACGGGACGCGCCCGGTCCATCCCGACCTGCGCGCCAGAACCCTCGCAGCGGCACAACGGCTCAACTACCGCGCGAACAGGGTGGCGCAGGCTCTCCGGACGCGCTCGACCGGGACGGTGGGGATGGTGGTGCCGAACGTTGCCAACCCGTTTTTCCCGGTCGTCATCCAGGCCGTCGAGAAGGAGTTGCGCCGCCATGGGGCCCAGCTTCTCCTCTGCGACTCGGGTGACGATGTGGGGGAGGAAGCCGAACTGGTGCGGAGCCTCCTCGACCACCGCATTGACGGGATCCTCTTCAGCCCGTGCGACCAGCTGAGCAGCCGGCCCGCTCTCCGCTTGGCCGCTGCCCGGGTACCGCTAGTCCAGATAGACCGTCGGGCGGTCTCGGACGTGGCTTATGTGGGGGTCGACCAGGAAGGCGCCATGCGCGAGGTTATCGAATACTTGATCGCGCAGGGCTGCCAGCGGTTCGCGTACGTGAGCTCGACATCGAGGGCCTCTACAGCCGCCGAGCGGCTCCGGGCTTACCGCCACACGGTGAGAGGGGTCGACGCTCGCTCAGCCCAGCGCGTTTACCAGGGCAGCTTCTCTTTGGACTGGGGCCGGGTGGCGGCCAAGCAGATCGTGGACGAGGGTGATCTGCCGGATGCGATCGTGTGTGCGAACGACTCGGTCGCGCTCGGGGTCTTGGACGTCCTTCGCTCCCAGGGGCTGCGGGTGCCCGACGACGTGCTGCTCACGGGCTTTGACGACACCGAACTGGCGAGCATTGCATGGCCTCCGCTCACGAGCGTGCACCAACCTCTCGAAATGATCGGCCGCAAAGGCGCCGAGCTCGTGCTGGGCGCGGATGGCGTGGTGGCGGGTAGATCGGTCAACCTGTTCAAGGCGGAGCTGAAGATCAGGGAGTCGAGCCGCCGGCGCTAGTAGCGTCGCCTGCGAGGGAGATCCTGCGCGACATACGGTCCCTCGTGGGGAAACCAGGCGCGTAGTGGGCCACAAAGGGGCAGGTCCGGGCCCAGGGCCGTTGCGGTTAGGGACCAGCGGCCCTACCGGCAAGCGCCGGCGCAGCGCGAAGATGACCGGGATGGCAAGCTTGGCGCGCGATATTGCTTCATTGCCGGACCTCTTGCACGGCCGGCCTCGGGCCGGCCCGGTGCGGTCTCGCCGGCCCGTTTACGTGGACCTGCTCCCTCCCTGCAACGCGACCTGCCCGGCGGGGGAAAACGTCCAGGCGTGGCTCGATCACACCGAGGCGGGCCGCTACGAAGATGCATGGAAGGCCCTGGTCGCGGACAACCCTTTCCCGGCCGTCCACGGCCGGGTCTGTTACCACCCTTGCGAAGGTAGGTGCAACCGGGCCGACCTGGACGAGGCGGTCTCCATCCACGCGGTGGAGCGGTTCCTCGGTGACCTGGCGCTCGAAAAGCAATGGGAGTTCCCCCGCCCGCCGGCCAAGAGCGGCAAGCGGGTGCTCGTGGTCGGGTGCGGGCCGAGCGGCCTGTCGGCTGCTTACCACCTGGCCCGGCGGGGCCACGACGTGGAGATCCGCGACGCCGGCCCCGAGCCGGGCGGGATGATGCGCTTCGGCATCCCCGCTTACCGCCTGCCCCGCGACGTGCTCGAGGCCGAGATAGCCCGCATAGCCGCCCTCGGCGTGCGCATGACGAGCTCCCACAAGGTGGCGGATCTGGAGGCTGAGCGCCGTGAAGGCGGCTTCGACGCCGTCTTCGTGGCCGTGGGGGCCCACCTTTCCAGGCGGGTCGACATCCCTGCCGGCGACACTGCCCGGATCATCGACGCGATCGGCTTCCTGAAGGAGGTGGCGAGCGGCGAGCGCCCTGTTGTCGGCCGCCGGGTGGCGGTCTACGGCGGGGGCAACACCGCGATGGACGCGGCCCGCGTGGCCCGCCGTCTCGGGGCCTCGGACACGACGATCGTCTACCGCCGGACGCGCGCTCAGATGCCGGCCCACGAGGAAGAAGCCGCCGACGCCGAACGCGAAGGAGTGCGGATCAACTGGCTCCGCACGATCTCCGCCTTCGAGGGGCCCGAGATGACCGTCGAGGTGATGGAGCTCGACGAGACCGGTTTCCCCCGCCCGACGGGACGTTTCGAGACTCTGGCCGCGGACACCGTGATCCTCGCGCTCGGCCAGGACACCGACACTGCCTTTTTGCGTTCCGTGCCCGGCGTGGAGTTTGCCCGGGACGGGACGGTGAGCGTGTCTTCCACCATGATGACCGGCTGCCCTGGGGTCTTCGCGGGCGGGGACATGGTGCCGGCAGAACGCACCGTGACCGTCGGCGTCGGCCACGGCAAGAAGGCTGCTCGCAACATCGACGCGTGGCTCCGGGACGAGGCAGCCAGCGTCCTGCCCAAGCACCCCGAGGCGAGCTTCGAAGGCCTGCACCTGTGGTATTTCGGCGATTTCTCCCGGCGCTCCCAGCCCGAGCGCCCGCCGGGGGAGCGGCTATCGGACTTCTTCGAAGTTGTGGGCGGCCTGTCCGAAAAGGAGGCCGCTTATGAGGCAGGGCGCTGCCTGTCCTGCGGGAACTGCTTCGAGTGCGACGGCTGCTACGGGGCCTGCCCGGAGGACGCGGTCATAAAGCTCGGGCCGGGCAACAGGTACCGGTTCGATTATGACCGCTGCACCGGCTGCGCGATCTGCTTCGAGCAGTGCCCGGTGCACGCCATAGAGATGGTCCCCGAGCAAGCGGGGGTTTGGAGAGGCAAATGAGGGCGACGGTAGATGGCAACGAGGCGACCGCTTCGGTCGCCTACCGGCTGAACGAACTGTGCTGCATATTCCCGATAACCCCGTCCTCGCCGATGGCCGAACTGGCCGACGAATGGTCGGCCAAGGGGCGGAGCAACGTTTTCGGGAGCGTCCCCTCTGTGGTCGAGATGCAAAGCGAGGGCGGGGCAGCCGGGGCCCTGCACGGCGCCCTCCAAGGTGGGGCGCTGTCGACCACTTTCACCGCGTCCCAGGGTTTGTTGCTCATGGTCCCCAACATGTACAAGATCGCCGGCGAGCTCACGCCGGCCACCATCCACGTAGCGGCCCGCGCCCTTGCTGCCCAGGCCCTTTCCATCTTCGGGGACCACCAGGACGTGATGGCCGTACGGGCGACCGGTTTCGCCATGCTCGCTTCCGCCTCGGTGCAGGAGGCCCACGACATGGCGGCGGTAGCCCAAGCTGCCACGATGGCTGCCCGAGTGCCCTTCGTCCACTTTTTCGACGGGTTCCGCACCTCTCACGAGCTCAACACGATCGAACTGCTCTCCGACGACGACCTGCGGGCGCTGGTGCCCGCGGAACTAGTCCTCGCCCACCGCCGCCGGGCGATGTCCCCCGAGCACCCCTTTATCCGCGGCACGTCGCAAAACCCCGACGTGTACTTCCAGGCCCGCGAGACGGTCAACCCCTACTACGAGCGGGTCCCGGCCCTGGTCGAGGAGGCGATGGCGAGACTCGCCGAGCGTACCGGGCGCCGCTACCACGTGGTGGGCTACGAGGGGCACCCCGAGGCCGAGCGCGTGGTGGTGGCCATGGGTTCGGGGGCGGAGACCCTGCGCGAGACCGTCAGGTACCTGACGGCGGCGGGCGAGCGCGTCGGCATGGTCACGGTGCGCCTTTACCGCCCGTTCCCCGGGGCCGCTCTGCTCGCTGCACTGCCTCCGACGGTCCGGCGTGTAGCCGTGCTCGACCGGACCAAGGAGCCCGGTTCGTTTGGTGAGCCCCTCTTCTTGGACGTCCTCGGGGCGCTGGCAGAGGCCTACACCAGGGGCGAGCGGGAGGTGATGCCTCTCGTCACGGGTGGGCGTTACGGGCTCTCCTCCAAGGAGTTCACGCCTGGGATGGCCGCCGGGGTCTTTGCCGAGTTGGGCCGGCCCGAACCCCGCCGGCGTTTCACGGTGGGGATAACCGACGACGTTTCGGGCACGAGCATCGACTACGACGCGGCGCTCGACATCGAGGCCCCGGGCACTTTGCGGGCGCTGTTTTTCGGCCTCGGTTCTGACGGCACCGTCGGCGCCAACAAGAACACGATCAAGATCCTGGGCGACGAGGGGCTCTACGCCCAGGGGTATTTCGTCTACGATTCGAAGAAGTCCGGGGGCTACACGATCTCCCACCTGCGTTTTGGCCCCGAGCCGATAAGGGCGCCTTACCTCGTGGGCCAGGCCGGCTTCGTCGGCTGTCACCACTTCGGCCTCCTCGGGCGCGAAGAGGTGCTGGCACGTGCTGCGCCGGGGGCGACCCTGCTCCTCAATTGCGAGTACCCGCCGGAAAAGGTCTGGGACGCCCTCGCCCGGCCTGTCCAGGAGAAGATCCTGGAAAAGGAGATCCAGCTCTACGTGGTCGACGCCAGCCGCATTGCCCGCGAGGTCGGGCTCGGCAACCGGGTAAACACGGTGCTCCAGGCGTGTTTTTTCGCCATCTCGGGCGTGCTCGAGGAGGGCAGGGCGATGGAGAAGGTGAAAGAAGCGGTGAAGAAGACCTACGGGCGGCGGGGCGAGAGGGTCGTCGCGGCCAACTTGGCGGCTGTAGACTGGGCGCTCGAAGGCTTGGCGCGCGCTGAGGTACCCGAAAAGCCCACCTCTCATATCGAACTTGCTCCTCTCGTGCCGGTGGGCGCGCCGGAGTTCGTGGAGAAGGTCACCGCCGTCATGATGGCCGGCCGGGGCGATGAGATCCCCGTGAGCGCGCTGCCCTCCGACGGCACTTGGCCAGTCGGGACGGCCGCGTACGAGAAGCGCAACATCTCCGACCTGGTCGCCGAGTGGGACCCCGAACTCTGCATCCAGTGCGGCAACTGCAGCTTTGTCTGCCCCCACAGCGTGATCCGCTCGAAGTACTACGAGAGCTCGGAACTGGAGGGGGCGCCGGCCGGGTTCCGGTCCGCCCCGCTCAACGCCCGGGGGCTGCCCCGTAGTTCCTACACGTTGCAGGTGTACCTCGAGGACTGCACCGGGTGCGGGCTCTGCGTGGAGGCGTGCCCGGTGAGCTCGCCGGCCGACCGGGGGCGCAAGGCCGTCAACCTCTCGTGGCGGGAACCGCTCCTCCCGACAGAAAGGGAGAACATTACCTTCTTCGAGTCGCTGCCTGTGGCCGAACGGCCGAGGGTCGACTTCGGGACCGTAAGGGGGGCCCAGTTCCTAGAACCGCTCTTCGAGTTCTCAGGTGCATGCGCCGGCTGTGGCGAGACCCCGTACGTGAAGCTCGTCTCGCAGCTCTTCGGGGACAGGGCGGTCATTGCCAACGCCACGGGGTGCTCGTCCATCTATGGCGGCAACCTGCCGACGACGCCTTGGACGGCCAACTCCGACGGGCGAGGGCCGGCGTGGTCGAACTCGCTGTTCGAGGACAACGCCGAGTTCGGCTTGGGGCTCCGCCTGGCTGCCGACCAGCACTCCGAGCTCGCCCGGCAGCGCCTCTTGGAACTGAAAGACCCCCTAGGCGGCGAGCTCGTGGAGGCCATATTGGAGGCGCCGCAGCGCTCGGAGTCCGAGCTCGTGGCCCAGCGGGAGCGCCTCGGCGAGCTTCGCTGGCGGCTCCGGGGCCTCGACGGCGGTCCGGGTGCGGCCGACCTCGACAGCGTGCTCGACCACCTGCTCCGCCGGAGCGTGTGGATAATCGGGGGGGACGGCTGGGCCTACGACATAGGCTCGGGCGGCCTCGACCACGTGCTGGCGAGCGGGCGCGACGTAAACGTGCTCGTGCTCGACACCGAGGTCTACTCCAATACCGGGGGCCAGGCTTCGAAGGCGACCCCGCTCGGGGCGGTGGCCAAGTTTGCCTCCGCAGGCAAGACGGTTGAGAAAAAGGACCTCGCTCTGCAGGCGATCGCCTATGGGAACGTGTATGTGGCCAGGGTGGCTATGGGGGCGGACCCCGAGCAGACGCTGCGGGCCTTCCGAGAGGCCGAAGCCTATGACGGGCCGTCGCTCATAATCGCATACAGCCACTGCATCGCGCACGGGATCGAAAAAGACGGCGTGATCTTGCGCAATGGGCTCGACCAGCAGTACCGGGCGGTGGCAAGCGGGTACTGGCCCCTTCTGCGCTACGACCCCGTCTTGCGTTCTGCGGGGGACAACCCGTTCCTCCTCGACTCGCCGCGGCCGCGTATCAAAGTGGCCGACTATGCGGGCCGGGAGCTGCGCTACTCGGTGCTCTCCCGGACCGACCCCGCCGAAGCCGAACGGCTGGCCGCGCTCGCACAAGAGGCGGTGGACCGGCACTGGGCGACTTACGAGGAAATGGCGACCCGTCCCGCCGGCCGTTACGCTGCTGACGCCAGAAAAGAGCGGTAGTCATGGCGGATCTCTCCACGAACTACATGGGCCTTTTTCTCCGCAACCCGCTCGTCGCTTCCGCTTCTCCGCTTTCCCACACTGTCGACGGGGTGCGGCGGCTGGCTGATGCAGGGGTGGGAGCGGTGGTCATGCACTCGCTTTTCGAGGAGGAGGTGTTCGCGGAGGCCGAGCGTCAAGCCGAGCTGGCAGAGGCCGGGAGCGAGAGCTTCGCGGAGTCGCTGTCTTACTTCACCGATGTGCCGGGGGTGGAAGCCGGTGGCCGGCGCTACCTCTCCGTGCTCGAGCGGGCGGCACCGGTCGTCGATGTCCCGGTCATCGCCAGCTTGAACGGGACCACGCCCAAGGGCTGGACCCGCTACGCCCACCAGATGGAAAGCGCCGGCGCGTCGGCCATCGAGCTCAACGTGTACTCGTCCCCGCCGGGCGCCGACACCTCTGGCCGCGAGGTGGAGGAGCGCCATGTCGAAGTCCTCGCCTTGGTGAAATCGGCGGTCTCGGTGCCGGTGGCGGTGAAGCTTTCCCCTTACTACAGCTCGGTCGGGGAGGTCGCGCTCCGGCTGGCCGAGGCGGGGGCGGACGCACTTGTGCTGTTCAACCGGTTCCTCCACTCCGACATCGACCCCGAGGCCCTGGAGGTGGTCGCCGGCCTCGGGCTGTCGAGCCCTTCGGAGGGAAGGCTGGCGCGCACATGGGTGGCCCTGCTCCGCCAGCGCCTGGACATCGGCCTCGCCGCATCGACCGGGGTGGAAAGCGGAGACGACGTGGCCAAGTACTTGCTCGCGGGCGCCGATGTCGTAATGACCGCGTCGGCGCTGCTGCGCCATGGGCTGGGGCACGCAGAGATCCTCCTCGACGGCCTCCGCGACTGGATGGGCCGCAAGGGCTTCGCCAGCGTGAGCCGTCTGCGGGGCCTGCTCTCGGTCCCTCCGGGCCCAGATCAGGCGGGCGAAGAACGTGCCGGCTACGTCGCTGCTTTGCGCGCCGCCAACGCCAACCTGGTCGGCCCCTGGTAATTGCCGATGGGGACGGTTACGGCGATGACAGGCCAGTGAGGCGAGGCCATGGAGGAAGCTAGTGACGGCGGAGGGAAAACCGATGTCCCTCCCCCTCCGGGTGAGGTTTCCGAGAGCAGGGTGCGTGACCCGGGCGAGCTGTTCCGCCTCGACTGGTCGCTCACCGCGGTGAGGTCGGAGGTGCGCCAGCTCCGGGACCTCGACGACCCGATCCTGCGAGCTCGGCTGGCGCTACTGGAGCAGCGCTGGGTTTCCGAGCTCCAACGGATCCTGCCCGATTCGTTGCACAGCGAGTTCCACGGCCTCCTCGACTGGCTCCGCAACGAGAAGCTGAGCAGCGCCGAGATCCGCCTCGGGCTGGCGCAGCTCGAAGGCTGGCTCGACGGGGTCCTGTCGGGGATGGGCCTCGTGGTGGTCCGCCCCCCGGGCGAGCCAGGAAAGGCCCCCGGGCCAAAATGAGGAGGGAACCCGGCAGGGTGCGGGCGGCGGCTGGGCCCTCTGGTCTTTTACGGTGACGAGACATTAGGGGCCACCTCGGGCCATACTGGCGGTCAGGAGCTGCACGGTGGCTATCGCTATCGCCGTCATGGCATTGGCGCTTGCTGTTGGGGCGATGGGTGTGGCGTGGCGTGCCCGGCCCCGGGACGGCAGGGGCAAGACGCCCGGCCGTCCCCCCTCCTCCCACCGTCTCACTCGGGCGGTGGAGGTGCTCGTCGTGCTCGACCTGCTGGCCGCCGCCGGGCTCGGGGTCTCGTTCGTCCGCAACGGGGGCCGGGTGGCGTCCCTAGGGTCGGCGCACCCGGCCGGCGCCAAGTCCCCGACGTCGACCACGTCTGGCCGCGGCTCGGCCCCAGGTGGGACGTCTTCGTCGGTCCCGTCCAAGTCGCCCACCTCCAGGCCGCCCACTTCCAGGCCGCCCACCTCGAGGCCGCCCACTTCCAGGCCGCCCACCTCGAGGCCGCCCACCTCGAGGCCGCCCAGCGCGAAGCCTGGCCCCAAACCGGTGCTCGTCGAGATTTCGCCCGGCTCCGGCGCCGCGGGCCAGCGGGTGACCCTCAGGGGGAGGGGTTTCTTCAGCTCGGACGGCCACATCACGGTGACCTTCGGGCCGGCCCAAGCGCCGGTTGCTTGCCCAAGCGAGACCACCTGCCACGCTACCGTGCCGGCCCGGCCTCGCACTTCCTCGGCGACGGTCCCGGTGAGGGTCTCGACCGAGACTGGCCGGTCCAACCCGGTTGCTTTCAGCTACGCCTGAGAGCGGGCCCAACGTCCCGAGAGATGCGTCTATTGGTCCCTACCTGGAAGGCCGGGCTCCGCGTTACGAAAAAGACATGGCTCAGTGCACCGCGGCCGGTAGGTGGGGCGCGCCGCGTCGTCCCGAGAAGACTGCTCGCGACGAGACGCGGGCCGGTGCTGATGGCGCCGTGACGCTCGGGACGCGGGCGTGCTGACCCGCCTGCTCCGCGAGTACCTCCGCCCCTACCGGCGCCAAGTGGCCCTCGTCGTGGTCCTCATGGCCGCGCAGTCGGCAGGCAGCTTGTACCTGCCCAACCTGAACGCCGACATCATCAACTACGGGGTGGTCACCGGCAACCTCCATTACATAATCACGACCGGCACCCTCATGCTCGGCATCACGCTCGGGCTGGGAGCCGTTGCCGTCGTCGCGGTCTACTTCGCCTCGCGCACGGCGATGGGTGCCGGGGCGGACATGCGGGCGGCCGTGTTCGGCCAGGTCCAAGCCTTCTCCTCTCGCGACATGGACCGTTTCGGCACGCCCTCGTTGATCACCCGCAACACCAACGACGTCCAGCAGGTCCAACTCTTTGTCCAGATGGCGCTCACGCTCATGGTCGTGGCCCCGATCATGTCCATCGGTGGCATCGTCCTGGCGGTGCGCGAAGGGGCCGCTCTCTCGCCCCTGCTGGCGGTGGCGGTGCCGATCATGGGTGTCTTCATCGGGTCCGTGGTCGCCACGGTCGTGCCGCAGTTCCGGAAGATGCAGGTGAAGATCGACAGGATAAACCAGGTCCTGCGTGAGCAGGTCACGGGCGTGCGGGTCATCCGGGCCTTCGTCCGCAACGAGTCCGAGGAGGGACGTTTCGCCAAGGCCAACGCCGACCTCACCGCTACTGCACTGCGGGTGAACCGGGTTTTTGCCCTGGCCCTGCCGGCGCTCATGGCCATCCTCAACCTCTCGAGCGTGGCCGTGCTGTGGTTCGGGGGGCGCTTGGTGAGCGACGCCAACATGCCCATTGGCAACCTGACCGCTTTTCTCAACTACATAGCGCAGATCCTCATGGCCGTGATGATGGCCGTGATGATGGCCATCCTCGCCCCCCGGGCTGCTGCCAGTGCCGAGCGCATCAAGAGCGTGCTCGACGCTGCCCCCGCGGTCACGAGCCCCGAAAAGGCGCGGAGGCCCGAGCGGCTCAACGGCTTGGTGCGCTTCGAGGACGTGAGCTTTGGTTACCCCGGCAGCGAGCAACCGGTCCTCCAGGACGTCAGCTTCACGCTCGAGCCGGGGCGGACCAGCGCCATAGTGGGCGGGACCGGGAGCGGCAAGACGACCCTGCTCAACCTTATCCCGCGTTTTTTCGACGTGACCGGTGGCAAGGTCCTCGTGAACGGTGTGGACGTGCGTGACCAAGAACTGGAAGAACTGTGGGCCTCCATGGGCCTCGTCGCGCAAACGGCGTTCCTTTTCAGCGGGACAGTGGCGAGCAACCTGCGCTTCGGACAGCCCGAGGCGAGCGACGCCGAGCTGTGGCGGGCTCTTCGGGTAGCGCAGGCGCAGGAGTTTGTGGCTGCGATGCCCGGCGCGCTGGACGCCCGGATCGACCAGGGTGGCACCAACGTGTCGGGCGGCCAACGCCAACGCCTCTCGATTGCGCGCGCGCTGGTGACCAAGCCCAAGCTCTACCTGTTCGACGACTGTTTCTCCGCCCTGGACGCGGCGACCGACGCCCGGTTGCGCGCCGCCCTCAAGGCCGAGACGACGGACGCGTCTGTGCTAATCGTGTCCCAGAGGGTGAGCACCGTGATGCATGCCGACCAGATCATCGTGCTCGACGACGGGCGGGTCGCCGGCATCGGCGCGCACAGGGAACTGGTGGCGAGTTGCGCTCCGTACCGGGAGATCGTGGTCTCCCAGTTGGGAGAGGAGGCCGCGGCATGATGAGGCCTCCCGGGGCCCGTCCACGCGGCGGGGTGCGGATGGGCGGGATGGGCATGGGCGGCGGGGCGCGGGTCGAACGCGGCGAGGACTTCTGGGGCAGCCTGCGCCGCCTGCTCTCCCGCCTGCGCCCCGAACGCTTGAAGGTGTTCGTCGGCCTCTGTTCGGGCGTGGCCTCCGTAGGCTTCACCGTGGCTGGCCCGAGGATCCTCGGGGACGCCACCAACGTCATCTTCAACGGGGTGGTCGGCAAGCTGCTCCCTCCCGGGGTCACAAAGTCGGAGGCCATTGCCGCGCTCAGGGCGCGCGGGCAGGGCCAGATCGCGTCGATGGTCTCGGGCATGAACGTCACGCCTGGCAAGGGCGTGGACTTGGGCCGGCTGGGCTTCGACCTAGGCCTGGCCGCGGGGGTCTACCTGATGGGTGCCGCCTCGAGCTTCGGCCAGGGCTACATCATGGCCGGCGTCGTGCAGCGCACGATGCTCGGGTTGCGCCGCGAGGTCGAGGAGAAACTCGCCCGGCTCCCGCTCCGGTATTTCGACAGCCACCCTCACGGCGACGTGCTCTCCCGCGTCACCAACGACATAGACAACCTCACCACCACGCTCCAGCAAGGACTGAGCCAGCTCCTCACGTCGCTCCTCACGATCGTCGGCGTCCTGGGCATGATGTTTTGGATCTCGCCGCTGCTGGCAGCCGTTTCCATCGTCACGATCCCGCTGGCCGTCGTAATTACGGTCGTGATCGCCCGGCGCTCCCAGGTACAGTTCGCGGCCCAGTGGGACCGGACCGGCACTCTGAACGGCCTGGTCGAGGAAACGCACACCGGCCACACCTTGGTCCAGGTCTTCGGCCGGCGCAAGGCCACCGTCGAGGAGTTCGGCCGGCAAAACCGGGACCTTTACGAGGCTAGCTTCCGGGCGCAGTTCCTCTCGGGCGTCATTCAGCCGTCGATGCAGTTCATAGCCAACCTCAACTACGTGGTTATCGCAGTGCTGGGAGGCTACCGGGTGGCATCGGGGCTGCTGTCGCTCGGCGACGTGCAGGCGTTCATCCAGTACAGCCGCCAGTTCACCATGCCCATCACGCAGATCGCCAGCCAGATGAACCTGCTGCAGTCGGGAGTGGCCTCGGCCGAGCGGGTCTTTCAGTTCCTGGACGCCGAAGAGGAGCCCGCGGACCTGGCCCGGCCGGCCCTCTTGGCGGTGCGGAGGGAGGAACGGGAAGCGGCGGGAAGGCTGCAGTTGGAGCACGTCTCGTTCCGCTATGAGCCCGACGAGCCGCTGATCGAGGACTTCAACCTGGAAGTGGCGCCGGGGGAGACCGTAGCCATCGTGGGGCCTACGGGGGCCGGCAAGACGACCATGGTCAACCTGCTCGTGCGGTTCTACGAGATCGGCTCGGGGCGCATCCTCCTCGACGGCACCGACTACAAGGACCTCACCCGGGACGAGGTGCGCCGCGCCTTCGGGATGGTGCTCCAAGACACGTGGCTCTTTGCCGGCACGATCCGGGACAACATCGCCTACGGCAAGCCAGGTGCGACGAGCGAAGAAGTCGTGGCCGCGGCAGAGGCCGCGCATGTCGACCACTTCGTGCGCACGTTCCCCGACAGCTACGACACGGTCCTCGACGAAGAGGCGTCGAACGTCTCTTCCGGGCAAAAGCAACTGCTGACGATCGCCCGGGCGTTCTTGTCCGACCCGCGCGTCCTTATCCTGGACGAGGCGACAAGCAACGTCGACACCCGCACGGAGGTCCTCGTCCAGGCGGCCATGGCCCGCCTGCGCCGTGGCCGGACGAGCTTCGTCATTGCGCACCGGCTCTCTACGGTGAGGGACGCCGACGTGATCATCGTGATGGACCACGGTCGCATCGTGGAGCAGGGGCGCCACGACTCCCTCCTGGCCCGCCGCGGCTTTTACTACTCGCTGTACAACAGCCAGTTCGCCGAGGTCGAAGCGCCGGCGAGCTGAGGGCCTCCAAGCCGCCTCGCGCCCCATTTGGGGCGTGTAGGTGCCAGCGCGGGCGGCCGAGTTGACCTTCGCCCGGTGGTAGAAGACCTGCTGGGCTGTGGCTCCTGGCTCGAGGCACCAAAGCGCGACCAGGAGCCGCGAACCTAACCAGCCTGGCTCATCACCAGCACTGCCGCGCCGTTGACCTTGTCGTGGGCCAGGTCGGAGAGAGCCTGGTCGGCTTTTTCGAACGGGTAAGGCATCGTGGTGGCGTGGATCCTGAGCCGGGCGGCCGTGGCGAGCATCTCCTCGCCGTCAGCCCGGGTGTTGGCCGTCACGCTGGTGAGCGTGCGCTCCTGGAACAGGTCGGCCTGGTAGTTGAGCGCCGGGATGTCGGAGAGGTGCACGCCGGCCACGGCCAGGGTCCCCCCCCGGTCGAGCGCCTCCAGCGCCACAGGGACGAGGTCGCCCACCGGGGCGAACAAGATGGCGGCGTCGAGCGGCTCGGGCGGGCGGTCGGCGGCGGCGCCGGCCGAGGCCGCCCCGAGCGACAAAGCGAGCCTGCGTGCTTCCTCCGAGCGCGTGAGCACATGGACGGTGGCACCCTCGTGGACGGCGACCTGGGCTGTCAGGTGGGCGGACGCGCCGAAGCCGTAGATGCCGAGCCTGCCGTAGGCGGGCAGCTTGGCGCGCTGGAGGGCCCGGTAGCCGATGATCCCGGCGCAGAGCAGAGGGGCCACCTCGATGTCGGGGTAGGCCTCGGGTAGCACATAGCCGTAGTGCTCGTCGACCACTGCGTACTCGGCGAAGCCGCCGTCGTCGTCCCAGCCGGTGAAGCGGGGGGACAGGCACAGGTTCTCCCGCCCGCTCCGGCAGAAGCGGCAGGTGCCGCAGGTCTTGGCCAGCCAGGCGATACCGATGCGCTCGCCCAAGGCGAAGCGCCCGGCCCCTTCACCCATGGAGTCTACGACCCCGACCACTTCGTGGCCGGGCACCACCCCTGGGCGGCGGGGGGCGAGGTCGCCTTCGGCCAGGTGCAGGTCGGTCCGGCACACCCCGCAGGCCAGGACCCGCACCCGCACTTGGCCCGGGCCCGGCACCGGGGTCTCCTTCTCTACGAGCTCGAGTGGCCCCTCGTCGATGGGGACCGGGCGGTCCACGACCCACGCACGCATCGGACCTCACTTCTTTCTCGCGTTCAGCTTAGGCTCGCACGGCCATCTCGGTGGTCGTGCCTCAGGGACTTTGGTCCCTGGCCGCATGTTCGGGGGCTAGATATCATTGATTTGCTGGAGCTCAGGAGGTCGCTTATGAGCAAGGAACTTGATTTACGCGCACGAGAGGAAGACAATGAGAAGGTAGGTGTGGGCTCGCCTAAGGCCGGTTTTAGTGCCTTTTTTGCGGAACAGGACAAGTTTGTGACCGAATGGAGCTACTATCCTGGCGACGACGACGAGGAGGGCGAGGACAATTCCCCTCCGGCACGTGATCAAAAATCACAATAATGTCCACAGCTGTGGAAAATGGTTGTGGATATGTGGCCTTGCTAAAACAAGGAATTAGCGGGGTACCGTGACCAGTTGGTGGCCCTCCCCGGCGTTCAGGCGGCCAAGGGGCTGAAGGTCAGCAAGCTCAGCGCTCGACGCAAGTCGCGTGCAGGCTCATGGAGAAGCACCTTCGTCGGGCGAGTGCAAAGTCGGAGCGTCGCTCGCCGGAGAAATGTCGAAGACCAGCTCGCGGACATACCTGATCGAGCTGTCGATGCCCGCCGCGGCTTCCCCGGTGCGCCGGCGCACTTCGGGGTCCTCGGTCAAGGCTAGGACGCTGTTCAGTTGGAGACCGACCTCGAAGAGGCGCCTAACGAGGGTTTCGGCCAGGGCCGTCGCGATGCGTTCCCTGTCCAGGAGCCGGTCTACTCGCTGGTTGAGCTTGTCCCTGGCGCGCCGGTCCGACTCGTCGCGGACCAGTTTGGCGAAGCCACGCAGGCGGCCCACCTCGTCCCAGATGGGCGTGATCAGTACGCTGGCCCAGAACAGGCTCCCGTCACGTCGCACCCGCCACCCCTCGGTCTCCAGGCGGCCTTCCCTGGCCGCCCGGGAAAGCTCTTGGCTCGGTAGCCCTGCCTCCTGGTCAGCCGGCAGGTAGAAGAGCGAGAAGTGCTGGCCAATGACCTCTTCGGGCCGGTACCCCTTGATCCGCTCCGCGCCTTGGTTCCAGGTGGACACGAGGCCGGCCGGGCTCAAAGTGAAAACGGCGTACTCGGTAGCCGCCTCGACCAGAAGGGAGAAGGCGTCCTCGGTGTCGGGTGGCGCAGCGGGCCCGATCACTGACTCCGACGCGCTCACCCGAGCTCGCTAAGGCTTGCCATCGCGCACACCTGTTGTTAGGCTAACAGAACCCGGCCGCTCGCCGACGGGGCTCTGTTGGGTACCGCTCACGTCGACCACCGGCACTCTCGACCGAGGTGAACAGGGATGTGCTTGCCTACCCGGAGGCCTAGCCCCTACTCGAGCTTGCCCAAATGTTGACGTGGCCCTCAGTCGCGTAACGGTCGATGTCTGAAAGCTCGTCGGGTGCGAACTCGAGGTTTTGCAGGGTATTGACGTTGACTTCGAGCTGTTCGACACTGCTCACCCCGACGAGCGCCGAGGTGACACGCTTGTCGCGCAAGACCCAGGCGAGGGCCATCTGCGAGAGACGTTGGCCCCGCCGGGCGGCGACCTCGGCTAGGGCACGGACCGTGGCCAGGTTGTGCTCAGCGAGCATCTCGTGGCTGAGCGACGAGGACTCCTCGCTGGCCCGAGACCCGGCAGGCACACCACCAAGGTACTTTTCGGTAAGGAGCCCCTGGGCCAAGGGCGAGAAGGCGATGCAGCCGACGCCCTCTGCGTCGAGCACACCGAGGAGATCCGGCTCGACCCAACGGTTGAGGAGAGAGTAGGAAGGCTGGTGGATGAGGAGAGGCGTCCCCAGTTGCCGCAAGATGGCCACCGCTTCGCGAGTGCGCTCGGCAGAATACGAGGAGATCCCGACGTAGAGCGCTTTGCCTTGGCGCACGGCGGTGTCCAGGGCACCCAAGGTTTCCTCGAGCGGTGTCGCGGGGTCGAAGCGGTGTGAGTAGAAGATGTCCACGTAGCTCGAGCCCATGCGCTGCAGGCTCTGGTCCAGACTGGCCAGCAGGTACTTGCGCGACCCCCATTCCCCGTACGGGCCCGGCCACATGTCGTAGCCGGCCTTGGTGGAGATGACCAGTTCGTCGCGATGGCTGCGGAAGTCGGTGGCGAGCACCCGCCCGAAGGTCTCCTCGGCGGACCCGTAGGGTGGGCCATAATTGTTGGCCAAGTCGAAGTGGGTGATGCCCAGGTCGAAGGCTCGCCGCAAGATCGCCCGCGAGGCCTCGAGCGGGCGCGCAGCCCCGAAGTTTTGCCAGAGCCCGAGCGAGATCGCCGGAAGCAAGAGGCCGCTACGGCCGCACCGGCGGTACTGCATGGTGCTGTACCGTTGGGGAGCAGGGGCCCAGCTCATGTCGATCGTCCTCCTTGGTTTGTGAGGCTAGCAGTCGGCCGGTTGGCAGCTGGCGCGCCACCAAGGCCGTTGAAAACCCCGATGTTAGGCGCAGCTATGAAGATGGGTTAGGGACCAAAGTCCCCCAAGCTGGCCCGTTGGTCCCGGGCGGGAGGGCTGACCAGGCCGCTAAGAAGGCAATATGGCCAATATCGAGGCCCTGCCGGCAGTTGGGCCGCGCTACAAGTGGGTCGTCCTCTCCAACACGACGATCGGCGTGTTGCTCTCCTCGCTCAATGCCACCAGCCTGATGATCGCACTGCCGGTCATCTTCAGGGGCATACATCTCGACCCCCTGGCCACCTCGAACTTCCCCTACCTGCTCTGGATCATGATGGGCTACACGCTCGCGACCGCGGTGATGGTCGTGACGGTGGGCCGCATCGGCGACATCTTCGGGCGGGTGCGGATGTACAACCTCGGGTTCGCCTGGTTTACGGTCGCGTCGGTCCTGCTCTCGGTGGTGTGGAGCACGGGCTCGGCCGGAGCGGTGGAGCTGGTGACCTTCCGGATTATCCAAGGCATCGGCGGTGCCCTCCTCTTTGCCAACTCGGCGGCGATAATCACCGATGCCTTCCCGGCCGAGGAGCTCGGGTTCGCCCTCGGGACCAACATGATGGCCTCGATCGTAGGCGGGTTCCTCGGCATTCTGGCGGGCGGGTTGCTCTCGCAAGTGGGCTGGCGGTGGGTGTTCCTGGCAAACGTGCCCATCGGCCTGTTCGGCACCGTGTGGGCCTACCTCCAGTTGAAGGAGATCGGGGTCCGCATCAGGGCACGTCTCGACTGGGCCGGCAACCTCGCCTTTGCGGCAGGCCTCGCGATGCTCTTGACCGGCGTCACCTACGGGATCAAGCCCTACGGCCACTCCCTGACGGGCTGGGCCGACCCGTTCGTCCTCGAGATGATCTTCGGTGGCTTTGCGCTGCTCGTGATCTTCGTCTTCATCGAGCAGAGGGTGGCCGAACCCATGTTCCGGTTGTCGCTTTTCCGCATAAAGGCGTTCACCGCGGGCAACCTGGCAGGGTTCCTCGGCTCGGTCGGACGGGGCGGTTTCCAGTTCATGCTGATGATCTGGCTACAAGGGATCTGGTTGCCTCAGCACGGGTACGACTACACGGTCACCCCCCTTTGGGCGGGGATCTACATGATCCCCTTCTCGGTGGGCTTCGTGGTCTCGGGCCCTTTGTCGGGCAAGCTCTCCGACCGCTTCGGTGCCCGCCCGTTCGCGACCGCCGGGATGCTCCTAAACGCCGTCTTGTTCGCTCTCGTGATGGCCTTCCCCGCCAACTTCTCCTATGTGCCCTTCGCGATCGTGATGGTCGCCATGGGCATTGCGGGCGGGCTGTTCGCCTCACCCAACACTTCGTCGATCATGAACTCGGTGCCGGCCCGCCACCGTGGTGCTGCTTCTGGGATGCGGGTGACCTTCAACAACACCGGGATGCCCCTTTCGATGGGCCTTTTTTTCACGTTGCTCGTGCTCGGGCTCAACTCCGAGGTCCCTGCCGCGATGTACAAGGGCTTGGTCGCTCACGGGGTCCCTGCCGCGACGGCGACGCAACTCGGCCACCTCCCACCGCTCGGTTACCTCTTTGCTGCTTTCTTGGGCTTGAACCCGCTGAAGAGCCTCCTCGGCCCCAAGGTGCTCGCCCAGCTCACGCCGGCCAGCCGGGCGGACCTCGTCGGGCGCTCGTTCTTCCCCCACCTGATAGGCGGCCCCTTCAAGAGCGCTCTCGTCTATGTCCTGGTGTTCGCCATTGCCATGAGCCTGATCGCCGCCGTGGCGTCGGCGCTCCGGGGCGAGAAGTTCATCCACGAAGACGAGGAGTCGAGAGCCCAAAAGGCGGTACTGGCAGGGATGGGCGGAGAGGCGAGCGACCTTGCCGAGGGCGAGGCCCCGCTCTCTGCGGCAGGTCTTGGCGCCGCCGGGGGCCTCGGAGCTCGGGATGGCGACGAGCCTGTCGGGTCGACCTCGGGCGGGGGCAGCGCGCCGTCTTCGAAGGACGCCAGAGGCACGGCCGACGCGGAGGAGGTGGCGGTTGCCGGCCGGCCCCGCCGCCACCGCCGGCGGGGTGGTCGTACGAGCCACCCGGGCCGGGGGACCACCTCGACGGGGTGAGCGGCGATGCGCAACATCGTCGTCGGCGTCGACGGCTCCACCCCGAGCTGGCGAGCTCTATCCCTGGCAATGTCGATAGCCAGGAGCTACAACGCTCGGGTCCTCGCTTGTTGCGTCTGGCACACGCCCGCTTCGCTCGAGATGGCTGTCTTTGCCATGCCGGTGGTGCCGGTCATCGAAGAGGGCACCGATGGTGGCGAGCTCGGCAAGAAGGTGAGGGAGGAGCTGGTGCTCGCCGGCGTCGAGGGGGACTTTTCCCGCCGCGAGGGAGACATTTCCCAAGAGCTCGAAGCCTTGGCCGAGAGCTGCCGTGCCGACCTCATCGTCGTCGGGCGTTCGCGCCACGCCGCTTTGCATTTGGGCGGCGTCCCCCGGCGGTTGCTGTCAATGGGCCGCCGGCCCGTGGTCGTGGTGCCGTAAAAACGCTAGGGCACAAAGTCGCCGTCTGTGAAATTGCTACGGTGGGCATGGGACAACGGGCCGAAGGTCCCTGGTGCGAGCGCGAAAGTGTAGGGCATTGTGGGGTCTGGAGGTAATGGCTATGAGCGCTGAAGGCACATCAGAGCGGGTGATAGTAGTTGGAGTGGACGGTTCCAAGTCGTCTTCGGGGGCGCTCTCCTGGGCCGCCGGAGAGGCTCGCCTGAGGGGAACGACCCTGAAGGTCGTGCGGGCTTGGCGCGTGCCCGTGTTGGCGTACGGCCCTTACGTCTCCCCGCCGCCGCTATCGGACTTCAAAAAGAGCGCGGAGGCTTTGCTTGACGAGCAAGTGAAGACGGTCCTCGGGGGCGACCCCGGCGTGACAGTGGTGCGCGAGGTGGCCGAGGGCCCGGCCGCCGAAGTTATCGTCGCTGCCAGCGCTGGTGCCGAGATGGTCGTCGTGGGCTCGCGAGGCCTGGGCGGTTTCGCGGGCCTGCTGCTCGGCTCGGTGGGAGCCCAGGTCGCCCACCACGCGCACTGCCCGGTGACGATCTGGCGCAGCGGGCAAGAGGGCGGCACCGCGGGCTGAGCCATTAGCGCGTGGGCCGCGCCACCATGGCTATGGGATACAGGAAACAGAGAAAGGAGGCAGTTATGGCTGCTGGTGGTCGTCATGAGGTAGCTCGGAGGACACCCGAGCTCTTCGAACGTTTCTTCGGCCCCTGGCCCGAGTTCTTCCACCGGCCCGGTCCCTGGTGGCCCTTCGACATGGAGGACGTGCTGCGCGTGGACGAGATCCGGGAGAAGGACGCCCTGGTGGTCCGGGCGGACATGCCCGGGATCAACCCTGAGAAGGACGTCGAGATCACGGTCGAGGACGGTGTGCTCCACCTGCGGGCCGAGCGTCGCCAGGAGGAGGAGGTAGAGGGCAAGTCCTACCGGCGCAGGGAGCTGCGCTACGGCTCGTTCACCCGTGACATTCCTCTGCCTGAAGGCACCTCGGACACGGACATCAAAGCGACCTACAAGGACGGCATCTTGGAGGTACGCGTGCCGATCCCCACGGTCGAGGCGAAGAAGGAAAGCCGGCGGGTCCCCGTCACCCAGAGCTAGGGCCCGGCTCGGCCGCGCGAAAACCTTGCCCCGGGCGCTACTTCCCCGCCCGGGGCTTTCGCGCCCGGCTGGGCAGGACGACAAGTACGAGGAGGGCGGCGCCTATCACGACGTAGCCAGCCGTCTCGGAGGACAGGTCCATACCCAGCACGAACCCCTGGCGTGCCGCGCTGGCGAGCCCAGTGCCCATGGCCCCACCGACTTGCTGGGCAACGGCCAAGGCGCCGCCGAGAGAGCCGTTGATCGTGTGGAGGACGTCGGCGGGGATCTGGTGGCCCTGCAATAGCGGCGCCAAGTGGCCCTTGTAGCGGCCGTTCAAGAGGCTGCCGAGGACGGCCACGCCGAGGGCCCCGCCAGTCTGGAGGAAAGCCCCGTTGGTGGCCGAACCGGCCCCCGCCAGCTCGGGAGGCACCGACCCCATCACGGAATCGGTGGAGGGGGCCATCGCGAGGCCCGTGCCCGCACCGATCAGGATGAAAGCGGGCAGGGCGTCCATGTAACCGCCGTGGACGGTCGTGCTCGAGACGATCAGCATCCCGGCGGCGATGACGCCAAGTCCCGTACACACGACCGCCTTTGTCCCCAAGAGGCGTACAAGCGGCGTAGAGAGTGGCGCCGTGACGAGGAGCACTCCCGCCACGGGCGCTATGCGCAAGCCGGCGGCGAGGGCGCTGTAGCCGAGCGAGAACTGTAGGTACTGGGTGAGGACAAAGAGGCCCCCCATCAGGGCGAACAGCACGATAGCCATGGACGACACGGCAGCCGAGAAGCGAGGGGAGGAGAAGAACGAGAGCTCGAGCATCGGGTGGGAGCTGCGCTTCTCCCACAGCACGAAGGCGCCGAGCACGACGGCCGAGGTGACCAGGGCCCCCGAGCACGAGCGACGACGTCCACGACCGGTTGGGGGCTTCGATGATGCCCCAAAGCAGGAGCCCCATCCCGGCTACCGAAAGCGCAGCGCCCACCGGGTCGGGCGCTTTGCTGGCGAGGTTCTTGGAGTTGGGTACGAGCCACGCGGTAGCGATCAACCCGGCGGCAGCGATCGGCACGTTGATGAGGAACACCGACCCCCACCAATAATGCGCCAGGAGCCATCCCCCAATAACAGGGCCGGCCGCGACGCCGAGGCCGGTCGTACCCGACCAGATGCCGATCGCCGTCGCGCGCTCGTCGTCGCGGAAGACGTTGGTCAGGATCGAGAGGGTCGAGGGCATGATGGCTGCTCCGCCGACGCCCATCAACGCTCGGAACGCGGTCAGCAGGCCCGGTGTCGAGGACCACGCAGAAGCGGCCGAGCCGGCCGCGAACACCACCAGGCCCGCCATGAACACCCACTTGCGGCCGAGCCTGTCACCAAGGGTGCCGACCACGAGCAAAAGGCCGGCGAAAACAACTGAGTAGGCGTCCACTATCCACTGAAGCTCGCTCGACGAGGCGTTCAGGTCCCGCACGATCGTGGGCAGCGCGACGTTCAGGATCGTGGTGTCGAGGCTCACAAGGAGCAGGCTCACCGACAGCACGGCAAGAACGGCCCAGCGGTGAGGATGCCGTTCGAGCCGTCCGGGTGCGCCGCTCACGGCCCCGGTGACCGAGGTGGCCGAGCCCATGTTGCCCATCTTGCCGTGGCGGCCAAAGCCGGCGGCAGGGCCTTAGGTCCCGGCCTTGGCTCGCCCTCTACCTGCCCGGGTGCCCGGACGGCCTTCAGCTCTTGTCAGCGGCGCCGGGGCCCCGGCGGCCACAAAGACCGATGAGCTTCCCCGTGGTGCCGGCAAAGGCGGCAGCGCCCCCCAGCAAGGCTTCAGCTGAGCCCGGCTCCCACGGCGGGGGCGTGCTGGGATTGCTGGCGGAAGGCCATGTGCTTGCCGCTCGCGGCGATCGCGGCCCAAGCCATGGAGGCGGGCCAGACGAAGATCAAGACGAACCCGAGCGTCGGGACGACGCCGATGGCGGCTAGGCCTATGAGCGCCAGCGCACCGGGCACACTCGCATAGAACAACCCGAGCGGTCCCAGGAAGAAGGTCAGTGCCAAGGCTAGGACAACCGATCTGTCTCTCATAGCGTCGCCTCCTGCGCCGCTCGATGGCCGAAGGGACTCTCCCCCCAGTCAACTTGTCCCAGGCTCCCGCGGCCGAAGCCGTCGCGGTAGGGCCGGATGGCCCGACCTGGGATTGACCTTAGGCAGTAGTGGGGGAGTGGCCGGGCCGCCCAAGATGTAAGGCGGACCTAAGCCGAGCAGTTGATCGGGGCAGTCGTCGATGAAGAGCATGGAAGCGGTCAGGCCCACCGATAGCAGCCTCACCGATAGCAAGCCACCGGGCGTCCTGTCAGGGGAGCGACGCTGCCGCCGGCGCCACCTGTTGGCGGCCGGGTTCCTGGCCCTTTGGGGGCCCGGCCTGGCAGTGATGCTCGCCGATACCGACGCCGGGAGCTTGGTGACGGCCGCCCAGTCGGGCGCTCGCTGGGGCTACGCGATGGTGTTGCCTCAGTTGGTGCTCGTTCCGGTGCTCTACGTGGTCCAAGAGATGACCGTAAGGCTCGGGCTCTTGACCGGCAAAGGCCAGGGGACGTTGATCCGCGAGCACTTCGGACGGCGTTGGGCGATGCTGTCGGTGGGCACGCTGTTCCTCTCGGCGACAGGCGCGCTCGTGACGGAGTTCGCCGGGATAGCGGGGGTGGGGGAGATGGTCGGCCTGCCCAAGGACGTGACGGTGAGCGTCACGACCGTCGTCCTGGTGGGCGTGGCCATGACCGGGAGTTACCGCCGGGTCGAGAGGGTGGCGGTCATCGTCGGGCTGGCGGAGTTGGCGCTCGTCCCAGCGGTAGTGCTGTCGCACCCGAGCATGGGGGCACTGGCGGCAGGCTTTTCGCGCCTGCCGTTCGGCCATGGTTCCTACGTCTACTTGCTGGCCGCCAACGTCGGTGCCGTGATCATGCCGTGGATGGTCTTCTACCAGCAGGGCGCAATCATCGACAAGCGCCTCCCGGCCAGTGCGATGCGAGCGGAGCGCCACGATACTGCGGTCGGGGCGGTCTTGACCCAAGCGGTCATGGTCATGATGGTGCTGGCGCTTGCAGCCACGCTCGGCAGCCATCGCGGTGGCGGTGGGTTGGGCACGGTGGGCCAGATCGCCGGCGCTCTCGCCCCTTACATTGGTGGGCTGGCGTCGAGGCTCTCGATCGGCCTGGCGGTGCTCGGGGCGGCCCTCGTTGCTGCCCTGGTGGCGTCTCTGGCGGGAGCGTGGGGGCTCGCGGAAGTGTTCGGCTGGGACCACAGCTTGAACGAGAGGCCGAGCCGGCGTTCCGCCAAGTTTTACTTCGCCTACGCCATGGCGCACGTGGTGGGCGCCGGCATCGTGCTCGCCAGCATCGACCTCGTCGGCCTCGTCGTCGACGTGGAGGTCATGAACGCCCTCCTCCTGCCCATCGTGCTGGGCTTCCTGCTGCTGCTCGAGGCGAGGGCACTGCCGGCGCAGGACCGCATGCGGGGCTTCCGCCGGTTCATGGTGACGGCCGCGTGCTTGGTGGTCATGGGTTTTGGCGTCTACATGGTGCCCGTGCTCCTCACCCGCTGAACCGAGGGGGGAGCGGCACTTGGGCTACCCGGGCGGCCGATGACGGAGCTCAGTTGGGGGAGAAGGCCTCGACCTCTGCTGCTCCCGTGTTGCCGCCGGTCGACGTTACCACTTCGAAGCGGAGGGTACGCGCTGTGAACGACACCCGGGCCACGCGGGGGTCGGTAGGTGTCCCGGCCCGGAAAGGCCCGTACCGCCGGTGGCCGTCGACCACTACGGCGAAGGTCTTCGTGATCGCTGAGCCGTCCGACATCTCGCGGGTGATGAAGGCGACACCGGTGATCTTGTACTCGCGCTCGAGTTGGATCGTGATGAAGGCACGATTGCCGTCACCGTCCGACGACCACTGCGTCGACAGGTTGCCGTCGACAGCATTTGCTGCCCTGTAGGCGTAGCTGTACTGCGAACTGACAGCGACGACCTTGGCGCCGATGGCGACATCTCGTTGGTGGGCGACCGCCTCGTGGGGCGTCGTGAAGGTGGCCAGCCCTCGGGTCTGGAAGACGATCCCTTGCGCGTCGATGGCCGTGAGCTTGTAGCGGTAGGTAGTACCCGGGGTGAGCCCGCCGAGGACGACAGTGTGCTCGGAGATGGCAGTGCCGCCCATGTTGGGGTCCGTAGCGATCGACCCGAGCGACGCCGTCTTGCCGTAGGGGATGGCGCAAACCGTGGGCGGGTTGGTCTCTACTTGCACGGTGGCCGACCTGCCGTCGGCCGCCAAGTGCAGGTGGGTCTTCCCGACCTGCACCAGGCTGAACGGGCGGATGCCCGCCGTGCCTTTGGCCGCAGCGCTGGCGCCGCACGCAGCGAGCACGACGCACAATGCAGCCACCACCGCCGACGCCCGGGCGGCGAGATGCCTCATCGTGTGACAACCTCCTGCACGCAGCGAGTGTACCCTCTGGGGGTTATTTCACTACCGTGATGGCGAACCGGAAGGCAGGCACGATCTAGCCAAGGGCCGGTTCGTCGCGAAGCAGGGCCGAAGGTCCCAAGCGCTGGCGTACCAGGTCACCGGGGAGCTCGAAGGGGCTCGCTCCTGCGGCGTTACTTGCCGGTACTAGGGGTGTCGCTGTCGAGATCTCTCTCCGGGTGCCCCACGTAGAGCTGGCGGGGCCGGGTGATCTTCTGCTCGGGGTCCAAGAGGCCCTCTTCCCACTGCGCCAGCCAGCCCGGCGTGCGCCCGATGGCGAAGAGGACCGGGAACATCTCGACGGGGAAGCCCATGGCCTGGTAGATGATCCCCGAGTAGAAGTCTACGTTCGGGTAGAGCCTGTGGGAGACGAAGTACTCGTCGCCGAGCGCCACCTTTTCGAGTTCCAAGGCGATGTCGAGGAGGTGGTTGCGCCCGGTCACCTCGAAGACCTGGTCGGCTACCTGTTTTATGATCTGGGCGCGCGGGTCGAAGTTCTTGTAGACGCGATGGCCGAAGCCCATGAGCCGGAACTCCCCCGCCTTTACCCGCTCGACGTACTCGGGTATGTGCTCCACCGAGCCGATCTCGGTGAGCATCCTGAGCACCTGCTCGTTGGCGCCCCCGTGGAGCGGCCCGTAGAGCGCGGACGCCGCGGCGGACGTCGCCACGTAGGGGTCGGCGTGCGAGCTGCCCACGGTCCGCATGGTGTGGGCCGAGCAGTTTTGCTCGTGGTCGGCGTGGAGGATGAACAGCACGTCCAAGGCGTGCTCCAAGACGGGGTCGGGCTTGTACTCGAGCTTGGTCGTCTTCCACATCATGTTCAAGAAGTTGCCTGCGTAGGACAGGACGTCGTCGGGGTAGGCATAAGGCAGCCCCATCGCGTGGCGGTAGGCGAAGGCGGCGAGCGTCGGCATCTTGGCCACCAGGCGCACGACCTGCACCCGCCGGCTCTCCTTGTCGAAGACGTCCTTGGCGCCGGGGTAGAAGGTCGACAGGGCGGCGACCGTGCTCACGAGGATCCCCATCGGGTGGGCGTCGTGGTGGAAGCCGTCTATGAACTTCTTTATGTTCTCGTGCACGAAAGTGTGGTGGGTGACGTCCTCGGCCCAGTGCTCGGCCTCGGCCTTGTCCGGCAGCTCGCCGTTCAGCAACAGGTAGGCGACCTGGAGAAAAGACGCCTCCTCGGCCAGTTGCTCGATCGGGTAACCCCGGTAGCGGAGGATGCCCCGCTCGCCGTCGATATAGGTGATGGTGCTCCGGCAGGTGGCGGTGTTGACGAGGGCCGGGTCGTAGGAAAGCAGGCCGAAGTCGTCGTCTGAGGCCTTCACCTGGCGCAGGTCCATGGCGCGGACGGCGCCGTCGAAGATGGGCAGTTCGTAGCGGAGACCCGTCCTGGTGTCGGTGACCTGGAGGGAGCCCTCAGGAGTTTCGGTAGTCATTCTTCTTCACCTCATTGTTGTGTCTGGCTGTTCTGTACGTACTGCCGGGTGGCGGCGCGCGCGGCTTTGGCGCCGGCGGCGGAGACCACGATCTGCTTCTCGGGCTCGTGGGTCGCGTCCCCAGAGGCAAATATGCCTGGGACCAGGACCGCGCCCAACCTCGCCCTCGCCTCGAGCGGGACGAGACCCTTCACTGGCCCCGTGGTTGGGCACGAGCCCGCCCTCCTTTGTTCGTTTCCTGGAAATTATGCTTGGCCTAAACGAGGAACAGAGTGCCCGCTGAAGGTTAGTTTCCCTTAGGGCCCAAGGTCCTTACGTTTCCTGTGGCGGCGCGGGGACGCCTGGAGCGTCCAGCGATTGGACCTCTTGGTCCTCCTAAGGCACCCCCCCGGCCCAGCTACGGCCGCCGGCTCGTTCCTATCGCCACTGTCATGGCCCAGGTTCGGTCAATGCTCGAGGACTGCCAGCAGCTCGGCTTCGGGAGGCGTTGTCCTCGCGTGGTAGAAGCCGAGAGCGACCAGGGACAGGATCACAAACGCGAAGCAAAACGACGCGACCGCAGCCCATAAAGCGATAATGCCGAAAGTGCCGAAGCCGTATGCTTCCAGGAGCAGGCCCTGCAAGGTGGAGGCCTTGAATGATGTTGCGACGTCGGCCGCCAGCTTCTTGTTGTTGGGGTGCGCTATCGACGCAGCGCTGAGCTTCGCGTAGATGCCGTGATAGGGCAGCCCGCTGACGTCGGAGGCGATCTTCATGGCGTATGCGTGGGCCTCTGGCGGAGTCAGGACTTGCTTGCCGGCATATTTGTCGAGGTACGACCTCTGGGCCGGCGGGATGTGCGATTTCGGCGGGAAGTAGATCTCCTGGCGTGCCAGCTGGTAGTGCACGCTCGAAGCGGCGAAGCTCTGCGCCCACATCAGGAGCGAACCGGCTACTAAGAGCACAATTGCGATGACAATGCCGCCGGCGCTCACCAAGACGTCGAATACTTGTCGCCGCATCACATGTCCTTTCGGTAAGTGAAAGTACGGTTGCGTAGCCAACGTCTGGTCTAGCCGACCACGACGGGGCGGGTGAGCTGTCGTCAGCGACGACCGTAGCAGCCGCTACGATGCTCGGGGCGGCCGATCTTCGAGCCCCTGGCAAGCGCGCTCGTCAGGACGGGCACATGCGCCGCCCGGGACCGGCCCTTGTCAGCGGCGCCCGGGGTGAGCGGCCCGGCCTCGGCCGACGGGGTTCAGCTCGGGGAGCAGGAGGCGGTTCCCGGCGCCGTCCACAAGCACGGTCATGCAACCGGGCGAGGAGAGGAGGCGGACGCGTTCGTGCGCTGCCTCCCAGTCGTTCAGCTGGCGAGCCTCCGAAGTGGCTGTCTTTCGTGGAGCTCGCCAGGAGAGGAAGAGGTCGGCGTCGTCGAGCCACTCTCTTCGCCTGCCCTGGTCGAGACAGCTCCCGGCACCTCCTCTCAGGTAGGCGAGGAGATCGGTCGCGACCACGAACACGCCGACAACCTCCATTTCGCGCAGGTCCATCAAGAGATCGCCGCCCTGCGCGTAGGAACAGGCCCTCTTGCCGAGGACCAGTCCTAGGAGCCCGGTCTTTCCTGCTGGGTCGCTCCAGCACATCTCGGACACCGCCAGCACGGCAACGCAAGCCAGGGCACCTGCGACCACGTAGCCAATAAAGTCCCCGGTGGCGCCGGCAAAAGCAACAGCGCCGGCGCCCACCAGCACCGATGTCCAAAAACCCAAGAGTAACAAGCGACGCATGGCGCCACCACCTTCGTCGCTGGGAGTGTATCGCCCGCGACTGGTTACCACCCAGGACGAACGTCGTCCCTATCTAGGGCCAAAAGCCCTTTGGCTGGCGGCCAAAAGACCCGTCGGCCGGAGCCTAGGCGAGCGCGCCCCTGGCCCCTCTGGAGGCGTCGGACTGCTCCAGGGCGGCCGCCCCGAGATGCGCTGCGCCAAGCTGGAGGGCTGCGGCGACGCCAAGGACGACTACCACTGCCTCGACGGGCTTGGCGACGGCGAGCAGGGCGAGGAGCACCAGCACGGCCGCGATCCGTCCGGCATTGATGGCGACTTCCTGCGAGAGCATGTAGGCACCCCGAAGTTGGGCGGCGGCGGGGTCGGTGTCGATCACATCGAGAACGGAGGCGGCCAGGGGGACCATGAGCCCGGGGTAGATGAAGCCGGAGAGGGCGCCGTAGGCCATCAGCATGCCGAAGTCCGCCCGGAAGAACAACATCACGGTTGTTGCCGCGAAGCCCACTGCCCCGACCCACATCCCGAGTGCCCGTGATGCCGGCCGGAGCCGCCCGGCGAGCACAGACGTGCCGACCCCGGCCAGGGACGCGACGGCTGCGAACTCGCCTTGTGCGGTAGAGCTGTGGGTGGCGAGAGCGATGAGCACGATGAGCCCGAGCCCTCCGGCGGCTTGCTTGAAGCCCCGCATGCCGAGCGCGAGCCACATCCGGCCCCACTCGGTCCGCACTGGAGGGACGGCGAGCGCCCGCCGGAGCGGCACGCCTCCTATCCCCGGGGTGGTACTGAGGCCCCGCGCCGCCCACCACGCGAGGACGAAGGCGCTCAAGGCAATGGCGAAGACCGCCACGAAGCCCGTCTGGCCCCCGAGGCGCCCGATCACGACGCCGGCGCTCAGGGGCATCACGAAGTTGAGCACGCTCGTTATGGCGAAGTTGAAGCCGTAGTAGCGGCCCCGTCCCTCAGGCGAGAGGACATCGTAAGTCAGGGTGTTGGCCCCGAGCCAGTACGTGCCTGCCGCCATGCCGCCCACCAGCCCGAGCTCGAGCGCGAGAGCGCCGGCGTGCCTACCGAGGACTATGAGCAGAAGGTAAAACATGGCGTTGAGGCCGAGGCCGGCCCGGAACAGCCTCCTCGGCGAGGTCTCGGGGAACCACCTCGCCATGGCCAGGAACCCGAGCGTGAGCCCCGTGTAGTTGCCGAGCGAGTAAAGCGCCATGTTGGTGACCGAGCCGCTCGTCACATAGAAGAAAAGTGAGACGAACACGCTCGACGCCGCAAAGCCCGCGTTGACGAGGCCGCCGCTCGCCAAGAGCCTCTTGCAGGGGACCTTGAGCACGTCACGGGCCAACCCGCCGCTCGCCCGCGACATCCTCACGATCTTCCTTCCTCTCGCTTGCTTTCCCAGAGTAACCGACGGGGGCGCAGGCTCGACCAGGACGATCTTGGGGAGCCCTCGCCAGTCGGCCCCCGAAAGTGCCGGCCCGAGCCGGCGGTCGCCGAGCGAAGAGCGGGGCTGATCGTCGATGCCGGGCCCCTCTACGCGGCCGCGGCGACCGGCGACCGCAACCACGGTCGTTGCGTGGAGTTGCTATCGGGGGCGGAAAGGCCGCTGGTCATTCCGGAGCTGGTCGTGACCGAGGTCACCTATCTGCTGGCCGACCGCATCGGGCCCCAAGCGGAGCTGGCGTTCTTGAGCTCGGTCGCACGAGGCGAGATCGTTGTCGAGCCAGTGCTCTAGCCGGAGTGGGCTCGCGTGGCCGAGCTCGCCGAGCAGTACTTGGACCTGCCACTCGGAGCTGTCGATGCGTCCGTGGTCGCCCTCGCGGAACGTTACCGTGCCGAGGTGATCGCCACGCTCGACCTTCGCCATTTTTCCGTCGTCAGACCGCGCCACACGGAGGCGTTGACGCTCGTCCCCTGAGACGGGACCCGTCCTCGGTGCTCGCTCGCCGGCTACGAAGCCAGGCCGTGGGCCCGGAGGAACACCTTTTGCTCTTCGTGCATTTCCTCGGGCAGCCGTGTGAACCACGCCACAGGGCCGAGGCTATCTCGGGGTTCGTCCGCACTCGATGGTGACAGCTCCGCCTGGAAGGCGATGCCGACGGGCCAATCGCCTAGGACCAGGTGGCTCGGGTACTCGATGTACCTCTACGGTCAGTCGAGGCACCTTCGAGAAAATGGCCTCGTACTCAGCCTGAGGAAGTGGGCCGCGTGCCACCGGTTGGTCAGGATCTCGCTTTGGCCGCTTCGAGCAGGTACTCGGAGATGTCCCGGAAGGCCATGGTGCCGTCGGCGGCTTTTCGCAGGTTGACGAGGCAGATGGGGCACATCGTCACGCACTCGGACTGCACCCCGTTCGCTGCCTCGCGCAGTTGCCCGACCCGCTGGGCCGCGACGGCCGCGGCCTTTTCGGGGTAAAGCGCCTCGGCCGGCCCGCCACAGCACCACGTCATCGTGCGAGAATTGGCCGGTTCGTGGACTTGGAGCCCGGCCGCGGCAAGGAGCTGGCGGGGCGGTTCGATCACGTCCTCGTACCTCGCGTAGACGCAGGAGTCGTGGACCACGACATCTCCCGCGAGAGGCGCCTCGACCGGCAGGCCGCGCTCGGCCAGCACCTCCAGGTAGCTCCGCACCGACACGTCGTAGCCCTCGACGAACCTCGGGAAGACGCTCCGGAGCATGGTGGTCGTGTGGGGGTCGATCGTGATCACCTCGCGGACGCCGTACTTGTAGAAGATCCCGGCGATGCGCTTGGCGTGGGCAGCGACGACGTCCTCGGCCCCGAGGTCGTAGGCCAGCACCCCGGTATAAAGGTCGTCCTCGTACAGGTAGCCGAACTCGACGCCCGCCCGCAAGAGCAGCTGTGCGACATTGGCCGGGACACGCTCGTATTCTGAGCGCTCCTCGGACGTGGGCCGGGCGACGAGCGGCATGCCGTTCACCAGGCGGTTGAGCCGGCGCGCGAGGGGGACCAAGCCGGCGAGGCGCGAGCTGCCCAAGCGTTGCTGAAGGCGGACCAGACGCTCGGTGTAGGGCACGATGTGGTACATGGTCCCGGTGTAGAGGACCCGCTCGCCCCCACGGGGCAGGCCGAACTCGCGCGCCCAGCGGGTGGCGCGCCTGGCGGGCACGGGGAGCACCGAGCCCCGCAGGCGCAAGTTGTCGGTGAGGATGCCTATCACCTCGCGCGTAGCGAGTGCCATCAGACGGCCTCCTTCTCGAGCAGCCAGCGCCGCAGGACTCGGATGTTCCCGGTGATGTGCACGCCGGCGGGGCAGCTCGCTTCGCACGCCCGGCAGAGGAGGCAGGAAAAGACGGTCTCTTCGTGCCGGCGTACCTCGTCGTCGAGGCCGAGAAGGCCGAAACGCATGACCTGGCGGGGTAGGACGTCGATCCCGAGGGGGCAGGTGGCGGTGCAGATGCCGCAGTTCATGCAGACCTCGGCGTCGAAGGTGCCGAGCCTTCGGAGCTCGCCGGCCAGCTCCGGGCCGACCAGTGTGGTCATGGAGACCTCACCGCTGCGTAGCGGTAGTACCCCTCGCCGTCTTGGTCTGTCTCGGCGACGAAGCCGTACTTTCTCATACCCATCAACCAGACCATGACCTCTTCGGCCGGCAGCCCGGAGCGCTCGGCCAGTTCGGGCACGCTCCGAGGCCCCTCGGCCAGGAGCTCGAGGATCCGGCCGCGCACGAGCGGTTCCTCCCTCATGACTTCGCGGACCTCGCGCATCACGTCTCGCTCCCGACGAGCAAACTGTCGATCATCGAACGGATCTGAGCATCGGTGTAACCGGCGAGGTCGATGGCGTCCTCTGGACATGACGGCACGCACCCGCCGCAGCCCTTGCAGGCAGCCGCGTCAATCGAGGCCACCTTGGCGGGGCCGCGTTCGACGAGCGAAATGGCGGAGTACGGGCACGCCCCGACGCATTGGCCGCACCCGGTGCAGGCCTCGGGGTGGACGAAGGTGACTTGGGGGTCGAGCTCGGCGACCCCTCGCTTCAGCACGGCAGCGGCTTGGGCGGCGGCGGCTAGCCCGGACGCGACGCTTTCAGCGACGGTCTTCGGGCCTTGACAGGCGCCGCAGATGCTCACGCCGTCGACCACGGTCTCTACCGGGCGGAGCTTCGGGTGGATCTCGTTGAAGAAACCGTCCAAGCCGACCGGCAGCTTCAGGGCCGTGGTGAGCTCTGCGTTGTCGCGTGGGACCATGCCTGTCACGAGCACGACCAGGTCCGGTCCTATTGCCAGTTGGTCGCCGCCAGTCAGCAGGTCGCGTACCGTCACCCGCAGCGACCCATCGTCGCTGGTCACGAGGGGGGGTTCGTCGTCAGCGAACTTCATGTAGACCGAGCCACGCCGGCGGGACTCGATGTACTCGAGCTCGTGCCTCCCGTAGGTGCGCATGTCTCGGTAGAGGTGGTACTGGCGGACGCCCGGGTCGGCGGCGGTCACGAGCAGCGAAGCGTGCACGGCGGCGGAGCAGCAGTAGCGCGAGCAGTAGGGGTGCGTTTCGTTGCGGCTGCCGACGCAGTAGATGTAGGCGATGGTCTTCACGGGCCGGCCGTGGTAGACGAGCGGGCTGCCGGCTTCGTCGAGCATGCGGGTGAAGTCGGCCAAGGTGACGACGCCTGGTGCACCGTAGCCGAACTCGCCAGGCTCGGGTTCGTAGGACGCGAAGCCGGTGGCGACGATGACCTGGCCGACGTCGAGGCGGATCTGCTCGCCTCCGGCACGGACCGTCACCTGGTAGTTCCCGTAGGTGCCGGTTTTTTCGACCACTTCGGCGCGGGTGAAGACATTTATCGCCGGTCGCCGGTGGATCTCGTCTTGGAGCCGGCGGGCGAGCTCGTGGCCGTCGGTCCCGTTGGGGAACATCTTGGGGAGGTCCCCCACCCAGCCTCCGAGCTCGGCCTCGCGCTCGACGAGGAAGACCCCGAGGCCCATGTCCGCGAGCCCTATAGCGGCGCGCATACCCGCCACCCCTCCGCCCACTACGACGGCTCGCCCGGTGGTCTCGACCACCAGCGGTTCCAGCGGCTCGGAGAGGCGGGTCCTCGCTACGGCCGCTCGCACGAGGCTGATCGCCTTCCCGGTGGCCCCTTCGCGGTCGTCGGTGTGCGCCCACGAGCACTGTTCGCGGATGTTGGCTTGGGTGTACTGGTAGGGGTTGAGCCCACCTCGGCGGGCCACTCCCCGGAAGGTGGTCGTGTGCAGCTTCGGGGAGCACGAGGCGACGACCAGGCCGTCGAGGCCCTGCTCGCGGATGTCCTTGGCGATCTCCTCCTGGGTGACGTCGGAGCAGGTGAACATGGCGTCGCGGGCGACGACCACGTCGGCTTCGTCCTTCACGGCGTCGATGACCCGGTCCACGTCCACGTAGTCCGAGATGTTCCCGCCGCAGTGGCAGACATAGACGCCGATGCGGCGCTTGCCTGGCGAGGGTGTCACCTGGTCGCTCATGCCACCGCCTCGCTTGCTGGCCGCCCGGGGCCGGAAGCGCGGGCTCCTCCTAAAGGCGGGGCCCCCACCCCCACCTCGCGCCGTGGCTTCGCTTCGAGGTAAGCGGCCGTTTGCACGACTGCTGCGCCGGCGTGGAGGATCGACTCGGGTATGTCCCTTGGCCCAGATGTGCTGCCGGCGACGAACACCCCCGGGATGCTCGTCGCTGCTGGTTCTTTGTCTTCGTCCAGTTCTTCCACGTAGCCGAAGGCGTCGAGGGCGAGTTCCCCGGGGCCGAACAAGTTGGCCACGTCGGCGTTGGGCTGCACGCCGACAGCCAGCACCACGAGGTCGTACTCCGCCTCCTTGACGCCGCCGCCGTTGTCGATGTCCTCGTAGCGCAGGACCAGGTTGTGGCCCGCCGTCTCGGTGATGCTCGCCACTCGGCCCTTCAGGAAGGTCGTCCCCATCGCCTTGGCCTGCTCGAAGAACTCGTCATAGCCCTTGCCGGCGGCGCGGATGTCGATGTAGTGCACGGTCACATCGGCCAAGGGGAGCGCCCCGAGGATCAGCTGGTTTTGCTTGAGCGAGTACATGCAGCAGAACTTGGAGCAAAGCGGGTTGCCCACGGTCTGGTCGCGCGAGCCGGTGCACATCACATAAGCAATGCGCTCGGGCACCTTGGCGTCGCTCGGGCGGAGCACGGTGTTGTACGGCCGGGTGGGGGCGAGGAGGCGGTCCATCTGCATGGCCGTAATCACGTTGGGGAACTTGCCGTACCCGTACTGAGGCTTGGCGTCGGCTGGGAAGAGCTTGTACCCGGTCGAGACGATGACGGCCCCGACATCTAGCTCTTCTTCCTTGGCTCGCATGTCGAGGTCGATGGCCCCCGCCGGGCAGGCTGCCAGGCACTGGTGGCATTCGGAGCACACGCCGCAGTCGAGGCAGCGCCCCGCGGCGGCTCGGGCCTCGTCCTCGGACAGCGGCGCCTCGAGCTCGGCGAAGCTCGCCGGCGAGGAGTCGAGCGAGAGGCTGGACGGGAGCGGGTCGCGACGGCTGTGGTGGCGCTGGCGGCCCAGCACCTCGGCCTTGTCCACTGCCGGCAGGGGCTCCACCGCGGCCGTGAGCTCGAGGCCGGAGAGAAAACGGTCGATCATGTGGGCCGCCTTGGCGCCATGGCCCGCCGCTTCGGCGATGGTGGTCGGCCCCGTCACCGCGTCGCCAGCGGCGAAGACCCCCGGCAGGGCGGTCCGCAACGTGGCACGGTCCGCCTGCAGCCGGCGGGCGCCGCCGGGGGCGAGGGCCGCGAAGGCGGAGGTGTCGGCCGTCATACCGATGGCGACGATGGCGGCCTCGCAGCGGAGCTCGCTTCGCACCTCTTCGTCGTAGCTCGGGCTGAAACGGCCCTCCGGGTCGAAGACCGAGGTGCAGCGCTTCAACTGGACAGAACCGAGCGCGCGGGCGCCGCCGGCGGGTCCGCTAAAGCTGGCGATCCCCCAGCCGTCGTGGACCACGACGCCCTCTTGGGCCGCCTCATCGACCTCCCACCCGTAGGCGGGCATTTCAGCGCGTTGTTCCAGGCAGACCAGATGGACCTCGGACGCGCCCAGGCGGCGGGCGCTGCGGGCCGCGTCGATGGCGACGTTGCCGCCCCCTATGACCACGACCGCTTTACCGTGCAGATCCGGGCTCTGGTCGAGCTTCGTGCCCCGCAAGAAGTCGAGGGCGCTCGAGACGCCGGCCAGGGTGTCCTCGCCGGGCACACCTAGCTTCATCGAGCGGGTGGTGCCGGTAGAAACGAGGACGGCGTCGAAGCCGTCACGTTTGAGCTGCGCCAAGTCGTCCACCTTGCAGCCGGTGGCGACCTCCACGCCGAGCTCTACGAGGTTGGCGAGGTCGGACTCGACGGCGGCGGAGGGTAGCCGGTACGAGGGGATGGAGAGGCGCATGGCCCCGCCCGCCACCGGCGCCGCTTCGAAGATCTTGACCTGGTAGCCGCGCTTCGCGAGCTGCCAGGCGGCGGTCACGCCGGCCGGCCCCGACCCGACTACGGCGACGCGCTTACCGTTCCAGGCCGGGCGCTCGAGCGGAGGCCGTTGCCTACGGGCGTAGTGCGTGTCGGCGACGAAGCGTTTCAGCCTGCGGATGGGGAGCGGCCCCTCCAGGCTCCCGCGGGTGCACGCGCTCTCGCACGGCGCGTAGCAAGCACGCCCGAGCGTGGCGGCGAGGGGAGTTGCTTCGAGCACGAGGTTGAAGGCCTCTTCGTACAAGCCACTCCGCACGAGCGAGACGTAGCCGTGGGCCTTCACCCCGGCCGGGCAGGCGTAGGTGCACGGGGAGGTGCCGGCCCGCTCGACTACTGCTTTTAATGGCACGGCTTGGGGGAAGGGGATGTAGGCCGCCCGGCGGGCGACCATGTCGCCGTTGAACTGGTCCGGCACCGAGACGGTGCAGGCCTGCTCGCACTGGCGGCAGCCGGTGCAGGCGGACAGGTCGACGAAGCGGGGCTGGCGGAGCAGCCGGACGTGGAAACCGCCGTCGCCGTCGCGAGCGACGCGCGAGAGCTGAGCGTCGGTGACGACGGTCACGTTGGGGTGGTGGGCGGTGGCCCCCATCTTCGGGGTGGAGATGCAGCTCGCGCAGTCGAGGGTCGGGAAGACCTTGCTGAGCAGGATCATTTTCCCGCCGATGCTCGGCCCTTCTTCGACTACGAGCACCTTGTAGCCCATGTCCCCCAGCTCGAGCGCCGACTCCATGCCGGCCACCCCGCTCCCGACGACGAGGGCGTCGTAGCCCATCTAGGCCGCCACCTCGGCAAGTCCGGCTAGCGAGCCAGCAAAAGCGCGCACTTGCCTGGTGAAAGGTTCAGCGCACACCGAGCAGATCGCAGCCATCCTGAGCCGGCGCCCGTCGATGCCGTGGGCTTCCATGAGCTCTTGCGCGCGCTCGACGATACCGGCCGAACGTTCGCTGCAGTCCTGCAGGTACGCGCACTCCTCGCCGTCGGCGGCAATGAAGACGCCGTCGAAGCCGCGCTCCAGCGCGTGGAGGATCCAGGACGGCTTGACCCCGCTCGTGCACGGCAGGCTGATCACGACGACCTCGGTCGGGTAGTGCATGTGGGAGCTGCCCGCTAGGTCGATGCCGGGGTCGGAGATGCCATTGGTCGAAAACACGAGCACGCGCGGGCCACCGCCGTGTGGGGCGCGCGGCCCCCGGCCTGTGCCTGCGTGCGCCGGCACGGGGGTCATTTCGCGCGGCGGATGAAGATGCGGTCGTAGCCTTGCGAGGCTGCGACCCCGAGGAAGCCGTGCCCTACCTTGTTGGCCCAAGCCTCCACGTCTTTCTTGGTCTGAGCGTCGCTCGAACGGAGCTCGAGGACCTCCCCCACGCCGACGCGCCCCATCGCCTTTTTGGCTTCGAGGAGCGGCCCCGGGCAGGCGGTGCCTCGGGCGTCAACGACCAGGCTCACAACGAGCTGCGCGGCATCGGTCTCGGTCATTACTGTGCTCATGGCTCAACCTCCTTAGTAGACAAGGCTGCTGGTGGCCGAGGTCACCTCGGCCACCAAGCGGGCGGCGGCGACTATCTCGGCGCCCTCCACCAGGTCTTCTTGGTGGAGCCCACGCTTGTTCAGACAAGGGGAGCAGACGAGGAGCTTGCCGCCCATTTCTCGGATCGTCGGCAGCAGCTCGCTGATCGGGGTGAACTCGGGGGCCTTCACGGTCTCGGCGACCCCCTTTTTCACGAGCAGGCACCCTTCTCCTTGGAACCCCATCACGACTTCCACGTCCGAGGCGACCGCGGCCCCGGCCATGGCGAAGGGGATGGTCGCCAGTTCGGGCTCGTCTGGCCCGTGGGTCACCATGATGACGAGCTTTTCCTGTTCTGCCATCGTGTCAGCCTCCTTGGCCTTTGCGCAGGTGGAAAACGAACTCGCTGCCTTCTTCGTGCCACTCGATGAGCGCGTTGGCGGTGCTTTCGGCCCAAGCCGGGATGTCGGCGACCGACCCCCGGTCCGTACTGAGGAGCTTCAGGACTTGGCCGGCCGCGAGCTCCTTCATGGCCTTGGCCGTCTTCACCACGGGCATCGGGCAGAGAAGGCCGCGAGCGTCGACAACGACTGTGGCTTCAATGTCGGTAGTTGCCATGTGTGCTCCTTGGGTGCTCTCAACTGAAAAGGGTCAAATAAAAAGGGTCAAGTGCGCTTTCCTGGCCTTCGCCAGGAAGGCGGCGGCCCCGCCGAACTGGACGCCCTCGATGAAGTCGTCTGCCTTGTAGCCGAAGGCGTCCATCGTCATCTGGCAGGCGATCAGGCCGATCTCGAGTTCGCGGGCCAAGTCGAGCAGCTCGCGCACCGTGGCGACGTTCTTGTGGCGGAACTTCGATCGCATCATTTGCGTGGCGATCGGGCCCATGCCGGGCAGGCCGAGGACCAAGTTGGGCATGGGCACTGGCATCGGCATGGCGGGGTTGCCGAGCGGGGAGACCTTCAACAGGCGCTCGTAGTCTTTGTGGATGATGTTGAGCCCGTAGAAGGTAAAAAAGATGGACGACTCCATGCCGAGAGAGGCGGCGGTCGTCGCCAGGATCAGGGGTGGGTACGCCCAGTCAAGGGTGCCTTTGGACGCGATCAGCGCGGCGGACGACCTTCCCCCGTCAATGCTGGCGGAGCGCTCCATCTCGGAGCGAACGATGCGCCGTACGGCCTCTTCGTCGAGCACCGGGTTCTCGATAGTGCTCACGTTCACAAGCTTGGCTTGCGACGGAGCCTGGTCTCAGGGTAGTACGGCCCTTCGGCTAGGGCCCATTTACCCTACGGGGTATCTGAGAGTCAGGCCGAGGTGGAAAGCCGGGTGAGGGCCTCACCAATGAGCCGGCGGGCCTCGTCGGCGATGGGCTCGAGCTCGGGCTGGCCGACCAATGTGGCGATGACGCCAGGGTCCATAGCCTCGACTACGACGCCGTCTTCGGCCTCCCTCACGACGACGTTGCACGGCAACAGGACGCCGACTTGGGGCTCGAGGTCGAGGGCACGGCTGGCAAGAGGCGGGTTGCAGGCACCGAGGATCAGGTAACGGCCCATGGTCTTGCCGAGTTTCTCCCGAAGCGTGGCTTGCACGTCTATCTCGGTCAGTACCCCGAAGCCCTGCGACGCCAAGGCGTCCCTTACTCGGGAGACGACCTCTTCGAAGGGCCGGGTGAGGACAACGCTTTCTTCGAAGATCATCTTCTTACCTCCACGGTTGGGTTCTGTGTCTTCACTTCAAGCTTGGCGCGTCGCGGGCCGAAGCGGCGCGTGGAAGAGGGGAGCGAGCAGGCAGACGTTGGCGGCGCCGGCGCCGAGCGGCACCAGGCCGACCGCGAAGAGCGCCCACCAGGGCCCTGCCAGCCAGGCGCCGACCGCCATCAAGGCGAGGCCGGCCACGATGCGCGCCAGCCGGCCGGCTGGGCTACCCATGAAGCGTACGATGGTCACTTGCAGTACCTCCTTGTAGATACCCGGGGGGGTATGTTGTGGACAACGTCGAGAACCGCTTTGCCATTCCCAGGTAGGGCCCCAGGTAGGGGAGGAACGGAGGTAGACAGTGGCTGAGACAGCACCGGGCCGGGCGAGGGCCCACGTCGAGCTGGAGGAGGGCTACCGCTTCAAGGTGGATTTCGGGGACGGGCGTGGCGTGCTCTTGATGGACGAGCCGGCGCCCCTCGGGGACGGCTCTGGCCCAAATGCTGCCGCCGTGCTCGGCGCCGCGGTCGCCAATTGCCTCTCTGCCAGCTTGCTTTTCTGCCTCCGCAAGGCCCGTATAGAGGTGAGGAGCCTCGGTGCGGACGTCGAGGTCACGTCGTCTCGCAACGAGCGCGGTCGCTTGCGTGTCAGCGGGGTGCGGGTGCAACTCCACCCCGACCTCGCCCCGGGGAACGAGGGCCGGGTCGGGCGCTGCCTCGAGCTGTTCGAGGACTTCTGCGTGGTCACCGAGGCGGTGCGGGGCGGCATCGAGGTCGATGTCACGGTGGGAATACCCTAGGGGGTATAGTGGTTGGCTGTGGGTAGGTGCCACCGTGGCACCCACTCGCGACGGACTGACGGAGGTACGCACCAAGTGGCAACCCTGAAACTGGGCAAGGACAACTTCGAAGAGGTAATCCGGTCAAACGAGATCGTCCTCGTGGACTTCTGGGCCGCCTGGTGCGGCCCGTGCCGGTACTTCGCGCCGATCTTCGAGGCCTCCTCGGAGGAGCACCCCGACATGGTGTTCGCCAAGGTGGACACCGAAGCTGAGCGGGAACTGGCAGCGGCGTTCGGGATCATGTCGATACCGACGCTCATGGTCTTCAGGGAGCAGATCGCGCTCTACGCGCAGCCCGGGGCGCTGCCGGCACCGGCCCTGGAGGACCTGATCACGCAGGTGAAGGCGCTCGACATGGACGATGTGCGGCGGAAGGTCGCGGCCCAGGCCGAGGACGGCCACGGCGCCCGTGAGGAAGCGGGGGCGCGATGAGCGGCACCCACCGGGTACTCGTGTTCACCACCCCGACGTGCCCTTGGTGCCAGCGCGCCAAGGCCTACTTGCGGAGCCGGAGCGTGCCTTTCAAGGAGGTCGACGTGACCCGCGACCAGCACGCGGCGCGCGACCTCGTCCGGCGGACCGGGCAGATGGGAGTGCCTGTCATCGAGATCGATGGCCACCCGGTGGTCGGCTTCGACCAGCGCCAGGTCGACCGCCTGCTCGGCCTCGTGCCCGCGCGATGACGGGACGGAAGAAAAGCCAGGAAGCAAATAACAACGTCACTGCGAAACGAGAGGAGCATATTTCTGTGAGCGAAAAGGTACGGCCCCTCGGCTCCCGGGTCTTGATCCGGGTGCTGGAGGAGGAAAGCGTGACTTCGAGCGGGCTCGTCATCCCCGACACTGCCAAGGAGAAGCCCCAGCGCGGTGAGGTCGTCGCCGTGGGCGACGACCTGGAGTCGATCAAGGTGACGCCCGGCGACACGGTGCTCTACCCCCGCTATTCGGGCACCGAGCTTCGCGTGGACGGCACGGACCACTTGATTATCGAAGCCAACGACCTGCTCGCCGTTTTCGAGTCCTCTGCCGCTGCCTAATTACCCTGCCTAATTACCCTGCCTAATTACCCTGCCTAATTACCCTGCCTAATTAGCGGTAGGGGCGTCGTCGCCACCGCCAAACCGTCGTAGGCCTTGCCGCCCTGCCAGGCCCGAAAGGACCTGGCCCGCAGGGGCGCCCTGGGTCAGTGCGTTGGCTCGGCGCGTGGCGAGGCGTCGCTCACGTACAGCTGGGCGGCGAGCGCCGGGGTGACCGCCATGGCGATACCGTTGACAGCGAGCGTGAGGGCCCCGTCGGGGGCGCGGTCCTTCAACTCTCCGCACGTGCCTGGGCGGAAGCCGTGGGCGTCGAGGTACATGAGCGTGCCGAAGTCGAGCTCGACCGTCTCGGTGAGCCTCTCGAGGCGGACCTGGTCACCGGGCTCCGCGTGGGAGAGCGGTCGCGTCGGTGGGGGAACGGCCCCCGACCCGGGTATCGGGTTGCCGTGCGCGCACGTGGCGGGGTTGCCGAGGAGGGCGACTATGTAGCCCTCGGCCTCGTCGGATATGACGTGCTCCCAGAGATCCGCCTCCTGGTGGACCTTGGGCCAGGGCAGCCCGATCACGTCGGCGAGGAGGCGCTCGGCCAAGCGGTGCTTGCGCACCACTCCCTCGGCCAGCTGGTGGCCCTTCTCCGAGAGGCGCAGCTCGCGCTCGTCGGCCTCGAAGTAACCCTCGGCCACGAGCCGGCGGACCATCACGGTCACGGTCGGCCCCGAGTAGCCGAGCCGCTCCGCGATGCGTGCCCGCAACACGGGTATGCCCTCCTCCTCGAGCTCGTAGGCCACCTTCAGGTAGTGCTCGAGCGGCGGGTGGAAGCCCTGGTGGTGCACCTTCCCAAGGCTACCGTGGCCCCTGCCGCAGCCGGCTGAGTTAGCTTAGACTAACCTCATCTAGTGGAGCTGGACAGCCGGCAGAGATGAAGGAGGCACCGTGGGCTTCAGGCGGCGACACCGTTGGCTGGCACGGGCCGGCGCGGTACTGCTCGCGTGCGGGTCGTTGGTCGCCGTCGGCGGAGCAGGGGCGAGCGCGAGCACCGAGACCATCACCCTCTACAACGGCCAGCACCCCGAGCTCGCTCTCGCGATCGTGAAGGCGTTCGAGAAAAAGACGGGGATCGACGTGCGGGTGCGCACCGACGACGGCGTCGTCCTGGCGGACCAGATCCTGGAGGAGGGCAAGAGGTCGCCGGCGGATGTCTACCTGACGGAGAACTCGCCCGAGCTGATGCTGCTCACCGAGCACCACCTCCTGGCCAAGTTGCCTGCCAAGGTCCTCCGCCAGGTCCCGTCGCGCTACGACTCGCCGACGGGCAACTGGGTCGGTGTCGCCCTCCGGGTGGGCGCGCTGGCTTACAACCCCAAGCTGGTGGGTCCCTCGGCGCTACCCTCGCACCTGCTCGACCTCGCCACACCTCGCTGGAAGGGCAAGCTGGCCATCGCCCCGACCGACTCGGACTTCCTGCCCCTGGTGGGGGCGGTCCTGGCCACCCACGGCGAGAGGGCAGCCCTCGGGTGGCTGAAGGGGCTCCGGGCCAACTCGGCGCTCTACGGCGACGACGAGTCCGTGGTAGCCACGGTCAACCGCGGCCAGAGGGCCGTGGGCATCATCAACCAGTACTACTGGTACCGCCTGCGGGTGGAGGTCGGCGCCCGCAACATGCACAGCAAGCTGTACTTCTTCCCGGGCCATGACATCGGCGGGCTCGAGAACATCTCGGGTGCGGCAGTCCTCGCCTCCTCCCGCCACAAGGCAGCGGCAGACAGGTTCGTGGCGTTCCTCGTCTCGGCCGAGGCCGAGCGCATCTTGGCCGGGGGCTACGACTTCGAGTACCCGGCCCGCCCGGGCGTACCGCCCAACCCGGCCCTCCCCCCGCTCTCCCGGGTGAAGCCGGCGGTCGTGTCGGTGGTGAAACTAGGCAACGACCTCCCGGCGGCGTCCCTGCTCCAGCAGGCGGGCCTCACTTGAGCGAGCCATGACCGCCACTGCGCTGGCCGGTTGGTTGCACGGGCGCCGGCGCCGGCTCCCCTTGGTGCTGGCGGCGACGAGCGTCGTCGTCGTAGCGTTGCTGCTGGCCCCCCTCGGGTTGGTCTTGGCCCAGGCGGGCCAGTCGGGGTGGGCAACGGTATGGTCGACGCTCGACCGCCCGTTTGTCGCTACCCTGCTTTGGAACACGGTCCGCCTCGCCCTCGCCGTCACCGCGCTCGCCGCCTTGGTCGGCACGGTCACCGCATGGCTCACCGAACGCACGGCGTTAGCGGCGCGCCGGGCGTGGGCGGTGCTGCTCGTGCTCCCCGTCGTCATGCCGGACTTCGTGCTGGCGTGGACGTGGTCTTCGATGTTCCCGGGGATCCACGGTTACTGGGGGGCGGTCCTCGTGATGACGCTCCACCTCTACCCGCTCGTCTACCTGCCCATGGCGGCCGCCTTCAGGGTGGCAGACCCGGGTCAGGAAGAAATGGCACGCGCTCTCGGGTTGTCCAGGTTGCAAGCCTGGTGGAAGGTGAGCGTGCGCCAAGCGCGCTCCACCCTCCTAGGTGGCAGCTTGCTCGTGTGCCTCGCGCTCCTTGCTTACTACGGAGCTTTCGAGGACCTGCGTTACCAAACCTTCACGACTGCGATCTTCGGTGAACTGGAGACCCAGTTCGACCCCGGCGTCGCCTCCTCGCTCTCGCTCGTGCTGGTCGCCCTCTCGGTCCTCGTGCTCGGAGCAGAGGCTGGTTTCAGGGAACGAGGCAAGCTGCAGCGCAGCGGCCCCATGGCCGAGCGTGCCCAGAGGCCGTTGCCCCTCGGGCGGGCGAAGGTGCCGGCTCTCGCCGCCGTCGCCCTGGTGGCGGTGCCGGCTACCGGGTTCCCAGTTTTCGTGGTGGCCTACTGGATGTTGGCCGGGGGCTCTTCGACCCTTCCTACGGCCGTGTCGCTCGGGGCTGCGACGGCGTACACGGCCGTCTACAGCGCCCTCGGTGCCGCTCTCGCGACCGCCCTCGCCCTCCCCGTGTCCTTGTTGGCCGCCCGCCACCAGCGGAAATGGTCGGGCGCGCTCGAGCGGGCCACGTTTATCACCCAAGCCGTGCCCGGCATCGTGGTCGCGCTCGCTCTCGTGTACTTGGCCAGCCATTTCCTCGGTTTCCTGTACCAGAGCCCGGAACTGCTGGTATTTGCTTACGCCGTCATGTTCTTCCCGCTCGGCCTCGTGGCGATGGCGGCATCGGTGGCGCGCGCCTCGCCTCGCCTCGAAGAGGTCGGTCGGTCGCTCGGGCAGGGCCCCATGGCCGTGCGCCTCAGGGTGACCCTGCCCCTGGTGGCCCCCGGCCTTGTCGCAGCCTTTTGTTTCGTGTTCCTGTCGGCCGCGACGGAGCTCACCGCCACGTTGTTGCTCGTGCCGACGGGGGCAGGGACGCTCGCCACCCAGTTTTGGGCAGACGCGGAACAAGGCGTTGCCTTCGGCTCCGCGGCCCCTTACGCGGCCATGATGATGCTCCTGTCGGCGGCGCCCGCCTACCTCCTCGGGCGGTGGTTCGACCGGGGCTACCGCAGTTCCAGGGGCAGCAGGCCGGCGTTCGAGGTGGTCGCTTGAGCGCCGTGGTTTGCCGGGGGGTCTCCAAGTCCTTCGGCGGCCAGCGGGTGCTCGACGGGCTCGAACTCGAGGTCCCGGAGGGTTCGGTCGTGACGGTGCTGGGGCGGTCGGGGAGCGGCAAGACCACATTGCTGCGCGTGATCGCCGGCTTCGAGCGCCCCGACGCCGGCGCGGTGGAGATCGGAGGGGAAGTCGTGGACTCGGCCCGCCGGTTCACTCCCCCCGAGAAGCGCCGGGTCGGCTACGTGGCCCAAGAGGGCAGCCTTTTCCCCCACTTGACCGTGGCCCAAAACGTGGCGTTCGGGCTGTCCCGGGCCCAGCGCGCCGGCGGGAGGTCGGAGGAGCTGCTGCGGATGGTCGGCTTGGAGGGCCTGGGCAAACGTTATCCCCACCAGCTTTCGGGTGGCCAGCAGCAGCGGGTGGCGCTCGCGCGCGCGCTCGCCCCCCACCCGCGCCTCGTGCTGCTCGACGAACCGTTTTCTTCTCTGGACGCCGGGCTTCGTTCGTCGCTTCGTTCGGAGGTGATGGCGCTCTTGCGCGCCCAGCGCGCCACGACGGTCTTCGTCACCCACGACCAAGAGGAGGCCCTCTCGGTCTCGGACCTGGTGGGGGTCATGGATTCGGGCCGGATCCGCCAGTTCGGCTCTCCTTTCGCCCTCTACGACCGTCCTGTCGACCCGTCGGTCGCAGAGTTCCTCGGAGAAGCCAACATCCTGGCGGGTATCGCGGGGCAGGGCTCGGTCGAGACGCCGCTCGGGACGCTTCGCCTGGCTGGTGACATCGGTTCTCTCGGAGGTCCGGTCCGGGCCCTCGTACGTCCCGAGCAGATCTCCCTCCGGGCGCTCGGGGACGGGCGTGCCCCGCCGAGCGGCGCCACGGGGACGGTTGTCCATCGGGAGTTCTACGGTCACGACTGTGTTTTGCTGGTCAGGATCTCCGGCTTCGGGCACCCGTTGCGCGCCCGCTGCCCGGGTCGGCCCCCCGCCCAAGTAGGCGACCCGGTCGCCATGGTTGTGCGGGGCGAAGTGGTGGCCTGGCCCGCCCCGATTGAGCGTGGCCAGTGAGCGCGGTCAGTGAGCGCGGCCAGTAGGCGGGCCCAGTAGGCGGGCCCAGTAGGCGGGCCCAGTAGGCGGGCCCAGTAGGCGGGCCCAGTAGGCGGGCCCAGTAGGCGGGCCCAGTAGGCGGGCCCAGTAGGCGGGCCCAGTAGGCGGGCCCAGTAGAAATCCTCGGCAGCAAGTGCCCAAGGGCCCTATTGGGGGTGGCGGCGACCGCCGTAGGGTCGCTGTTTGGCGGGCCGAAGGTGCCGCCCTGGTGAGGCAAGGAGGTGACGACGCTGGGCCCAACCGGCCGCGAGAGGAAGCAGTGGCCTGAGAAGCCACCAGCTGGCCCTTGGCTTGGTGGCGAGGGGTTGGCCGACGAGTGCGAGGCGTTCCTCAGCGGGCGCTTTGCCGAGCTCCAGAGGTCGAGGCAGGAGCCGGTCGAGGCCTGGGCGTGGGTCAACCGGGTGGCGCACGCGCAACCCAAAGAGCTAAAGGCGCTGGCTTCTCGTGGTCGTCCTTGGCGGGGTGCAGGATTTCGCGACTGGCGGTCCGGCTCGAGGCGATGGAACCGGGCCGTATCCAGGGTTGCCAGGGACCTGCTCTGCCTCGCCGGTAACAAGCCCCGGGCGATCAGGCGCCTTCAGGTACGGGCCCTCGTGCCGCTCGAGCTCGAGCTGTCCGAGAGGGGCAACGGCATCACGCCGGAGGTCATGGTGGCGCGGGCGCGCGCCGCGCTTTACAAGAAGGCGGGCTTGCGCGCCCGTGAGCGGTCTTGGGCGGGCATGGGAGGGTCTCTTGGAGAAGGGCGCTACTGCAGCAGGGCCAGGCACGGCTGGAGGCGGGCCGCGGACGTGGCGCTGGCAGTGGTCTCGGTGGGCGTGGTCGGTACCCTCGTAGCGCTCGCGGCCCTGACCGGCGGTAGCCCGCGGCCCTCGCTTCCCCTCTACCGCTACTACTTGTCGAGGCTCTCGACTCTGGACTACCGCGCGCTGCAGAGCCGAGCCGCCTTCGCTTGGATGACCGGCGGGGACAATGCGCCTGGCTGGGAGAGAGGACGGGACCTCCCGACGTTCCTTTTGCCCTGGGGTCGCGGTGGGGCCGGGAGGTACGTCGGCTGGCTGTTCGCCGGTGCGCCCGGGCACCTGGTGAAAAGCGGGGCTGCTTCGAGACTGGCGACCGAGCCGCTCAGGGGTGCGAACGTCGCCGTGGGCGCGGGCAAGGTGAGGTTCACGGGCCGTTCAGTCAATATCCAGGCGGTCGCTCGGGCGGGCCACCGCCTGATGGTCGGCGGCCTCGAGGCACCGGACCTCGTGGTGCGGGCCGGCGCCAAGGTCTCTTTCATGTTCGTGAACGACGACAAGGCGAGCGCGCACGGCATGGCCGTCGTCCCCGCCGGCGTGGCGGCGTTGCACATGCCCATGGCCGAGGCGAGGCCCGCCTTTCCCGGCTCGGCGCTTTGGTTCCTCGGCGACGCGACGGCGGCTGGCGCTCAGGAAGGCGGCTTCACCTTCACGGCGGCAAAGCCGGGTACCTACCAGTACATCGACCCCGTACCTGGCCAGGCGAGAGCCGGGATGGCCGGCACATTGGAGGTCGTAGCCGCCAAGAAGTAGCCGCCAAGAAGTAGCCGCCAAGAACTAGGTGCCCGGGGCGGTTGTGACGGGACGACCCGACGGCCCGCCGGCGCCTTGTCCGAGAGGGCGAGGTTGCCGGGGCGCCCGAGCCCGCCGGCACCGAGGGTCAGCGCCGGCCGAGCAGCCGGTCGAGGAGCGACGGCTTGTCGCCGGCCTCCACCGGGTGACCCGCACAGCGCTGCGATTCGGGGACACCTCTCATCACCTGGTCGACGTGGCGTCCGCAGCCCGCCCAGGTCGTCTTGCCGCAGATCCTGCACCTCACTGGATGGCACACTTCGGTTGTCCTTTCTTGTTTGGTTCGTAGTACCTTACAATAGACTCTAACAGAATACCCCCCTAGGTATATGGAACCGCCTTACAATGAGAGGAGTGAGCGTTGCCTGTCGAAATGAGCGCAAAGGAGCTGGTGAAGCTGGTCGGGGCTTCCGGCGGACCGTTGCTGCTGGACGTACGTGACGCCGACGAGGTGGCGGCCTGGCCGATGCAAGGTGCTCTCAACATCCCCCTTCGCGAGCTGGCTGACCGGTTGGGGCAAGTGCCGACGGACCGCCCGATCGTGACGGTGTGCGCCAGCGGCAACCGCTCGCGGACGGCCGCCGAGGTGCTCGAGGCTGCCGGCTACGAGGTCGCCAACTTGACCGGAGGGATGGCGGCGTGGGGCCAGGTGTACGACACTGCTCAATTCCAAGTGCCCGACGCTTCCATAGTGCAGGTGCGACGCCGGGGCAAGGGCTGCCTTTCCTACGTCATCGGCGCCGGTGACGAGGCCTACGTTGTCGACCCGTCGCTCGACTCCGACGTGTACCAGCAGGCGGCCGGCGAGCGCGGGTGGCGCATCACGCGGGTCTTTGACACGCACCTTCACGCGGACCACCTGTCGGGGGCGCGTGCGCTGGCTGAGATGGCAGGGGCGTCGCTTCACCTCAACCCCGCGGACCCTTTTTCCTTCGAGTTCACCCCCCTTGCTGATGGGGAACGTTTCGGGCTACCCGGAGGGGCCGAACTGGCGGTCGCCGTGCTCCACACCCCCGGCCATACGGAGGGGTCGACGATGTTCTTTGTCGATGACAGCGCGGTGCTGTCCGGCGACACGATCTTTGTCGACGGGGTCGGCCGGCCGGACTTGGCCGAGCGGGCCGAGGAGTTCGCTCGCAACTTGCACGGGTCCCTGTCGGAAAAGGTCCTTCCCCTGCCCGACGATGTCACGGTGCTGCCGGCTCACTACGGCGACGGCGTGGCCGTAGTGCCAGACGAAGTCGTCGGTGCGAGGCTCGGTGAGTTGCGGCAGTCCGTCGATGCGCTTTCGCTGGACGAAGAAGCCTTCGTCTCTTGGGCTACGGCTCGGGTAACCGAACGGCCCCCCAACTACCGGGCGATAATCGAGGTCAACCGAGGTGGGAGCCGGAGCACTCCCGGTTTCCCGCGGGAGCTCGAGGCCGGCCCCAACCGCTGTTCGGCCTAGGGAACTGATAGGGGATCTGGCAGTTGTTGCTCCTGCTCCTCGCCGTACCCGTCGGCGTCGTCATCGGGCTGAGCCTCGGCGCCCTGGGCGGGGGCGGGTCGATCCTCACCGTGCCGGCGCTCGTGTACCTGCTCAGCCAGGGCGCGCACGGGGCGACCACGGCTTCACTCGTCATCGTCGGCCTGACGTCGCTGGCCGGGACTTTCGCCCACGCCCGGGCCGGCAGGGTGCGGGTTACGAAGGGGCTCGTGTTCGGGGCGCTCGGTGTCGCCGGCTCGTTCGTGGGTGCCCGCCTGTCCGCGGGTGTCAACTCGGACGTGCTCCTGAGCGCCTTTGCCGGCCTGGTCCTGGTCGCGGCGGGAGCCATGGCGTTGAGGCTCGCCCGGCCGCCCGGAGGCAAATCTGGGACCGCCGGTTCGTCGAGTTCACCGCCCGCGGAGGTTGGTAGCCCGGTGATGGTCGCCTCCTCGGGCTGGCCCCAGGCGGGACGCGCAAGGGGCACCGCCGCCTTGGGCGAAGAGGGCGAGTGGGGCCCGAGTGCCGTCGCTGGTGCCAGCGCAGGGCCACCCGCGCCGGTAATGTTGCTGGCGAGGGAAGGCAATCATGGGGCGAGCGCCCCGCTGGCGCTTGCCCGGCCGAAGTGGGAAGCGCCCGCCCAGCTGGCCAACATAGGCCGAGTGGTGGCCGCGGCCTCAGTCGTGGGCCTATTGACGGGCTTTTTCGGCGTTGGCGGCGGCTTCATAGTCGTGCCGGCCCTGGTGCTGACCCTCGGTTTCGAGATGCCCGAAGCTGTTGGCACCTCGTTGCTCGTCATCGCCGTGAACACGGCGGCAGCACTGCTGGCACGGCTGGGCACGCAGGCGGACGTCAACTGGACTCTCGTTGCCGTTTTCCTTGCGGCTGCCATCGCCGGGTCGGTTGCCGGCAACCGGGTCGCGTCGGTGGTGAGGCCGGGACGTCTGGCGTTCGCTTTTACGTTCCTCTTGGTGGCGGTCGCGATTTACACCGGCGCGCGCAGCATCCCTCATCTCCTGTAGCCAGCCCCACCCTGGTGCCATGCGGCTAGCAGGTGCCGGGAGCCCGGTCCCAGCTAGAGGCGTGCAGTCCATCCGTGCTTGCCCGAAGCCAGAGGCGGGAGAGCAGGCTGGTCGCCCCAGGCTGGCTACTATCTCGTCACCCGCACCGGCAGCGACGTCGAGTGCAGGGCCGACCGGAAACGTTCGGCGATTTGCGCGTACTCCTCGGCACGATAGCTGCTCTCCCGGTGCACGAGGCCGAGACGCCTGCCCGGCACGGGCGGGCGGAATGTGGCGGTAGCCAGCCCCCGGCGGACTTCGACCGCGGCCGCCGTGGCCGGCAGGAGGGTGGTCCCGAGGCCGGCTGCCACCAACCGTGACAGCGTGGTGAGCGATGTTGCCCGGGCCGGGTGCTTGGTAGTCGCCCCCACCTGGCGGCAAAGGTCGAGCGCTTGGTCCCGCAGGCAGTGGCCTTCGTCGAGGAGCAATAGCCGGACGTGTTGCAGCACAACGGGGTCGAGGCGCGACTTGCCGGCGAGCGGGTCCTTTTCGTTTACGAGCAGGACGAAGTCTTCGTCGTAGAGAGGTAACTCGGTGACGGCGTCGCCCCCGCTCGGCAGCGCGAGTAGGAGCAGGTCGAGTTGGCCGGCGGCGAGGTCCGCGAGCAGCCGAGCGGTCTGGTCCTCTCTCACGTCGGGGCGAAGCGCCGGGAAGCGGCGCACCAGGGTGCGGAGGAGCAGCGGGAGGAGGTAGGGCGCCACCGTGGGGATGACCCCGAGACGGAGGGGCCCGCTGAACGGTTGGGCGTCGTGCTTTGCGGACCCGACCAAGCGGTCCACGGACGAAAGGACGCTGCGGGCGTGAGCGGCGGCCGATGTGCCGGCGGGCGTGAGCACGACGCGGCGCGTGCTGCGCTCGAGGAGGACGGTGCCGAGGCTGGCCTCCAGCCCGGCGATGGCGGCCGAAACCGACGGCTGGCTCAATCCGAGCCTGGCCGCGGCGTCGCCGAAGTGCAGGGCGTCGGCCACGGCGACAAGCGCCCGGAGCTGGGCCAAGGTGGGCTGGCGGGTCTTCTCGTTCATAGCGATGTTCTATGGATCGACTAGGCAAACACTATATCTCTTGTAAGTCCGCGCGGCACCGGGCCGAGCCCGGGTAGTCTGCATGAGAACCCATTCACAAGGAGGACAATCTCACGATGCTGACCGTTGGCGACCGGTTCCCCGACTACGAACTAACTGCGTTGGTCCCAGGCGACTTGGCCAAGGTGGACGCAAAGTCCCCGGAGGACTACTTCGTCACCATTACGCCCAAGTCACACGAGGGGAAGTGGCGGGTGGTCTTCTTCTGGCCCAAGGACTTCACTTTCGTCTGCCCGACCGAGATCGCCGAGTTCGCGAGGCAGAACCGGGAGTTCACCGATCGCGACGCGCAAGTGCTGGGCGTGTCGGTGGACAGCGAGTACGTGCACTTTGCCTGGCGCAAGGACCACGCGGACCTGCGAGAGGTCCCCTTCCCCATGCTGTCCGACACCCGCCGGGAGCTGTCGGAGGCCGCAGGTACCCTCGGGGAGGACGGGGTGGCGCAGCGGGCGACCTTCCTGGTCGACCCTAATGGTGTCGTGCAGTTCGTGATGGTGACGGCGGGCTCGGTCGGGCGCAATGTGGCCGAGGTGCTGAGGGTCCTCGACGCGCTCCAGACCGACGAGCTCTGTGCCTGCAACTGGCGTCCGGGCGAGGCCACGCTGGACCCGGGCGAGCTCATGGGCGTGGGGGCCTAGGAATTGGGGCTCGACACGGTGAAGGAAGCACTGCCCGAGTACGCGCGAGACATCAAGCTCAACCTCGGCGGGCTCATAAACGCGTCGCCGCTCAGCGAGCAGCAGCTCTGGGGTGCGGTGGTGGCGGTCGCGCTCGCCTCGCCGGCGGGCGAGGGGAGCGCTGAGCTCGTCGAGGAGGGGCGCCGCAGGTTGAGCGATGCCGCGTTTGCTGGTGCCAAGGCGGCCGCAGCGGTCATGGCCATGAACAACATCTACTACCGGGCCAAGCACCTGCTCGCGGACGCCGGAGCGGGCGAGTACGCGGACATTCCGGCGCGGCTCAGGATGAACGTCATCGCCACCCGGCAAGGCGTAGAGAAGGCCGACTTCGAGCTGTGGTGCGTCGTGGTGTCGGCCGTGAACGGCTGTGGTTCCTGTTTGGCTGCGCATGAGAGGGAACTGCGTTCGGCCGGCATGAGCACCACCCAGATCCACGAGGGCCTTCGCATTGCGGCGGTCGTCCACGCGGCCTGCGCGACGTTGGCTTCCGAAGAGGCCCTCACCGGCGTGTGACGCCGGTCGGGCTAGCGAAGCTCCTGGCTTGGGCGCGCCCTTTCCTGGCCGCGCCCGGCCTTTTTCGCCGGAGCCGAAGTTGCTATGGACTTTCGGCCCTAGCGGTACCGGGTACCGAGCGCTAAGCGTGGCGTTGACCGACGAGAGATAGAGAGGAATTGCCATGACAACGGTAGAAGAAGCCCCAGTAGCCCGAGGCCTGCCACGTCTCGGTGAGCCCGCACCGGACTTCGAGGCGGTGACTACGCAGGGGACGGTACGGCTGAGCGACTTCAGGGGGAGCTGGCTCGTGCTGTTCTCCCACCCGGCGGATTTCACGCCTGTCTGCACCACCGAGTTCATCGGGTTCGCCGGTATCTACCAAAAACTTCAGGAGCGCCACACCGAGCTGCTCGGGCTCTCGGTCGACAGTGTCTACTCACACATCGCCTGGGTGCGCAACATCGAAGACAAGACCGGTACGCACATCCCGTTCCCCGTCATTGCCGACCTGGACAAGAAGGTGGCTACGGCGTACGGGATGCTGATGCCGGGGGAGTCCAAAACCGAGGCGTCCCGTTGCGTGTTCGTGATCGACCCCGAGGGCGTGCTCCGGGCGATGATCTACTACCCGCTCAGCACGGGGCGCAACATGGACGAGATCGTGCGCTTGGTGGACGCCCTTCAGGTTTCCGACGCGAACAAGGTGGCCACGCCGGCCAACTGGCGCCCCGGCGACAAGGTCATCATCCCCACCCCCAACACGGTCGAACTGGCCGAAGAGCGTACCTCCGAGGATTTCATCAAGAAAACCGAAGGTTACGAGTCGGTCGACTGGTACTTGACCAAGAAGTCGCTCGAGGTCTGATGGCGTGCCTCAACGCCGACGGCACGCTCAGCGCCTCGGGGCGGGCGATGCTCGCGGCGCTCGAGCGCCCCGCCACGGAGGAGGACGTCGCTTCGGTGACCGGTCTCGCTTTGTTCCGGGTGCGTAGCGGCCTACGTGAGCTTGTGGCAGCCGACTTGGTGAGCCAGCAGGGCGAGCGCTTCGTCGCGACCGGCGCTCAGAGCTTGTAGCCGATCGAGCGCAGAAGGGCTTTGCGCTCGGCGACGTCAGCGTCGGTTTCGAGGCCGAGCGGAGAGGAGCCGTCGAACACCCCAAGGACGGCGCGTGCCTCCTCGCCGGCCGCGACCACCACCGAGAGCGGGTTGGAGGTCGCGCAGAAGATTCGGCAGACTTCGGGGACTTGTTTGATGGCGTTGAGGACGTTCACCGGGAACGCCTCGCGCAGGAACACGACGAAGCAGTGCCCCGCCCCGACCCGAAGGGCATTGTCGGCCGCCAGTTTGACCAGGCCGTCGTCATTGCCCGAGCAGCGCACGAGCCTTGGTCCCGAGGCCTCGCAGAAGGCGATCCCGAAGCGGATCCGAGGGCTGGCCCCGACGAGCGCCTCGTGCAGGTCTTCGACGGTCTTGATGAAGTGGCTCTGGCCCAAGATGACGTTGAGCCCTTCGGGGTTGTCTACCGGTACTACGAGGAGGTCCATGCCAGTCATGTTCGCGCGACGTCAGGCCCGGGCTCGACCCGCGCCTCAGGCTGAAGGGGACCAAGTACCCTACGCATCGGGCCTCTATAAGGGTACACATTTGATATGTGGCCCTTGCGGTGGCCTATTTGGCCCGGGTGGTGGCAGGACGCGAGCCCGGAGGGCGGGCAGGAGCGGTCGAGGGTGGCGCGCTCGGAGGAGAGACGCCGCCGTGGTTGGCGCGTGCGGCTGGTGGAGGCGGTGCGAGCAAGGTTGGGCGGGCGTCGCTGGCACCGGGAGGGGCAGGTGGTAGTCGCGGACGCCGCCGCACTCCTCCGAGGAGGCCTCGCCGAGCGATGGGAAGACGAGTTGGGCTATGCACCCGCCTGGGTGTGGACCAATCGGCTTGCTCACGGGACGGAGGCGGAGCTGCGGACCGAGTCCGAGGGGACGCGGCCACCGGGTGGCGCCAGCGGGGAGAGGTGGCGCCGGGCGCGCGCCTTCCTCGCCGGCGAGGTATTGGAGAGCGCGGCTCGCTACGGGTCGCTGGCAGCGCTCCAGCGCGACGTGCTCGTGCCGTTGGAACTAGAGCTTTCCGGCAGCGCCCAGGCGAGCGGCTACGGCTTGGCCGAGTGGGTGAACAGCATAGACTCCGCCTTGCGAGAGGCGTCACAGCACCGCGCTCCAGGGCGCGGGCAGTAATGCTCGGGGGCGGCGGGCAACAGCCCGTCGTTTGGTGTCCAGGCGGTCACGCTTGCCCGGGGCGGCACGCAACGACCCGTCCGCCGGCGAGCTCTAGTACTTCGTCCACCATGTCTTCGACGGCGGGCTCATGGGTAACCACGATGAGCGAGCGACCTTGGGCGGCCCGGAGCAGCCCCGAAAGCACTTGGTCCTTCGTGGCAGGGTCCAACCGGGCCGTGGGTTCGTCGAGCAGGAGGACCGAACCCCCGCCGAGGAGCGCTCGCGCCATACCGAGCCGCTGACGTTCACCGCCTGAGAGGGGCCTCCCGCCGGCCCCCAACCGGGTGGCGAGCCCGTCTGGGAGCGACGCCAGCCAGTCAGCGAGCCCGGCGCTCCGGAGAGCGCCGGCGCAGTCCTCGTCGGTGGCACCGGGACAGGCGATGCGGAGGTTGTCGGCGAGGCTGGCTGCGAACACGTGGGTTTCGTCCGGGAGCCAGGCGGCGAGCCGGGCGATCCCCGCCCGCGTAAGGTCCTTGACATCGGCGCCTCCGAGCGTCGCCCGCCCTGACGAGCAGTCGACGAAGTGCAGGAGGGCGTTTATCGCTGTGGTCTTGCCGGCGCCGCTTGCGCCGCAGATTGCCAGCCGCCCCCCGGCGTCCAGCCGCAGCGAGACCTCCTTCAGGCCGGCGGTGCCGCCGGCCAGCGCCACGGATGCCCTCTCCAGTGCAGCGGTGCCTAGGACCGCCTCCGGGCCCGGGGCTGCCGCCTTATCCGGCGCGGCACCCGTCACGGCCAGTGCCGGCGCTTCGCCCAGTGCCGGCGCTTCGCCCAGTGCCGGCGCTTCGCCCAGTGCCGGCTCGGAGACCGCTGGGAGGGACGCAACCTCTTCGATCCTCCTGGCGGCGGCTCGGCCCGCAGAAATGCCCTCGAGGGCGGCAGGCAGTGCCGAGCACTGGTCCAGGGCGGCCAGGGTGGCAAAGGCGACGACTGCCAGGAGGGGTCCCGAGAGCCGGCCGGCCTCGCGTGCCGCTAGGCCGACGGCGAGGACAGCAGCCAGGGCGCCACCGGCGACCGCGGTGGCCGACGCTTTGGCGAGCCCGGTCGCGAGGGCGGCTCGCAACGCCACCGAGCGCGAGCGCCGGTGCGCCTCGGCCAACCGTTCGTGAAGGAGGTCCTCCCGCTCGTAAGCGACGAACTCGCGTGCAGAGCTCACGGTTTCTGTGATGACTCTGGCGAGCGCGGCGCGCTCTTCCGCCGCCCTGGCCATGGCTCTGGTGGAAAGACGAGATAGCGCCAATGCGGCCACCACCACCGCCAGTGCCCCAGCGAGGACCAGCAGCCCGAGACGGGGTTCCACGAGGACTGCGAGGAGCGTGCCCGCCAGTGCGCTGGAGACGACGTCCACCCAAGCGCCAAGTTGCTTCGCGAACCCCTGCGCCACGGCATCGGCGTCGGACACCAGGCCAGCCAGAGCCGCCCCCCGGCCTATCGCTCCTGGCACTCTCGGTTCGAGCAGGTCGAACAGCCGCATCCTGAGCTTGCCGAGCACCTCGAGGGACAGGCCGTGCACACCGAGACGCTGGAGGTAACGAAATATCCCCCGCCCGAGCGAGAACGCTTGTACCGCTCCGATCGCCACGCACAGGCTGAGGACCGGGGGGGCGCTCGGAAGCGCGGGTGATCAGCCAGCCCGAGGTGGCCAAGAGGCCGATCCCCGAGACGGCGGAGAGGGTCCCGGGTAAGGCGGCGGGCCAGAGCTGGCGTGTGTTCATGCGGGCACCGCCATGGGCATGTCTGCCCTCGTGAGCTCGATAAGCCTTCCCCCTCGCAGGGAGACCACCCTGTCCGCGGCCAAGGCAACGGCTGGGCGGTGGGAAACGATGAGCGCGCTGGCGCCGCCGATCGCCTTTTGCAGGCCGGCGAGGGCCTCTTGCTCGCTCGCCTCGTCCAGGTGGACCGTGGGCTCGTCGAGGAGGTAGAGCGACGCCGGCCGGAGCAGCACGCGGGCCAGGGCGACCCGCTGGAGCTCGCCGGCAGATAGGCGCCGGCCCCCCTCGCCGAGGCGAGCTTCGAGCCCGCCTGGCAGGCTGAGGGCCAGAGCCGGCGCCCCGGCTTGCGCCAATGCCGAGAGGAGCTCTCTGTCGCTCGCATTTGGCGCGGCGAGGCGGAGGTTGGCGGCCAGTGTCGCCGAGAGGAGGGTGGGGTGCTCCGGGAGACGCGTGACGAGGCGGCGCCAGTAGCGGGGGCCCAGTTCTCGCAGGTCAACTCCGCCGGCGGTCACTGACCCCTCCGACGGCGTGAGGAAGCCAGCGAGGAGCGAGATGATCGTCGACTTGCCCGACCCGCTCGGGCCCACGAGCGCCACCGTCTCGCCCGGTTCGATCGTGAGGTTGGCCTCATCCAGTAGAGGGGTGGCACGTCCGGGCAGCACGACGCTGACCGAGCGCAGCACAACGGGTACCGAGCGGGGGTCGGGCGCGGGGTGTTCCTGGTGGGGCGCGCCGGGGCCGGCGCCGGCAGCGGCCTTCATGCTCGCCCGCTGGCGGATAGCGGACGAAAAACCGGCTGATGTGGTTGGCGCAACGGCGCATTCATCGGTTTTCTGCGCGAAAACGGCCTCTTTTCTGACCGATGCGCCTTGTGCCAGATCACATCGGTCAGTTTTTTGCGCGGTCGGGCCCCTTTCGTGCCCGACGGGACTGCTTTCGTCCCCAGTCGGGCCCACTTTCTGCCCGTTCGGGCCTCCCTTGCGCACCATCGGATATCGCCTCAGTGCTCCTTCAGCCTCCCCGGCCGCCTCCAGGGCCCTCGCCGCGGCCGCCAGGCCCTCGGTGCTCTCGTGGAACTCGGCGCTCGCCCTCCGAAGCGGGGCGAAGATCTCCGGCGACACGGCGAGCACGGCCAAGGCGGCGGGCAAGCTCACGCCGCCCGAGAGGAGGCGCAGGCCGAGCGGCACCGCCACCAGCGCCACCGAGAGGGAACCCAATTCGTCGAGCACGAGGGCCGAGAGGAAGGCCACTCGCAGGGCCTTGGTGCTCGAGCGTGCGATCGCCTCGTTGAGCTTGGCGATGCGGTCACGCTGGGCCGTACTCCGCCCGAAAGCCCGGAGCACAGGCATGCCCTCGAACACGTCCGCCACGTAGGCCCCAAGCTCTTCCACCCGGCGCCAGCGGTTGGCGCCGAGCGTGAGGCTCGCCCGCCCGACAAGGGCCCCGAAGACGGGGAAGAGGGCCAGCACGGCCAGCGCGATGAGGGCCGAGACCCAGTCGATGATGCCGACTGCCACGAGCAACGCCGCTGGCGCTGCCGCCGCCAGCACGAAGTCGGGTAGGCAGCGCCCAATGTAGACGTCGAGGGCGTCCAGGCCAGGCCCGGCGAGCGTGGCCAGGCTTCCCGGCCCCTCTCGGCGGGCGGGGCGCACCGTTCGCGGGAAGACAGCGGCAGTGACGAGCCGAGAGCGCAGTTCGGCTTTGGCTGCCGAAGAGCCCAAGGCGGCAACGACTTCACCGGCCAGTGCGCCCAGGGCGCGGACAGCGAAGCCTGCTCCGAGCAGCGCGAACCACTGGGAGCGAAGCCCGGTGCCGGCTGGCGCTCCAGGCATGGCTCCCGCCAGTAGGTGGGCGAGCCCGAGCGCTTGGGCCACCACGCCGGCGGTGGACAGGACGCCAAGTGCCACCGAAGCTGCGAGGGAAAGGCGGACGGCCGGGAGGCGCACGAGGCGGTGGTCGAACGGACGCCTGCCAAGAGGTAGCGAAAGCGCCCCGCCGCCCGCCCCGCCGCCCGCCCCGCCGCCCGCCCCGCCGGCCATTTCGCCCCCGCCGAGCCCACCGGCCGCCCCGGCCATCTCAGGCGTGCTGGGCCGTGGGCTGGCTCCCGGTGGCAATGGTCTCGCTCCCGTTCCCCGCCGGCGTGACCGCGGCCGCGCGGGCCGGGCCGCCCGCGCCCGCGGCCGGGCGTGCTGCCCGCGCCTCTGGGGGCCGGGTCAGGCGCCGGCGGAACACCCAGTACGTCCAGCCCTGGTAGAGGAGCACGAAGGGCACGAAAATGGCGGCCACGACTGTCATCACGACGAGCGTGTTGTGCTCTGACCTGGATCCGCAGGTAACGGCGCGAACGTAGGTTCGAATACGTGACAAAGGTGCCTCCCGCTTGGGAAAATGGTGTCAGGAAACACTCCGGTATCCCGAGCGAAAGGCACCCGTCTGGTGGCAAG
>JAJYMB010000102.1 GCA_021787365.1 Actinomycetes bacterium | reverse complement strand
TGGGGTGGCTGTGCTTGGGGTGGCCCGACGAGCGGCTCCCCCTACCCGGCCTGGAGCGAGCCGGGTGGTCCCGGCGCGTGGACCTGGCCACGGTGGTGCTGAGCGAGCGTTGGCCCGGGGCGGGGCCGCCTCCGCCCCCTTCGGCACTGCGCTCCCCGGGCCAGGCCGCAGTAGTCGGGGCGCGCGACCGGGCCGACCAGTTGCTCACGGCCCCCGGCTCCCTCGGGGCGCTAGACAAAGCCCTCGACCGGCTGGGCAGCCTCGGCATCTCAACCATCGCGGGTGGCACCTTGGTGGTCGTCGCCGCCGACCACCCGGTATGGCACCACGGCGTCTCCACCTACCCGCAAGCCACCACGCGCGAGGTGCTGGAGGCAACCGTGGCGGGAGAGTCCTTCGGGGCGGCCACGGCAAGGGCGGCCGGCCTCGCCGTCATGGCCGTGGACGCCGGGGTGGAAGGCGGCCCCGTGCCCGGCACAGCGGAGTGCCGGCCCCCGGGACGGCGCGGCGACTTGGTCAACGAGGACGCCCTGGAGCCGGCCGACGTCGCGGCCCTGCTCGAGGCTGGGCGCCGGCTGGGCGCCGCGAGCCCGGCCCGCCTCTTGGCCATCGGCGAAGTGGGCATGGCCAACACCACTGTCGCCGCCGCGGCAACCGCCGCCCTTTTGCACTTGACGGCGGAGGAGACGGTCGGGCTCGGGGCGAGCGGGGACAGCGCGACCCTCCAACGCAAGCGAGAGGTCGTGGCGGCCGCCCTACGGCGCGCTGGCGAGCTGCCCGGGCCGATGGAGGTGCTCGCCGCGCTCGGGGGGCCCGAACTGGCGGTGCTCGCCGGCGTGGTGCTCGGTGCCTCCCGGCGAGGGGCCGGCGTCGTCCTGGACGGGCTCGCCACCTCGGTCGCCGCCCTGTGCGCGGTGCGCTTGGAGCCGGGCGCGGCGGGGTGCCTCGTTGCCGGGCAGCGCAGCCGGGAAAAAGCGCACCCAGCCGTGCTGGACGAGCTTGGCCTCGAGCCCCTCCTCGACCTACGCCTACGCGCCGGCGAAGGGATTGGTGCAACGCTTTCGTGCCAACTCCTCGCCACCGGCCTGCGGGCGCGGTCCCTGGCCGGCAAGGTCGGCCCGTAGTGTGCGAAGGTCTCGGGCCAGGGGCCCGGCCCGACCAACTGGTGGCTGTTAGGTAGAAGCGGGCCTCGCGCTCGTAGAACTCGGACTGGCTCCTCAGGCCGGCCGGGAGGGAGGCGCCTGGGGACTCGAGGACCGGGCTCGAATGCCGCGAGCGCCCCCAGGGCGGCTTCTATGGGCCCGCCATGGTTTGGGCCCACGGCCTTCGGGGCGTGCTGTGGCCACACGCCGGCGGAAAAGGAACCTCGGGGGCCCGAGCTTTTCGAAGCCCGCGGCGCACAGCCACGAGGTCCTGGGGCCCAATCGGGGGACACGGTAGAGGGAAGGCCGCAAAACTAGTGGACGTGATTGCCGGCGGGGCACGTCCACCAGAAATAGGGAGAGTTTTTGCCCCGATAACTGATGGATGCGCCCTTCTTGTCGCCACGTCCACCAGTTCCTTGCAACGCCCGCCGGCGAGGCGCTTGTGCGGCAGCCCCAAAAGGGGGCGACCCGTTGGCGGAGATGGCACCGATCGGACCGGCGGGGGTCGCCGGCCGACGAACGTGTAATCCACCAAAGACCGGCTGGTAGCGAACCCGTCCCCCGGTGACAGCTGTCACGGGCCAACAGCAACCATCCGTTGGGCCGGGTTCAACTACGCCTGGCGCATGCAAAGCCTGCCCAGCGCGGGAGGGAGGGTACGTGGAGGGCGGTCTGTGGCGCTGCTAACGCTCTCGTATGGCGAGAGGAGTGCCAATTGCGCGCGCGGCGGCCCGATCCCATCACATTGCCATCACATTGTCATCAAGAGCATGTCACGAAACCAGGGAAGGAGACCGTTAGGAAGAGCGGTAACTCGAGAAGGAGGGCACATGACCTACCAATGGCTCGGCCGGTACCGCCGGCACCCAGTGACCATACCATTGCTCGCAGCGGTCGCAACGGCGGTGAGCTTCCTGTCCCCGGTCATCCCGGAAGCTTTGGCCAGCACTACCACGACCACGGCCGTGCCGGGGCCCAACTGCTCTGCGGCCCTGAGCGGGGTGGCCCTTGGCCGCACGGGCTGGGCCGCCAGCACCAACGCCCCCTCCAACAGCGCCGACCCTCCGGCCTACGCCCTCGACGGCAATTACTCCACCCGCTTCAGCACCAACGAGCCCCAGGCGCCCGGTCTCTACTTCGAGGTCAACATGGGTTCGCCACAGGCCTTCGACGAACTGAAGATGGCCGTGCCCAACTCGCCCACCGACTACGCCCGGGGCTATGACGTCGAGGTCTCGAGCAACGGGAGCACCTGGGCCACGGTGGCCAGCTGCACGGGTACCGGCACGCCAGAGACCGTGAGCTTCCCCACCCAGACGGCTCAGTACGTGAGGGTCGTGCTCACGGAGTCGACCGCTGACCACTGGTGGTCGATCGACGAGTTCAAGCTCTTCAGCCAGTCGGCCCCCCCGGCCACGACCACAACGACGGTACCGCCGACCACCACGACCACGGCCGTGCCGGGGTCCAACTGCTCTGCGGCCCTGAGCGGGGTGGCCCTTGGCCGCACGGGCTGGGCCGCCAGCACCAACGCCCCCTCCAACAGCGCCGACCCTCCGGCCTACGCCCTCGACGGCAATTACTCCACCCGCTTCAGCACCAACGAGCCCCAGGCGCCCGGTCTCTACTTCGAGGTCAACATGGGTTCGCCACAGGCCTTCGACGAACTGAAGATGGCCGTGCCCAACTCGCCCACCGACTACGCCCGGGGCTATGACGTCGAGGTCTCGAGCAACGGGAGCACCTGGGCCACGGTGGCCAGCTGCACGGGTACCGGCACGCCAGAGACCGTGAGCTTCCCCACCCAGACGGCTCAGTACGTGAGGGTCGTGCTCACGGAGTCGACCGCTGACCATTGGTGGTCGATCGACGAGTTCAAGCTCTTCAGCCAGTCGGCCCCCCCGAGCACCACGACCACAACGCCACCGCCTCGCCCCGTGGTGAGGGCCCAAACGGGCGTGACAAGGGTCTTCAACCGGTCGGTGGCACTGCGCCTGCGTTGTGCTGACACCGCCTGCCGGGGGTTCATAAACCTTTGGCATGACGGCATCTTGCTGGGCCGCGGTGGCTACGCCCTGGGTGCCGGGGCCACGGGCACTTTCCTCGTCCGCCTCGACGGCCGTGCGATGAGCCTGATCCACGGCGCACCCCGCCATGTCCTCTACGCCAACCAGGTCGTGTTGGTGAACGGCGGCCGCAGGGTGAGGCGGGGCACCCTCTTGGTCGGCTCCCGGCCTCGTCCTGTCACAAGCGCATTGACTGGTGGTCCGACGCGGGTCTTCAACGGGTCAGTGGCACTGCGCTTGCGTTGTGCTGACACCGCCTGCCGGGGGTTCATAAACCTTTGGCATGACGGCATCTTGCTGGGCCACGTCAGCTTCGTCCTGGCCGCCGGGGCCACGGGCACTTTCCTCGTCCGCCTCGACGGCCGTGCGATGGGCCTGATCCACGGCGCACGCGGCCATGTCCTCTACGCCAACCAGGTCGTGTTGGTGAACGGTGGCCCCAGGGTGAGGAGGGGCATCCGCCTGGTCGGCTGAGCCCACCCCTACCCCCCGGTCGCTCCCCGGGGTCAGGAGCTCTCGGCCTCGGTCTTGCCTTCGCCTCGAGGAACCGGGCCAAGGCGCCCCTGGAGGTCGCCGAGGTCGCCGGGCCGCACACCTCGCAATCACGCGAGGATGACCGGGACATGCCGGCCCGAGGCACCGGTACCCAGGCTGGCCCTTTTCCCTAAGAGCCATGAACACGAGCCCCTGAGGGAAGCTAACCGGCTTACTCAGGGTTGCGTAACGGGCACGTTGTAGCCGTCTACACGCTTGGTCGCCCCGACGCAGCGCGCGTCACGTCGCCCCGGCCGTGTCAACGAGCCGCCTGGTTAGCCTGGCTCGATGGCCACGGACAGTCCAACGGCGGACCTTGCGGCCGCGCGGTCGCCCAACCACTTGAGCCCATTTCAGTTCGTGATGGCGTTCGGCGTGGTGAGCATGTCCGCCGACTTCGTCTACGAGGGCGCCCGCGGCATTGTCGGCCCCTACCTGGCCACTTTCGGGGCCAGCGCGGTGGTGGTCGGCGTGGTGACCGGCGCGGGCGAGGCGGTGGCGCTGATGTTCCGCCTGGTCACCGGGCCGCTGTCGGACCGCACCCGCCGGTACTGGCCGATCACGATCACCGGCTACGTCATCACCGTGATCGCGGTGCCGGTGCTCGGCGCCGTGGCCCAGTTCTGGCAGGCGGCCGCGGCAGTGATCGCTGAGCGCTTCGGCAAGGCGGTGCGCACGCCGGCCCGGGACACCATGCTGGGGCACGCCAGCACCGACATGGGCCGGGGCAAGGCGTTCGCCGTCCATGAGGCGCTTGACCAGTGCGGTGCGTTGCTCGGCCCGCTGCTGGTCGCCGGCATGGTGGCGCTGTCGGGCTACCGGCTCGGCTTCGCCGTGCTCGTCGTCCCCGGCGTCGTGGCCGTGGCGCTGCTGGCCTGGCTGCGCCGTGCGGTGCCGGCGCCGGCCGCCTACGGACCAGAGAGCGGCCCTGCCACCGCCTGGCCAGTTGCCGTGGTGCAGGGACCGTGGTGGCGGTTCTCCCGCCGGTTCTGGGCCTACAGCGCCTTCACCGCATTGACCATGGTCGGCTTCGCCACCTTCGGTGTGCTCTCCTACCACCTGCAGGTGGACTCCGTGCTGCCCGAGTGGGAAATTCCGGTGCTCTACGCCGCGGCAATGGGCGCGGACGCGCTCGCCGCGCTCGGCTCGGGCTGGCTCTACGACCGGGTCGGGCTGCGCGGGCTGGGCGTGCTGCCAGTGCTGAGCGCCGTGGTGCCGTTCCTGTCCTTCACCAACAGGCCAGTGCTGGTCTGGATCGGCGCGCTGGTCTGGGGCGCCGCCTTCGGGATGCACGAGTCGACGATGCGCGCGGCAGTCACCGACTTGGTCCCTGCCGGCCGCCGCGGCACCGGCTACGGCACCTTCACCGCCGTCTACGGGCTGGCCTGGCTGGCCGGCAGCGCGATCATCGGTGCGCTCTACGAGACGTCCCGCACCCAACTGCACGTGTTCGTGCTCGCCACGCAGGCGGCCGCACTGGTGGCGTTCCTGCCGATGGCGCTCAGCCGCCGCGTAGCGTCGTCCTCAGCCTGAACCGCCCATACGAGCGAACGGCTCTCTGCGGCAGAGCAGGGAGTAGCTGGCTATAAACCTCGTCGAGACCGCGCCCAGGCACCGCCGCACGGCGTCGTCCAACGCATTGCTGGAGGGCCAGGCCGCTCGTCCCCCCTGTCAGGGTCCTGGGGCTGGCCGAAGGGTCTTTGCCTTCGGCCACTCGGGGCGAGCGGCCTGCCGTTATTTCATGCCTCTATTTCATTGCTCCCTTAGCTCGCTGTCTCTTGGGGGCAAATCGCCGCCGAAGCCGAGGGGCTCGCCGGAGGCGGGAAGTTGACGAACGGCTTCCCTGGTGGACCTGCAGGCGGGAAGTGGGCGAACCCAGGACCCTCTGTCCCGAACTGGTACGTGGTGCACGAGTTGAACTGCTCCCCCGGGTTGAGGACGACCGACGGCCACGCCGCCTGGCCAATATGGTGGGGCGTGTCGGGGAAATGCTGGGTCTCCAACGTGAACCCGTCCCCTTGGCGGTAGGTCTGGCCGCTCGGGCCAACGAGGTCGCCCTGAAGGAAGTTCCCCGTGTACAACTGGATGCCGGGCTGGTCGGTGAACTCGTGCAGGACTATCCCCGTGGTCGGGTCGAACGCGGTGGCGCCCAACTTGTAGGCCGATAGACATGGTGCGTCCTGGAAACTGGATCAACCCAGCGGGTGAGAGTCCCGTCCGGGTAAACGCCGGAGAGCCCGGTAGCAGGCCCCGGTTCGTCGTCGAGAGGCGGCGGGCTGAGCGGGGCGTCAAGAGCCT
>JAJYMB010000068.1 GCA_021787365.1 Actinomycetes bacterium | reverse complement strand
GGGATGGGGAGCCGGCTCGGGGCCGAGCCGGTGGCCACGACCAGGTGACCAAAGGCGAAGCGCTCGGCCCGGGCCCGCCCGTCAGTAACCTCGATCTCGCCTCCCGAGACGACCTCGGCCCTCCCGGCGACGAAGTGCACCCTCGACGCTTCGATCTCGTGGCGGTGCTGGTCGTAGCGCAGCTGCTGGACGGCGTCTTTGTGCTCGAGGATGCCCCGCCAGACCGCGCCGTTGGGGCCGTCCCGGGGACCCGCACTCTCGGGCGGGAAGCCGGACACGGCCGAGAGCGGGCCTCGCCGCGGGCGCTCGTAGGCGAGCGCCACCTCGCGCACGGCCTTGGAGGGCACGCACCCTTCGGCCAGGCAGTCGCCCCCGAGGTTCCCGATGGGGTCGGCCATCACGACCGTATGGCCGGCTTTGTCGAGGAGGAAGGCAGCGGGGTACCCCGCACCTCCGGCACCGATTATGGCCACGTCGACTCGCTCAGCCACCCCTGGCTCCTTTCACTGACAGTGCCTGCCACTCGCCCAATTCCCGGGCCCGTCCCTCGGCCCGCGCCCACGCTTGACCAGAGCGGCGAGCGCCGGCCCGACCTGCCTGTGCGCTAGGTCGCCATTCGCACCGAAGAACCATGTTGGCCCCTGCCCGATATGGTCGTTAGGGCCGATGGTCCTAATGGGGGCCGGCCGCCCACCGAAAGGGTCGTATATCCAGATCGCACCTAAGGAGATATACTGGCACGGTGAGCAAGCACCTGGTAGATATCGACGACGAACTGCTAGAGAAAGCATCTGCCGTGCTCGGGGCGGGGACTATGAAGGAGACGGTGAACCGCTCCCTCAAGGCCGTCGTGCTCGCTTCCCGGCGGCGCCGGCATGCGGACCGGCTCGAGACTATGGAGGGCCTAGATCTCGCCGACGCCGAGGTCATGGCCGGAGCGTGGCGCTGAAGGCGAGGTACCTCGCCGACAAGAGCGCCCTCGCACGCTTCCCGTTGCCGGCGGTGAAGGCGCGCCTGCGGCCGCTCCTGGAGGAGGGTCTGGTGGCAACGTGCGCGATCGTCGACCTGGAGGTGCTCTACAGCGCCCGCAGCCTGGCCGACTACGAACACGTCCTCGAGGAACGGCGAAGCCTCGACGCGGCCCCCATCACACCCAAGGTGATGGCCACCGCGGTCGAACTCCAGCACGCGCTAGCGCGCCGTGGCCAACACCGGGTGCCGGTCCCCGACCTGGTTATCTCCGCGGCAGCGAAGCATGCTCGCCTCATCGTTCTCCACTACGACAGCGACTTCGCACGCATCGCCGACGTCGGCGGCGCGTCGCACGACTGGGTCGTGCCCCAAGGCTCCTTGTGACGGCCCACATTTATGTCGCTATTTCAGTGCAACTTGGCCGCGCCCACACTCGGCGCACTGGGCGGCCTCTATCAGAGCGGCACCAAGCCCATCCCTGTGCCCGGTTCCGTACCGGCGCGCGTGGCCACAAGTCCGGCAACGGCGGCGGCGGTGGACTCCGCTCCTGACAAGTCGAGCGCCACGGGCGTGGGGGTGCTCGAGAGCAACCCAACCACCGCGCTCGCCAGGCTGTCGGCAGACAGGTCCCTTGCCGGCAGGACCCGGACGGCGCCGAGGTCGGCCAGGCGCCGGGCCCGGTCGGCCTGTTCGGTCTGGCTACCTTCGTCGTAGGGCACTACGAGCGCCGGCACCCCCGTCCGCAAGAGGTCGAGGCTGGTGTTGTAGCCGCACCGGCTGACCGAGACCGAGGCCGCGACCAGGACGGCCCGGAGGTCGGGCACGAAGCGCTCGACGGACAGGCCGGGGCAGCCGACGGTGAGGTCCCCGAGTGCTGCCATCTCCCCGGCTGCCAAGAAGGGGCCCGTGATGAGCCGAGTGGTGACCCCGAGCTTGCTTAAGTGGCGGCAGTGGGCCTCGCCGGCGGCTCGCATGAGGGGGCCTCCCGTCATCCCTCCGCCGGCCGAAACCACGACCTGGGCCGGTTGGCGCCGCCCAGGGGCAGACCAGCGGCTCAAAGTGGACGGCTCGCCGGCGGGGACGACGAAGCCCGAGTAGCGCACGGGTGGCAGGACGGGGACCGAGGGGCTGAAGGTCTCCTCGAGCCGGGCAAAACGGGGGTCGGCGTGCACGACAACGAGGTCGAAGTACCGGTTGAGGCGCTCGGCTGCCTCGTCGTCGCGGGCCTGCTGGGTGGCGCCGCCCCGCACCAGGATGTCGCGTACGCTGCTCACCACCGCCGGCCGTGAGGCCAAACGGCGAGCCCTTTCCAAGAACGCGGTGATCTCAGGAGCGAACTGCCTCCGGCCGAAAGGGAAAAGTTCGACCACGATGGCGACGGGCTGCAGCTCGTCGAGGAGCGAGGACAACATGGAGCGGCGCCGGCCCCAGACCGTTTCCAGGTCCAACCCGGGCTCCCGGCTGACGAGCGCTTTCCCCTCGCCGTCGCTCGACCCGATCGCGGGCAGGGGGACCAGCTCGACCCCGGGGGGCACTTTCAGGCCGGCCGGGACGGCCCCCCCGCTCATCAGTACCACCCGGAAGTCTCTGGTGAGCGCGGCGGCTACAGCGAGGGACCGGACCAGGTGGCCGAGGCCGACCGAGTGCTGGCAATAGTGCAGGACCGTGGGCCGGCCCCGGCCAGGCGACCCCGGCCGGGGCTTCGGGGAGCCCGGCCGGGCCGCAGTCCCCGGCCGAGCCACGGTGCTCGTCTGAGCCACGGTGCTCGTCTGAGCCACGGTGCTCGTCTGAGCCACAGGCCCGCTCACCTGCCCGCTAAGACGTCGACGTCCTCGGGGCCAGCCTCGTCGAGGGACACGGTTGGCTCCGCGTCGATCATCCACTCGAGCGGGCGCCAGAGCACCGGCGCCACGCTCAACGGGTGGCCGCGGCCGACCCCGTAGACATCGAGGCCTGCCGCCCCGAAAGCGGCTGCGTCCAAGAGGTTTACGGCATCGAGCACGACATGGCCCTCCATGCAACGCTGGAGCCGCCCGGGGTCGAGGTCACCGTACTCGGGCCAGGCCGTCACGACTACCACTGCGTCGGCGCCCGACGCCGCCTCGTAAGGGTCGTCGACTTGGCCATCGCCGAGGCTCGGGACGGATGCCACCGGGTCGTGCGCCTGCACGCTGGCCCCTAGGGCCACCAGGTCCTCCACCAGCCCGAGGGCCGGCGAATGGCGCACGTCGTCGGTGCCCGGCTTGAACGCCAGGCCGAGCACTCCTACGCGCTTTCCCGACAGCGGCCCGAGCGCGGCCTCGAGCTTCCCGACCAGGCTGGCCCGGGAGCCGTCGTTGACCTCCCGGACGGCCCGGGCCAGGGTGGCCTCTTGGCCCATCGAGCCGGCCACGGCGATGAAGCCGGACAGGTCCTTGGGTAGGCACGAACCTCCGAAGCCAGGCCCGGGCTTCAAGAAGTCGCCTCCTATGCGGCCGTCCAGGCCGACGCCCGTAAGCACCTTCGAGTGATCTGCCCCGAGCGCCTCGCACAGGGCCGCTACCTCGTTGGCGAAGGAGATCTTGACGGCCAAGAAGGTGTTGGACGCGTACTTCACGAGCTCAGCGCTGCGGCGGTCACAGACAAGCAAGGGCCACTCCTTCGGGTAGAGGCCGGCCACCACGGGCTCGAGTGCGGGGTCGTCGACACCGACCACCACGCGGTCGGGGAAGAAAAAGTCCCGCATCGCTTGGCCTTCGCGGAGGAACTCCGGGTTGGAGGCCACGCTCGCCCGTACGCCGGGCCGGGCGTGGCCGGCGGCGAGCAGCTCGAGGGCTTCGCAGGACCCCGGGGGCACGGTGCTCTTCACCACGAGCACGACGTCGCGGGTCGCGGCCGCCGCCGCCTGGGCGGCAGCCCGGCCGAGCTGGCGCAGGTCCGGGTCCCCGTCGGGCCGGGGCGGCGTCCCCACGCAGAGCAGCGCCACTTCGGCGCCGTCCATGGCAGCCTCGATGTCGCCCGTGAACGAGAGGCGCCCGGTACCGAGGTGCTTGGCCACCAGTTCGTCCAACCCGGGCTCGTGGATAGGGATCCCACCCCCGGCCAGGGTGGCGAGGCGCCCCGGGTTCGACTCCACGCAGCGCACTGCATGTCCCAGCTCGGCCAGGCCCGCGGCGGCGGTCAAGCCCACATAGCCAGCCCCGACGACGCAGACCTGCTGCGGCTCGACTTGGCCCGGCCCAGCGGGGCCAGTAGACGGTCCAGTAGACGGTTCAGTACCTAAAGTGCCGGTAGTTCCCATGCTTCTCCTTTGTTGGACTTGAAGTCGAGGCCCGTTCGTGCCAGTCGGCCGTGGGGACGGCCCCGGAGTCCCCACGCTGGAGCCGGTCGAGCCGCCAGTAAACGCGGCGGCCGGCCAAAAGTTGTTCGTGCGTGCCCGATTCGCTGACCTGGCCGTTGCTCAACACGGCGATCTGGTCGGCCGTGCGGAGCGCCAAGAGCTGGTGGCTGACGGTGATGGTGGTGCGGCCCTCCGCCAAGCGCTCGAGGGCGGCCAGGACGACAGCTTCGAGCTCCGCGTCCAGGCCGACGGTGGGCTCGTCCAGGAGGAGGACCGGGGCGTTGCGGGCCATGGCCCGGGCAATGGCCAGGCATTGGCGTTGGCCGCCGGAGAGGTTCGAACCCCGTTCGGTGACCAAGGTGCCGTAGCCCTCGGGCAGGGACTCGACGAAGTCGTGGAGACCGGCCGCACTAGCTGCCGCCACCGCCGCCTCCCGGCTGGCCCCCGGGCTGCCGTAGACGATGTTTTCCCAGACGGTGGCCCGGAAAAGGTAAGGCTCTTGTGGGACGAGGGCGACCTGGCGGCGTAAATCGGTTAGGGCGAGCTCGGAGATGTCCACGCCGTCCAGGCGCACCGCGCCCGAGGAGGGGTCCATGAACCTAGGGACCAGCCGCAACAGCGTGCTCTTGCCCGAACCACTGAGGCCGACCAGGCCCTGGCGGGTGCCGGCACGTACGTGGAGGTCGACCCCGGCAAGCACGGCACGACCGTCGGGGTAGGAGTAATGGACGTCGTCTAGCTCGAGCGTCCCGCGGGCTCGGCCGAGGGGGCGGGGCCGGCGGCGTTCGGGCACCCTTTCCTCCGTGGCCAAGATCTCCACCACGCGCTCCGACGCCGCCTGCGCCCGGCTCACCACCCCGGCCAGCTTGGACAGCTGGCGCACCGGGCTGTACATCCCCTTCAGGTAGGCCATGAAGACGAGCAGGTCCCCGGGCGTCAGGCGGCCGCTCATGACGGCGCTGGCGCCGAAGAAAATGACGAGCGCCGTGGAGACAGTCGAGGCCAGGGTGACGAGCGGGGTGAACTCGGACTGGGCGACGATGGCCCGCCGGTTCTCCACGAGGCCCCGGCCGGTGGCGGCCGCGTAGCGGGCGGCCTCGACGTCCTCGGTCCCGAAGGCTTGGACGGCGGTGATGGCGGTCAGCGCTTCCTGGGCCACCGAGGCGGCGTCGCCGTCGGCCTGGCGGGCCCGGCGCTGCACGGACTTGATCCTGGCCAGGTAGTAGCGGGTACCCCAGGCCAGCACCGGCGCCAGCACCAGGGCGAGCAGCGCGTAACGCCAGTCGATGACGAGCAGGATGGCGACCATCCCGGCCAGCGTGAGCAGGTTGCGCACGAGCGTCGGCACGGCGTTCACCACCGCGCTTTGGATGGCTTGGACGTCGCCGCCCAAGCGGGCCAGCAGGTCGCCCGTCCGCCGGCGCTGGTGGAACGACAGCGCCTGTCCCTCGATGTGGCGGAACAGCTGGCAACGGATGTCGAGCACGACCCGCTGCCCAGCAGTGGCCACGAGCCGGTTGGACAGGTAGTCGGCGACCGCCCGCCCGGCGGCGACTACCACCATGGCGCCGGCCAGGGCCAGGAGGAGGCTTGCCCGCTTGGCGGGAAGCCACCCGAGCCAGCCCGGGAGGGGCCGGTGGCCGAGGACGCTGTCAAAAATGAACTTGAGCGGCCAAGGTGCCGCCCACTCCATCACGGCCACCGCCACGCTCGCCAACAACCCGGTGGCGAGCATCGCCCGGGCCGGGCGGACGTAGGGCCGGAACGTCTTGATCATGCCGGCACCGCCGGGGCTGGCCCATGTGGGGCGCGCAAGGTCTCGAGTGGGCGCACGAGGCACTCGGCCGCCCGGCCGTCGCCGGCCAGGTCCCGACCAGCGCCGCCGAAGAAAAGAGGGGCGATGGCCCGCGCGCACGCAGCCCGGTCGAAGCGGGCGGCCACGTGGTCCCTGGCCGCCCGGCCAAGGCGGGCACGCAAGGCGGGGTCGCGGGTTAGGAGGCCGAGGGCGGCTGCCAGGGCCCTAGAGTCACCCGGGGGCACGAGCACACCGCAACCCGGGGCGACCACCTCGGGGATGCCGGCGACCTCGCTCGCCACCACGGCAAGACCACTGGCCATGGCTTCGAGGAGCGAGTTCGGCACGCCGTCACGGTCCCCATTGCCCAAGACCACGCTCGCTTGGACGAAGACGTCCGCCTCGGGGTAGGCGGCCGCTACTTCTTGGTGGGACCGCGCCCCGAGGAAGCGGACCGACGCCGAAAGACCGAGCCGCTCGACCATCGCCTCGAGCTCCGGCCGGTCCGTCCCTTCCCCGATGACGGTCAAGCTGACCGGCTCGCCCTGGCGGACCAGGCCAGCCAAGGCTTCGAAGAGCACGGGGTAGCCCTTCTTCGCCACCAGACGCCCGACAGCCAGCACACGCAGCGCCACCGGAGGAGAGCCCGCCTTCGCCGGCTCGGGCGGGACATCGGACGGGCAGTCGGGCGGGGCAAAGCGCTGCGTGTCCACCCCGTGGTAGGCCAGCAGCACCTTGGCCGCGTCCGGCCCCGCTATGGCGGCCAGGGCCGACGCCGCCGACCCCGAGCAGGTGAGCACGAAACCGGCGTCAGCGACTTTGCGGGCGAGCAGGTCGGGCGGCGAGGTGTAGAGGTCCTTGGCGTGGGCCGAGAAACTGAACGGCAGGCCGGTAAGTAGGTGGACGAAGTGGGCCACCGACGCCGGGGCGTGGGCGAAGGCGGCGTGGACGTGGCGGGCGCCGTCGGCTTCCAGGCGAAGCGCCAGCCGGCCGGCCTGGGCGAAGTTCCTGACGGTGGCCATGTGACGGCGCTCCCGGGTTATGTGAGCGACGACGCCGAGGTACCGCTTGGGCGCGCGGCGGAGGAGCCGGGCGTGGGCGGCTACGGTGGCCAGGGCCTCCGAGGCCGAGCGCCTCCAGCCCCCGCCCGGGCGCAGGTACACGACAGGGCTTTTCACCTTGGCCACGTCCGGCTGCACGATGCGCTCGGCGGGGTCGGCGATGGCGTACAGCCGGAGCGGCACCCCGGCCGCTTCGAGGCCCAGGATCTCGTCCAGGATGAAGGTCTCGGAAAGGCGCGGGAACCGCTTGGTCAGGTAACCGACGGTGCCCGCCGAGCCGCGCCCGCTGGTGGTGGTCGTGGTGGTCGTGGTGGTGCCGATCACGCTGCCTCCATCTCCTCGGCAGCTCCCTCTGAAGAGGTCTCGGCCTTCTTCTCGGCCTCGCTCTCGAGGGCCGCGTCCAACCGGTCGAGCCCGCCGAGGTCGATGGGGCCCGGGCCCTGCCTCGGGCCGGCGGACAAGGCCGCGGCCAGCGCCTCTTCCATCCGCTCGGCCAGTCCCGGCCCGGGCATCACCGTCGAGACCGCGCCCAGCTGGCTGAACAACTCGGCCCGGATGGCCTGCTCACGCCGGGGGTGCACGCGAGGGACCACCACGGTCGGGACCCCCGTGGACACCATCTCGCACAGGGTGTTGTAGCCGCCCATCGTGACGACGGCGCTCGCCTGACGGGCGGAGCCGGCGAGGTCGGGGACAAACTCCACCACGTCGGCGCGGCTACCCTGTTCGGCCAGCCGGGCCAGCTCGAAACGCTCGGCCGGGCCCATGAGCGGCCCGGTCACGACGAGGCTCCGCACCCCGAGGGCTTTGCTCGCGGCCAGCGTGGCGGTGAGCACCTCGGCCCCGTCCCCCCCGCCGCCGGCGGTGCCGAGCACGAATGGCCGCCCCTCTGGGCGAGCCGACGACGCTGGCACCGGCGGGCGGCACACATAGCCGCAGTACTCGAGCTTGGCGGCCACGGCAGGGGAAAGGCCGTAGGCGGCCACGACGTCGAAGACGTCTTGGCTCCCGTACACGAGCACGCGGTCGAAGACGGTCTCGAGCGTCTCGTAGACGCCCTGCTCGGACCAGTTGGCCCGGACCGTCGCCGGGTCGTCCAGCACGTCGCGGAGACCGATCACGATGCGCGTGCCCGGCGAGGCGCGCCGCAGGGTGGCAAACACCGGGAGGAGCTCGCCCTTCATGCCCTGGGGGGCATGGTCGACGAGGAAGACGTCCGGGCGAAAGCGCTGGGCGGCGTCGGACATGATGGCGGTACGCGCCCGGCGCGCCAGGTCAAAGTCCCAGCGCTCGTCGCGGGCTCGGTACTCCCCTGCCCCGACCTTCACCACCGGCGGCAGCCTGAGGACCATGAGCCCACGAGGGAGCGGGAAGCGCTCCGCCACCGAGGAGCCGGTCATGAGCAGGACCCGGAGGCTCGGCCGGTGATCGAGCAGGCGCTTGGCGATGGCCAGGTTGCGCCGGAGGTGCCCGAGGCCGTAAGTGTCGTGCGAGTAGAGCAGTACCCGCCGCAGGTTGTTGGGGGCCGGGCTCATGCCGCGCTCCTTTGTTGGGAGAGACGGGAACGCAGCCAGTCCACTTCGGCGGCATAACCCTCGGCGAAGCCCACACGTGCCCGGAACCCGAGCAGCTTCTCCGCCCGGGACAGGTCGGCCCCGGTGTGGCGGGCATCGCCGCGGGCGAAGGGTTCGCGCTCCACCTGGACCGGTGCACCCGTGAGCCGGCCGAGAAGCTCGAACACCTCCGTGAGGGTGATGCGCGAACCGCCCCCCACGTTGACCGCCAGCCCCGCCACCGGGGCATCGGCCGCCAGGTAGGTGGCCTCGACGATGTCGTCTACGAAAGTGAAGTCGCGGCTCTGGGTGCCGTCGCCGAAGAGGCGGAGAGGACGGCCGGCGAGGGCAGCTTCGGCGAAACGGCGCAAGCCCATGTCCGGGCGCTGGCCGGGGCCGTACACGGTGAAGTAACGCAACGCCACGCTCTCGAGGCGGGGGCCGTTGGCGGCCAGGCACAACAGCTCCGCGGCGAGCTTGGTCTGGCCGTAGGGGGATATCGGCGCCGTAGGGCCGTCCTCCTTGAAGGGGAGCGGAGAGTCCCCGTACACCGACGACGACGACGCGTAGACGAGACGGCGGGCACCCGCGCCCCGGGCCTGCCCGACGAGGCGCGCCGTGGCCTCGACGTTGTCGTGGCGGTACTTGGCGAGGAGCTTGAAGCTGTCGCGCACCCCGGGCCGCCCGGCCAGGTGGAAGACGACCTCCACGCCTTCCAAGTGCTCGGCCAGGTCGGCGGTGGCCAGGTCGGCGGTGACGTGGCGGTAACCGGGGCGCCGGCCGAGCTCTTCGGCCCGGGCGACCTTCTCGGTCGGGTCGTAAGAGTCGGTGAACGCGTCAACACCCACCACCCCCCAACCATCGTCGAGCAGCCGCGCGGCCAACCGGGAGCCGATGAAGCCGGCGGCCCCGGTCACCATGCAGTTGCGTCCGGCATTATTGCCTTTGGTTTGCATTGGTCCTCTCCTCACGCCTGGGGGGCCGTGGGCGGGCGCACTTCGTGCACCGCGCCCGTCGGGGGCCCCTGTGTGTTACCGGCGACTATTGGACAGCGGCCCCTTGTCCGCCTCGTGGAACAGATGTGGAAGTCGTGCGGAAGTTCGGTTATGCCCTCGGCCCGAGCCCTGCCGGTGCCCCGGGGGGTACCGGAGGTTGGGCGTGGCCCGCCGGCACCGCGCCGTTCGCCTGCGCCCGGCGGCCCGCCTTGGGGAGCGTGACAGTGAACACGCTGCCCTCACCTGGCGAGCTCTCCAGCTCCACCCGCCCCCCATGGGCGGCGACCAGGGCGGCGACCACCGCCAGCCCGATGCCGGTGCCGGGGGCATCGCGCCCCCTTGCCCCCCGGAAGAACCGATCGAACACCTTGCCCTGCTCCCCCTCGGGGATACCGATACCGGTATCGGCGACGACGATACGGGCATCGCTTCCTGCGGGGCCCGCCGTGACCTGCACCTTCCCACCCCGGGGCGTGAACTTCGCCGCGTTGGAGAGCAGGTTGACCACCACCTGTTCCAAGCGGTCGGGGTCGCCTTCGACCTCGACCGCAGCCAGTTCGATGGAAAGGTCGACCCCCTTGTCGACGAACAGTGAGGCGAGCCGGGCCGTCGCGTTGGAAGCCACGGAGGCGACGTCGACGCGTTCCCGGCGCACCGAGAGCGCCGCCGCTTCGGCCTCGGTCAAGACCCTCAGGTCTTCCACCAAGCGGCTGAGCTGGCCGACTTCCTCACTGAGGCGGCCGACCTCGCTCTGGTCCAGGGGTACGACCCCGACCGCCAGGCCCTCGAGCTCTGCCTGGAGGACGGCGAGCGGGGTACGCAGCTCGTGCGCCAGGTCGGCCACCAGTGCCTTGCGCAAGGAGTCCTCGTGTTCCAAAGACTCCGCCAAGGTGTCGAAAGCGGTGGCGAGCTCGGCCAGTTCGCCAGTGGCCCTGAGCGGCCCGACCCGGCTCTTGCGGTCACCGGTGGCCAGGCGCCTGGCGGCCCGGGTCAACGAGCGCACCGGCACCACCAGCCGCCGCGACCCGACGACGCCCACGGCGAAGGCACCGACCAGGGCGAGCCCGGCCGCCAGCAGCATCGAGGCTTCGATGGAGCGCCGGAAGGCGATCTCCTCGGGCGTCATGCCCGATTTGGGGAGGCCCAGCCTGGCAATGGCCACTTCCTTCCCCCCGATGACGATGGGGACATCCCGTGATGTGACCGGGCCATTGGGAGGCGGGACCCGCAAGACCACCCTGCCGCCGGCACGTACCTCGACGCCGACACCGACCGTCTTCGCCACGTCCCTGGCCGGCACCAGGTCCTCGGGCAGGAACCTCGGGTCGTCCAGGTACGCAGAGCGGACGGACGCGACGATGGCCCGCGTGGTCGAAGCCTCGTTCTCCTGGCCGGCATTCATGACGTCTATATCGGCGAAGACGAGCGTCAGCACTCCAAAGAGCACTACCGAGACGAGCGCGATGGCCGCGGACCCGGCGACAAGGCGGCGGCCGAGGGGGCCGAGCCACTCGAGGTACCGCCGCCCGGGCTCGGCCACCCGTCAGCGGTCCCGCTTGAGGGCGAGGCGGTAACCGACGCCGAGCACCGTCTCGATGACCCGCGGGCTACAGGACGCCTCCCCGAGCTTGCGGCGCAAGTTCTTCACGTGCGAGTCGATGACCCGCTCGTAGCCCTCCCAGTCGTGGCCCCGTACCGCGTTGACGAGCTCGTAGCGGGAGTACACCCGGCCCGGGGCACGGGTGAGGACCTGGAGGATCCGCCATTCGGTCAGGGAAACCGGGACGAGCTCGCCGTTGCAGTAAAGCTCGCGGCGTTCCTCGTCGACCACGAGCATGCCGGCGCCGAAAGACGACGTGGTGGGAGGCGCCACCGCCGCCCTGCCCCGGCGGAGGATGGCCCGGACCCGCAGCACCAGTTCCCGGGGGCTGAACGGCTTGGTCAAGTAGTCGTCCGCGCCGAGCTCGAGGCCCCGGATCCGGTCTTCGGCGCTCACCTTCGCCGTGACCATGAGCAGGGGCACATCAGAATTGCGGCGCAGTTCCTTGGAAACTTCCAAGCCCGGGACATCCGGCAACCCGAGGTCGAGCACCACGAGGTCGGGGGGCGACTTGGCCGCCATGCTGATCGCCTCGGCCCCGGACCCCGTGGTCATCACAACGAAGCCCTCGCTCTCGAGGAAACTCCTGATCAGGTCGCGCAGCCGCGCCTCGTCTTCTACGACGAGCACCGTTGCTGCCATCGGGCCTCCTTGGCCGCTGCTGTCAGGTGCATGATAACGCCAACGTCCTGACTCGATCCCCACCCGACCCGCCCGGACAGGGAGCCCGGGCAAGGAGCCCGGACAAGGAGCCCGGACAGGGAGCCCGGGCAAGGAGCCCGGGCAAGGAGCGCAGTAAGGTGCCGGGGTGCTTCCCTCCGATGGCCACGTCCATAGCCAATGGTCCTGGGACGCCCCGAACGGCGACATGGAGGCGGCAGCAGCGCGTGCCCTTCAGCTGGGGGTGTCCTCCGTGGCCTTCACCGACCACGTGGACTGGACTCTCCGTAACATGCACGGCGCCGGCGCCAGGAAGGGAGACCGGGCTAGCGTTGTCGACGACGTCTTCGTTGTCGAGCCCTTGGACGTCGAGGGTTACCTAGAGTGCCTTCAGCGTTGCCGAGACCGCTTCCCTGGGTTGCGGATCCTCTCGGGTGTCGAGTTGGGCGAGCCGCACCTTCACCCCGCTGCGACTGCTCGTCTGCTGGCTGGCGGCGACTTCGACCGGGTACTTGGGTCGGTCCACACGCTGCCGGACCTGGCGGGGCAGGGCGGCTGGGTCGAGGTCGGCGTGGCCTACCGGCAGCGCCCAGCGCTCGATGTGGTCCGAGAGTACCTCCGAGCGGCCACCGAGCTTGCAGCCAGCAACGCGCCTTTCACCGTCCTCGCTCACCTCGACTTCCCCTTGCGCCGACGGGAGCACTGGAGAAAGCCGCCTTTCGACTGGCTGATGGTGGAGGACGAGACGCGAGCAGTCCTCGACGCCCTCGCAGGGTCAGGCCGTGCCCTCGAAGTGAACACCCGCATGCATTTCCCTGTCACTTTGTTGAAGTGGTGGCACGAAGCCGGCGGGGAAGCGGTGGCTTTCGGTAGCGACGCCCATGAACCAGGTCGTGTGGCCCATGAGTTCGCCCTAGCCGCCGAACTGGTCGAAGCGAGCGGCTTCCATGCCGGAAACCGGCTTGACGACCTGTGGGGACGTGCATAGCCGGGCGCAACCTTCCTGCGGTGCAGGACGCCTGCGTGGGCCAGACCCGGCCCGACTACGATGAGGATGTTCAGCGGGGAACCGTATTATCTCTCGAGGCTGGGTAGCAACGGTGCGAGAAGTGCAGCAAGATTTGCCGGGCGGGGGCAAGACCACCGCGCCGAGGCGGCGGCCTCGCCCTCGCTGGCGCAACCGGGAGGTGTGGGCGATCTCCCTCTCGGCGTTCTTCTCCGACACGGGGTACCAGGGCGTCCTCGCCGGCTTCCCCCTCTTCCTGGTCCTCACGTTGCACCAGCCGGTATGGGAGTTCGGCCTGGCGAGCGCCATAGCGTACGGGGGCGGCACGCTCTTTGCCTGGGCAGGGGCCCTGCTCGGGGACCGGTTCGGCCACCGGCGCGTAGCTATCACGGGCAACGCCCTCATCCCTTTGCTCTCCCTGTCGGCGCTTTGGGCCAACCCGGCAGTTGCGATCGGCCTTTTGTGCGCCGGATGGTGGGCGCGCAACTTGCGCACCCCGTCGCGCCGCGTGATGCTGGTCGAGGCGGTGCCCGCCGAGGACGACCGCAACTCCGTGTTCGGTTTCCTCCATGCCCTCGACATCGGTGGCGGGGCCCTTGCCGGCACCTACGTGCTGATCGCGGTCATCGAGCACGTGGCCTTCAAGTGGATCTTCTTAGGCAGCGCCCTGCCGCTGGCTATCGCGACCTTCTCGCTCACCCGCTGCACCACGGGCCGAAAAGCGCCAGCGGGCACACCCCAACAGGAGGCCGCGCCCGGGGCTCGCGCGCCCGGGGCTCCCCAACCGGCTCTCCCGGGGGCCACTCCTTTCCTTGTTGCCGCTGCCCTGTTCGGCTTCACCTACTACAGCGTCGGTTTCCCTGTCCTCACCACCGCCCAAGGTTCCGGCCACTTGAGCGTCGGGATCGGGGCCTTCCTCCTCTTGAACGCCGTTTCCGCGGCTACCGGCTACTTCGTCGGCCCCCGTCTCGGCAGCCGGCTCCCTGACCGCTTCCGTGACCTCGGCGCCCTCGGTTACCTTTTCTCCGTGGTCGGTGCCGCCCTACTTGCCTTCGGCTACGGGGAGCACCTGGGCACCGTCACGCTCATGTTCGGCGTCGTGGCCCTCGGCTTCGCGCTCGGCATCGTCGAGACCGTCGAACCTTCCCTGATGTCGGTGCTGAGGCCCGGCCGGCGGGCAGGCAGGGGTTTCGGGGCACTGACCGCGGCTCGAAGCGTCGGGCTCGCCCTCGGCAACGTCATCATGGGCTTGCTCTACGGCCTCGGGGCCGAGTGGGCGTACGGCTACGCAGCCGTGGCGGGGGCGGCAGCCGTGGTAATCGTGCTCGGCGCCATCCCCGCAGCCCGGCGCGCAGAGGGGCAACCTGGCCAAGTCGTCCTAGCCGAGTGACCTTTGAAAGGACTGGAAGCAATGACCATTCTCCACGTAGCCACCGACGGCTCTGACACCTCCGAGGGCTCCGAGGGCCGCCCGTTCCGCACGATAAGCCGTGCGGCGGAACTGGCGCGCCCCGGCGACACCGTGGTCGTCCACGCCGGCGAGTACCGCGAGTGGGTGCGCCCGCGCCGGGGCGGGCTCTCCGACCAGCGCCGCATCACCTACGAGGCCGCGCCCGGCGAGCACGTCGTGGTGAAGGGCTCGGAGCGGGTGAGGGGATGGGAGCCCGAGGGCGGCACGGTGTGGCGGGCGTCGGTGCCCAACTCGCTCTTCGGCGGCTACAACCCCTTCGCCCTGGAGGTGGCGGGCGACTGGCTCGTCGAGCCCGAGGCGCCGGCGCGCAAGCACCTGGGCGAGGTCTACCTGAACGGCCGGAGCTTCTACGAGGTCGGAGGGCGCGACGAGGTGACCGGCCCGCCGCTTCGCACCGAGGTGGTAGACCACTGGACGGGCGTGAGGGAGCCCGTGCGCAACCCCGAGAGACCCGGCTCGTCTGGTACGCCGAGGTCGGCGAGGAGGCGACCACGGTCTGGGCCAACTTCCAGGGGGCCGACCCCAACGCCGAGCTCGTCGAGGTCAACGTGCGCCGCTCGGTGTTCTCCCCCACCGAGCACCACGTCGACTACATCACCGTAAGGGGCTTCGAGCTGGCCCAGGCCGCCACCCCGTGGGCGCCGCCCACCGCCGACCAGCCCGGGCTCATCGGCCCGAACTGGGCCAAGGGCTGGGTCATCGAGGACAACGTGGTCCACGACGCCAAGTGCTCGGCCATCTCGCTCGGCAAGGAAGCCTCCACCGGGCACAACTTCGCCACGCTTCGCGGGGACAAGCCCGGCTACCAGTACCAGCTCGAGTCGGTCTTCGCCGCCCGCCAGGTCGGCTGGGACCGCGAGCACGTGGGCTCGCACGTGGTGCGGCGCAACACCATCTCCGACTGCGGCCAAAACGGCGTCGTCGGCCACCTGGGCTGCGTCTTTTCGACCATCGAGGACAACCACATCTACAACATCGGGGTGAAGCGCGAGTTCTACGGGCACGAGATCGCCGGCATCAAGCTGCACGCCGCCATCGACGTCGTCATCTCCCACAACCGCGTCCACGACTGCTCGCTCGGCACCTGGCTCGACTGGCAGGCCCAGGGCACGCGCGTGTCGCGCAACCTCTACTACCGCAACAACCGCGACCTGTTCGTGGAGGTGAGCCACGGGCCCTACCTGGTCGAGCACAACGTGCTCGCCTCGCCGGTGGCGCTCGAGTCGTTCAGCCAGGGCGGCGCCTTCGTCCACAACCTCGTGGGCGGCACCGTACGCCTGGAGAAGGTGATGGACCGGGCCACGCCCTACCACCGGCCCCACAGCACGCAGGTGGCCGGCTACGCCGTCGTCTACGGCGGGGACGACCGCTACATCGGCAACATCTTCCTCGGCGGCGACCCGGCCCGGGCCTACGCCCGCCTGGGCCAGGGCCAGGCCGGGTACGGCACCGCCGGCTACGACGGCCACCCCGCCACCTTCCAGGAGTACCTCGCCCGCGTGGCCGAGCAGCCCCCGGGGGACCTGCAGCGCTTCATCGCCGTGGAGCAGCCCGCCTACCTGCGCGACAACGTCTACGCGCCGGGGGCAACCGCCTTCGCCGGCGAGCGCTCGGCGCTTTCTCTTGCCGAAGAAGTCTCGTTCGAGGTCGTCGAGGAGGGCGACGAGGTCTACCTCGAGGCCAAGCTGCCGGAGGCCTTCGGCCGGGCCCGCCTCGGCCTCGTGACCGGCGCCGACCTCGCGCGCGTGCGCTTCGCCGATGCCGACTTCGAAGAGCGCGACGCCAGCTTGTTGGTCGTAGGTACCGACTTGGTCGGCGAGCGCAAGGAGGCCGGCCGCGACTACCCCGCCGGGCCCATCGCCAGGCTCGGCCCGGGCACGTCGCGCATACGCGTCTGGTAAGACGCCCGTTTGGCTTTGTGGCCGCTAGAGTTGCCCGCTACGACGGGGGGCGCGCCTCCTCGAGCGGAGCGAGCAATAAGGCCAGCCAGCCGCGGTGGGCCAGCCGCGGCAGCCCACTAGGCGCTACTCGGACACGACGGCTTTCAGGACGTCAAGCTTGGCCGCCCGCCGGCCGGGCAGGATGGCAGCGGCCACGCCGGCGATGCCGGCGAGCACTACGATGACAAAAAGGCGCGTCACGGGAAGGCTGAACTGGCCGATGCCCTGGTCGGCGGAGGCCTTGATGAGTGCCCAGCCGAAGAAGATGCCGATCGCCAGCCCGAGAAGGGTGCCCTGCAGGGCGATGATCACTGACTCCCACCTGATCGATGAACGCAACTGGGCGCGGGTCATGCCCACCGCCCGTAGCACGCCGAGCTCGCGGGTGCGCTCGAATATCGATAGTGCCAACGTGTTGGCGATCCCGAGCAGGGCCATGATGATGGCCAGCCCAAGGAGCACGTAAACGAGAGAGAGCAGCTGGTTGATCGGTTGGGCCCGCTCGGCCTTGTAGCTCGCACGGTCGAGGACCTTGGCGCCCGGGTAACCCGAGGCGACCTTCTTGATCGCGTCGAGCGTTTGGGTGCTGCTCGCCGACGAGGCCTTCTTTATGAAGATCTGCGTGTCGTAGCCGTTCGAGAAGTTGGCATTGTAGGCTGCCATACCGAGGACATAATTGCCGGCTGGCTGGTTTTCTCCATAGATCATGGCCACCCGGAGCTGCTTCGGGCCGGTGTCCTTGAAGACGGCCGGCACCAGGCTCCCAATGTGCAGGTGCTTGTCCTTGGCGATTTCTTTGTACACCGCAATGCTGTTGACGTCGAGCCCGGACGATTTGCCCTCGAGGGGCTTCACGGAAAAGAGCTGGAAGGCGGTCGAGGGGTTTACCCCGAGGACTGCCTGCACGGAGCCTTCGATTTTGGCGGGGCCCATAATGGCGCTGAAACGGCTTTTGGCGAAGCTAACCGTGACGCCGTCGAGAGCACGGACGGCAGTGTGACCCTTGTCGTATACCTTTACGGCCTCGACCGTGTGGGCGGCCGCCTCTTGTGCTACGAGCGGCCTGGGTGCAATGAGGGCCATGGGTGGCACTCCTTTCGCGCGCGAGGGCACCCCTTCCTGCCGACATATGGTGAGCATTGACCATTGATGCGATGAACCGCGAGCGGAGGCCGGGTGTAGGCGGGATGGAGACTTCGCGCGCACGCCGGGCGCCGGCCAGGGCGGGCACCATGTTGCCGGACCACTCCGGGCTGCTCTCGGTCCCGACGAGCCGCAACCGGGCAGTGGACAGGGCCCGAGGAGATGCAGGGAATCGTCGCCCCGCCGACTTGAGTTGAGGGCCAGGCTCCTCGAAGCGAACTCATGGGCCTTGCGTGGGTGTGCCGCGACCGCCCACTCGCCCGCTTACTCTATTTTTATTGCCCTCTTACTCTATTTTTATTGATGGCCGGACGGGCACCCGGCAGGCATCACCGTCGAGCACCTCGAGGCCCTCGCCGGGCGGAAGAACGTGCCTGCACTGCTCTTCTAACGTGCAGGGCGCCTCGCGGCGGCTTGGCCCTGTAGGCCGCCATAGGAGCCGTGCCCTCGGGGCGGACCTGGGCAACTGGGAGCCGCCGGGCGGGACCTATGGAGGCGAGCGAAGGTACGTCTGGCGACGAGATCCCCCTGGAAAGGCCCAACTTCTGTTGCATGAGCCTGGTCTTGGCGAGGTGCTCGGGGCCGACCAGGGACACGACGGTGCCGTCCGCGCCCGCCCTCCCGGTACGGCCGGCACGGTGGACGTAGTCAGTGAGGTCAGCGGGAGGGTCGAAGTGGACCACGAGCGGGACTGCCTCGACGTGGATCCCCCGGGAGGCGACGTCGGTGGCCACGAGGACGTCGAGGCGGCCGGCGCGAAAAGCGGCCAGGGCCCGCTCTCGCTGGCTCTGGCTGCGGTCGCCATGGATGGCCTCGGCTTGCAGGCCTGACCGGGCCAGGCGGTCCGAGAGGCGGTCCGCTCCCCGCTTGGTCCGGCAGAAGACCATGGCGGGCCCGCGGGCGGCGACCGCCTGGGCCGTGACCTCGACGCGGTCCTGGGCTTCAACCCGCCAGAAGTGGTGCTGAACGTCACCCCGGTGAGCGCGCGCAGGCTCCACCTCGTGGCGCACGGGGTCGTGCTGGTAGTCCCGCACAAGCCTTTCGACGGGGCCGTCCAGGGTGGCCGAGAAAAGCAGGGTCTGGCGCGCCGGCTTGGTCATGTCGATGAGGCGGCGGACCGCTGGCAGGAAGCCCATGTCCGCCATGCGGTCCGCTTCGTCCACGACGACCACCTCTACGAGGGAAAGGTCCGCCCAGCCGCGCTCGACCAGGTCGGCGAGCCTCCCCGGACAGGCGATCAACACGTCGACGCCCTTTCGCAGGGCGGCCAGTTGCTTGCCGTACCCGACGCCGCCGTAGACAGACGCCGCTCGCGCAGCCATGGCCGCGGCGAGGGGGGCTACCTCCGCCTCGATTTGTGCTGCGAGTTCCCGGGTGGGGACCAGCACCAGGGCCCAAGGGTGCCGGCGGTCGCGTTTCCCGGTGCCGAGACGGGACAGGACGGCCAGCCCGAAGGCCAAGGTCTTGCCCCCGCCCGTCGGGGCCTTGCCGCACACGTCGCGCCCGGCCAGGCTGTCAGGGAGGGTGGCCGCTTGGATGGGGAAGGGCGCGCTGATGCCCTTGCGGCCTAGGGCGGCGGTCAGCGCCCGAGGGACGCCGAGGTCGCCGAAGCCGGCAGGCATGCCGGAAATGGGATAAGTGCTCACGAAGCTCCAGTCGGTCCGGATCGGGGAAGATGGCCGACTTGATAGCTCTCTCGTGGGCCTGGCCGGCGCCGTCCGCCAGCCACCGCTGGGCATCGCCCGCGGTATCGTGGGCCCACTTTAGCGGACGAAGTGGGCCGGGCGGCACGCGAGCCAGGCCCGGCCCGGCCCGGCTCCCCCGCTCCGTCCGACCATCTGCACCCAGGGGACACCAGCGCGTTGGCCGCTCCGAGAGACCATCGGGTGAGCCCGGCGAGACTGCCCTCCGTCGTCATCGTGCCAGATGGGGCCGCGACCACGCCCTCGAGTGATATGCTGTCGGGTAGCCACGGCCCTAGTCATGCTGGCCGTGTGCCGTTGCCGGTTCCCCAATGGAGGTTTCCTGCAAGGTATTGAGCGTGATGAGCAGGAGGAGAACGGTCAAATGCCGACCGGCACCGTGAAGTGGTTCAATGCATCCAAGGGATACGGTTTCATCGCACCTGACGATGGCAGCCCGGACGTTTTCGCCCATTTTTCGTCCATCGATGGCACCGGTTACCGGGAGCTCGCTGAGGGCCAGAAGGTGGAGTTCGAGACCGAGCAGGGCCCCAAGGGCCCTCAGGCGAAGCGCGTCCGGCCGCTCTAACCGTCGGGTCGGCGACCCGGCCACGACCGGCGGCGGGCACGCACCCTCCTCCTGGATGTGTGACGCGTGCTCGAATTGACGGGGGCTTCCTCGGTATAAATCCGTAGCGGCGCGGCGCGCGCGATACCACGCGCTCGGCGCGCGCCGGCCGCCGCTCCGGCCTCTTGGTCGTGGGGTTGTCCGCCGGCCCCTAACGGAAGCGCTCGGTGCAGGTCGCGGCCTTGGTGGTGTACGAGGGCAGGTGCGGCAACCGGGCCCACCAACCACGAGACCGCACGGCAGCGATGATCGTACACGTGTTCTCGCTCGCCTGCCGTTCCGGGCGGCCAGGGCACTAGCCAGCGCCAAGCAGGTGCTCCGGCAAGATCAAATAAGCCGCCATCCGGTCCCGGGGCCCGCCGGCCCATCTACTCCGCGAGCGCCTCGACGCCGTCCTCGCCGGCATCTAATTGATCTCCAACGAAAGCTACCGGTCTCGGTGGAGGGGGTGCCACGGAACTGGCGGACGTGGTTGCCGGCGGCGCACCTTCATCAGGAACAGGGCCAATTTTTTCTTCCAGAACTTACGGATGCGCCCTTCTCGTTGCCATGTCCACCAGTTCCCTGTCAACGCTCGCGTCTGGGAAGCGGCTGGGTCCAGCGCGCCATGAGTGGGACCGCGCTGGCGACCTCTCCTGGCTGCTCGAGAAGATGTCTCTCCTCTCCGGAGTGAGCTCGCCCGACCTGGACGTCCATCCATCGCTCTTCGATAGAGGGCTGGGGTACGGTACTCTCGAAGAGGGCCAGCAAGTTGACTTGGAGGTCACGCAGGGGCCGGAAGGGCTACAAGAGCGCGCCCGCCCGAACTTCGTCGTGGAGACGCCTGATCCGTCGGCGAAGCCTGAGGATATCTCGGAGTGACAGGATGGTCTGCCGGTAACTCCCGGCCATTTGGAAATGGGAGCCATTGCCCCACAAACGTGTGCAGACGGCCGAGGAGGATCTGGTCCGCTTGTACCTCAACGACGTCGGCCGCCACCCGTTGCTTACCAAAGACGACGAGGTCCGGCTCGCCCAAGTGGTCGAAGCCGGCCGCGAGGCCCACAAAGAGCTTGCAGCACTTGCAGAAATGAGCCCGACCCGTGCGCGTGAGCTGCGCCGGGTCGCACTGGCGGGAGAGGCCGCCGCCGAGAGGTTTACCAACGCCAATCTCCGCCTGGTCGTGTCAATCGCCAAAAGGTACCGGAACGCCGACCTCCCGCTGCTCGACTTGGTGCAGGAGGGCAATCTCGGGCTCATACACGCAGTAGAGAAGTTCGACTGGCGCAGAGGCTTCAAGTTCTCCACGTATGCCACCTGGTGGATCCGCCAGGCGATCGTACGCGGTATCGCCAATGGCAGCCGTAACATACGTCTACCGCTCAACGCCACTGACCTCCTGAACCAGGTCGTCCAGGCCCGAGGCCGCCTCGAGGCCCAAAACGGTCGAAGCGCCAGCATCGCCGAGCTGGCCGCCGATCTCGAAGTCAGCACGGACAAGATCACCGAGATCCTGCGCCACGTTGCATCACCTCTCTCCCTGGCAGGCCACTTGCGCCACGACAGCGATGCCGAGCTGGGCGACCTGCTAGAAGACCACGGCGCCGTCTCGCCATTCGAGGCGGCTGCAACAGCCCTCCTGGTCGGTGAAGTAACCAAGATGCTGGCCGCCCTCGACGACCGTGAACGCGAGATCATCCAGCTCAGGTTCGGCCTCAACTGCGGCAAGCGGCGCACCCTCGACGAGGTCGGCGCGCTCCTTGGTCTCACCCGCGAGCGGATCCGTCAGATCGAAACCCGTGCCATGGAAAAGCTGCGCCACCCGGCATCCGGCTACGACCACCGAAACTCATAGATCCCGGCAGCGGCGACGGAAGCACAACCCACGTCGGGAACCACTCTTTGGCGTGGGCCAGATGCCGTTGGAGCATCTGCCCTGCGCGCTCGTCCAACACTTCGCGAAGTGCCTGCCGAAGCAACTCGAGCGGTCGGCGGTGCTGACGACCGCCTGACCGGCGTCTTTACTGGTCGAGTCGACGGCGACGGGTGCTATGTTGGTGGTGGCCACGGCCCAAATCATGCTGGCTGCGTGCCGTTGCTGGCTCCCTCCGGTGTCCTGCAAGTACCAAAGCGTGATTACCTGAAGGAGAAGAACGACATGCCCACCGGGACACTGAAGTGGTCCAATGCGTCGAGGGGCTTCGGTTTCATCGCACCTGAGGATGGCAGTCCAGACGTCTTCGCACACTTTTCTGGCATCGGCGGCTCCGGTCACGGCGAGCTGACCGAGGGCCAAAAAGTGGACTTCGAGGCTGACCAGCGGCCAAAGGGGCCGCAAGCCAAGCAGGTCAGGCCGCTGTGACGGCCGGACCGGGTTCCCCGGGCGAGGGGCCAACGGGCGACGCGACGGCTGAAGGGCTCGAATCAACCAGCCCTTCAACCGCTGCGAGCGATGCTCAACGCGACGGCGAAGTACTGGCGCTCAGGGAGCAAGGCCGCTCATACGCCACCATCGCCCGTGCTCTTGGCCTCGAAGGAGCTATTCAGGCAAATACGGCGTTCATGAAGGCGCTGCGACGCCTGCCCAGCGCCGAGCAGGAGAGCCTACGCAGGCACGAGATGGCGAGGTTGGACGCCCTGGGTGAACGCCTGCGCCAAAGAAGCGACCTGGACGAGGCTGAAAAGGCGCGCCGTGGCCGGAGCCTCGATCGGTTGCGCAAGAGGTTGACCGCCTAGGGCCGAGACGGGACCTCGGACCTTCGGCCTCGAGCTGGCGCTGCTTGCTGGCCGGCCCGGGCCTGGGCTAGACGGCTAGCCTGCTGGAAGGTCGAGATCAGCGCGAGCGTCGACTCGGCTCCTTGGTTGAGGTTAGCGCCATCGGCGCGTAGGCCGTCGTAACCTCCTCCGCTGTCGGGGTCCCACATGAGCGCCTGCGCGTCGTTGTCGCCAAGGAACCAGGCGGCGGCGCGGTCGATGCCGGTTACCCAGCGGTCTTCGTCGGCGAGGGTGGCAGCCCGAGCGCATGCGTCCGCCAGTGCCGCAACTTCAATTGGCTGCTGGTCGAAGGCGGGCCGTGGGCCCTCGGGGCCGCTCCCGCCCACCGGCGTCACCGACAAGTGCCCGTCGTTCGTCTCGTGGTCGAGGAGCCAAGCCAGGAGATCGAGCCCCTCGTGCACCAGGGACGGACGGCCCAAGGCAGCTCCCGCCGCCATCATCGAGTCGGGCAGCGCGGCGTTGGCGTAAGAGAGCCGAGCTTCAGGCCACGGCCAGTGCGTACCGCCCCCGCTGTGGCCCACGACCTTTACTGCGGCATCGAGCAGGTCAAGCGCTGAACTGGCTCCAGGGCGAACAGTGAGCACCTCGTACGCCCCCAAGGCGGCGAACGCCATCGCCCGGGGCCAAGGCGAACGCTGCTGGGCACCGCGCTCGAAATGGGCAAGGGCAACCTGGCGCACCAAGTCGTGGGGGCTCCTAGCGGCAGCCGTGCCCAATCCCCACAAGCTCCGCCCCCAGCAGTCCCCGACACTGCGGGCACCGCGCCAGTGCCCCGAGCTGTCCCGGCGGTTGCAGCAGTCGCCCGTCACGCCCTGAGCTCCGGTGACGAACCAGAGAGCCTTTCGAGCGAGCTCCCTGACAAGCTCGCTGGGATCGGGCTCGCGGCTCGTGACCACCAAGACACGGGCCATATCGTCGGTGCAATAGCCGCGCTCTTTGCGGGGACTGCAATGGTCCGCGTGTTCGAAGGTGCCGTGCTCGTCGGTCATCCGCTCCAGGTGGCCAAAGTTCGGCCGGGGCACGGTCAAGCCGGCACAGCTTTGTTGGCGGTCAATATACGATCGGCGAGGCCGACGTACTGCTCGGCAACGACAGGCCAGGCAAACGTGGGAGCGAGACGAGCGGCTTCGTGCTCCAACGACGCGGCTAGACCAGGCTCGCTTAGGACACGGCGCAATGCCTGGCCGAGGGCCTTGGCGTCACCGTGGGGTACAACGATCCCGGCCCCCGTCGCCAGCAGTTCCACGGCATGGGGGAAAGCGGTCGCCACCACCGGCCTTCCGGCAGCGAGGGCGTCGACCAGCACGCCAGAGGTGACTTGTTCGCGCGAGTCGTAGGGCAGCACGACGACCGAAGCACCCTGTACCAACCGCGTCAGCGACCCCAAGTCACGATATTCAGAGTCGAAGGTCACCGACGACGCCACACCATCCGCCCATGCCCGCGCGACCAGCATGTGCCGATAGGCCTCACCCTCCGAGGAAAGGACCTTGGGATGCGTGCGACCTGCTACGACGTAGCGCGGACGAGGTACTAAGTCCTGCAGCCCTGCTATAGCGTCGATGGCCCACTCGATGCCCTTCCCCGGACCGAGCAGGCCCCAGGTCAGCAGTAGAGGGCGGCCCGAAAGGTCGGGACCGTAGCCAGGTCCTGGCGTGATAGCCCCATGGTGAATCGTTGTTACCTTCGACGGGTCGACGTCGAAGCCGTCGCACAACCGGCGCCGTGCGGTGTGCGCCATGACCACCACCGCACTGGCTGCGCTTGCGATCGCTTCCAACACGCCTCTTTGGTGGTCCGTTGGTCCTGTCAGAACCGTATGGGCTACGACTATGGACGGGACCGTGAGGTCCTCCAAGACATCGAGGATCTCATCACCATCGCGGCCGCCGTACAGGCCGTAATCGTGCTGCAGGATCGCGACATCGCAGCCGTTCAGAACGGCGCTGGCCTGAGCGAGCGAGGTAGGGACACCGTTGTGCATCTCGGCCAGCACCCTCGGGTCGGACGTCGTGAGCCCGTCCGCCACCCGCACGATGCCTGCGCACGCTCCGTTCATCTCCAGCCCCCGGGCTAGTGCCGCGCTGAAGGTTGCCAGGCCGCAAGGTGTTGGCGGGTAGGTGCTCAGGATCCCGTAGAGCCGGGCACAGCGGCGAGAAAAGGCGGAAACAAAAGGCGCTCTGGCGACGCTCACGTGGTGCCTCCTCGGGCTAGTCCGGTAGAGGCGTCAAACCCAAACGGGCGGCCGCCACCGTCCAACCCAAGCTAGGGCTCTACCGAGCGTGTTCAGCCAGCCTACCCGGCACGACCGGGCAAGGCCGGCGAACAATTGCCACAGCTGTGCAACAGAGGGGGCAACCGGCGCGAGCATCCTGCTAGCGGTCGGTGCAAGAGGGGCAGGTCCCAGAGAGTTCGAGCAGGTCAACACGTGTACTCGCTAAGTCGTGGTGGCTGTGGGCCACAGGCGACACCGTGGCCGAATGCGAGGTCAAGCTGTCAAGCCACCGGCTGGCCAACATCGGAGTGCCGCATAGGCAAGACTGCCTGCGATGGCGGTCGGTCAGCAGCACACCCGCGTCGACGAGACAGATGAGAGAGCTCCGGCGCCGCGCTTGGAGCGTCACCGAGCCCGTGGCGGACAGCTCGGGCCGCCCCGGCCGGGACGCGAACTTCGGTCCCTGAACCAAGATCCGGCCGCCCGAGCTACGGTGACCCACCCGCACGCCCACCTGCTGGGCGGTCCGCTCGGCCGTGGGCTCTCCCAAGAACAGCGGCGCCCCACTGGTGGCATGAATGCTATGGAGCCTCGGTATACCTGATGGCATTACACACGATTGGTATTGTCGAGTGTAATGGACGGCGAGGCGATGAGTGGACTGTGACAAAGTATACCGGTGGCCGCTGGCCTGGCTCAGCAAGCCGGAAGGGGATCTCGAGTCCCACTGCGAGTCAATATCCTCGGCCCGTTCGAGATAACACGCGGCGAACATAGGGCCGGTCGTTGGCACCGGCCAAGCGCCAAACGGTTGTGCGAGCTGGTCATGGTGAGCGCTGGTTGCCGGGTCGGCAGGGAGGTGGCGTATGACTTGCTTTTCGGCAACCTGAGCCCCGCTGCAGCTGCCAACGCCCTCTCAAAAGCGCTGTCGATGGCCCGGGAAGCTCTCCTTCCCTTGGGCGAGGAGGTGCCCAGGCTCCTTCGAGCGGACCGGGCCCACGTGTGGCTTTCCCAAGAAGTACCCGTTGAGATCGACTTGGTGGCTCATGAGGGCGCCCTGCGCGCCGCATTGGGGATGGAGCCAGGCTCCCGTGATGCGGCACTCTGTTCTGCGCTTAGCGAACATCGTACGTTGCTCGAGGACGAACCCTACGCCGACTGGGCTGTTCACCCTCGCGAGGCCCTGGAGCTACTAAGGCAAAGGGCCCGTCTGGAGTTGGCTCGGGACCGCACAAGGGGCCTTGGACGGGCGCGGCCCGCTGAGGTTGTGGAGGCGTGGGAGAACTGCCTGTCCCACGACCCTGCCTCTGAGGAAGCAGCTTCGGCCCTAGTGCGCGTTTACACTGGGGCCGGGCAGCGGGGGCTGGCATCAGGTGCATATGAACGCTGTCGAGCCGCCCTGGAAGAACTCGGGCTGCGGCCCTCGCCCGCTCTCGAGGAGGTACGACGGGCCATCGCGCCGGTGCGCCCGGCAACCAGCGGCCTGGGGCCAGGCCCGGCGACCAGCAGCTCCATTTCCCCCCCACCGCTCAGGCACGAACAACGCTTTGTCAGCGCCCTTTTCGCCCAGCTCACCGCGTTCGCTGGTGCCGGGCAGCGGCCCGATCCCGAGGAGCTGCGGGAGACCGTGGAGGGCGCCCTGGCAGCGGTGATCTCCGAGGTGGAGGCGCTTGGCGGCATGGTGACATCGGTATCTGGCACAGGCCTCGTGGCTTTGTTCGGCGCCCCCGCGGTCCACGAGGACGACCCCGAGCGAGCGGTGCGGGCCGCCTACCGGGGGTTGTCCTCGGTCGGGCGAGCATCCGAGGTCGGTGGGCGCGAGGCTCTTTCGGTTCGTATTGGTATCGAGACCGGGCGCGCCGTGGTGGGGCCACTCAGGGTGGGCACTGCCAGCAGCTACGAGGCAATTGGTGAGGTGGTGACCATCGCTGCCGCGTTGCAGTCGGCGGCGAGCAGTGGGACCGTGCTTGTGGGCCCGGCCACACGTGCCGCCACCGAGAGCATTTTCGACTGGGGGCCGAGCGAGGAGGTCCCGGTCGCAGGCACCAAACCGTTGACCTGTTGGTACCTGGACCGTCCCAAGCCGCGCCGCAGTGGTTACCACCCAGGGCGGCGACCGGTACGCCAAGCCCGCCTGGTGGGGCGTCGACGGGAGTTGTCCGCGCTCGAGGAGGGACTGCGGGCGGCCACGTCCGGGCAGGGCTCAGTTGCCTTTGTGATGGGCGCGCCCGGCTTGGGGAAGACCCGTCTGGTACAGGAGTGCCGCAGACGCTTCATGGCCTGGGTGGGAGCGGGGACCGGCCGGTTGCCGCTCTGGCTGGAGGGCTACGGCGCTTCCTACGCGTCGTCGGTGCCTTTTGGTCTTTATCAACAGCTTCTGTCGGCATGGGCCGGGGTCGCCCCCGAAGAGGGCGAGGAGGCGGTGCGGCTTGCCCTCGGGACGGCGATGCGCGCTCTGTTCGGCAGAGCAGGTGAATATGACGCTTGGCTCGGCCAGCTGATGGGATTGGGCCTGGGCCCCGGGCAGCCTGACCTGGCTAGGCTCGGCCCGGAGGCCGTTCAGCGGGCCACTTTTGCCGCCATGCGAGCCGTCGTAGCTCGGTTGGCTCAAGCCGGCCCAACGGTCCTGGTGCTGGAAGACCTGCATTGGGCGGACCCCATTTCGCTGCGGCTGACCCAAGAAGTGGCGGCCGTGGCCTCGGACGCACCGCTGCTACTGCTAGCTACAAGGCGCCCGGAGCCCGACCAGGGCGTGACCGCGCTGGAAAGTTCATTGATGGAAAAGGGGACCTGCCCCGTGCGCCGGGTGGAGCTCGCACCTCTGTCCACTGACGAGGAGCGAGAACTGGCCCGCTCGCTCTTCGGTGAGGCGGCGGACGAAGACGTGATCGAAATGCTCTGTGCCAACGTAGACGGCAACCCTCTGGTCCTCGAAGAGCGCTTTTCGTCGTTGGTCGAAACGGGTGTGGTCGTAAGGCACCAGTCTCGCTGGTCGGTGTCCGGCGTGCCCCAGACTGATGTCCCAGAACTGCTCGAGCGCCAGGTCCAAGCGCGCTTAGACCGGTTGGCGCCTACCCTACGCGACGTCGTCACGGCCGCGTCGGTCCTGGGCCGGGAGTTCTCCTTCTCCGCCCTCGAGGCGGTGGCCCCCTCGAGCGCAGGGTTGCCGGCAGCTTTGGAGCAGTTGTGTACCGCTGGCCTGCTAGGGGAGGTGCAGCGGGCGCCGGAGCCCGTGTACCGGTTCCGCCACGCCCTCATCCAGGACGCCACCTACTGGGGGATGCTGCGGGGCCAGCGCCGCCGGCTCCACGCCCGTGCCGCCTGGGGCCTCGAGGAAAGGTCTGCGTACCGGCTAACCGAAGTGGCCGCCGTACTGGGCCACCATTACGCGGCGGCGGGTGAAACTGACCGCGCCCTCCATTACCTCGAGGTAGCCGCTGACCATGCGGCCTCCGTTTATGCGAACGACGAGGCGGTCGCCTCCTACCGAGGAGCGCTGGCCATGATGGACGAGCCGCCGGCGCGTGCCAACTTCGACGACAGCTCCTTTCGGCTCCGGCTCAAGCTCGCGCACATCCTCGGCTCAACCGGGAAGTTCGCAGAGGCCTGCGACGTGGTGCGGGAGGCTTTGAACCGCGCGACGCCTTGTGACCGCACCCAGTCTGCCCGGCTTTACACCCAACTCGGCACCTTCGAAACCGCCGCTCATCATTACGAAGCAGCCGGCGCCGCGCTCGACGCCGCGGAGGACCTCCTGGGCGAGCACCCCGAGGACGAGGGACAAGACGTCGTCGACGTGTGGTTGGAGATCATGGTTGACCGGCGGCCAAATCTCTATTATTGGCAGGACAAAGCGGAAAAAGCCGTTGCGGTGCTGGCCAAGGTCCGGCCGGTGGTCGAGGCTCGAGGCACCGCTCTTCATAAACGGACCTTCTATATGAACCTTGCCGTGATGGAAGCCCGTCGCATTCGTCGAGTAAACGACGAGCTACTGGCGAACGCCCGGACCGCCCTGGCACTAGGGCAAGGTACAGACGATGAACGCGACTTAGCCTATGTCGTTTTTATCCTTGGCTACCTATTGCTCTGGCACGGCGACCTGGCGGAGGCACAGGAAAAGCTCGAAACCTCACTCCGGATGTCGGAGCGCACGGGCGACCCCGTCCTGCGGGCCAGGTGCTTTTTCTTCCTCAGCGTGGTTGCGCTTCGGCGTCATGACGTCCGGGGCGTGAGCCAGCTTTCGGCTCAGGCTCTGGCCGCCGCCGAAGCCACCGCCTTCCCCGAGTTGGTTGCGGCAGCAAAGGCTGCCGTCGCCTGGGTAGCCTGGAGAGAAGGGCGCTCGGAGGAGGTGGCCCGGCTTGCGGGCTCTGCGTTGGAGCTGTGGAGGGCAACGCCCGCTCTCTTCTCCTGGTGGTGGGTCTGCCTGTGGCCGCTCGTGGCGGTGAGGCTGGAGGCAGGGGACGTGGCCGGGGCCATAGCCGCCGCCCGCGAATTGCTTGTGCCGCCCCAGCATCGTCTGCCTGACAAGCTCGAGTCCCTGGTCGGGTCGGCGGTTGCGGCTTGGGAGGCTCTGCGACCTGAGTCTGAGGACGCACACCGAGAGCTGGCCGAAGCTCTCGAACTCGCTTGCCGCAGCGGGTATGCATAACTCCTTTGAGGCTGAGCGCAAGAGTGCGCCGCCACTTTTGCACCACTGGACGAGGACACAACACTCCGCCAGATGCGGGACGCACCCGGTCGAGCTGATAGGCCGGGTAGCCGAGGCAGCATCCCTGCCCCCTCAGAAGACGACCTCGTAGATCTCCCGGCGTCCTGCCAGCGTGTTGTCGTTGTAGCGGTCGATCAGCTGCCTGGTCTCGGGAGCTGGGCCGGCATAGATGCCGCGCTCCCACGAGAAGTACTGGTCCAGGCTGTCCACCTCGTACTGGTGCAACACGGTGTCCATGTGCTCGGCGATGTCAACGTAGACGCCGTGCTTGGTCACCCCTTGTCTCTTCATCACCTCGATGATCGTTTTCAGATCCTCGAGGACGGCCGGGACCTTTCCCCGCTTGCAGTTGTAGACCTCACGGATCATGTACCTCATCTCTATCTATCTCTCTCCTTCCGTTCGTTTGCCGTCGTGGCGGCACCCTCGTCCTTTGCCTCGACTGTGGCTATCACTTCCGCTAACGGCTGTTCCGCTGTTCCTCAACCCCCGGTGGGCTCACAAGGACGGCTGCCGGTTGCATAGAGCTGGCCGCCTCGCCCACCTGGGCTGCACCGTACCGCTACAGCCGACCCAAAGGCGGGCCAGTGGCCGTCTTGGGGGCCCCGCCCTACGTGTGGGTTGGCCAGGGTTCTGAGCCACCCAGTTGCGGCGGCGTGTACGCTGACCGGGCCGTGGGACTGCTGCCGCTGAACTTGCAAGCGGCACGGCTGCCGCCGCTGCGAAAGTGGCGCCCGCAAAGGCCGCTACGTAGCGTCTCATCGCCGTTACCCCTGCTGGCCGGCCACCACACGTTGCCGGTCGTGGTGTGGTTGATCCAGGGGAACGTGTTTTGGGCGTTTGCGGCACATGCGCCACTGCCCTCTAGGCCCGTGTAGGCGCCCGTCCCCCCTGTGATCAGCCAACTGCACGCCGGCCCGGTAGTGTAAGGCGCGACCGCGACAGTGGACCCGTCGGGCAACGTAACGGTTATTGACTTCTTGGTGAAGTTGTAGTCGCCGGCATAGGTGATGTAGATGTCGCCCTTTTGGGCGATAAGTGTGTGGACGGCGTAGATGGTCGTTAGGCCCGTCTCGTTGCCCGGGGCGGCTCCCTCCGTGGCCGTATACGAGGCGAAGGGGTACTGGCCCGGTTCTGGCGCCGGCGAGGCACCGAAGCCGCCGGCCGGTTCTTTGGCCGCGCACTCCTTGGCCGCGGCCGCCTGGCCGCCCGTTGTCATGGAGTTGGGCGCGGTGTACGAGGCCTCGTCGGTCCAAGTGGGCCCACCGCCCTCGTCGTTGATGACGCCCGTAACCTTGAAGCAGTCCCACACGGTGGCCGAGAGGGCGTTGTCGCTCGGCACTGCGTACAGCCACGCCTCGACCCTGATGGTGCCACCGTGGTCCTGGTGGTGCTTCGTGCTGGCCGCGCTGGCCGGGACCACCTGGGCCAGCAACAGGGGGACCGCTACCGCGGTAGCGGCGGCGGAAAGCACTGCTCCGGTAATTCGCTTGTTCACTTCGGCTCCTTTCGCTTAGTAGGTCGGCTATACACCCGACGCCGCCATTTTGAAGGAACCACATTCCCGAAACCTTCCCGCGTCCGGCCTAGTCAGAACGTACTTGTTTAGCGCATTTCGGGACGCGCTGATGTGGGGGTAGAAGTCGGTGTGTTTTGGTCGCCTCCTTGGTGGACCAGGGGGTTGGCTGGCTCAGCCGAGCAAGATGGCGAGCCCGGGGTCGGGG
>JAJYMB010000106.1 GCA_021787365.1 Actinomycetes bacterium | reverse complement strand
CTGCTGTGGACGCTGATCCTGGCTGGGTACCTGGCCGCGGTGGCCTGGCACTTCCGCCGGCGGGCCACCGACCCGCTGGTGGCGTGGGCCACCGTCGTCGGCCTGGCGGTAGCTGCCTTCTTCTTCGGGCTCCTGTTGCTCGGCGCGGCCGACCCGTTCCGGACGGTCGCCGGTGCGGTGCCGACCAACGGGCCGGGACCGAACCCGCTGCTCCAGGACAACCCGCTCGTCGCCTTCCACCCGCCGATGCTGTACCTGGGCTTCGTCGGCTTCACCGTGCCGTTCATGTTCGCGGTGGCCGCGTTGGTCACGGGCCGCGTGGGCGATGGCTGGCTCGTCGAAACCCGGCGCTGGACGCTGTTCGCCTGGGGGTTCCTCACCTTGGGCCTCGTGCTCGGGGCGTTCTGGTCCTACCAAGTGCTCGGCTGGGGCGGCTACTGGTCGTGGGACCCGGTGGAGAACGCCGCGCTGCTGCCGTGGCTGACCGGCACCGCCTACCTGCACTCGGTGATGGTCCAAGAGCGCCGGCGGATGCTGCGGGTGTGGAACCTCTCTCTCGTGCTTGCCACCTTCGCCCTGACCATCTTCGGTACCTTCCTAACCCGCTCGGGGGTGCTCCAGTCGGTGCACTCCTTCAGCACCTCGTCGGTCGGGCCGGTCATCCTCGGCTTCTTCGGGGCCGTCCTGGCGACATGCGTCGGGCTCATCGTCTGGCGGGGCGAACAGCTGCGCTCGCCCGGGTCCATCGACTCAGCCCTGTCGCGCGAGGGCGCCTTCCTCGCCAACAACCTGGCTTTCGGGGCCTTCGCTTTCGTGGTGCTCCTCGGCACCGTCTTCCCGCTTGTGGTCGAGGTGCTCCATCACGCCACGGTGTCGGTGGGCGCACCGTACTTCGACACCATGACCGCACCGATCGTCTTGACCCTGTTGTTCTTGATGGCCGTGGCTCCGGCCCTGCCGTGGCGCAAGGCGACCGCCGGGATGCTCTTGCACCGCATGCGCTGGCCGGCGGCGGCCGGGGTGGCGACCGTGGTCGCCACGAGCGCAGCGGGCCTGCACGACGTTCCGGCGGTGGCCGCCTGCGGGCTCGGCGCGGTGGTCTCCGTCTCGGCGCTGCGCCAGCTGGCGCTCTCCGCCCACCAGCGGGGCTGGCGCGGGCTTGTCGGCCGGGTGAACGGAGGTATGGTCGTCCACCTCGGGGTCGCCATCATGGCGGTGGCTTTCGCCGCGAGTGCCGCCTATGGACAGCGGGGCCAGCTCTCCTTGCGCCCTGGTCAGTCGGCCCGTTTCGACGGCCACACCATCACCTACCTCGGTACCCGCACCCGCAGCTTCTCGAACCGCCGCGCTCTCGAGGCGGAGGTCGTCCTGGACGGCGGTCGGGTCGTCTACCCGGCCATCAACGTGTTCAACTTCGGCTACGAGGGCATCGGCACGCCGGCGATCGACTCCGGTGTGACCCAAGACGTCTACTTGACCCTCGACTCGAGCCCGGTCGGCCACGGGCCCGCGGTGATCGGCGTCGTCGTCCAACCGCTCATCGTCTGGCTGTGGATCGGCGGCGGCGTGATGGGCCTCGGCGCAGCGCTGGCCGCCTTCCCCGGCCGACGTCGCCGCCCGACCGCCCCGGCCTCGGCCCCCGGCGGCGCCGAGGCAGTGTCCGCGCCGGCACTGGCTGCGGCCGGATCGGACTGAGATGGGCGACGAAGCCACGCCCGCCACCACCCGCCTCGCCCGTAAGGGTGCTCGGCTGGGGCGGCTAGGCCTTCTGTGGCTGGCGATGGTCGTGGCGCTTGGCGCCGCCCTCGGCTACGACGCCCTCGCCAGCCACCACCCGCAGAGCCTCGACCAGCGGGTGGCTGCCATCGCCAACCAGGTCCGCTGCCCCTCTTGCGAGGACGAGACGGCGGAGCACTCGGCGACCCAGACCGCCGCGGCGGTGCGCGCCACCATCCGTCAACGCCTGCTCGCCGGGCAGAGCCAGGCCCAGATCGAGGCCTACCTCGAGAGCCGCTACGGCCCGGGCATCTTGCTGCGGCCGCCGGCGGGGGGACTGACCGGACTGGTGTGGGTGCTGCCGGTCGCCGCGGCGGTGGCGGCGCTGGGAGTCCTCGCGGTGGCGTTCCGGCGGTGGCGGCCAGCCCCGGCGGCAACGCTCAGCGACGAAGAGCGCGCCCTGCTGGATCAGGCGCGCCGTGGGTGAGCGGACGACACTGGACGACGAGCGCGCCCGCCTTGACGGCGAGCGCCGCTTTCTTCTCGCCTCCCTCGACGACCTCGAGGCCGAGCGGGCGGCCGGCGACCTCACAGAGGACGACTACCTGGCGCTGCGGGCCGGCTACGAACGCCGGGCCGTGGATGTCCTTGCGGCCCTCGCCGCCGAGGACCCCGAACCAGAGGAGGAGACGGGCCCTGTTGGCGCGCCGACCTCGACCAGCCGGCGCCGTCGGGCCCACCGGATGCTCGTCGCCTTCGCCGTGGCCGGGGCGGCCCTCGGTGCTGGGCTCATCGTCGACGGCTCCGCTGGGAACCGCCTGCCCACCCAGACCATCACCGGCTCGGTCCCCCCGGCGATCGGCAACGAGCTGGTCGACGCCCAGGCCGACCTGGTGAAAGGCGACGAGCTCCAAGCCCTCAAGCTGTTCGAGGCGGTCCTCGCCGCCCAACCCAACGAACCCGAAGCCCTCGCCTACTCCGGCTGGATCGTCGCCAATGCCGGGGAGGCCTCGAAGAACCGGGCGCTGCTCGTTCGGGGTATCGCCTCCATCCAGGCCGCCGAGCAGGCCGATCCTTCTTACCCCGACCCCCACCTGCTCCTCGGCCTGGTCCGCCTCGGAGCCGGCGACCCCACCGGGGCCATCTCCGAGCTACGCCGCTATCTGGCCCTCGGGCCCCCCGCCGCCGACGCCAAGGCGGCGCGGTCCGCGCTCGCCAAAGCCGAGGCCGAAACGGCCGGCACCCCGGCCGGCGCGCCGGCGCGCGGTTCTGGTCCGCCGACCAGCCCACCGTGACCTCGGGTCCCCCTCGCCCGCCGCCAGCCGGCCACCGACCTCTTGCGATGAACCGCCTAAGCGAATACTATTCGTTTAGCGCTATCAAAGGAGCCTGACGGTCACCGTCCTCGGGCGAGCCCCGATCGTAGAGCCCACCCCGACCCCGCTGCCCGACACCGAGCTCTTGGTCCGGCTGTTCCGGGCGCTCGGCGAGGCCAGCCGGCTGCGGATCATGGCGCTGCTACTGGCGGGCGGCGAGCTGCACCAAGCCGAGATCGTCCGCCGCCTGGGACTGTCCCAGACCCGGGTGTCCGACCACCTCTCGTGCCTGGTGTGGTGCGGCTTCGTCGCCTCCCGGGTCGAGGGCCGGCGCACCTAGCTACCGGGTCGCCGACCCTTCGGTGATGGCGCTGACCGCCATGGGCGAGGCATTCCTCGAGCGCAACGAGGCGGCGATCGCCTGCTGCTGGCGCATGAACACCGGAGGTGGCGGTGCCTGAATACCGCCTCACCGTCGAGGGCCTGACCTGCGAACACTGCGACGAGGCGATCGAGTCCGCGCTCGGCGCGCTCGGCGCCGCAGAGACTTCGATTTCGTCACCCTCGGGTCGGGCAGCGCCGCGTTCGCGGCAGCGATCCGAGCGTCCAACCTCGGGGCCCGGGTGGCGATGGTCGAGGCCGCGACGCTGGACGGGCACCTGCGTGAACGTCGGATGCATCCCCTCCAAGGCCCTCCTCGCCGAGGCGGAGACCTACCACCGAACCGGCCACCATCGCTTCGCCGGCGTCACCGGCGCCGACGTCGGGGTGGACCTCGCCGCCCTGATGGCAGGCAAGGACGAGATCGTAGGGAGCCTGCGGAGAGAGAAGTAGCTGGAGCTGGCCGAGAGCTACAGCTTCGAGATCGTCTCGGGCCACGCCGCCTTCACCGGGCTCCACCGCCTGGACGTCGCGGGAACGACGCTCGAAGCGGACGCCTTCCTGCTGGCCACCGGCTCGGCGCCGTTCGTGCCGGCCATCCCGGGACTGAACGACGCCGGGTACCTGACCTCCACCACGGCGATGGCCCTCGACCGGCTGCCGGTCTCGCTGGTGGTGATCGGCGGCGACTACATCGGCTTGGAGATGGGCCAGCGCTCTTCGCCGATCTCGGCGTCAAGGTCACGATCGGCTCGCTGCGGGGTCACCCGACCCTCGTGTGGTTCGTCAGGACCTGGTGTTCGAGTTGTCAAGCCGGGTACCCAAGCTCTCGCTGGCGAGATCGGCAACCTCGCGTCGCGCGGTGTGCGCGTCGTGGAGCTCGAGCTGGCAGACGACCTCGGCCAGTCAGGTCCGTCGATATAAGTCTTCGCCCGTCGGTACGCCAGCGGCCGCCTCCGCCAACCCCGACTGGACCTGGGGGGCGGCGTCGAACCGCCTCACCGCCACCTACGACCCCGCCGCTGAGCTCGAGATCTACTACCTGCTCGACGCGTCAGGGCGGGTCACCTACGTGAACTCTCCCCTCGTCTCCACGATCGCCGGCGTGTTGGCCGCAGTCGCCCGCGCCTTACCGGCAACGGCCACGCCTGGCGCTCTGGTCGCCGCTACAGGCCGCTGGGGAAGGTGATGTGCTCGGGGGCGACGAGCGGGGTGCCGATGTCGAGCTGGATCTGGGCGTGCGCGTGCAGCGGGATGTCGCGGGGGTTGGCCTCGTAGTGCTTGCCGTCGTAGAAAGCGGTCACCTTGGCGTGATACGGGCCGACCTGCGCGGGCCCGAGCGGCTCCCCCCATTCGTCGAAGAAGTCGCCGAGGGTATAGGTCCGCTGGACCGGCGACTCGATGTGGATGATCCCGTCGGCGGCGTGGGTGTGGAGCCAGTACAAGCACGTCCCGGAGGAGACGAACGAGCCCTCGGGAGTGGCCTGAGCTTGGGCTCCGGGGATCCCGATACCGGCGGGGAGCTGGAGGGCGGCACCGTTGACGAAGATCGTGAGGTGGGCGTGGATGTGGAACAGCGTCTGCTCGCTGGTGTCGCAGGAGATGCCGTCGACGCTCTGGCCGGTGGCCTCATTCGTCGTGCCGGCGAGGGCCGGAGCGGTGGGGATGGGGACGCCTTCGGGGCCGGAGGGGCCCGGCGATCCCGCTGGCTGGAGCGGTCCCAGCGACGCAAGGGAGCCGAGCTTCAGTTCCGGGGTACCGACGCTGTTGGTCGGCGAGGGGGCGCTCGTACCTGCGCTCGACAGGGCGATCCCGATACCGGTGCCGCCACCGGTCACAACGAGCAGCGCTACCACGGCACCGAGCATCCGGGTCCGCCGCCGACGCGCCTCGAGTACTTTGAGCGCCTCGGCATGGCGCAGCGCTTTCGTCCGTCTGCGGCTGGTCACGTGATGCTCTCCTCGCTCTGCCGGCGCCGCTCTGCCTGCGCTGGGCCGCCGGATGGCTCAACCACCCGCCTTTGCAGGTCCGCCGCGCAGGCACGTGGGTGCTGATCGGTCTCGGTGCCATACTCTACTACAGCGTGTCGCGCATGGTAGCTGTCCGCTCCTCTGGGGCAGGCGTACTATGCTTCGTCGCAGGTAGCGAGGCGCGAGGTGATTCGGGCATGGCGAAGCTGGCGATGGGAGAGCTCGAGGCGGAGGTCATGGACGTCCTCTGGGATGCCGCCGGCCCCCTCACGCCGGGCCAGGTCCACGAGCTGATGTCGGCTGAGCGTCCGCTGGCCTACACGACGGTGATGACCATCTTGGTGCGCCTGTGGCGCAAGGGACGCCTCGACCGCCAGCCGGCGGGCCGTGCCTATGCGTACCAGCCCCGCCAGAGCCGGGAGGCCTACGCAGCCTCCCGCATGGACGAGGTGCTCGGCGCCACCAAGGACCGCCCGCTGGCGCTCAGCTATTTCGTCTCCGGCCTCAGGCCCGGTGACCGGGATCGGCTGCGCCGGCTGCTCGACGGCGGCGGTGGGCGGAGCTGACCGGCGGTGGGCGTGGTTTTCGTGCTGGCAGGACTCGGGCTCGTCGCCCTTCCCGGCGTGCTCCGGCCGCTCGGACGCCATCTTGCGCCGAGCGACTGGGCGCGACTGGGCGCGGCCGCCTTGGTGGGCGGATTCGGGGTTTTCGAGCTGGGCTTG
>JAJYMB010000121.1 GCA_021787365.1 Actinomycetes bacterium | reverse complement strand
CTCGGAGTGCCGATTGATGTCAGGTTCAGCTGGAGGGGGCTCACCCGACGAGACGCACGGGAGTCGGGCAGGTAGTGCATGTTCCATGCCACCAGTCCCCCATGCATAAGCATCGTTATGCACGTCTTCGCTAAGCTGTCGGTGTGCCCAGGGCTACCAGTAAGCGCCCCCTCCCCTCCCCCACTCCCACCTCTGGGGCGCCCGGCCTCGCAGCCACGGGGGCGGGCGCAACCACGCTGCTCGTCGCGCTGGTGGAGGACTTCTTCGTCGCCCGCAAGCCGCTGAAGGGCTCACCCCACACCGAGGCCGCCTACCGCCGTGACCTGGCCGGGGTGTCGGGCCACCTGGCGGCCGAGCTCGGGGCCCGCCCTGGCGAGCTCGTCCTCGGCCAGCTCGACGCCAAGGTGCTGCGCTGGGCCTTCGCCTCGTTCTCAGAAGGCCATGCGGCTTCGAGCATCGCCCGGGCCTGGACCGCCTGGGACCAGTTCTTCGCCTTCTTGGTGGCCGAGGACGTGGTGGTCGGGAACCCTATGGCCGCCGTGGCCAAGCCGAAGGTGCCGAGGCGGGCGCCCAAGGCCCTCCAGGGGGAGGGCACGCCCGAGCGCCTGCTCGAGTCGCTCGCCGCCCGTGGCCAAAAAGGCAGCCGCTCGTGGCCCGAGCGCGACCTGGCCTTCGTCGCCACCGCCCTGCTCGGCGGCCTCCGGCTCTCGGAGCTGCTCGGCCTGGACATCGGCTCTCTCGACGGCCGCCAGGGCGAACGCCGTCTCCGGGTGGTGGGCAAGGGCTCCAAGGTGCGCTTCGTGCCCATCGAGGCCCCTCTCGAGGCCCTCGTCTCCGCCTACCTCGCGTCCCGCGAGGCCCGCTTCCCGGCCGAGAGGACCACCTCCGGCTCTCCCCTCTTCGTCGACCGCCACGGCCAACGCCTCCAGCGCGGTGGCGCCCAGTACCTCGTCGCCTCGGCGTACCGCTCCGCCGGCGTCGGGGCGTCGGTGCCCAAGGGCGCCCTCGTGCACGCACTGCGCCACACCATGGCCACCCGCCTGGCCGAAGACGGGGCCAGCGCCAGCGAGATCCAGCACCTCTTGGGCCACGAGAGCCTCGCCACCTCCCAGCTCTACATCGACTCGACCGCCAACGAGCAGCGCGCTGCAGCCCGGGCGAACCGGACCTACAGGGTCCTCGAGGAGATCACCAAGCCATCTCCCTCCCCCACCACCAGGCCAACCAGCAAGGCGTCTCCCTCGGGCCCGTAGTGCTCCCCCATTGGGTTATCTGGGAGTGCCAGAGGCTACCCAGGGAAAAAGAGCTGCTCAGTGTGTCGATGACATGTAAGCGACATGCCGCTTCGGCGCTTCGTTTGAGCAGGTCATTCCCGCTCTCCATGTCGATTACACTCATGGATAACAATGTCATCCACAGCCGATCGGCACTGCAAACCGCCCTGTGGGTGACGTGCTTTACGGCTCCGAGCCTCTCTCGGATAACCGGGGGGGGGAGCTCGTCGTTGCCCGTCAAAAACCTTGTAGGGCTGGCTCTCGCCCGCGGAGCCTCCCTCGGGGCCGGGGCCCCGGCCGGTGCCTGGAGAGGGACCGGGCCACTCCCCCGCCGCCTCGACGCCGGCGTGGCCGGGCCAACAACGCTGGGGCCCCCCAAGGCCTCCCCCTGGGCAGCACGCCCGGGCGCCGGTACGGCATGGCGCGCGTTATGCGTGGTGTTACAAGTGATATTGGCGAGGGCTGGGCGTCCTATAACCGCCGATCTGTCGTTTTCCTTTGCAGGAGAACGACTTCCTCGAGGCCTACGCAAAGGACGTCCTGCGCTTTGCCAGCAACTTCGCCGTCGGTTGGTCGAACAACCAGGCCGAGCGAGACGTCCGGATGGTGAAGCTCCAGCAGAAGATCTCCGGATGCTGGCGGGCCCCCGAGGGTGCCCGGGGCTACTGCGCGATCCGCAGCTACATCTCGACGATGAAGAAGCAGGACCACGACGTGCTCGACGGGCTTTGCCAGCTGTTCGTCGGTGAGGTCTGGCTACCAGGCGGCGTCGGCCGGACCTGAGCCTCGGCCAGAATGACGCGATGGGAACGCGCCAAGGGCCTCGCCGACCTCTTCCTCAGCCACATCGAGCCGCTCTCGCCCAGCCGCTTGCAGACGCCGTCGTCGGTCCCGCCCGACACGGCGCGACCGGCAGCGACCTCGACGTCGCACCCCTCCTCGTGGCGCTGCGTGCTGGCGCCCTTGATGCCCACCTTCCCGAGATCGCACGGATCGTCAACGACCGTCTCGCCGCGATCGAGGCCATCGAAGAGCTCATCGCCGCGAGCAAGCTCCACGTCGGTGACAAGGTGCGCCTCGGTCACAACCTCAAGCCCAGCTACCTCCACGGCCGCCCTGCCACGATCCTCGAGAAGGACGGCGACAAGTGGATCGTCCGGCTCGATGAGCCGATCACTGGGAAGTTCGCCAACGCGGATCTTCGGCTCTCAGCGCGCCAGCTGGAACCGGCTTGAGCACCTGAACAAATACGGTCTTTGCTTGTGGCGGGTTGGAGGATCCACAAGTTGCCGAATGGTCACGCAGGATTCTCGAAGGTGGCGAGGCAGCATTCCAAGCTCGTCACCGCCGCTACCAGGCGGCCCGCCCGTGAGATCCCAACGAGCTAACGCCTAGGACGACGCCATCCTCACAAACGGCCCCCACGATCCTCCGCTGGAGCCGCCATGACCCTACCCGAACCGCCGGGCCCTGACGGTTTGCCCGTTTGGTAGAGAGTACTCGACCTTGTACACAGACCACGGCCGTTTCTTTGGCTCATTACGATGCGCATGGAACTTCGCACGGGTTTTGACGTTGCCGAACGAATCTGCATAAGCGAGCTCGACCGCGAACAGTTCGTCCCCCGCCCCGCCCGTTAGCTGAAGAAGCGTCATTTTCTCCTTGTCCGGCGACTGAGACGGCGGGACGGTGAACTCGACGTCAGCAGTCTCGCCGGGAGGGACAACAGGTGAGGCGACACTTGGGTGCACTCCCTCGAACGCGTCTGGCCCGTTCCGAGGGTAGATGTGGCTCTCCGACATATCGAGGATCGCTATCCCGTTACCGACATTGCGCACCGTGAACCAGCCCTTCACGGACCCATCACCTTGCTCACTTACCCTGAGGCACGGGTGCGGTCCCGCTATGTACATCTCGCCATGCCGGACGGCGCCACGACCGACGCCACTTGGGACCTCGAAGCTAGGCTCCCATACCAGCCAGGGCTGTACGCTCGTGCTGAGCGCCTGCGCGGATATGGCGACCTGGCGCTCGATGTGCTCGGCCTGTTGCTCGACCGCCTCCGCTTGCCTGAGGGCCAGCCTGCCGAGTTCCCTCGTCTCTTTGGCCACCGACCGGGTCTTCAGTGCAAGGATGAACGTAGCGATCGCCATGGCTGCAGTAGCGACCGCAGCGATGGCCGTCCAATCTGCGGTGCTCACGACCTCGGCCCTCGGTGCCGCTTGCCTTTCTGGTTCAAAGCCACGATGGAGACAGTCAGCTCAGGACCGCTCCTGCTTGAACTCGATGCCGGCTTCCTCGATGGGCTCGATCACCCCGTTGCGGATCTTCGAGGGGTCCATCCCCGAGGCGGCCGCCGTGGCGGTTACGTCGAGCTCGATGAGCACGTGGTCTGCCTGCTCGCGGAGCGACGACAGGGCCCGCTGGAGGGGGAACCACTTGTCCCCGCTGGCACGAAGGGTCAGCCGGAGCCGGGAGAACTTCTCACCAGGCGGCAGAGGTTGCGACGGGCCGCTCGTCACACCTGGAGACGAAGCAGGGTTCTGGCCTGGTGCATTGTTCCCGCGGCCAGCTGAGACCACTGGTGTCGCACCGACCCCTGGCTCGGTGAGCGTTGTCGCGCCCTCGGCGAAGCTGCGGCAGATCGAGTCTGCGAGAGCCGGGGTCAGGATGGCGCTTTGCTCGCTCAGGTCGATCTCAGCTAGAGGGAGCAACGTCCCCACCCGGATGTTGTCTGGGCTCGTGACAGTTACGCTCTCTTCTGAGACCGTGACGCCCGATGCGTAGGCTAAGCGGCCCTCCATGACGCCACGCGAAACGGCGTCTGCGATGACGTCTGCCCGCAAGATCTTCGTGAACTCGAAGTAGCTGTAGAAGGCATCGACAACGTCGGAAAGCCGGACGGCGGGACGGGTAGTCCCGAGCCCCACAAGAGCCATGAGCTTGTCCACGGTGACCGTACTGAAAACCCGGTGAGAGGTTGCCTCGAGTACCCGGGCGTGCAGGCTTCGGCCAGCCCCGATGAGCGTGCCAAGGTCGAGCTCCTCCATCACGAAGGCGGCACCAGCCGACGTCGAGCGGACCGGCAAGCTCACCCGGCCATAGGCACGAGAGGCGGCCGCCGCCAAGTCACGGCAGGCAGCACGTGACTTTTCCGTCAGCTCGTCGGCCTGCTCCCTGGTAAGGCCGAGAGAGGCCCGCCTCGAAAGGAGGGACTCCGCCGCGCGTGCGATGCGCGCTGCCTGGCGCGCCCGGTCGAACTGGGCGGCATCTGGGAGCACGAGGGCGAGCCCGTTGCGGAACGACCGTCGCCCTCCACGGGCTTCCTCGACGTAGGTGTCCGGTGGCTGGCGACCTGCGGACCAATCGGGGTGCAGGTAGGCGTACGTGAACGCCGGCACCTTGTCCTCGACCTGCTCGGGACCTGACGGCCAGACGACGACATGGCGTTCGCCGGCGAGCTGGCGGTCGAGCTCGTCGCGCACCTCGGCGAGTACCTCGGCGGCCTCGAACTTGACCGCCTCGTCCCGGACCAGCTTGGAGAGGTTCGCGGTCGGCTCGAAGCGGTAGCGGCGGTTCGTGTAGTGAAGGAACAGCTCCTCGTCGCGGAGGTCGTGGAGGGCCGCAACAAGGACGTTGCGGTCAAGGCCAGGCACCAGTGTGGCAGATACAAGGTCGCGCTCCAGCACGCCACGCTCCTCCCCCTCGGGCGTACCAAAGGAGTAGAGCATGACCGCGGTCGCCGCCCTGGAGCCTACGCGGAGGCCTTCGAGGGCAGGCGACTCGGCGCCGACCCGGCGGTCAACCACGCGAGAGCCCGACCCTTCCGAGAGGATGTCTGCTTCAAGGACGGAGGCGTAACGCTCCCGCTCGCCCACCTGGCTGAAGAAAGCGCCACGGGTCGCCTCGTCGGAAAAGTCGACCTCCCCCGGCCCGAGGAGGGGCGACCCAGAGCGGGACTGCCAACCGGCGTGCGCGGCGCAAGCAAGGAACTGCAGGGCGCCACGGGTTCGCTGATAAGAGGGCAGGCTCCCCCACCGATGGTACATGAGGTCGAGGAGAGCAGGGTGGAACGGGTAGGCAGTCTTGACCCGTTCTGCTAACCGCCCAGCAGCCTCGTTGGCGTCCCGGCGCTCGGCCGAGGTCTCAGCCTCTGCCTCCAGCTGGCGGCGCAGAAGGCCGGCGTAAGCCGAGGCCACGGTATCTCGCACCTCCCCAGGGCCCAGGTCAGAAAACAGTCGGCGTTTGACGACGTGCATGACCTCGTCGCCACTGACCGGCTCCCTTTTGGCGTCTACCCGGCTCACTAGGTGGTCGAGCTGCGTGAGCGTCCCCTCGGCGCCTACCGCCTCCCCGACGCTTGCTTGCAAGCTGTAGACCATGGCGGCCCGAGGGTGCTCCTTCACGGCCTCCGTCAGGGCCTGGACGAATAGCATCGCCTGGCGTCCGGCCGTTGAGTCTGCTCGGGGCACCGCCGCCGCCTTCTCCACGTACACCAGCACCTCGTCCAAGAGCACGAGCACCGGTCCCTCACCGAGGACTCTGCGCAGCACGTCTCCACCAGGAGCGGCACCTGTGTGGTCCTGTTCGGCAACAAGGTCGTAGCGGCCGAGCTGCTTGGCCATTTCCCCCCACAACGTGCGGGTCTCTGTCCCGTCTGGGTGGCGGAACGGCGAGAGAGGGTCCAACTCCTCACCGGAGAGCACGGCCACTTGGACCGGGCCAGGGTCAGGGAGGGGTCAGCTCACGAAACGGAAAAAATCGTACGCTAAGCCTCGGGTGAAGCTCTCCAGCGGCAGCTGGCTCTGCGCGTCGGCCTGCCGCCTACGTGGGCGAGGGGTGGGGCCACGGCGCGTCAAT
>JAJYMB010000140.1 GCA_021787365.1 Actinomycetes bacterium | reverse complement strand
CACCGGAGCACCTCGGCTACAGCCACAAGTTCATTGTACTACACACACGCGTGCGAGCGGCGGATTTCCCCTTACTTTTCGCAGGTTTTGGTGCTCCATGCCAGGAGTCCTGGATTCCTGTGCATGACCTTCGTCGGGAGTTGACCGGCGAAGCGGCACGCGGGCACGCTCTCAGTGCGGTGAGCTCGCCGGCGGGCCTTGTGGCCGCTAGCCTCTTAAAATTCCTCGGGAGGAAGGAGTGGCGCCGTGCGCGACCAACCGACTGCCAGTGAGAAGGAGTTCTACGACGAGAACGGGTTTTTGCCTGTCTCGGAGTTCCTCGGGAAAGGGGACCTGGAGCGCTGGCGCGAGGTGGTGGACGCCGCGCTCTCTGCCCGGGGGAGCCAGCGCTTCTCGTTCGTCTCGGAGGAGGGCACGGTCGCGCCCGCCAGCCGGCGGGCGTCGGGGGACCAGGAGTACTATGACCGCGTCTTCACCCAGCGCGTCAACCTTTGGCAGACCGACGCAGCCGTCAAGTCCTTGCTCTTCGAGGACGCGCTCGGCCGGTTCGCAGGCGAGCTTGCGGGTGTGAAGGGTCTTCGGATCTGGCACGACCAGGCGCTCGTCAAAGAGCCCTACGCTAACCCCACGGCCTTCCACCTCGACGTCCCCTACTGGTCGTTCACCTCTCCGGACGCCATCACGATCTGGGTGGCCCTTGACGACGCCACTTTGGAAAACGGCTGCCTTTATTACGTGCCCGGCAGCCACAAGGCACGCAAATTTGACAACGTCGGCATCGGCCAGCACATCGGTGCGCTCTTCGACGTCTACCCGGAGTGGAGGGACGTGCCGGCTGTGCCTTGCCCGGTACCAGCCGGCGGGGCCCTTTTCCACAACGGCCTCACTTTCCACGGGGCGGGGGCCAACATGACCCCCGGCCGGCGCCGGGCCATGACCTGCGCCTACATGCCCGACGGGGCAACCTTCAACGGCCAACAAAACGTCTTGCCGCCCGAGTACTTCAAGTCCCTGAAAGTGGGCGACGTGCTGGACAACGACGCCCAGAACCCGCTCGTCTACCGGGCCACTGCCGGCCCCGACAAGTAGCGGGCCGTGCTCAAATTGGACCCCTACCCGCAGGCGTAGTCGTTGTCGACGGGCACGGCGCCGGGCGCGTACGGGTACTGCACGAGCCAAGGTGTACCGCCGGCGAAGCCGATGCCAGTGGAGGCGAGAGTGGAAGGATCGCCGGCAGTGAGCGCTCGTTGGCAGTACGACTGGGCGCTGTCGTAGCCGGTGCTCAGGCTGGTTGCTCCGGCCACCCAGATGGGCACCCGTGCGGGTGGCACGTACGAACCCGTTATCTGGCCCCACTGGTACCAGGTGCTATAGACCCCGGCTGTCCTGCCGGCGCCGGTGAGGGCGTCGAGGGCTCCCTGGACGACGGCCGCGTTCGCAGGTTGTGCCGCTGCCGAGGTCGGCCATCCCTCGGCTGTTTCGATGTCGAGCCACCAGATTTCGGGCTGCAGGCCTTGGGCACTCACGAAGGCCAGATCAGCCTGAGCGTAGTTATAGCCCCAGTTGTAAGCAGCGCACTGCTGGCTGGTGGCGGCACAGGACGACTTCGGCCCCGACACCTCAAAGGGCGCCTGGCTGGCCGGGGGCGCGGGCTGGAGGATGATGTAAACGGACAGCCCCTGCCCCGCCCACGCCGTCTCAGCTGCGAAGCAGCTGTTGAAACGGCCGATGGTCCCGTCGTTTACGCCCACTACGGCAAAGCTCGGCGCGTTGGGCAAGGGTTTTGTGAGCGTAGAGCCAGGTGTCTGGCACTGGGGCCAAGAAACGTCGTAACCGGTCGACCCAGGCGTGTACTGGTTGGGCAGCGGGGGTGGTGGGGGAGGGGGACGGTAGGGGGGACGCGGCGCCACGGACACGTAGAAATGCCCGGTGAAAGACAGGCTGGCGTCGCGCGCTACCAGGGCGAAGGCCACGGTCCGCTTCACCGGGCTCGGGTTGGCCCCGATCAGGACATGGGCCGAAAAAGCCCCGCTCTGGCAGGCGGTGGTCGGGTTGTGGGAGTAGACAACGGGGAAGGGCTGGCGCGACAGCAGCTCCAGCTGGCAGGAGCGGGCGTTCTTCACCCTGCCGGTCACGCTCACCGCGCCCCCGCCCGGGCCGAGCGCGCTCGGGGTGGCATAAGCAGATAGGACCGAGGGCGCGAGGAGCGGCGCCACGGACACGTAGAAACGCCCGGTGAAAGACAGGCTGGCGTCGCGCGCTACCAGGGCGAAGGCCACGGTCCGCTTCACCGGGCTCGGGTTGGCCCCGATCAGGACATGGGCCGAAAAAGCCCCGCTCTGGCAGGCGTTGGTCGGGTTGTGGGAGTAGACAACGGGGAAGGGCTGGCGCGACAGCAGCTCCAGCTGGCAGGAGCGGGCGTTCTTCACCCTGCCGGTCACGCTCACCGCGCCCCCGCCCGGGCCGAGCGCGCTCGGGATGGCATAAGCAGACAGGACCTCCGGCGCCGCCGGGGTAGCCGCTGCTGACGGGCCGCACCAGGCCACCACCATCGCGGCGGTTGCCAGCGCCAAGCGCGACGCAGCGCGGAAGACCCTGGGACGCGGCACCTGCCGGCAGGCTAGACGACAGCGCAGGCCCATCTGTAATCGTCCTGTGAAGATGGCATAGGCTGCCCTCGTGGAGGCTGCTGGCGGGGGTACGCGCGCGCCCGAGGGCGGTGGCGTGCTCCCCGGTCTCGGCGCCGCCTCCGCCGCCATGGTCGCCTGGGGTTTCTCCGGGATCCTCGTAGCGCTCACCACGCAGCCGGCGCTCGTCGTCGCGTTAGAGCGGATGGCGCTCGGTGTACCGCTAATCGCTGCCATGCTCGCCGCCAGCCGTCGCCGGCTTACCTGGCGGGTGCTGTGGCGAGCGGTGCCCGGCGGGGTACTGCTCTCCGGGGACATCGCGATGTTCTACAGTGCGGTAAAGCTCACGAGCATCGCCGACGCCACGATCATCGGCGCGTTGCAACCGGCATTGGTGCTTTTCGTGGCGCGGCCGCTGTTCGGCGAGCGGGTCAGGCTGACCCAGATGTTGTGGACCGTGATCGCCATCGTCGGAGTGGGCGCCGTCGTGGTCGGGGCTGGGCCAAAGGGCAGCGATCCGGTCCTTGGTGACTGGTTGGCCGTGGGCTCGACGTGTTGCTGGACCGGCTACTGGCTCGTCTCCAAGCACCTTCGCACCCCACGCGCCCGGGCCGCAGCGTCGTCAGAGTCCTCCGAGGTGCTCGGGACGGTCGAGTACACGGCCGGCGTGATGCTCGTGGCCACCGTCGCCATCGCACCCGTGACGCTGCTTTCCGGCGAGCGCCTCACCGGGGCAACTCCTGCCGACTGGCTCTGGATGGGGTTGTTGGCGCTCGTCCCTGGGGGAGCGCACCTCCTAATAAACTGGTCCCACCGCTTCGTTGGCGTGTCCGTCTCCTCGGTGATCGTGTCGGTCAACCCCGTTGTGGCAGCTGGAGCTGCCGTGGTCGTCCTCGGCCAGCGCTTGGACGCCGTCCAGGTCGTCGGTGGGTTGGTGGCCATTGTCGCGGTGTCGATGATCGCGAGGCGCGCGGCGCGGGAGGAGCCGGCGCTCGCCACTGCGGCCTGAAGGCGCGGCGCGGTGCAAGTGCTCGGCGCCCGGCCGCTGTCCAGGCCGCGGGCGGCCTCGTGCCCGCCGCTTTCTCGCGCTGCCGGTAGCCCGGGCCAACCGGGCAGATCTGCTCGAACGGGAGGGGGAGAGCGTCGGCCTCCTGTCGACCGATCCCGGCACCCACTTGGACATCGACCTCCGTCCCTTCGAGATCGTGACGCTCGTGCTCCACACTTCGTAGCGCTACGGCGAGGTGGAGCGGCCCGGGAACCCAGAGGTGGGCGCAGTTTCGGGTTGGCGTGTTCTTGCAGACGAAAGTGGATAAATAGACCGTTATCGTCTACAAGAACGCGTAGCTCTGCGCCGGGTAGGACTCGCCCGCCGGCGGCGTTCAACGCGCGTCTATGCCCAAACCCACCCGGGGGCTCGTCCACCGGTTAGGGGCCTCGGAGCCTAGCGGCGAACTTCTCTGGGCGGGACTGGGCGCTGCGCCGGCCCGACATAGGCGCTAAGGGGCCGTATCAGCGCGTTTTGGGACAGTTGCTCCATGATGTGGGCCGTCCAACCGGTGATGCGGCTCATTACGAATATCGGGGTGAAAGTGGGGACGTCGAAGCCCATCAGGTGGTACGCCGGGCCCGTGGGGTAATCGAGGTTGGGGTAGATGCCCTTGGTCTCCACCATCGCACTAGCGAGGCGGTGGTACAGGTCCATGAGCCGAGCGCCGTCACGCCGGGCGGCCAGCTGTTCAAGGGCCGCCTCCATGGTAGGGACGCGGGAGTCGCCGTGTTTGTAGACCCGGTGCCCGAAGCCCATGATCTTTCGTTTCGACGCGAGGGCATCTTTGAGCCACGCCTCGGCTTTGTCCGGGTCATCGATCTCTTCGAGGGTCGCCATGACGGCTTCGTTGGCGCCGCCGTGGAGAGTCCCCTTGAGCGCGCCTATGGCCCCGGCCACCGCGGAGTAGAGATCCGACAAAGTGGAAGTGATAACGCGCGCGGTGAAGGTCGAAGCATTGAAGCTGTGCTCGGCGTAGAGGACCATGGAGATCTCGAAGGAGCGCGTGACTTCTGGTTCGGGGACGGAGCCGAAGCACATATGAAAGAAGTTCTCGGCAAAGGACAAGCCCGCGTCCGCTGAGATCGGCGCTTCTCCCCGCCGGCGCCTCTGCTCGGCCGACACGATCGTCGGGAGCTTCGCCATCAGGCTGAGCGACTTGCGCAGGTTGGCCTCTGGCGAGGGGTCGTCCTCTTCGGGGTCTTCGGCGCCAAGGACGCTGACGGCGGTCCGGAGCACGTCCATCGGGTGGCAGCGCGTGGGCAGCGAAGCCAGCTGCCCGAGGAGCCCCGCGCTTACCGGCCGCAAGGAGCGCTCGGTCTTTTCCAGCTCCGACAACTCGCCGGCGCTAGGCAGTTCGCCGTGCCAGAGCAGGTAGGCGACCTCCTCGAAGCTGCACCGGGCGGCGAGTTCCTGCACCGGGTACCCCCGGTAGAGGAGCGAGTTGGTGTCGGGGTTGACCATCGAGATCGCCGTGGTGTCTGCGACCACTCCGGCGAGCCCTCGTTTCACCTCTGGTGGTTCTGTCACCGCGTAGACCGTAGCGGAGGGCGCCGCCCGAGTCACGGTCGTGGGCCGGGCCCCCTCAGCGCTGTCCACGGGCGCGCCTCCGGGCAGTGACCCCCGGTTGCAGGTGACAGCGGGCACAGTGTAGGCTTGGGCCCGTCAATTCGCGACAGTTCTGCAGCTTGTACCGATGGGCTTGGCCTCGTGAGACTCGCCGTTTGGACTTCGCTGGAGGCGCCGCCGGCAGGCGGCTGGAGGAGGAAGCGATGAGGCTCGGGACGGAGCACAAGGAGCGCTACAGGTCCTGGCAGCAGCGAGCCCTGCGGGCTGCCGCGGTAGCCGTCACCACAACGGCCACGGTGGGGCTGGGGCTTTCCGCCGGCACGGCCTCCGCTTCGACAAGGGCGGCTTCCAACGCGGCCGCCGGCATGAAGCGTGCCGAGGCGGTGGTGGCCGAGTTCAGCAAGAAGCCGCCCTTCATAGCGGCCGGCCCCGCGTTTGATGCCAAGAAGCTCGATGCCGGCAAGACACTCTTCAGTATCCCAGTGGACAGCCAGGACCAGTTCGTCCAGATCCTGGAAAACGACATGCAACAAGTGGCGAAAAAAGTGGGCATCCACTTCGTCGACTACTCCAACAGCGGGGACCCCTCGGCTTGGACGACCGGGATGCAGCAGGCGGTGTCCGAGCACGTCAACCTGATCGACCTGCTCGCCGGCATCAACCCCGAGCAGCTCACTCCCCAGCTCCTCCAGGCCAATGCGGCGCACATCCCGGTGGTGGCCTCCGACGCCTACAGCCTCGGCCAGAAAGCGGACCCGAAGCTCGCCGGCGTGATGGACGTGCCCTACGCCGGAGCAGGCACCATCATGGCGGACTGGACCATCGTGCACAGCAAGGGCCATGCCCACGCCCTCGTCATCGAGTCCAACGACGTGGTGTCGAGCCCCAAGGAGGCTGGCGCAGCCGTCGCCGCCTTCCACCAAAACTGCCCGGCCTGCACCGTCAGCGTGGTCAACATCCCGGTGGCCGACTGGGCGTCGCAGACCCAGACCCAGGTCGCTTCGTACCTGCGGGCCAACCCTGACACCAACTACATCCTGCCCGTCTACGACAGCCAGTCCCAGTACATATCGCCGGCCATCGCTGTCGCCGGCGACACGGGCAAGGTACACATCGTGACCTACGACGGCACCGCCTTCGTGTTGAACTACCTCCGCAAGGGCCAAGCGGTCATCATGGACGTGGGCGAGGACCTGAAGTGGATCGCCTGGGCCATCATGGACCAGGAGATGCGGATCATGGCCGGGCTGAAGCCGGTCGCCAACGAGCACACCCCGATGATGATCTGGACCTCGGCGAACATCGCCCAGGCCGGCAACCCGCCCAAGCAGTCCGAGGGTTACGGCAACGGGTTCGTGACCGGCTACGAAAAGCTGTGGGGCCTGGCGAGCTGACCCCGAGCGAGCTGCGATCGGGCGAGCTCTGCTCGGCGCTGCCGGCCCGAGCCACCAATGCTGGCCGGGCTCCCGGCGCCACCCTCCTCCAAGTCGAGGACCTGTCCAAGGCGTTCGGCAGCACCCAGGCCTTGGACAATGTCTCACTCACGGTGTTGGGCGGCCAGGTCCACGGCCTGGTCGGCGAAAACGGGTCCGGCAAGTCCACCCTCGTCAAGATCCTGGCCGGCTACCACGCCCCGGGCCCAGGTGGGCGCATCGTCGTAGGTGACGCGGTCGTCACAGGTGGCTTGGCCGGCGTGCACAGCCGCCAGCTTGGGCTCCGCTTCGTGCACCAGGACCTGGGTATCGTGCCGGAGCTGTCCGTCACCGAAAACCTTTTCGTCGACCGCTTCGCCGCGGAGCGCCGCCTGGGCCTGCGCTGGCAGCGGGAACACGCCAAGGCTGCCGCGCTGCTGGCTTCGTTCGGGGTGGAGGTCGACCCGAGGCGCCCTATCGGTTCGCTGCCCGCAGCCGAGCGTGCCATGGTGGCCATTGTCCGGGCGGCCGAGGGGCTGCGGACGGCGCCTGGGTCAAGCGAGCGCCGGGGTGTGCTGGTGCTCGACGAGGCCACCGCTTCGCTTCCCGAAGCGGCCCGCCGGCGGCTGCGGGCGGTGGTCGACGAAGTGGTGGGATTGGGCCACGGGGTCCTCTTCGTGTCCCACTTCCCCGACGAAGTCCTGGCGTGGGCAGACCACGTCAGCGTCCTGCGGGACGGGCGGGTCGTAGCCGACCGTCCCACCGCCGGGATGACCGAGGGGGACCTGATCGAGCTGATCATCGGGCGGCGCCTGCAGGACCGTTCCGAGCTGGCCAGGCAAGACGTCGGTCGCGTGGGGTCAGCACTCGCGGTGGACAACTTGCGTGGCCGGGAGGTCATGGACTTCTCCTTTGCCGTCCGGGCGGGCGAGATCCTCGGCTTGACCGGCCTCGTCGGTTCTGGCTACGACGAGGTGTGCCAGGTGCTCGGCGGCGCTATGCCCGCCCGGGCGGGCACGCTCGAGCTCGAGGGGCGGCGGTGGCCCCTGCAGGCGTGGAGCTCGCGCCGCGCCGTCGAGGAGGGGATGGGGTTCGTGCCCCAGGACCGGCAGCGCCAGGCGAGCTCACCCAGGTTGACCGTCTCGGAGAACATCTCCCTCAGCCTTCTCGGGCGCCACCGGGGCCCGCTCGGCCTTCTTCGCCGTCGGGAGCTGCGGGACGAGGTGACAAACCTGCTCAGCGAGTACAGGGTGGTGCCGCCCGACCCGGAGCTGCCCCTGGGGTCGCTCTCCGGCGGCAACCAACAAAAAGTCGTCATCGCCAAGGCGATGGCGGCGTGCCCGCGGGTCTTGGTGCTGCTCGAGCCGACCCAGGGGGTGGACGTCGGTGCGCGCAACGACATCTTGGCGAAACTACGAGACGTCGCCCGGCAAGGCACGCCCGTCGTCTGCGGGTCGACGGACGCCAGCCAGCTCGAAGAGGTGTGCGACCGGGTGCTAGTGCTCCAGCGCGGCAAGATGGCGGCGGAGCTGACGGGGCCCGAGGTCAACGAGGACCGCATTGTCGAGGAGACCTACCGTTCTCCGGCGTAAGCCTGTGAGCGGCGCCTGGGTAGAGGAGCACTGATGGCCGCGGAGGTCCGACAACTACAAGAGGGGCCGGCAGGGCGGGAGCGTGCCGCCGGGCTGCCGCCGGCCCGGGCGCGCCAACCCAACGCGGTCGTCGGCGACTGGCTCGGCCGCGCGTCGGTGCCTTTGGCGTGGGGCGTGCTGGTCTTGATATTCGGGCTGATGCGCCCGGCCACGTTCCCTACGGTGGGGACCTTCGGCAGCATCTTCGGCTCGGAGGCCGTGCTCGTTATCGTCACCCTTGGCCTCCTCATACCCTTGCGCGCGGGTGACTACGACCTCTCGGTGGCCGGCACCCTCACGCTGTCTTCGATGATCATCGGCCGTCTGAACGGCGGTGCCGGTATCGACATTTGGGCGACCGTGTTCATGGCCCTGGCCATCGGCGTCCTCGTCGGGTTGGCAAACGGCTTTTTCGTGCTGGTGTTCCGGATCAACCCCTTCATCGTCACCCTCGGCATGGGCACACTCCTGCTCGGCATCACCTTGCTCATAAGCAACGACCAGACCTACGCAGGGATCTCGATCGGCCTCGACAACGTCGTGATCGTCGACCGTTTTCTCGGCATGCCCCTCGAGTTTTATTACGCGGTCGCGGTGTGCGTCGTGGTGTGGTGGGTGTTCGAGCACACGACCCTCGGCCGTAGGCTGCTCTTCGTGGGGAGCGGGCGAGAGGTGGCGCGCCTCTCCGGCGTGCGGGTGGAGCGGATGCGGGTGGGGTCGCTCGTAGCGGCCGGGTTCCTGGCTGCGCTGGCCGGCATCTTCTTTGCCGGGACCTCGGGCGCCGCCAACCCGACCGCCGGTGCCGATTTCCTGCTCCCCGCCTACGCTTCGGCGTACCTGGGCGGGACCACGATCCTGCCCGGTCGGTTCAACGCATGGGGCACGATCATCGCTGCCTACTTTTTGGTGACGGGCGTGACAGGGCTCGCCATCTTGGGGATAGGCAGCTGGGTGCAGGACGTGTTCTACGGCGGGGCACTGATACTCGCTGTCGCCTTCTCCCAGCTCTCCCGCAGGGGCCGGAGCGAAGAGATCATCTAAGGAGCATCCAACATGAGCGCACACAAAGAACTGGCCGAACGCCACCGGCGTGTCCTGCCTTCGTGGTTGGCCCTTTATTACGACGAGCCCATCGAACTGGTGAGCGGCAAGGGCTGCTTCGTGACCGACGCCGAGGGTCACGAGTACATCGACTTCTTCGGCGGCATCCTGACCACGAGCATCGGCTACGGGGTCGAGGAGTTCGTCGAGGCGGTGAGGGCGCAGGCGGGCCGGATGGTGCACACCTCGACGCTTTACCTCATTCGCCCGATGGTGGAGCTGGCCGAGCGCATCGCCGGGCTGTCGGGGATCGCAGACGCCAAGGTGTTTTTCGTCAATTCCGGCACGGAGGCGATCGATGCGGCCTTGATGATGTGCTGCGCGGCGCGCAAGTCCAACCAGGTGCTGGCGCTGCGCAACAGCTACCACGGGCGGTCGTTTGCCGCGGTCGGGGTTACGGGCAACCGGGCCTGGTCACCGTCGTCTTTCGCGCCCCTGTCGGTCAGCTGGCTGCACCACGGCGACCGCCTGCGGGGCATTTTCGCCGGCCTCGACGACAAGGAAATGTGCCGGGCGGCGGCTGCGGACCTGCGCGAGGTACTGGCGACCACCACCGCCGGCGACGTGGCCTGCTTGATCGCAGAGCCCATCCAGGGCGTCGGGGGCTTCGTGGTGCCGCCAGACGGGTTTTTCGGCGCCTTGCAGGAGGTGCTGGCGGAGTACGGCATCCTTTATGTGTCCGACGAGGTGCAGACCGGATGGGGGCGTACGGGCGAGCACTTCTGGGGGTACCAGGCCCACGGCGTCCGGCCCGACCTCCTCGTGTTGGCCAAGGGGCTCGGCAACGGCTTGGCCATCGGCGGGGTGGTCGGGAGGGCGACTGTGGTTGACGCCCTCGGGCCCAACTCGATCTCCACTTTCGGCGGCAACCCGTTGGCCGCCTCGGGGGCACTGGCGACGCTCGACTACATACTCGAGCACGAACTGCAGGCCAACGCGCTGGCGGTGGGCAAGCAGTTACACCGGCGCCTCGCGCAAGCGACGGCCTCGTCCAAGATCGTGGCCGAGGTCAGGGGGAAGGGCCTCATGCTCGGTCTGGAACTGGTCGAGGCGGGTACCCTGACACCCGCGCCCCAGATCGCCAACCGGGTGCTCCAGGCGGCAAAAGAGCGTGGCGTGCTTGTCGGCAAAGGCGGGTTGTACGGCAACGTGCTTCGCATCTCGCCCCCGATGAGCGTGAGCGGAGAGGTGGCGGACCAGGGGGCCAGCCACTTGATAGAGGCCGTGGAAGCGGTCGAGCGGGCGGGCCATTAGGCAGGTACTGGTAACCGCCGCCGGGCCACAAAGGCGGAACTTTCCCAGCTAAGACAACGAGAAAAGGAGGAACGGGTGGCGAAGGTCGTGAGAGCGGCGCTGGTCCAGGCCAAGTGGACCGGTGACAAGGAGTCCATGATCTCCTCGAGCATCGCGCTGGCGCGCGAGGCGGCTTCGCAGGGTGCCCAGATCCTGTGCTTCCAGGAGCTTTTCTACGGGCCGTACTTCTGCCAGGTGCAAGAGCCCGAGTACTACAGTTACGCCGAGCCCGTGCCGGGGCCGACCACCGAGAAAATGATCGAGCTCGCCCGCCAGACCCAGATGGTGGTGATCGCCCCGATCTATGAAGAGGAGCAGCCCGGCGTTTACTACAACACCGCCCTCGTCATCGACGCCGACGGCCGTTTCCTCGGCAAGTACCGTAAAAACCATATACCCCAGGTGCGCGGGTTCTGGGAGAAGTACTATTTCCGCCCGGGCAACTTGGGCTACCCCGTTTTCGAGACCTCGGTTTGCAAGGTGGGGGTTTACATCTGCTACGACCGGCACTTCCCAGAAGGGTGGCGGGCGCTCGGCCTGGCCGGCGCCGAGATCGTCTTCAACCCTTCTGCCACCAGCCGTGGGCTGTCCGCCTACCTCTGGGACCTGGAGCAGCCCGCTGCCGCCGTCGCCAACGAGTACTTCGTCGGTGCCATCAACCGAGTGGGGGTCGAGCCTCTGGGGGACAACGACTATTACGGCAGTTCGTACTTCGTCGACCCGCGCGGCCAAAAAGTGGGGCTCCCAGCGTCGGACAGCGACGACGAAGTCGTGGTGCGCGACCTCGACCTCGGCATGATCGAGGAAGTACGCCAGCTCTGGGCTTTTTACCGCGACCGGCGCCCCGACGGTTACGGGCCCCTGGTCACCCCCTAACCCCTTCGCTTGGGGGACACTACAGCGCCCTCGGCAACGCTCCGCGGTCTAGTAGCCCAGCGGGCCCATTATGTCGATGCAGCCCTTATGGCGTCGCCTGGTTGAGGCGCAGCGAGCTCGTGACAAGGCGTTCGACCGAGAGCCGGTCGATGTTCAGTGAGCCGTTGCCCAGGGTCTCGTGGAGGAAGGACCGTATCTCCCGCTGGGGCTGGGGAGGATGGCGCAACAGCATCTCCACCTCCTCGGCCACGAGTGCGGGGAGGTGCTCGGCGCTTTCGGCTGCAGCCGTGAAGAGCCCGATCCGTGCGGCTTCGCGGCCGTCGATCTTCACCCCCGAGGCGACCAACCGGAAGGCCCGGCTGCGCCCGACGAGCGCCGGCAACCAGGCCAGCACCACCGTGGGCGCCAGGCCCGCTTCCACCTCGGGGAACCAAAAACGGGCGGAGGGGGAGACGAAGGACAGGTCGGAGAGGGCCGCCAGGCCGACGCCGTAACCTGCCGCGTCGCCGGCCACTTCGGCCACGGTCACGAGGTTGCCGCCAGAAAGGGCACGGTTGAGCCGGACGAGCGTCTCGGCCTCTTCGCGGAGGCCGTCCTCGCCGGCGTGGCCGCGGTCCCTGCCGAGGCAGAAAGCGGGGCCGCTGGCGCGCAGGTGCATGACCCGTGCCCCCGCCGGCGGGTTGAGGAGCAGGTCCGTCAGGGCCCTGCACATTTCCATGGAGACCAAGTTGGCCTCGCCCCGCTGCACCGTGACCAGGAGCACCTGCCCCTTCAGGCTCAGGTCCAGCCCGTCTACCACCGGAAGACCCATTTTTCTCAATTGAGCCTTTCCTCGTGCCCCCCGAACCAGTCGACGGGCTCCTTCGCCGTCCGCACGGTGACGGCTCGCACATGGGTGAAGTCATGGAACGACTCCCAACCGCCCTCTCTCCCTGTGCCGCTGTCTCGGACCCCGCCCCAAGGCGACGCCGGGTCGAGCCGGTGATGGTCGTTTACCCATACGATCCCGTGCGTGAGGGTGCTGGCTACACGGTGGGCGCGCGCCACGTCCCTCGTCCAGATGGCGGACCCGAGCCCGTAGGGTGAGTCGTTGGCGAGGCGGACCGCCTCTTCTTCGCCAGAAAAGGGGATCACGACCTGCACCGGCCCGAAGATCTCCCGCCTGGCGACGTTCATTTCGTTGGTCACCCCCGTTAGGACGGTCGGCTCGACGAAGTACCCGTCAGGGGCGCTCTCAGGCCGGGTGCTCCTTCCTCCCGTGGCCACGGTCGCGCCCTCCGACACGGCTTCGTCGATGCAGCCGAGGATCCGTTCTCGCGCCGCCGCGGAAATAACCGGCCCGACGTCAGTTCCTGCCCAGGTTGGGTCGCCCACGGTGAGCCGCGAGACCGCTTCCACCAGCAACGCCACGAACTCGTCGTGGATCGTTTCTTCGACGAGGAGCCTGGTGCCGGCGATGCAGGTTTGCCCTGCTGCGATGAAACCGCCGAAGAGCGCCCCGCGGACGGCGTCTTCGAGGGGAGTGTCCCCGAATATGAGCACGGGCGTCTTGCCACCGACCTCGATGGTCGCCTTGGCGAAGCGCCGGGCGGCGGCCTCTGCCACCGCCCGGCCGGCTTCGGTACCCCCCGTGAAGGAGATCTTGGCTACGTCAGGGTGTTCCGAGAGGGCTTTGCCGGCCACTGTGCCGAGGCCGGTTACGACGTTTAGGACGCCCGGTGGGATGCCCGCTTCGAGGGCCAGTTCGGCCAGCCGGAGGCTCGTCAGCGGGGTGAGCTCGGATGGCTTCAGCACGACGCTGTTGCCCGTGGCAAGTGCGGGGGCCAGGCTCTTGGAGCCGATCATGAGCGGGTGGTTGAACGACGAGATTATGCCGGCGACGCCGATAGGGAACCGCGATGTGTACGAGAAGTAGGGCCCGCCTATGGGGACCACCTCGCTCCGGTCGGCGAGGAGCAGGGCGGCGTTGTAGCGGTACCACTCCGGGACCCGGGCCACCTGCGCGCGGGTTTCTCTGACGGGCCTGCCGTTATTGGCGGTCTCCAAGCCGTACAGTTCCTCGAGCCTGTCCTCTATGAGGTCGGCAAAACGGTTGAGGACGCGCGCCCTCTGGCCCGGGGGGAGGTCTCGCCAGTCACCACGTAGGGAGGCCTCCTTGGCGACGCGCACCGCCTCTGCCACGTCGCCTGCACCGGCGCTGGCCACTTCGGCGATAACTTGCGCTGTCGCCGGGTTGCGGACGGGCAGGACGTCGCCGTCGCGCGCCTCAACGTGCGTGCCCCCGACGAAGATCCCGTAGCGGGCCGGCGTTTTGGCGGGGACGGGCCCCATGGTCTTTACCTGGGTCTCGTTCGTCGGCGGGGCTTCGGTCACCGGTCGCTCCCGGCCGGCGACATGGCACGCACTTGGACGGAGTTTCTCAGTTCCCCGATCCCCTCGACGCGGCAAACGACCGTGTCGCCGTCGCCTAAAAAGCGTGGAGGGTCGAAGCCCACGCCCACCCCGCTTGGAGTCCCCATGGCGATCAGGTCGCCGGGCTCCAGGGGTAGCACCCGCGAAATGCATGCGATCGCGTCTTGTACGGAGAAGATCATCTGGCCCAGGCGGGCGCGCTGGCGCAGCTCGCCGTTGACCGTGGCCGAGATCTCCCGCTCGGCGAAGGGTTCCAGTTCGTCGGGTGTTACCACGACCGGTCCCCACGGTGTCGCCTTGGGCAGGGATTTGCCGAGGAACCATTGGGTATGGAAGCGTTGGAGGTCACGGGCGGTGGTGTCGTTTATGACCGAGTAGCCCGCGACGTGGCGGAGGGCCGTGGCGGCTGGGATCTCCGCTCCGCCGCGCCCGATGATTACTGCTAGTTCGGCCTCGTAGTCGAGTGCTCCCGCAAGCGAGGGAGCGACGGCCAAGCTGTCCGTGGGACCGCACAGTGCCCACCTCGACTTCGTGAAGACGACGGGCGCCTCTGGTACGGCCTGCCCGTCGCCGCTGAAGCGGGAAAATTCCTCGGCGTGAGCGGAGTAGTTTTTGCCGAGGCAGAACACGTCACGTGGTGGCAGGTACGGCATCACTGGGCGGAACTGGTTGGCCGGCTCCAAGGGGCACGCTGCGGCGAGCGCGCTAGCCGGCCCTGCCAGGGCCACGAGCAATGTGTCGCGCTCTTGGCCTGGGACCGTGGGTAGGGCGTGCCAGGCGCCGTCGCGCCATACGCACACGTGGGTTGTCGACCCGTCGTTCAGCGTTGCTATTTGCATCCCGGTCCCGCCCTCACTCCTCTATGACGGTGTGGCACCAGTCGAGCGTCCGTCGGAGGTGCTGGCGGACGAGGCGCTCGAGCCTGTCGGCGTCACCGCGTTTCAATGCCTCGTACATTTGCTTGTGCTCGCGGTCCGCTCGGGCTCGGCCGTCTGCCGAGCGCGCCAGTAAGTTGACATAAAGTGCGGCGCGGTTGCGCAGCATGCCGATGATCTCGAGCAACAATGGGCGGTTGGCCAGCTCGTAGATACTGGTGTGAAAGGTTATGTTGCTCTCGACCCAGGCAGGGTCGTCGGTGCTCTTGTAATGGTGCATGAGGGCCTCTTCCACGCGGCCCAAGCCATCTGCCGAGCTGTTCGCGGCGGCCGAACGGGCGGCGGCGGACTCGAGCATTATCTGGAGCTCGTAGATCTCGTCGACCTCGGCGATGGTCGGCCGGGCGACGACCGCTCCCCTGTGGGGGTCGAGGCGGACCAGCCCCTCGGCCGAAAGGCGTTGCAGCGCTTCGCGAAGCGGCGTGCGGGAGAGGCCCAGCTGCTTGGCGAGCTCTGCCTGGTGGAGAAGCGCGCCGGCCGGTAGCTCACGCGAGAGTATCAGGGCGCGGAGCTCACGAGCCGCCGCGTCTGTCGCGCTTGTCCGGTCGATTACGCGGTCCTCTGCCAAGCGTACCCGTACCTGGTCCAGTCTTTCGGGCAGGGGCAAGCTCGTCACCTGATCACCTCCCGGGGCTCTTCCCTGCCCAGGCCGAGTTCACCGCCACCCTGGCCGAGGAAAAGCGTGCCGAGGTCGGGCCGGGCCTGGAGTACTTGGCAGGGTTCCTCCAATCGGAGCCGCCCATCGGTGAGCACGTAGCCCCAAGAGGCGACCTCGAGCCCCAGGCTCACACGCTGCTCGACCAGCAAGACGGCTCGCCCGGAACCGGCCAGGCTGGCCACGATACCGTGCAGCACGTTGCGAGCTATAGCTGGTGCCAGGTTGGCGGTGGGCTCGTCCAAGAGCATGACCTTGGGCTGTGCCATGAGCGCCCGTCCGATGGCCAGCATCTTGCGCTCGCCCCCCGACAGCGACCGAGCCGGGCGCCGGCGCATTTCGGCGAGCGCCGGGAACAGCGAAAAGACCTCTTCCTGCCGGGCAGCCACCTCGTGCTTTCCCAGTTGGTAGCCGCCCATCTGGAGGTTCTCTGTGACCGTGAGCGGCCCGAAGACGTCGCGCAGCTGCGGCACGTAGCCGATGCCGGCACGGGTGCGGTCTTCTTCTCGGGCTGCCGTCACGTCCCGGCCATCCAAGACGACCCGGCCGGCGAGCGCGGGGAGCTCGCCGGTGATCGCCTTGACGAGCGTGCTCTTGCCTGCGCCGTTGGGGCCCATCACCAGTACCACTTCCCCGAGCGCTACCTGCAGGGATACGCCTTGCACCACCGGCACGCGGTTGTAGCCGGCGTCGAGGCCAGTGACCCGGAGGTAGGGCGCCGGCCGGCTCTCGTGGGCCGTGCCGCTTGGCTCTCGCACATCTTGGCCCAAGTTGTTCAACGCCATTTGCCCCAGTCCCATTTGCCCCAGTCCCACTTACCCCAATCCCATTTGCCCCAGCCCCATCTTCTCGAGGCTGTGATCAGCCCCATCTGCCCAGACCCATCTGCTAACCCCATTTGCTCAACCAAGGTAGGCGGCCTGGACCGCCTCGTCGCGGACTACCTCGTCGTAGGTGCCGCTCGCGATGAGGCGGCCGAGCGCCATCACGCTCACCCTGTCGGAGACCTCCTTCACCACTTCCAGCGCGTGCTCGACGATCACAAGGGCGATGCCGTCGTCGCGAAGTGACTTGAGGTCGTTGACGAGCCGGGCGACGAGGTGGGGGGCGACCCCGACCATGGGCTCGTCGAGGAGCAGGACCTTGGGTGATCGCATGAGGCAGCGCATGATCTCTACGAGCCGGCGTTGCCCGCCGGAGAGTTCCCGGCCGTAAAGGTTGGCGATGTGAGTGGCGTCGAAACGGTGGAGGACGGCCCAGACTTGGCGCGCAACCTCCATGTCCCGGGCGCGATTGGACCGGTGATGAAGCAAGACATTCGAGAGGGCCGCGCCCTCGACGCCCATGCCGGCGGTGAGCAGGTTTTCGAAGGTGGTCATGCCGGCGAACTCGCTCGTCATCTGGAAGGTCCTGGCGACTCCGAGGCGCGCCCTCTGGTACGGCTGGAGCTTCGTGATGTCCCTGCCGTCGAGGAGGACCCGTCCCCGCGCCACCCGGTTTTGCCCGGCCAGAGCGGCTAGGAAGGATGACTTGCCGGCGCCGTTGGGCCCGATCAGCCCAACCGCCTCGCCTGGTCGCACCTCGAGCGACATCCCGGCCACGGCGGTCACGCCACCGTAGGAGACGAAGACGTCGTCGGCGACAAGGACCGGGCGGGACGCGTTGGTCGGGTTGAGGACGTCTCGCTCCGGCGGCGCATAGGGGAGGGCCACCTCGGCCCTCGGGTTGGCGGTGGTCACGCTACGGGCCTCCCTAAGCGGCGCCGCAGGTAGGGCAGCAGGCCGGGGGTCGCGAACGGGAAAGCGTTGGCTTCGGTGGCTACGGGCTTGCGTTCAGGAAGGATGCCCCGGGGGCGCACCAACAGGCAGAGCATGAAAAGGAGCCCGATCACGACCCATTCCAGCGAGTCCATAAGACCTGGGTAGCCAATCTGCGGGAGGAACTGTGTGACCTGCAAGAAGACGACAGGCACGAGCAAAACCCCGAGCACAACGCCCCGGTAGTTGCCAAGACCACCCACGAAGATCGCCGTGAAGATCACGAAGGTCTCCGCATACCCCCAGGCGCCGGGCGACCAGGCGCCGATGTACTCGACGAGGAGCCCACCGGAGAGCCCGGCGATCAAACCCCCGACCACGAAGACCTGCAGCCGGAGGACAGTGATGTTGAGGCCGATCGCGCTGGCCGCTTCCTCTTGGTCGCGCATGGCTTTGAGCGCCCGGCCCCAAGGCGAGCGCGACAGCCACCGGACGAGCAGGTAGACGGCGACGCAGAACACGAACACCCAGCCGGCGTACGCCCACTGGTAGGAAAGCGGGCCGACTGGGAGGAACGACAGTGGTTTCGGCACGCCCGTCAAGCCGTTGGAACCGTTGAACAGTGACACATCAGCGGTCACCACCTGCAGGGCGATCAGGGACACAATGAGCATGATCGCACCTTGGTAGTCCCTGCGCATCCTCCGCAGGCTGAAGAGCCCCACCACGCCGGCCAGGGCACCACCGGCCAGCGTGGCGAGCACCAAGGGGATGGGGAAGGGCAAGCTCGCCGCGAAAATGTAATGCTGGAACGCCCCTGCGCCGGTGTCCGGCCCGAGGGCGGTGGCGGCAGCGACGTAGGCGCCGACGGACTGGAAGATGATGAAGGCGAGGTTGACGACGCCCGCATAACCGTACTGCAGGTTGAGGGAGATGCCCGAGAGCACATCGATGCCGAAGTAGACGGCCAGGGTGGATATGTAATAGGACCACGCGCTCATGCTAGGGTCAGTTCCTCGTTTGCTTGCTTGGTCAAGACGGCGCTCGGGCGGCTCAGCAACACGATGACGAGCACGCCAAAGCCAGCGGCGGTGCTGTACAGGGAGCCTCCGTAAGCGGCGACCACCTGGGTCACTATGCCCATTAGCAACGACGCCAGCACAGCCCCGGCCGGCGAACCGGCGCCGCCCAGGATGGCAGCGGCTATGACCAGCGGCAGGAACAGTTCGCCCGTGGTGTAGCCGACGCTTTGTGAGTTGATTATGTAGACCACGCCGGCCAACCCGCAGAGGGCGCCGGAGAGGAGCCAAGTCAAGACGACGATCTGGCGGGTGCGGATGCCGCAGGCGCGAGCTAGGGCAGGGTCAGCGGCCATGGCCCGCAGGGCCTTGCCGATCTTCGTCAGGCGCAGGAGAGCCTCCAGCCCGACGAAGAGGGCTAGGCCGATCCCGATGATGATCACCTGGGTCGGCGTGAGGATTATCGGCCCGAGGCTAATCGGAGTGCTCTGCAGGACTGTGAACTCGTAGATGTTGTTGCGCGAAAGTGCCTGCAGCCCGTAGTCGATCACCAGTCCGAGGCCCAGGGTGACCATCATCATCTCGAAGACCCTGGCCCCCCGGCGGGCGTACACGGCGAAGATGCCCCGGCCGACGACCAGGGTGACTATGGCCCCGGCGACCGCCCCCACGGCGAGCCCGTACCAGGCGGAGAGACCGTGCGAAGTGACGAGGTAGGCGGCGAAACCCCCGATGGTCATGATCCCCCCGTAGCTCAGGTTGAGCACGTTGGTGAGGCCGAACTGGATCGTGAACCCCATGGCGGCGATGGCGATGACCGAAGCCAGCACAACGCCGAAGGCGACCGCCGAGGCCAGGGTGTCGAACACGTGCTAGGGGACCCCGACGACCGGGACAGCTTCGATTTGTTGGGCGGTGATCGTGCCGAGCTTGACCGGCTGCGAGCCGCCGTTGCTGCCCACTGCCTCCTCATTGCCGAACGAGTTATGCCACTTGTTGAAGTCGACCAGCCCGCTCGCCCCGTAGTACTGGATCTTCTTCCCGGACTTCAGGGCGGCCACGCCCTGGGCGTAGGTATAGACGACCGTCTTGCCCTTGCCCGGGTTGGCCACGGCGGCCATGTACTTGTTGTAGACAGAGGGTTTGGTGCTGTGAGCCATCGTCATCGCCAGCGCCGCGACCATGATCCCGTCCCAGTACGTGATCGAAAACGGGTTGGACAGATAGGACTGCCACGGCTTCGGAACCTGGGACTTGTCAGCCGTCACGGCCTGTTCGTACGCAGTTACCGCGGGTGTCTTGGCGGAGGGAGCGGTGATCATCGAGGTGAAGTCCTTCTCGAACAGGGACTTGCCGAGGGCACCCTTTACCGCCGTGATCCAGGGCGCCGTGAAGGTGGCCTCGGTCCCGATTATGGGTACGAGGCCCCCGAGCTCTTTCAGCTCGGCGAAGAAGGTGCCCGCCGTGGTCGCGTCGGACTCGGTCATGATCACCTGCGGGTGGGCGGCCATGACGGCGCGTACCTGGGAGAGGTAGTTGGGCTGGTCGGGCGTCAGGCCTATGTTTTTCACGACCTTGATGTGGAGCGCCTTCAGGCTGGCGAGCACGCCTGGGAGGTCGCCCTGGGAGCCGGTGTCCGTGCCGAAGACGGCGGCGACCCTCGTATACCCCTTCTTCTTGGCCCAGAGCCCCATTGCTGTGCCGTTAGCGGCATCAGGTGGGAAAAGGCGCCAGAAGTACTGGTAGGGGCTCCGGTCGAAGGCCGACTCGCCGGCGACTGCGGTCATGACCACTTTTGCCCGGTTGAGAACTGGCACTATTGTGGGGGCCGAGTTGCTGCCCGGCCCGGCCACGAGCACGAGGTTGCCCGTGGTGGCCAGCATTTGCTGCACGGCCGGCAGGGCGTCGGCCGGGTCGGCCTTCGTGTCCACCCCCTTGTAGACGAGCTTGTGCCCGAGGACGCCGCCAACCTTGTTGATGGCGTATATCGCCGGCAGCACGCCGCCGGCCTGGTTTTGGCCCTCGAAGTCGCTCGCGCCCGTGATCGCGATGATGCCAGCTATTACGAGCGGGCTGTTGCTGCTTGCTTGCCTCAGGCCGGCATGCAACTCGGTGGCGCCGGCCGCGCCCGACAGCGTGCCGATGGTGGTGGACAGCGTAACGATGGCCGTGCAAGCGGCGGCGGCCGCCTTCACGCGGACAGCTTTCATTAGCTCCTCCTTGCGAGGCCCCCTTTGGTCCCCTTGTGTCTTGTATACAACATGCACGGGCGTCCGTCAAGAGGATCCGGTTGGGCAGGTGTACGCCGTCGTAGCGGCGCTGGCGGCGGGCATATAGTTATCGGAATGGCGCCATGGTCACACCTCGGTTCGCGTGACCTGGCTGGGATTTCGGCCAAAATGCCTGATGCCACAGCCAGACGGGTGTATAGCGCGTGATCACCGACGTGCCTGGCGTCAGGGTCGGCCACTGGACGGACAGCCGTGCGCGCACGGGTTGCACGGTCGTATTGCTGCCTACCGGGACTGTGGCCTCGGGAGAGGTGCGCGGCGCGGCGCCCGGGACGCGGGAGTGGGCACTGCTCGACCCTCTCCGCACCGTCGACCGGGTTAACGCCGTTGTGCTTACTGGAGGGTCGGCTTTCGGGTTGGCCGCGTGCGACGGTGTGATGCGTTGGTGCGAGGAGGCCGGTGTGGGCTGGCCGACCCCCGCCGGGCCGGTGCCGATCGTCGTCGGCATGGTCCTTTTCGACCTCTTGGTCGGCGACGGCACCGTCCGGCCCGGGGCCGCTGAGGGGTACGCCGCGTGTGCTGGCGCCAGCAGCGACGCACTCCTGAGGGGTGCGGTCGGCGCCGGTGCCGGCGCCACGGTCGGCAAGCACCGGCCCGACAGGGTACGGCCGGCCGGGCTCGGATCTGCAACCGAGCGCGATAGCGGCCTCATCGTGTCGGCCCTCGTAGCGGTCAACGCCCACGGCGATATAAGAGGCCTGGATATAAGAGGCCCGGACATAAGTGGTCCAGGCTGGGTCGCGGCCCCTAGTTCGGCCGCCGCTTCGCGGGGACATTTGGCTTCGCCGGGCCCGACCGAGGCCACGACGATCGGGGTGATCGTGACAAATGCCCGTCTCTCGAAGCTGCAGTGCTTGCTGCTCGCCCAGGCCGGTCACGACGGGCTCGCCAGGGCGCTCGAGCCCGTCCACACGGCGTTCGACGGCGACGCGCTGGTAGCCGCGGCGACCGGCACCTTCGACGTGGTGGCCGAGGGGGCCGAGCAGTTTGAACACATTAGGAGCCTGGCCGCGAGGGCCGTCGAGGCTGCAGTGCGCGACGGGGCCGCGTCCGCCCAGCCGGCGCCCCCCGAGGGCGACCGGTGACCGCCGAAGGCCCGACTGGCCAGATAGGGGGCCAAGTGGTGAGCCCCGGGCGGCCAGCCGGCGAGGGGGTGGAGGCCGGCGAGGGCGGTGAGGCGCGGAAGGCCGGCGAGCCCCAGAGCGCCGGCGGGCCGGCTTCGTTCGTCGATGCCGAAGCCGCGCTCGCCCTTGCCGTGGAACTGGTGCAGGCCCGCAGCGTTTTCGACGGCGCCGGCGGGTGCGAGCGCGAGGCGGCCGAGGTCGTGCTCAAGACCGTGCGCAGCTGGGGTTGGTCCCCTGTCGTCGACGAGGTGGCGCCCGGGCGGCCCAACGTGGTCGTGACCGTCGAAGGAGGCGGCGGGCCCGGTCCGGTCCTGGCCTTCGAGGGCCATCTGGACGTGGTCACAGAGGGCGACCCTGCCGCGTGGACGGTGGGCCCCTTCGCCGGCGAGATCCGCGGCGGCAGGCTTTACGGCCGGGGGGCAGCGGACATGAAATCCGGCGTGGCGGCCATGCTCCACGCCGTCCGGGCCCTACAACTCTCCGGGCCGTTCCCTGGGGCGGTCCGTCTCCTCGTCCTCGTCGACGAAGAAGGGATGATGTCGGGGGCCAAGCGAGCGGTCTTTTCGGGCGCGCTCGCCGACGTCTCCGCGGTGATCTGCTGCGAGCCGGAAGGAGACGAGGTGTGCCCGGTCTCGAAGGGCGCCGTGCGCCTTCGTGTTGACCTCGATGGCCAGATCGCGCACGGCGCCATGCCCGAACGGGGACGCAACCCCCTCCCGGTCCTCGGCCGGTTGCTCGGCGCCATCGAGGCGCTCGAGGCTCGGCTGCAGCGCGACGTCCCGGCGCACCCGGTTCTCGGCAAGAACTACCTGACGCCGACCGTAGTGGCCGCCGGGAACCCCGAACAGATGAACACGAGCCCTCCTCGTGCCTCGCTCTACCTCGACGTGCGCACTGTCCCGGGCGTCGACCACGCCAGCCTGGTGGCAAGTGTGCAAGCCGAGGCCGAGGCCTTGGCTGGCGCAGCCGGGCTCGGCGCGAGCGTGACCGTCCTCGACGACCGCCCGCCTGTCGACACGCCGGCCACTGACCCGGTAGTGACGAGCCTACTTGACGCCCACGAGCGGGTGACGGGCACCCGCCCTGCACTAGGTGGCGTCCCCGGGACCACCGACGGCACCATAATCACTAGGGATGCCGGGCTTCCGACCGTTGTTTATGGCCCTGGCGGGAAGTGGATCGCTCATCAAGCCGATGAGTCGGTCGGTGTCGAAGAGGTGGGCCGGTACGCCCGCGTCTACGCTGAGGCGGCGTTCGCTTATCTCAACAGGGCAAGTGCCAGGAGGGCCCGAGAGTGACAATTGTGCAGGGGCCGGCGCCCCGGTCTGAGGTGTACCGCGACCTGTTCCGCCTGGACGGGCGGAGGGCGCTAGTGGTCGGGGCCGGCAACGGGATCGGGCGCGAAGCCGCGCTGGCTTTGGCGGCGTTCGGGGCGACCGTCGTGTGTGCCGACCGGGACGCGGCCGCCGCCAAGGCGACGGCACAGGCCGCCGGCGGGGACGCCACGGCCCGCCGCTTGGACCTGCTTGACGTGGAAGCTGTGGCCGCGGCGCCGTCTCAGGTCGGGGAGGTGGAAGTCCTCGTTTTCACTCCGGCGGTCAACGTGAGGAAGCGCATCGCCGACTACAGCATCGACGAGTTCGACCGTGTCATCAGCCTCAACCTGCGGGGGGCGTTCGCCTTGGTCCATGCCTTCGGGCCGGCTATGGCTGAGAGGGGAAAGGGCAGTATCATCGGCTTTTCGTCCATCCGGGCGGTCACTGTAGAGCCGGGTCAGGGCGCGTACGCCGCCACGAAGGCCGGGCTGGTGCAGCTGCTCCGGACGGCAGCCGCCGAGTGGGGGCCGAGCGGGGTGCGGGCCAACGCGGTTGCCCCCGGAGTAGTGGAGACCCCGCTCACCGCCCCTATCAAGGCCGACGCCTCGTGGTACGGGGCTTACGCGGCCAAGAGCGCCTTGGGGCGTTGGGCGCAACCGGGAGAGTTGGCCGGGGCAGTTGTCTTCCTGGCCTCGGATGCGGCCAGCTTCGTGACGGGCAGCTTGCTCGTCGTCGATGGAGGGTGGACAGCCGTCGATGGCCGTTACGAGCCACCCTCGTAGCACGTGCCAGTTTGTGGTGACCTGACCGTCCGTCCCTGACGCTGCGGGCAAGCGAACTTAAAGTAGGGTGAGCAAGTGAGCCGACGGATGTCGAGGGAGTGCGAGGTCATGTCGTCACGCTTGGGTAGGAGGGGTGCCGGCGTGCTCACGGGGGCGCTCGCCGTGGCCATGGTAGCAATGACGGCGGTAACGGCCCCCGCCGCGGTCGCGGGTGCGTCAGCGCCATCCGGGGGCACGTTAGTGGTCGCCTCGTCAGTCTTTCCTCCCACTCTCGACCCGACGGCCAACGCGGCTGCGGCCATCGACGAAGTGTTCGAGTACAACGTCTACCAAAACCTGGTCCAGCTCGACCCGAAAGGCCAAGTCGTCCCCGTCCTGGCCACCAGCTATAACGTGTCGCCCAATGGCCTCCGGTACACCTTCAATATCCGCAGGGGGGCCCATTTTTCCAATGGCGACCTCCTGACCCCCGCCGATGTCGTCTTCAGCCTGAAGCGCGCCGCCAACCGGAAGAACAACTACCCCTACGGCGTCCTCTTGCGGGGCATGTCCTCGGTGGTGGCTTCGGGGGGCAAGGTCGTCGTCACGCTGAAGCAGCCCAACAACCAGTTCCTCTACGACTTGGCGGCCTATAGCAACGGCATCGTGCTCGACCCGGCGACGGTGAAAACGCTCGCCACCAAACCGGTCGGGACGGGGCCCTACGTATTTGCCTCCGAGGTCACCAACTACAGCGTGACCCTCGACCGTAACCCCCACTATTGGGGAAAGGCGCCCGGGGTGAGCGAGGTCGAGTTCCGCTACTTCTCCAACCCCAATAGCGAGATCGAGGCGCTGAAGACCGGTCAGGTCCAGGTCATAGACAACCTTTCCAACCCAGAGGACGCCAAGCAGTTCCACGGCGCCGGCTTCAAGCTGATCAACGGCCCCACCAATGGCAAGATCCAGGTGACTATCAACAACAGTGCCGGCCCGCTCGCCAAGACCAAGGTCCGCCAGGCGATCCAGTACGCGACGGACAAGCAGGCCATCTTGCAGGTGGCCGGGGGAGGTTACGGACGGGTCATTGCCAGCGACGACGTCCCCGGTGACCCCTGGTACATGCCCAACCTCAACAAGAGCTACGCCTATAACCCGGCCAAGGCGAAGAAGCTCTTGGCAGAAGCCGGGTACTCCCACGGGTTGTCCCTGACCCTGACGCTCCCGCCCTACAATTACGCTCTTACGGCCGGCCCGCTCGTACAGGCCAACCTCGACGCCGTCGGGATCAAGGTCAAGATCAAGGACATCCAGTGGCCCTTGTGGCTCACCCAGGTGTTCTCCAAGCACGATTACCAGCTGACGATCGTGGACCACGTGGAGGCCCGCGACATCAGCGAGTACGGGGACTGCACGTACTACTGGATGTACGCCGGCTGCAAGACGGTGGGGGCGATGCTCTCAAAGGCTCAAGGCGCCAGGACCCTGGCCGGTGAGGTCAGGGGTTACCAGGCCATTGTCAAGCGGATAAACGAAGACGCTGTCAACGACTGGCTCTACAACCCCGACCAGCTGACCGCGGCCAAGTCCAACGTGGTCGGGCTGCCGGGCAGCGGGCTTACCGAGTCTTTCGACCTCTCCCACGTGTCGATCGGCGGCTCGCTCGGGCCCTCGTTCGTTGCGCAGGGTTATTCTCCCTGAGGGAGGCTCGGGCGGCGGGTGATCTCCTATCTGGCCCGCCGGGTCGCCATTGTCCTCGTTTCGCTTTTTGGCGCTTCGGTGGTGGTTTTCGCCGTGCTCGGGATCCTGCCCGGCTCGCCGGCACAGGTGATCCTCGGGACGCAAGCAACTCCGCAGGCCGTGCGGCAACTGAGCGCCCAACTGGGGACCAACAAACCTCTGTGGGTGCAGTACCTGCACTGGGCCCACGGCTTGCTCTTGGGGCAACTCGGGCGATCGTACGTTTCCCAGCAGCCGATCGGCCCGCAGATCGCCCGTGCGCTCACAGTTACTGGACCGCTGGTACTGTTCGCGCTCGTCATCGGCGCGCTTGTCGCCCTGCCGCTCGGGCTCGGCGCTGCCTTGTACAACGGAAAGGTGAGTGGTACCTTCCTCGGGGCGCTGTCGCAGGTCGGGATCGCCGTCCCCACGTTTGTGGGCGGGATCCTGCTGATAATCGTTTTCGCGGTCGCGCTCCCGGTCTTCCCTTCGAGCGGCTTCCCCGGTTGGTCGCAGCCCGGCCAAGCACTGCGCTCGCTCGTGTTGCCTGCCATCACGCTCGGCCTCGTGGAAGGCGCCATCTTGAGCCGGTACGTGCGCGCGTCAGTCCTGGACCAGCTTCACTCCGATTACTTGCGCACCGCTCGGTCCAAGGGGTTGTCACGCGCCCAAGCCCTTTGGCACCATGGCATGCGCAACGCCATGGTCCCCCTCGTCACCGTCCTTGGCCTCGAGCTCGCGGCCCTCATCGTGGGGGCCATCATCGTAGAGAACGTCTTTTCCCTCCCCGGTGTCGGCCAGCTCCTCCTCAACGCGGTCGACAACCGAGACCTGCTCGTGGTCCAGGACATCGTCATTTTGGTGGCGGCCGTCGTCCTTGTTATCAACCTGCTCGTTGACCTTTCCTACCACTTGCTCGACCCCCGCGTCCGGGACGAAGGGCAGCGATGACCGTTGTCGTTGTCGAAGCCGCCGGCGCGCGGTCGCGGGCGGGCCTGTGGCGCTGGGCGCGCAACCCGAGCGCCGTCGTCGGCGGCACGCTCGTGGGCCTGGTGGTTCTGACGGCCCTGGTGTCTTTGGTGTGGACGCCCTACCCCCCGCTCGCCGTGGACCCCTCCCACACCCTGGCCCGCCCGAGTTGGGCCCATCTCTTCGGCACCGACGAGTACGGCCGTGACGTGCTCTCACGCGTCATGGCGGGTTCTCGGATCTCCCTGTACGCCGGCGTGGTGTCCGTGCTCGTCGCCACCGCCGTCGGCGTGCCGGCGGGGCTCCTGGCGGCCGAGCGGGGCGGTATCCCGGCCCAAGTCGTGTTGAGGCTTTCCGACATCCTCTACGCCTTCCCCGCCCTGCTGGCCGCTATAACGCTGTCGGCTGCCCTCGGGGCTTCGACGACCACGGCCATGCTCGCCATCGGGATCGCCTTTATCCCCGTGTTCGTGCGGGTTACGCGGTCGAACGCCTTGGTGGTGCTTGGCTCCGATTACGTGCTCGCGGCGCGCGCCTATGGCCGGCGGCCGCTCGCCATCCTGCGCCGCCATGTGCTGCCCAACATTGCGACGACTGTGATCGCCCAGATGAGCCTGCTTTTCTCGCTCGCCATCCTCGCCGAGGCGGGGCTCGACTACCTCGGCCTCGGGACCACGCCGCCAACGGCGTCCTGGGGCAACATGATCGAGACGGGCCAGACCTACCTGAGCCAAGATCCTCTGCTGTCTGTCTGGCCGGGCATTGCTATTTTCGTAGCAGTTCTCGGCTTCACCCTCCTCGGCGAGGGCATCGCCGAGCTCCGCAACGCCCGCCTGGGGCGCTCGGCGTGACGCTCTTGTCCGTCCGTGACCTCACCGTGTCGGCGCCCGGTGGGCTGGCGCTGGTCGACGGGGTCTCGCTCGACATCGAAAAAGGCGAGCGGGTGGGGCTGATAGGTGAGTCCGGTAGCGGAAAATCGCTGACTGCACTGGCCGTCATGGGTTTGCTCGGCGAGGAGCTCAAAGCGACGGGCCATGTTTTTTTCGGAAATGAGGACCTCTTCGCGGCGAGCGAACGCCGGCGCTGCCAACTTCGAGGCGACGCCATCTCGATGATCTTCCAGGAGCCCATGATGGCGCTCAACCCGACGATGCGGGTCGGAAAGCAGGTGGGGGAAACCTTGCGCATCCACCGGGGGCTGGGCCGGCGCGCGGCGGCGCGCGCGGCGGTGGACCTCCTTGGCCGCGTCGAGCTTCCCGACCCGCAACGCTGCGCCATGATGTACCCCCACGAACTGTCGGGCGGGCAGCGCCAAAGGGTGATGATGGCGATCGCCATCTCCTGCGACCCCGACGTGGTCCTCGCCGACGAACCGACCACCGCCCTCGACGTGACCGTCCAGCGCCGGGTGCTCGAACTGCTCGACCGGCTGGTGGCCGAGGAGCACTGCGCGCTGTTGCTCATAACTCACGATTTGGCGGTGGTGAGCGAGATGTGCGACCGCGTGGTGACCATGTACGGGGGACGAGTTGTCGAGGTGGGACCGGCCGCCCGCATGCTCACTTCGCCTGCGCACCCCTACACCGAAGCCCTGCTCGAAACGTCGCTCGCGGTATCTGTCGATGCGCCGAGCGACGGGGTTTTGCCGGCGATCGCCGGCAGCGTGCCGGCGGCGGGTGCGTTCCCGACGGGCTGCCCGTTCCGGGACCGCTGCCCGCGGCGAACGGAGGCCTGCGAGGTGACCCCACCTTTAGCCGGCGACGGTACGCACGCGGTGGCGTGCTGGTGGCCGATCGCCCAACCCGTGGCCGGCACGAGCACGCGATGAGCTCTCTCGTCCCCGTCCTCGAGGCACGAGGCGTTTCGAAGTCATACCGGTCCCGTCATCGCAGCGTGCAGGCACTCGACGGGGTGAGCCTGGCCGTCCCCGCCGGCGCCACCCTCGGTGTCGTCGGTGAGTCGGGTTCGGGGAAGTCAACGTTGGCCCGGCTGTTGCTCGCCCTGGACCAGCCGACCGAGGGGACCGTCTTGTACCGGGGCGCACAGGTGAGTGGGCGCCGGGAGCGAGAACTGGTCGAGTTCCGCCGGCGGGTGCAGATCGTGTTCCAGGACCCCATGTCGTCGCTCGACCCCCGCATGCGGGTTTACGACTTACTGGCCGAGCCCCTCCGGGCGCTCGCGGTGCCGGGCGACCAAGGTGAGCGGGTGGCCGAACTGCTCGCGTCCGTCGAACTGCCAGCCGACGCGGCAAGGCGTTACCCGCACCAGTTCTCAGGCGGCCAGCGCCAGCGCATCGCAATCGCGCGCGCCCTCGGCCCCTCCCCTGAGGTGCTGGTCGCCGATGAACCGGTCAGCGCGCTCGATGTGTCCGTGCGAGCCCAGATCCTGAACCTGCTCGCCTCGCTCGTGCGCGACTTCAATCTGACCCTCGTGTTCATCTCCCACGACATGGCTGTCGTGCGCCATTTGTGCCGCTCGGTGGCGGTGCTTTACCGGGGGCACCTCGTGGAGACCGGGCCGACCCATCAGATCTACCGGTCACCCCAACACGAATACACAAGGGAGCTACTGGCTGCGGTACCGCGGGTGCGCACCGAGCGGGTCAGGGCGCACTGAGCCCAGTCTCTACCGGCGACGCCGAGCGACGGCAGGCCACGCCGGGCGCCTGTTGTGCTCAGGGCGCTCCTCGGTACGGTGGACAGGTACAGGGACGGCACGCCGGGCTCGGCCGGCTAGCCCGGGACGCCACTTGCAGGCTTCCGGCCGCAGTCACGTGCCGAGGAGCATAGACGGAGCGCGCGAGATGAGGTGCAAATGGCTGGAGCGGTTGACAACGAGGCGATGGTGACGGAAGCCACAGCCCGGGTCGCGTCCCACCCGGAGCCGAAAGACGGTCCCCTCATGACAAGTGGCAAGCGCCGGCCACCCAAGGCGCTGCTTTTTGCGGGTGCGGGAGCCGCTGTGGCTGCCTTGCTCGCGTTGGTCCTACTGCCCAAGCCCTCTCCCGGGGGCGGGACGAGCCCCGGCGGCACGAGCCCCGGGGGGGCGGCCGCGGGCGGGCTCGTCGACGGCCCGATGGCCAACCTGCTCCAGTTGGACGTCTTCAGCCACTGGTTCCAACCGGAGAACTTCAGGCTCACCGACCAGTACGGCAAGACCGTCTCGCTGCGGCAGTTCCGCGGGAAAGTGGTCCTGCTCTCGTTCAACGACGACCAATGCCCCGACCTGTGCACCCTCTTGGCCCAGGACGTAGTGGCTGCCAACCGGGACATGGGCCCGCGGGCCAAGCAGGTCGTGTTCCTCGGGGTCAACGTGAACCCCTTCTACCCAGGGGTGCGCTACGTGAAGTCGTGGACCGACAACCACGGGCTCGGGCAGGAGGCCAATTGGATCTTCACGACCGGGCCGGTGAAACGGCTCGAGGCCGTCTGGAAGCGCTACGGCGTCACCGTGGCGCTCGACAGGAAAGCCAGGACCGTCCAGCACAGTGCCGACCTCTACTTCATCAACCCGGCCGGGCACGCGGTCGCTCTGGGCGAGTTCGGGAACAACGATGCCGACACGGCGCTTTTTGCCCACGCCATGGCCCAGGCGGCCGTCGACCTCCTGCCCCGCTCGCAGCGTGGCCCTGTGGGCGGGCCGTCGGTGCCGGCGCCGACCCCCACCAATGCAACGGTCGGGGCCCCGGCCCCCTCGTTCGACCTGCCGCTGCTCAACGACCCGCGCCGGGCGCTGTCGTCATCGGCCCTCCGCGGTAGGTACGTCGTCATCAACTTCTGGGCGAGCACATGCACCGCCTGCAAACAGGAAATGCCCCACATAGAGCAGGCCTACCGTGAGGTGCGCCGGGACCTCGGCAACCAAGTGGCCTTCGTGGGCGTCGACGTTTCGGACCGGCGCTTGGCAGCAGCCGCCTTCGCCAAGCGGGCGGGCGTGACCTACTCTCTTGCGTCGGACGCTTCGGGGGCACTGGCCGGCGCTTACCGCATCCCCGGCCTGCCGTTCACGGCTGTCGTGGGCCCGCACGGCAAGGTGCTCATCCGCCACCCCGGCGCGCTCAGTACCGAGCAGCTCAAGTACGTCGTAGAGAGCGAGGCGGCCCTGGGGGGCGCCACTGGCCTGGCCAGCAGTGGGTGAACGGGGCTGGTACCGGTCTTGCCGGAGCAGGGGCACTCATAGGATGAGGCATTGATGCTGGCGCCCGTGCTGGCCTATGGCAACGCGCCCAGCTCGGCGGTGAGCTTGCACATCCTTCTCACGGGGGTACAGACAGGCGCGCTCGCCCTCTTGGCGGACGCTTTGGAAGCCCTCGCCCTCGCCCTCTACTTCCTCGGGCTCTGGCGGCTCTCCCGGCGCCATCGGCACTGGCCGGCGTGGAGCACCGCGGCCTACGTCCTTGGCGTGGCCATGCTCTGGGTCGCGGTCGGGTCCGGTCTCGCCGCCTACGACCAAGTCAGCGTCACCATGCACGTCGTCCAGCACATCTTGCTCATGATGGTTGCACCCCCGCTCATAGCGCTGGGCAAACCGGTGACCCTTGCCGCTCAAGCCGCCAGTAGGGCCAACCAGGTACGGCTCCTGAAAGTCGTCCACAGCTCCCCGGTCGCCGCCCTCACGTTCCCAGTCGTGGCGTGGCTCGTCTACTACGGCACGATGTACGGCTACTTCATGACGCCGATCTACCCGTACTCGGTGGCGCACCCCCTCTTCCACGACGGGGCCCACCTGTGGTTCTTCCTCGTCGGCTACCTGTACTGGCACCCCCTCGTCGGGCTGGACCCGGCCCGCTGGCGCTGGCCCTACCCGGTGCGGATCGGCTCGCTGTTCCTCGGCATGCCCTTTGAAGCTTTCTTGGGGATAAGCATCTCGGACCTTCGCACCCCGATCGCCCCGATCAACACCTTGGCCGACACGCACAGGGCCGGCGACACCTTCTGGGTCGTCTCCATGGCCGCCACGGGCCTGTGCCTGGCGGTCGTCATTGTGCAGTGGTACCGCCAGCTCGAGCGGGAGACCCCGAGAGAGGACCGCCGGGCCGAGGCGTTGGGGGCCGAGAGCAGGGCCCGGGCGGAGCAGCTCGGTGTCCACGAGATACCCGAGGGTTTCACCGTCCCCTGGTGGCGCTTGGCCGAGCTCGAGGCAAAGCGTCGTCGTGGTCGTCGTGAGGTCTTCACGTTTGGGCCTGAGCAGCCCGGTTGTGCCCCTGAAAAAGACGGGTTCACAGGTTAAGCGGCCCGAGCTCACGCCGTTGTTGCCGGCGGGGGCCTGGAGGGGC
>JAJYMB010000061.1 GCA_021787365.1 Actinomycetes bacterium | reverse complement strand
GCCGCGTACCATGGCGGGTTGCGACCCACCACTTCAGCCTGCTCGGTTCTCACGATACGCCCCGTATTCGCACGGTGACCGGGGACGCTCCCGCCGTGCGGGTGGGCGCCGCGCTGTTGTTCACCTTCCCAGGGATCCCGATGGTGTTCTCCGGCGACGAGATCGGCCTCCAGGGGATCACGGGAGAGGGTTCCCGGAAGCCCTTCCCGTGGGACAGGACCGAGACCTGGGACCGCGAGACGCTCCGGACCTATAAGGAGTTGATCGCCCTGCGTAAGTCCTCTGCCGCATTGCGCGCTGGCGGCTTCCGTTGGGTTTATGCCGGTGACGATGCGCTGGTGTACCTGCGTGAGGCGCCCGACGATCGCGTGCTGGTCCTGCTCACCCGGGCACCGGGTGGCGACATAACCCTCGACGCCAGCCAAGTGGGCTGGTCCGGTGAGGCAGAGAACTGCTATGGTGACGCCGTAATTTTGGCCAAGAACGGGAAAGTGACCCTCCCAGGTGACGGGCCGACGGCACAAATCTGGCGGCTGAGATGAGCGCGCCGATCAGGGAGGTGGCGCGCTGAGCCCGCCACTACCCCTCGCCCCTACCCCGGAGAGCGACCGCCTTCGTCTGCAGGACATCGCCACGGCCGCCAGCGTGAGCGAGGCGACCGTTAGCCGCGTGCTCAACGACAAGCCCGGGGTGGCCAAGGCGACCCGCCAATCGGTCCTCACCGCATTGGACCTGCTCGGCTACGAACGGCCTCGACGGCTGCAAAAACGCCGCAGCGGCCTGGTCGGCCTCGTCGTCCCGGAACTGACCAACCCCGTTTTCCCGGCGTTCGTCCAAGCGATCGAAAGCGCCCTCGCCCAAGACGGCTACACGCCCATTCTCTGCACGATGACACCCGGGGGGTTCCCCGAGAACGAGTACATCGACATGCTTCTGGAAAGGGGCGTCAACGGGATCATTTTCGTCTCGGCCCTCCACGCCGATCTTTCTGCCGACCATGCACGCTACCGCGAGCTCGTGCAAACGGGCTTGCCCATAGTCTTGGTCAACGGTTACCTCGAGGGGCTTCCGGTCACCTCGATCTCGGACGACGACGGCGCGGCCATGCGCATCGCGCTCGCTCACCTCGGCTCGCTCGGCCACCGCGTAATCGGCCTGGCCACCGGGCCGCTCCGCTACAGGCCGAGCGCGCTCAAGCGGGAAGCCTTCCTGCGAGGGATGCGGGAGCTAGCCCAAACCGATGCTTCGGACCTGGTGGAGGTGTCGTTTTTCACGGTGGAGGGCGGCCACGCGGCCGCGCTCCGGTTGCTGGACCGCTCGGTCACTGCCATAATCTGCGCCAACGACCTGATGGCCCTCGGCGCCGTGCGCGCCGCGCAGTCGCGCCGGCTCGAAGTGCCTGCCCAGGTGTCGGTGGTCGGCTACGACGACTCCCCGCTCATCAGCTTCACGGACCCCCCCTTGACCACCGTCCGCCAGCCTGTGCGGGCGATGGGAGAGGCGGCGGTCCGCGCCCTGCTCGACGAACTGCGAGGGGTCCCCATCCCCGATGGCCACCTTGTCTTCCAGCCCGAACTGGTCGTCCGGGGCTCCACCGGGCCCACAACCCAGCTCGCGGCAGGCAAGGTCCTGGCAACACGGTCTAGAGGCCGGGCGCGGGAGCCGTAGCGCCCGTAGCCTCTAGCCTTCGCTGCAAAAGCGATGGCAAAGCCTTGCAACGATATTGCAAGGACGAGTGAGTGCGGTTCCCGAGCCTCTCATTCGCAGGTCTCTGCGCTTACGCTTCGGGAACTCGAGCGAGGCCAACGTCTCACCGGTGGTACCCGTCGGGGGCAACCTGATCTGCATGGGCAACTCCCCGGCGGCTCAGTTCGGTGACGCAGGCGGTGTGCCGGGTCTGGCGGGCGAGGCCGTCCCGCCGGTCTCGCCGTGCACCAAGCCCTCGAAGGGTCGCCCGGTTTGGGGTGGCAGCCCGCAGCCCTGGGACAACCGGCGCCGGCCGACGATCAAAAGGACACCGATGACGGCCGCTGCCGCTGACCACCCCACCAAGCTCCCCGCGATGCTCCCCATCACGATACCCACCAGCATCGCTGGCAGGACTAGCCGTCCAAGCCCACACATCGTTGTTCGGTCCTTACCCTTTCTTCCGCGAGGCCCAAGAGGATTCCTATACCCCCTAGGGTACACGGCCCTACCGCCTAGTCGAGAGTGAAGGCCGGCAGTCTGGCCAGCCGCCTAGTCGGGGTTCGCCCCTGGGTCGCCCATCCCCAGGGCTAGGCCAAGGTACGGCGGAGCGCAGCGGCGAAGTCTTTGGTACCGGTGATGAAGCCGCTGTGGCCTCCGGGGAAGTCGACCAGGTCAGTACCGAGGCGCTCAGTTAGCGCGACAGCCGCGCGCTGGGCGAACTGGCCCTTGGAGGTGGTGCCACCGGCCACCATCACTCGGGTCGGCGCGGCCTGGAGGGCCGAGAAGTCAGGCTGGTAGAGAGCGATCGGCAGCAGGCCGTGAGCGAAGAAGCGCTCGCTCGTCGCCACCGCCTCGGCCGACGGCGGCTGGGGCGCGGCGTCCTCGTCCTGGGGACGCATGTTGATCCCAGTGAAGGCAAAGAACCTCTCCCACGCCGCGCCAATGCCGCTGTTGCGGTAGGTGTCGTAAATGTCGTGGATCCCCGCGCGAGCCTCCTCGGCGTCCGGGAGGGTCAGGGCGAGTGGGGGTTCGTGGGCGACGAGGGCCCGCACGTGGCCGGGGTAGTGGGCGGTCAGGGCGAGGCCGGTCACCGCGCCGCCGCTGCTGCCGAACACGTGCGCGGGCCCGTCCCCGACCGCCTCCAGCACCCGGCGGACGTCGTCGGCCAGCAAGTCCGGCTCGCCCTCCTGGTCGGGGTCGTCGATCGTGCTCAGGCCGAAGCCTCGGGGGTCGTAGGTCACGACCGTGTAGTCCTCGGCGAGCAGTGGCGCGATAGCGCCAAACCCTGCGACGCCCATGGGGTGGCCGATCAGCATGAGCACAGGTCCCCGGCCTTGCACCTCGTAGTGCAGGTGCGCGCCCGGGACTTCAAGCGCTCGGCTCGTAAGCGACGACATTTCTTTAGACCACTCCTCTCTCGGGACTCGGGTCCCCGATGGCCGACATGCCTTGGGGCGCGTACTGGGGCGTCATCCTCGACCGCTACGGCATCCGCTGGATAGTCAACTACACCCCGGCATCCTGAACAAAGAGCCCGTCCTCTCAGCTGTCGAGGACAGCCAGGTCGAGCCGGCGGGAGCGCTCGGGACCGGCGATCAGGTCCACGCTCGGCGCCAGTGTTGTCTTGTCAGGCCACTTGGCCCCACCACTCGAGCACCCTTAGCGCCCGGAGGCTGTTCCACCGGCTCGGCCCGGCGTTTTCCCAGCGTCCGTTTTTGGCGACGAGCGCGATTGTCCGGCGGGCGGCCTCTGACGTCGGGTCTAGCCCGAGTATCTGCAGAGTTTGCAGTGTGTGCATGGTGGCCGTCCACGGCTGTCCCGGCTCACCCCCGGTATAGGCCGCCGGGAAGCAAGCGCCGCCGGCCCAAAGCCCGTCTGGCCCTGGGAGCGAAAGGAGGTGCGCTCCCCAGCCATCGTGCTCTACCCGGGCCCGTTCGGCCGCCACGTCTTCTGGCGGGGCGTCGGTGAGATCCTCGAGCACTTGCCAGCGGATGGCGGGGTCGCCCTCGAGAAGCCACCCGACCACGCCCATGACCGAAGCCTACCGGGCTCCGGGGCGACTCTCAGAATGGACGGGACCTGGATATGCGCCACGGCGCCTGGGTAGTCAGTGCGCCGGAGGCTCACGGTCCTGTCGTGGGCGGGCTGTCCGGCCACAGAGCCACTCCAGCGCGACGGCGGCCGTCCAGGACTGGCGCAGGCTACCGAGCGGTGTGCCCGTGAAAGGCTCGTAGTATTCAGCGAAATCTACGCCTTCCAGCTGTTTTAGGCTTGCCAGGCGCAGGGCTTCTGCCGCATCTTGCTCCCCTGAGCGCCGGAGCGCCCAACTGAGCAGCCAGGACATACATGGCCAGACGGGGCCTCTCCAGTAGCTGCGGGGGCGGAAATCGACCGAGCCAGGGCTTGTGCTCGGGGGGAGTGGCCAGCGCAGCCCCGGGTGCCCGGCCCAGCGCGGCCCAAAAAGCTCGGCGAGGAGGCTCTCCCGCATCGCCGACGGGGCGCCGGCGATGAGCGGCGAGAAGCCGGCAACCGTCTCGGTTTGCAGTTTTTGCCCGGTGCGTAGGTCCAAGTCGGCAGTGAGGCCGGTCTTCGGGTCGGCCACTTGCTGTACGGCCTCTCGCGCCCGGCTGGCCCAGTTGCGCAGTTCGTCTCCACCCCCGGCCCCGAGCAGTTCCGACAGGTCTGCCAAGTCGTCGTTGGCGGCCGCGAAAATTGCCGTGAAGAAAACATCGCCAACTCGGAAACTGGACGATTCCGCGAGCACAGCCTGGTCATAGCCCGCTTGCTTGGCCTCCTCCACGAGCCACAGGTAACGGTCGTACTCACGGTCGGTTGGCCGCATCGAGGGGTCCGCCACATGCCTGGTGTCACGCCTTCGGTAATGGGGCAGTGTGGCGCCCACTTCGACGGCATTGTAAGGGGCGTCCCAGCGCGGCGAATTGTCCATGCCACTTTCCCAGCCGTGGAAGATCATGACGAGGCCGCTTTTCGCGTCCACCCTCTCGCGCACCAGGAACCTGTGCCAAGCAACGAGCTTCGGGTGGAAGCCCTCGAGCCAATCGCGCGCCGAGTTTTCCTGTGCGGTCCCTTGCTGGCGAGCCGCCTCCACCACTGCCTTGGCCGCCACGGCGTGAAGGGGTGGCTGGCAGATGCCGCTTGTTCGCGGTTGCTCGGGGGCCGATGCCGCCAGGGCCGCGCACCCCCACCGCTCCGGGCCGGGGAAGTAGTCCCGAGCGTGGGGGTCGAACACAATGTGCGGGACCATCCCGTTGGCCCACTGGCCGGCGAAGAGGGCGTCGAGGTTGCGCTCCGCCAAGGAAGCATCCATCTGGGCGAGCCCGATGGCAATGAACGCCGTGTCCCAGCTCCATTGGTGCGGGTAGAGGTCGGGTGCCGCCTTGACGACCTGGTCTTCGTTCCGGGCGTTGGCACCGAGGACGTGGCCCGCGCGCGCCGCTGCCTGGGCGTCGGAGCGAGGGTCCTCGGCCCATTGTCCCGTCGTGCTCAACCTGGGAGTACGGCGCCGGGGCGCCCTTGTCGGCATGCGCCCAGTATGGCTTCGCCGGGCCACCTCGGGGCCACCCGGCGCTTCCCGCTCCGCCACCGGGTGAGCGCCACCCGGGTTGGCCTCGACCTCCTCCATGGGAGCTTCCTGGTGATGGCCGGCGCCTGCCAGCGGTGCTGGCAACACTCGGTCCCCAAGACCGGCGCCGCCGATGCCAGAGCCAACCTTACGTTCCCTCAACGGCGCCGGTTGACTGAGGGCGCGCGCCGGCACGAGCTTTGCGATACCGCGACCCCGCGACGGTCCTGAGTGCCGAGCCGGTCGAGGCCCGCACGACGAGCTCGGGCTCGAAGCGCACCGATCGGTGCTCGTGCGCCCCTTCGCTCGCTTCTTCGAGCAGGAGGGTGGCGGCTGAGGCACCGAGCTCGTACTTGGGCTGGCGGACGGAGCTGAGCGGGGGCGAAAGCATGGACGCGAACGCGACGTCGTCATAGCCCACGAGCGCCATGTCCCCCGGTACGGCCACGCCGGCGCCGGCGAGCCCCCGGAGCACCCCGAGCGCCAGCAGGTCGTTGGCGCACATCACCGCCGTGAGGCGGGGCTTCTTCGCGAGCAGCTCCCTGACTGCTTCCTCCCCGTGGTCCACGGTCAGTGCCGGGACCGTCACTTCCACTAGGCCGTCCTCCGGCCTAAGCCCTGCCCACCGGAAAGCCCTCTTGGCGCCGGTGCGACGGTCGGCGCACTGGCGTATGGAGAGGGGGCCGTTAACGAAACCGACCCTGCGGTGCCCGAGCTCGAGCAGGTGGCCGGCGGCGAGCTCTCCCCCACGGACGTCGTCCACGGTGACCGAGCAGAGTCCGAGACCACCCGGGTCCCTGTCGAGCAGCACGGTGGGGACGCCACGGGCAGAGAGGGCCACGAGCCCTTTCAAGTCCCTCTCAACTGGTGTGATCAAAAGGCCGTCGACGCGGTGCTCTTCGAGCGCCCGCAGGTAACGCCGCTCCTGGTCGACCGACTCGTCGCTGGAGCAGACCATGAGAACGTAGCCTTTGTCGCGCAGCACCCCTTCCGCGCCCCTCACCATCTCGCCGAAGAAAGGGTTGGCGAGGTCGAGCAGGACCACGCCGACTGTCAGGCTTCGGCCCACGCGGAGCTGGTGCGCGGCGGTGCTGCGCACGAACCCGGTCTTCGCGATCGCCTCCTGGACCCGCCGGCGGGTAGGGCCCGCCACCACCTCGGGGTTGTTCAATACGTTGGAGGCGGTGCCGAGCGAGACCCCCGCGATCCGGGCCACGTCGCGGATGGTGACCCGGGCGCGACGGGGCGCGCGGGCCGAAGGACCTGCTTGACAGTCGGCTCCCACGCCCTTAACATAGCGGTAAAAGTGGCTTGAAACGATTCACGTAGCAAGGGGGGGAGCGGTGCAGGGTCCCGGTACCAGCCAGCGGGTCCTTTCACTCGAGCACGCAAGCAAGTCGTTCGGGGCCGTGAAGGCGCTCGTGGACGCGTCGCTCGAGCTATACGGCGGTGAGACGCACGGGCTAGTCGGAGAAAACGGCGCCGGAAAATCGACGCTCGTGAAGGTCCTGGCCGGAGCTCACCGTCTCGACCAAGGTACGCTCCGCCTCGACGGCCATGAAGTAGCCCTGGGGTATCGACATCGCTACCAAAGCAGAGGTGCACCGCCTCCTCTTCGAGTTGGCTCGCGCGGGTGTCGCCATCCTGATGATCTCGTCGGAGACGCCAGAAGTGCTGCGGGTGGCGGACCGCGTCCTCGTCATGAGGGAAGGGCGCCTCGTGGCCGAGTTGGGGCACGAAGAGGCCACCGAGCACGTGGTCGTCGCTGCGGCAACCGGGCAGCAGGACGCGGCAGCCTTCAAGGTCGGCGCCGACCATACGGTCCTGCTCGGCCCGCCATTCGTCTTCGACAAGGCCAACATAAACAAGTTCAACTTCTAAGGAACTTCTGCCAGTCCGGGGGCTGGCCGTCTTGCGTGCGGCTCCCGGCACTGGCAGGAATATCACAAACGAGAGGTGAAGTCTGATAGTCATGGCAACGAGATCAGAGGTCAAGCAAGCACTCCGCCAGCAATGGATCGAGACGCCTTCGTGGGCGTACGGCAATGTCGGGACGCGCTTCAAGGTTTTCAAGGCACCAGGGGCGGCCAGGGATGCCTACGAGAAAGTGGACGACGCCGCCCTGGTCCACCGCCTGACCGGCGTGGCGCCTTCCGTGGCGCTGCACATCCCCTGGGACCGGGTGGACGACTACGGCCGTCTCGCCAAGCACGCTTCGGACGCCGGGTTGCGTATCGGCGCGATAAACCCCAATGTATTCCAAGAAGACGACTACCGCCTTGGCAGCGTGTGCAACCCGGGCCCGAGGGTGCGCAAGAAGGCCCTCGACCACCTGCTCGAATGCGTGGACATAGCGGCGGCCGTGGGGTCGCCGGCGGTCTCGCTCTGGTTCGCCGACGGGACCAACTACCCGGGCCAGGACGACATTCGTTCGCGCCAGGACCGCCTCGCCGAGGCTTTGCAGGCCGTGTACGAGGCGCTCCCCGCAGGTGTGGGCATGTTGCTCGAGTACAAGCTGTTCGAGCCCGGCTTCTACACGATGGACGTGCCCGACTGGGGCACCTCGCTCGTCCACTGCCTGGCCCTCGGCGAGCGGGCCAAGGTCCTGGTCGACACGGGGCACCACGCTCCTGGGACCAACATCGAGTTCATCGTCGCCCAGTTGCTGCGCCTCGGCCGCCTCGGCGGGTTCCACTTCAACAGCCGCTTCTACGCGGACGACGACCTACTTGTCGGCGCCGCGGACCCTTACCAGCTGTTCCGTATCATGTCCGAGATAGTTGCGGCAGGCGCCCACTTGCCGGGCGCGGGGGTGGCGTTCATGCTCGACCAGTGCCACAACATCGAAGAAAAGGTGCCCGCCGAGATCCGCTCGGTGCTAAACGTCCAGGAGGCGACCGCCAAAGCGCTCCTCGTGGACCGCGAAGCGCTGGCAAAGGCCCAGTCTTCTGGTGACGTGCTCGAGGCCAACTCGGTGCTCGTCGACGCTTTTTCGGCAGACGTGCGGCCGCTCCTCGCTGAGCTGAGAGAGGAAATGGGCCTCGACCCCGACCCCTTGGCCGCGTACGAGCGTTCGGGGCATCGCGAGCAGGTACGGGCCCAACGCGTCGGCGGCTCTTCTACGAGCTGGGGCGGTTGAGCACGGTGCTCGCTAGTCTTCGTGCCCGGTATCGGGATGTTCAGCTTTGGCAAGGACAAGCAGGCGGCGCGCGGCCTCGCCTGCGGCGCCCCGTGACCACCCCTCCTCGCGGTGAATCGAAGAGGCAAAACCCCAGAAGTCCCGGCCCCGTCGTGGCGAACTCGCTTGTCAGGACGCCCACGGAAACGACAGAAAGACCCAGATATAAGTCGCGCCAAGCTGCCGCGCGCAGACGGCCCCGGGCCAAGGCCGCCACGGCTACGACGGCGCAGGCTGCCACGGCAATCAAGATCAGGTTGTGCATAGGGCATAGGTAACTATGTGCCAACCCTGCGAGCAGTCTTGGAGCCTGCCGTTGCTATCGCCACGGACGGTAAAGCCACGGCCGCCAGGCCGGCTCAAGCCGAGTTGGTCGAAGCCGTGGAGCGCGCTTTCGAGACCACAGGGCCGCTGGCGGCAGAGGACCCGACGGGCAGCGGCAAGTCGCTCGCCGTGACCGTACCTGCCATGCTGGCAGCGGCAAAGGGCGTAGGGACAGTCGTCTCGGCCGAGACGCTCGGTTTCCAGGCGCAGATCGTTGGCAAGGACGGCCCAGCCGCCCAGGCGGCCTACGAGGCGACGGGGTACGGGCCGGTGCTGGCCGCCCTGAAAGGTCGGTCTAGCTATGTAGTGGCTCGCTTGCCGCTGCCCAGATCGCCGAGTACGACAGCGCGGGGCTGAAGGTTGCGGCCGTAAGCAGCGACCCGCTGAAGAGGCTCGCGGCATGGGTGTTGCTCGAAGCCTCGTCCGGCGGCACCAGCGACCGGGAGGACTGCCCCGTCGAGCTTGGCTTCTCGTGCGACGGCTACCTTATCGATGGGGAGCTTCCCAGCGGGGCGAAGACGGAGGAGGCGCTTGAAGACCGGCTTGGTCGAGAACGCCCCGTACAGCTCGCGGCACTTGGTCGCGTCGAGCGAGCCTTCCACCTCGGTCGTTGGACACCACGCCTTGACGGCTTCCGACCGCGCATGCTAAAATAATCGGCTGCGCTAGATAACGGGCAAAGGGAAGTGGAACAGGTGCACACGCAGTCCTATTGGAGCACTGGAGGTCTTGGCAATGAGATCATTTGTATAGCTAAAGAGGCAGACTATACGCCAAGGGACTTCGCGTAGCTCGTGGGCATTCGTCGTTTGGTGCGCCTTTGCATGTGTAGTGTTTTGCGAGGAAATTGGGTAGAATGTAAGCGGCAAAATTTATGCCGACAGTCGTCGATCGTTGATGGTTCGTGGGCTGGCTGGAGTCAGTGCACCTAGCCAGCTGGTCTACGCGAAGTACGGCAGGAATCTCGTTAGTGCCGACGTCGTGCGGCTGGCTGGGGCTTTTCACAGTACGGTCGGCAAATGGAACGGAGTGAGCTAAGGGGCATTGGTGAGGGGATATGTTACAGTCTCGCATGGGTGGAAATACTTTGGGGGTTCACGCGTCCGTTTTCGTAGCTGGTTGGAACGACGCAGAGGTCGACCGAGCTCTACAGGCAACCAAAAGGGCAGGATTCCATTTCATCGAGATCCCTCTCCTCAACCCTGGTAACGTGGACGCCGTTTCTACGCGCAAGAAGTTAGAGGAATATGGGCTTTCGGTAACATGCTCGCTGGGGCTCGGATTCGCCAGCGACATTTCGAGCCCCGACCAGGAAATCGTGAAGCGGGGGGAGTCGCTGCTAATGGAGGCACTCGATGTGGCGAGTGCGCTCGATTCGTCGTACCTAGGTGGAGTACTTTATAGTGCGATGGGGAAATACGTGGGGCCGGCCTGGCCCGGGGCTGAGGCCCAGGTGGCCGATGTCCTTCGGCGACTGGCAGCCCGGGCCGGAGAGCGAGGGATCACTATTGGCCTCGAGCCTGTGAACCGTTACGAAAGCAACCTGGTCAACTCGGCACGCCAAGCGCTTGCGCTCATCAGACTCACAGAAGCGACCAACATCGTCGTGCACTTGGACGTCTACCACATGAACATCGAGGAGGGTGACCTAGAGCAGCCTGTGCTCGAATGTGGGCAACGTCTGGGCTACGTGCATGTCGGTGAGAGCCACCGCGGCTACTTGGGAACGGGCACGATCGACTTCCCCCAGTTTTTCCGAGCTCTTGCTCGCGCTGGCTACGAGGGCCCGATCGCCTTCGAGAGCTTCTCATCAGCCGTTGTTTCTCGTGATTTCTCTTCGGCGCTGGCCATTTGGCGTGACCTCTGGGACGACGGCGAGGACTTGGCTCGTGCAGCCAGGGAGTTCATCGATCAGCAGCTTCACGCCGCTGGTAGAGCAGTTAATCTATCGATTAGTGATTCCGATTCTTAAGTGTGGCTACACTCACACACGTGCAATCTCCGCAGATCTGCCAACCGGCAACCACAAAGAGGGAGGATAACAATGAGAAGAGCTAGATGGATAGCAACCGCAGCGGGTGCTGCCACGTTGATCATGGCCATGGCACCGGGCTCGGCTCAGGCTGCAACTCGAAAGGCTGGTCCAGCTCATTCGGGGCACCATGCCAAAGTGTCCAGCGCGTACAGGATAGCCTTCGTCCCGAAGTTGATCGGCATCCCGTACTTCACCTCCATGGAGAAGGGAGCAGAGGCAGCTGCCAAGCGGTTTGGCGGGAAGTTCATTTACGAGGGCCCGACGACAGCATCGGTCGAGGGCCAGGACGAGGATGTCGCAACGTTGATCAAGGAGCACGTGAGCGCTGTGGGCGTCTCGGCCAACGCGGCGAGCTCGGTCTGCCCGGACTACGCGAACGCGATCAAGGCCGGCATCGTCGTATATGCCTCGGACTCCAATGTGAGCTGCAAAGATAACGAGCTCTGGGTAGAGCAGGCTACCAACCAGGGGATCGGCAACCTGGCTGTCGACACCCTCGCCAAGGAGATCAAGGGCTCGGGTGACATAGCCATCGTGTCCGCAGGGTCCACAGCGACCAACCTCGACTCGTGGATCGCTGTCATGAAAAAGCGCCTCAAGCGGTACCCGAGGCTGCACCTCGTCTCGGTCCAGTACGCGGGTGAGAACATCTCCCAGTCCGAGACCGTCGGCGCTCGCCTGATCGCAGCGTACCCCAAGCTGAAGGGGATGATTGGCGTCGCCAGTACGAACGTCCCAGGGCTCGCAGAGGCGGTCAAAGCGGCCGGAGACGCTGGCAAGATCGCTGTCACGGGTGAGACAGATCCCAATACGATCCGTCCCTGGATCGAGGACGGTGTCGTGAAGGCGGTGGTGCTGTGGAACCCAACCAGCCTCGGCTACCTCATGTACTGGGGGGTGCTACAGGTCCTCGAGCACCATCCTTTCAAGGCTGAAAACGCGGTCCCTGGTCTCCCGGGTAAGTACGAGTACTTCCCCGCAAGCAAGACGTTGCTGCTGGGACCGCCGCTGCTTATAACCAAGGCGAACGTGAACTTGAATTTCTGAGTTCGCAGTGGTCCACGAGCATGGGTCGTTCGTGACGCGGGGTGAAGGCGCTGTAAGCGTGTACGACGGGGGGCAGCAGCTTTCTAGGCCTGCTGCCCCCCCGCTGCTCGAAGCACGCGCCATCACGAAGAGCTTCGGCGGCGTACGTGCTCTGCAAGGTGTTGATTTCGCGGTCAGTGCTGCAGAGGTCCACGCAATCGCCGGGGAAAACGGTGCTGGAAAGTCGACTCTGATCAAGGTCATCATGGGCGTCTTGGTCCCAGACACAGGCCAGCTTCTTGTCGATGGCCAGGTTGTGCACGTGTCCAGCCCCATCGTCGCGCACCAAGCCGGGTTTGCCGCTGTACACCAAGAGGCATTGATATATCCGCAACTTTCGGCGCTGGAGAACCTCTTCATCACCTCGCCGATCAAGAGCCGTCACGGCGGCCTCGACTGGGCGGCCATGCGGCGGGCAGCAGCCCCAGTGCTAGAGAGCATCGGGGGGGATCCTGCCATGCTGCGCCAGCGGATGGGCGACCTCCGGCTCGGCCATCAGCAGCTGGTCCTCATCACCCAAGCCCTACTCCAAAACGCGCGGTTACTGATATTCGACGAACCGACGGCAATCCTATCAGCAGCCGAGACGGACCATCTATTTGAGCTCATTGTAAATCTCCGCGGACAGCAAAAGGCGATCATATATATCTCGCACCGCGTCGAGGAGCTCTCCCGCATCGCCGACGAGGTCACCGTCCTCACGGACGGCGCGGTGGCCGGGCACCTCGGGAAAGATGAGCTCCAGGTCGATCGGCTCATCTCGATGATGACCCGAGGTGAGAAGCGCGTCTACACGACAAGCGTGCGCGAGAGGACGACGAGGTCGAGCGGGGGCCAGGTCGAACTCGAGGTTGAGGGCCTCACTCGCAAGGGGATGTACGAAGACGTTACCTGGCAGGTGCGCAGAGGGGAGGTGCTCGGTCTCTATGGCCAGGTCGGCTCCGGGCGTTCTGAGATGGCGCTCGGCATCGTGGGAGCTATGCGGCCCGACCGGGGAGTGGTCCGTCTGGAGGGACGGCCGGTGCGTATTCGGTCTCCGCGCCAGGCGATCAAGCTTGGTATCGGTTTTCTTCCTGAAGACCGCAAGACTGAGGGAATCTTCCCAATTCAGTCGGTAACATGGAACGCGACGAGCGTCGTCTTCCCAAAGTTTTCCAACCTGTTGTACAACGTTTCCGCGGGAAAGCTCGTGGAGGTTGCTGAGCGGTTCCGACAACGGCTCAACATCCGCGTCGACAGCCTATCTGACACGATACTTTCATTGTCAGGTGGAGGGCAACAGAAGGTCGTCCTCGGCCGGTGGTTGGCGGCCCGGATGAGGGTAATGATACTTGACGAACCGACGAGAGGCATCGATGTTGCCACCAAGTCGGAACTCCACGAGCTCATCCGCGGGCTCGCCGCAGAGGGCCTTGCGCTGGTAGTTATCTCTTCGGATCTGCCTGAGATCCTCGCAGTAGCCGACCGCGTGCTGGTCATGAGTGGAGGCCGTGTGCGAAAAACCTTCGATCAGCTAGCGGCAGTCTCGCCGGAAGACCTTGTGCATGCTGCCGTGGGGTCTGTGAGCGTGCCGGGCGCAGGCAGGACGGTGGCACAATAGTGAGCGTAGTAACGATCGTACCCAGCCATACAGGGTTGGCCGAGATCGGCGCACTGCTCCGCCGTCTGCAACGCAACTATGTCGCAACGCTCGGCACCGTTGAGGTCATCGTGGTCGTCGTCATGGCGCTCACCACCCACGGGTCGTTTCTTCGCACCAGTAGCCTGCGCACAAGTTTTGTCGACATGGCGGTCAACTTGGGGCCGGCTGTCGGGCTCACGATGGTGATACTTACTGGAGGCATCGACGTCTCGGTTGCTTCGGTAGTAGCCGTGGACGCTTCGTTGGTGGGCTTGGCCTTCGAGCACGGCGTTCCCTTCGTGCTGGTCCTCCTCCTCGGCCTACTTGGGGGAGCGCTGGCCGGTGCCATGAACGCCCTCCTCATTGTTGGCGGGAAAATCCCGCCCATTGTGGCAACACTGGCAACTTCGTCGATCTGGTTGGCGGTCTCCTTTTGGGTGCTGGGTGGCAACTGGATCACGGCGATCCCGTCATCGCTTAGCACCATTACTAGCATTAGCGGCCTTGGTCCGCTCCCGTGGTCGTTGATGTTCGTGCTTGCCGTCACTGCCAGCGCCGCCTATTTCATGCGTCAACGGCCACTCGGCCGCGTAATCTATGCGGTCGGCAACAACCAAGAGGCTGCGAAGACCTCGGGCTTGCCGGTCGGCCGTGCCAAGGTCATGGTCTACGTAACAATTGGGTTGCTCACCGGCATGGCCACCTTGCTCCTCGTGGGCCAGAGCCCTGTGGTGAGTCCTGAAACGGGCTCGAACATCTTCCTTCCTATCTTAGCCGCCGTGGTGGTTGGTGGGACGAGCATAACCGGGGGCCGCGGCTCAATCCTCGGCAGTCTGCTCGGCGTGGTGCTCGTAGAGCTTGTCAATGACGCGGTGATCTTGTACCACGTCAACCCCTTCTGGGACGATGTCGTGCTCGGAGTGATCATCGTCGTGGCCGTCGTGATCGGCCTGGGCTCCCGCTACACGGCGGCGATCGGGGAGGGGAAGCTGTGACCGCCTGGCTTTTCCGCCGGCACGGCGATGCCGTCGCCCGCTATGGGGTGCTCGTCGCGATCCTTGTCGTCGTGATCGTACTCGGGGAGGCTCTCGCCCCGGCCACCCTAGCGCCCTCCAATCTCGCGACGATGACGACCTTTGGTGTACCGCTCGGGTTGATGGCGTTTGGCGAGGCGCTCGTTATCCTTGGAGGCGGAGGTGCCATCGACCTGTCCATCGGCGGGCTGTACCCTCTCGCGCCAGTGATTGCTGCCCTCCTCATGGGCCACCATGTCGCAGAGTGGCTCGCCGTCGTGGCTGCCTTGGGAGTCGGCGTTGCAGGCGGCATTGTCAACGGGTTGATAGTTGTGGGTCTCGGGATCCCTGCCATCATCGTAACGCTCGGTACGCTGTACGGTTATTCGGGCCTGGCCGAGGTCATTGCCAACGGCGTCAACCTGACCTCCTTCCCCGCGAGTTTCGGGGAGATCGGGCAAGGGACGGTTGGAGGGATACCGGACCAGTTGCTCTTTATTTACCTGCCTATTACCGTGGTGGTGTGGTACATAGCGAGCCGTTCTCTCTACGCCTACAGAATTCGACTCACGGGAACGAATCCCGTGGCGGCGTACCTCTCGGGCGTGAACGTCCGCTCGACGCGCTTCAAAGCGTACGTTATATCGGGGCTGCTCGCCGCCCTCGCTGGGCTCGTGGAGTCTTCGCTGATCATGACGGCATCGCCCACGGCAGGTGGAGTTTTCACTGTGTTCGTCGTCGTTACGATCGTCGTTCTAGGAGGGGTGGACCTCTTTGGCGGCGAGGGGACGGTCCTGGGTATCGTGCTAGCTACTGCGGTTCTTATGGTACTCGGGTACAGCTTCGATTTGGCAAATGCCAATTCGATTCTCGAGACCGGTCTGACCGGTGTCCTGTTGATCGTTGCCATGCTCGGGCGCTTGGGGTTGGTCCGCTTTCGGACGCGCCTGCGCATGAGCACTTGATCGTGAGGAACTAAAGCCCATGGTTGATCTGACATGAGTTCGGAGGGAGGTGCGGTACAGTTGGCAACGAGATCAGAGGTCAAGCAAGCACTCCGCCAGCAATGGATCGAGACGCCTTCGTGGGCGTACGGCAATGTCGGGACGCGCTTCAAGGTATTCAAGGCACCAGGGGCGGCCAGGGATGCCTACGAGAAAGTGGACGACGCCGCCCTGGTCCACCGCCTGACCGGCGTGGCGCCTTCCGTGGCGCTGCACATCCCCTGGGACCGGGTGGACGACTACGGCCGTCTCGCCAAGCACGCTTCGGACGCCGGGTTGCGTATCGGCGCGATAAACCCCAATGTATTCCAAGAAGACGACTACCGCCTTGGCAGCGTGTGCAACCCGGGCCCGAGGGTGCGCAAGAAGGCCCTCGACCACCTGCTCGAATGCGTGGACATAGCGGCGGCCGTGGGGTCGCCGGCGGTCTCGCTCTGGTTCGCCGACGGGACCAACTACCCGGGCCAGGACGACATTCGTTCGCGCCAGGACCGCCTCGCCGAGGCTTTGCAGGCCGTGTACGAGGCGCTCCCCGCAGGTGTGGGCATGTTGCTCGAGTACAAGCTGTTCGAGCCCGGCTTCTACACGATGGACGTGCCCGACTGGGGCACCTCGCTCGTCCACTGCCTGGCCCTCGGCGAGCGGGCCAAGGTCCTGGTCGACACGGGGCACCACGCTCCTGGGACCAACATCGAGTTCATCGTCGCCCAGTTGCTGCGCCTCGGCCGCCTCGGCGGGTTCCACTTCAACAGCCGCTTCTACGCGGACGACGACCTACTTGTCGGCGCCGCGGACCCTTACCAGCTGTTCCGTATCATGTCCGAGATAGTTGCGGCAGGCGCCCACTTGCCGGGCGCGGGGGTGGCGTTCATGCTCGACCAGTGCCACAACATCGAAGAAAAGGTGCCCGCCGAGATCCGCTCGGTGCTAAACGTCCAGGAGGCGACCGCCAAAGCGCTCCTCGTGGACCGCGAAGCGCTGGCAAAGGCCCAGTCTTCTGGTGACGTGCTCGAGGCCAACTCGGTGCTCGTCGACGCTTTTTCGGCAGACGTGCGGCCGCTCCTCGCTGAGCTGAGAGAGGAAATGGGCCTCGACCCCGACCCCTTGGCCGCGTACGAGCGTTCGGGGCATCGCGAGCAGGTACGGGCCCAACGCGTCGGCGGCTCTTCTACGAGCTGGGGCGGTTGAGCACGGTGCCCGCTCAGGAAGAGGGCCGTCGAGGCAGGGGCGTGAGCGAGCTGCTCGAGCGCTCCCACCGTTTGGGGGCAGACCCGAGGAACACCAACTACGCGGGGGGCAACACCAGTTACAAGGAGAGCGTCCCCGACCCGGTCACGGGCAAGGCCGTCGAGCTGCTTTGGGTAAAGGGCTCGGGCGGCGACCTCGGCACGCTCAAAGAGGAAGGCCTCGCCGTGCTGCGCCTCGACCGCCTGCGCGCCCTGGTCGACGTGTACCCAGGCGAGCAACGCGAGGACGAGATGGTGGCGGCCTTCGACTATTGCCTCCACGGAAAAGGCGGTGCGGCGCCATCGATCGACACCGCCATGCACGCCCTGGTCGAGGCTCCCCACGTCGACCATCTCCACCCGGACGCCGGTATCGCGCTGGCCGCTTCGGCGGACGGCGAAGCCCTCACCAAGGACTGTTTCGGCGAGCGCGTGCTCTGGGTGCCCTGGCGCCGACCGGGGTTCCAGCTCGGCCTCGACATAGCGGCGATCGCAGCCGCTCATCCCGAAGCGATCGGCGTGGTGCTGGGCGGGCACGGCATCACGGCTTGGGGCGCCACGAGCGACGAGTGCGAAGCCCGCTCGCTCGAGATAATCAGCAGCGCCCAAGCCTACATCGACACCCACGGCCGTCCTGAGCCGTTCGGGCCGGTGGTGGACGCCTTCGCGCCCCTACCCGAAGGCGAGCGCCGTGCCCGGGCGGCAGCTCTCTTCCCGGTGCTGCGGGGCATGGCGAGCACGGACAACCGCCAGGTGGGCCACTACAACGACAGCGAGGTGGTGCTCGACTTCCTAGCTCGTGCGAAGCACCCCGGCCTCGCTATGAAAGGGACCTCCTGCCCCGACCATTTCCTGCGCACCAAGGTCCGACCGATGCTGCTCGACCTCCCCGCAGGCGCACCCTTGGAGGCCGTCGTAGAGCGTGTGAAGGAGCTCCACGAGAGCTATCGCTCCGAGTACCGGGCTTATTACGACCGGTACGCGGCTCCCGAGTCGCCACCCATGAGAGGGGCCGACCCGGCCATAGTCCTCGTGCCCGGTATCGGGATGTTCAGCTTCGGCAAGGACAAGCAGACGGCGCGCGTGGCCGGCGAGTTTTACGTCAACGCGATAAACGTCATGCGCGGCGCCGAGGCTCTTTCCGCCTATGACCCGGTCCCCGAACCTGAGAAGTTCCGCATCGAGTACTGGGAGCTCGAAGAGGCCAAGCTCCGCCGCCTGCCCCCGCCGAAGCCCCTCGCCACCCGCATTGCGTTGGTTACGGGGGCGGCCTCGGGGATAGGCGCCGCTACGGCCCGCCGGCTGGCCGCCGAGGGTGCCTGCGTGGTGTGCGCCGACTTGGACGGTGACAGCGCGAGAGACCTGGCCAAGGGTATCGGCGGTCCCGACGTCGCCACCTCGGTGCGGGCCGACGTGAGCTCGGAAGTAGAAGTGTCCGCCGCAGTCGAGGCTGCAGTCCTAGCCTTCGGCGGGGTGGACCTGGTGGTCAACAACGCCGGCATGTCGATCTCGAAGAGCCTGCTCGACACGACTGTCGAGGACTGGGAGCGCCAGCACGCGGTCATGGCCCGAGGCTCCTTCCTCGTTTCCCGGGCGGCGGCGCGGGTCATGAAGGCGCAGGCGATGGGGGGCGACATCGTTTATATCGTGAGCAAAAATGCCGTGTTCGCCGGTCCCAACAACGTCGCCTATGGTGCCACCAAGGCCGACCAGGCCCACCAGGTGCGCCTCCTGGCGGCCGAACTCGGGGCCGATGGCATCCGCGTCAATGGGGTCAACCCCGACGCGGTGGTGCGCGGTTCGGGCATCTTCGCGTCCGGCTGGGGGGCGCAACGAGCCGCGGTGTACGGCGTGCCCGAAGAAAAACTCGGCGAGTACTACGCCTCTCGTACCCTCCTGAAACGCGAAGTCCTTCCCGAGCACGTAGCCAATGCGGTTTTTGTGCTGGCTGGGGCGGAGCTTTCTCACACCACCGGGCTGCTGGTCCCCGTCGACGCCGGCGTGGCCGCTGCGTTCTTGCGGTGAGGCCCGCCGCAGGCCACCACGCCGCCATAGACCTCGGCGCTTCGAGCGCCCGGCTCTTTGCCGGGCGACTGGACGGTGAGCGGCTGGTGGTGTCGGCGCGTCACCGGGTCGCCAACACCCCCGTGCGCCTCCCTGACGGGCTCCACTGGGATCTGCTCGGCATTTACCGGGAAATGTTGGGAGCCCTGGCCGAGCTCTCCCGCGAGGGCGGGCTCGTATCGGTGGGCATCGACGGTTGGGGGGTCGACTACGGGCTGCTTGACCCGGAGGGGCGGCTCCTCGGCCCTCCCTACCATTACCGGGACGAGCGCACCAGGGGGCTCGGTAAAAAGGTGAGCAATATCCTCGGCCCGGGCGAGCTTTACCGGGCGACCGGTGTCCAGGAGATGGAGATCAACACGGTCTTCCAGCTCCTCGCCGAAGCGGGCAGCGTCGCCTACCGCAAGGCCCGTTACCTGCTCCTGGTGCCCGACCTGCTTGGCTATTTCTTGACCGGCGAGGCGCGCTTCGAGCGCACCAACGCCTCGACCACCCAGCTAGTCGACTCGCGCACGGGCAAGGTGGCGGAGGAAGTGCTGGGCCGCCTCGGCCTGCGTACCGACCTCTTCCCACCCCCGGCCAGGCCCGGCGAGGTCCTGGGGCCGGTCCTGCCCGACGTCGCCGCCAGCGCCGGCCTTGCCCCTGGCCTGACCGTGGTGTCGGTAGCCTCGCATGACACCGCCTCGGCGGTCCTCGCGGTGCCTGCCGAGGTCGAGGGCTTCGCTTATGTGGCGAGCGGCACCTGGTCTCTCGTAGGCTTGGAGCTCGAGGCGCCTGTCATCGGTGACGAGTCGAGGCAGGCCAATTTTTCCAACGAGCTCGGGGCGGATGGCACCGTCAGGTTCCTCCGCAACACCATGGGTCATTGGGTGCTCCAAGAGTGCGAGCGCGCCTGGGTGCATTCGGGCCAACCTCGCGACCTGCCCAGCCTGCTCTCCAAGGCGCAGGCCGAGCCGGCGTTTGCTTCCCTGGTCGACACGGGTGACCCCGAGTTGGCTAGGCCAGGCTTAGACATGGCCGATCGAGTGCGTGCCGCGTGCGCCCGCTCCGGCGAGGCTGTACCCGAGACCGACGAGGCGCTCGTTCGTTGCGTCGTCGACAGCATGGCCCTGGCCGCGGCCACGACGCTGGAGGAGGCGCAGCGCCTGGCGGGCCGCTCGGTGGACGTGGTGCACGTCGTCGGTGGCGGCGCGGCCAACGACCTGTACCTCGAGGTGCTGGCCGCGGCCACCGGGCTCCCCGTAGTAGCGGGCCCGGTGGAGGCGTCCGCCGTCGGCAACCTCCTCATGCAGTTGCGCGCCAGCGGTCAGGCGGGCGACCGCAAGGACATGCGGGCCACTGTGGCCGCCTCCTTCCCGACCAAAAAACTGACCCCTGACTTGGCTCTTTCGAAAGAGGCAAAGCTGGCCCGCCGGCGGGTCGAAGGTGTACCGTCCGGCGCTCGGCCAGCCTGAGCGCCGCACCTCACCCCTCCTCGCGGGCAGGCCCCTCCTCGAGGGCAGTCCGCTAGGGGGGAACGGACGGAGAACACTGCCCAGGCTGTGCCTGTAACCGTGAGGCCTCCCACGCTCGGGCTAGAGTCGGGGTTGGAGGTCTCTGGCCGTAGTGAAAAGACGGGTAGCCCTGTTTGTCACGTGCGTCAACGACGCTCTTTACCCGGCGACCGGCCGCGCCACCGTGTCGGTGCTCGAGCGCCTCGGCCACGAGGTGACCTTTCCCGAGGCGCAGACCTGCTGCGGCCAGATGCATTTGAACTCGGGCTACCGGCGCGAGGCGCTCCGCTTGGCACGGCGCTTTGTCGATATCTTCTCTCCCTACGAGGCCGTAGTCTGCCCCTCCGCCTCGTGCGCCGGCACGGTGGCGGACGCCTACGCAAAGGCCGCGGAGGACGCCGGCGAGCCCTCCCTCGCCGACGACGCGCGGGCACTTTCCCCCCGGATCTACGAGCTGTCGCAGTTCTTGGTGGACGTGCTCGGCGTGACCGACGTGGGGGCCTCCTTCCCTCACCGCGTCGCCTACCACCCGACTTGCCATTCGCTCCGCGTGCTGCACGCCTACAACCAACCGCTCGCGCTGCTCCGGGCCGTCCAAGGCCTTTCCCTTGTGGACCTGCCCGGGGCTTCGGTTTGCTGCGGTTTCGGCGGTACTTTCGCGCTCAAGAACTCTGATGTCTCTTCTGCCATGCTCGCCGACAAGCTGGCCGCAGTGCGAGCCAGCGGGGCAGAGGTGCTGTGCGCGCTGGACAATTCCTGCCTCGCTCATATAGGTGGGGGCGCCTCACGGTTGAGAATGGGCGTACGGGCGCTGCATCTGGCAGAGATCCTGGCATCTTCTGATGGAGGTCGGCTTTGAGCACGGGCAGTTTCGAGGCCTCGCCGCCTTTCGGTGTGGCCGCTCGGCGCGCGCTGCAAGACACGCAGCTGCGGGCCAACCTCCGCCAGGCGACGGCGACCATCAGACAGAAGCGTGACCGCCTGGTGGCCGAGCTCCCGGACTTCGAGGAGCTGCGGGTGGCGGCTGCGGGCATCAAAGACGACGCCCTATCCCGCCTCGACCAACTGCTCGAGCAGCTGGAGGCTTCGGTCACGGCGCGAGGGGGCCAGGTCCACTTCGCCGCGGACGCGGCGGAGGCCAACCTGGTGGTGACCAAGATAGTGAAGGCCTCCGGGGCCCGCGAGGTGGTGAAGGTGAAATCGATGACGACGGCCGAGTGCCGCCTCAACGAGGCACTGGCTGGCGCCGGTGTGGACGTGGCCGAAACCGACCTGGCCGAGCTCATAGTCCAGCTCGGCGAAGACCTGCCGAGCCACATCGTGGTGCCGGCCATCCACCGCAACCGTTCCGAGGTACGCGAGGTGTTCATTGGCAAAATGGGCCAACATGGCCTTGCGGCACCGGCGGGCCTCTCGGACGAGCCGGCTGACCTGGCGGGGGCGGCGCGCGCCTACCTGCGCGAGAGGTTCTTGCGGGCCGAGGTGGCCATTTCAGGGGCCAATTTCGCCGTGGCGGAGACCGGTTCGCTCGTGGTCGTCGAGTCTGAGGGCAACGGCCGGATGTGCCTCACGCTGCCGCGGGTGCTCGTCTCGGTGGTCGGTATCGACAAGGTGGTACCGAGCTTCGGAGATCTCGAGGTCTTCTTGCAACTGCTGGCCCGTTCGGCGACGGGAGAGAGGATGAACCCCTACACCTCCGTCTGGAGCGGTGTATCGGCCGGCGACGGGCCCGACGAGGTGCACCTCGTGCTGCTCGACAACGGGCGCAGTTCGGCTCTTTCTGACGGCACTGGCCGTCAGGCCCTGCGCTGCATACGCTGCGCGGCTTGCCTCAACGTGTGCCCGGTCTACGAAAGGGTGGGGGGCCACGCCTACGGGTCGGTGTACCCGGGGCCCATCGGCGCCGTGCTCACCCCCCAGCTCGACGGCGTCGCGACAGACGCCGTGAACGCCTCCTTGCCGTTCGCCTCGACCTTGTGCGGGGCGTGCTACGAGGTCTGCCCGGTGAAGATCGACATCCCTCGGCTCCTCGTGCACCTGCGCGCCCGCTCGGTGGAGCGGGCAAAGCAGAAAGGCCCCAGCTTGGAAAGCGCAGCAATGGCTGCCGCCGGCGCCGTACTTTCCTCCGAGAAGCGCCTCGCTGCCGCCGAACGCCTCGCGGGCTGGCTCTCTCGGCCGTTTGCCACCAAGGGGGCGATAGGCCCGTTGCCGGGGCCGCTGCGCCGCTGGACGGTGTCGCGCGATGCCCCCCTCCCTCCACGCGAGAGCTTCAGGGACTGGTGGAAGTCGGAGCGGGGCCACTCGGTGCCCGACGAGGCCAAGCAGAGGACCGTCCAGGTGGCCCCGGCAAGAGGGTGGCACGTCCCCTCTGCTCCGCGTGGGGGGCGTGAAGGGGTGCTCGGCGCCGTAAGAGCTTCTCTCCGGTCGGCACCCTTCGGCCGCGTTGAAGTGCACCGAGGGTACCGGGGCCAGTCGGAGCCCGGGGCGGCCCCGCCCGTAGAGCTGTTCATGGAGCGCCTTTCCGAGTACAAGGCGACGGCGACGCTGGCCGCAAAGAGCGATGTGCGGGCTAGCGTCGAGGCAGCTCTTTACCGGCAGGGGAGCAAAAGCGTGGTGGTGCCGGCGGGTCTCCCCGACGCGTGGCGCCCGGCGGCGCCCGGTGTTGGTGTCGAGACCGACAGCGGCCAGTTATCGCCGGCAGAGCTCGACCGCTACGACGCCTGCCTGACCGGGTGCGCGGTCGCCGTCGCCGAAACGGGCACGGTGGTGCTGGACGGTGGCGAGTCCCAGGGGCGGCGCGCCATCTCGCTCGTCCCCGACCACCTCGTGATCGTCGTGCGGGAAGAGCAGGTCGTCGCAGGCGTGCCCGACGCCATCGCCCGGCTGGTTTCCTCGCCGGTACAGACGTGGATCTCGGGGCCGTCGGCGACGAGCGACATCGAGCTCAACCGGGTCGAGGGCGTCCACGGCCCGAGGAAGCTCGACGTGGTGGTGCTGTCGGCTCGCTGAGAAGGCGCAGGCGCCGCCCCCGCGTTTCGAGTCAGACGCGAGGGCGGGCACCAGTGCGCTACAGCTCGCTCTAGAGCTTGGTCTTGTAGAAGTACTTGGAGATCTTCGGGTTGTTGGCGTTCTGGGTTGTCGCGATGATGTTTGGAAGCAGGACCTCTTTTTTGGGTATGAGGTTCTTGTGCCCGGTCAGGGCGTCGTAGGCGTACTGGACACCGAGCTTGCCCTCCATGGCCGGGTTCTGCACGACGAGGATGCTGATGACCCCCTGCTTCAGGAGCTTGACCTCGGACGGCTCCGCGTCGTAGCCGGCTACGAAGACCCTGCCCTTCATGCCGGCCGCTTGCACGCCCTTACCCGCGCCGGCGGCCGAGTACAGGTTGGTGCCGAAGATGCCGACGAGGTTCTTGTGGGCGAGGATGAGCGCCCGCGCCTGAGACTCAGCGGTCGTCTGGTTGTCGTTGTCGTACTCAGTGGCGACCACGGTCATGTGCGGGTACTTCTTCATTTGTTGGAGGAAGCCCTGTTGGCGCAGGTCCGTGGTCGTAACGCCCTTCACGACGTTTATGACCGCCACCGCGCCCCTGTAGTGGGCTGCCGCCGCGATCGCTTTGGCTGCAGCTTCGCCGCCCTGGATGTTGTCCGAGCTGATGGCACCGGTCAATATCGACTGGTTCGCCAAGGTGGTGTCGACGGTGATTACGGGGATGCTCGACTTCACGAAGGCGTCGATGGGGTTGAACAAGGCCTTGGCATCTGTCGGCGCGATGAGCAGGGCGTCGGGATGGCTCGCCAGCGTCGCGTTGACGATCGGCGTCTGGAGGGTGACGCTCCAAGTCGTGGCCCCCTTCCATATGAGGTTTACTCCCAGCTTGGCTGCTTCGGCTTTCGCTCCCACGCCCATCGTGATGTAGAAGGGGTCAGTAGTGAGCCCGGGGATGAGGACGATGTTGTACTTCTTGGCGGCATGCCGGGTGGTCGCGCTGGACGCTGCCGTGCCGGCGCCAGTTGCCCCGGTCGTCAGCGCGGTCGCGGCGAGCATGGCCGCTGCCCCGGCCGCAGCTGTCCGGTAGCGCCAGCCCTTGTTCCCTAGCGGCAACTTCTTTCTTCCAATTTTCATTTTTCCTCCTGTTTGTTTTGTGTTCTGGCTGACGGGTCGCCCCGCAGCGCGTCGGTAGGTTTTTTAGCGTTCGGCAAGGCGGAGCCTCACCTGGTCGACCGTCACAGCGGCGACGATGATGACGCCGGTCGCGACTTCGGTCCAGGCGCCGTTTACGTTGACAAGTACGAGGCCGGTCACGAGCAGGGAGATGATCATCGTCCCGACGACGGTGCCCAGCATGTGGCCCCGGCCGCCAAAGAGGCTGGCGCCTCCGATGACGACGGCGGCTATGGCATCGAGCTCATCGTTCTGGCCCGCCAGTGGGTTGGCCACGCTGAAATTGGCCATGACCATCATCCCGGCCAAGCCGGCCAGGAACCCTGAGATCGTGTACACCCACACGAGGTGGCGGTCGACGTTGATGCCGGCCCGCCGGGCTGAGAGCCCGTTGCTGCCGATGGCGTAGGTGCGCAGCCCGAAGCGCGTCCGGTGCAGGAACAGCCCGAACACGACAGCCGCCACGATGGCGATGAGGAACGTAGTGTATATCCAGCCGCCGATCGCACTGATGCCGATGTTGCCGATTTGCGGAGGGAGGTTGGAGACTTCGGTGCCCCCGTTTATGAGCGAGGGGGCGGCGCCGACGGCGGTCAGGCTCCCCAGGGTGACGATGAAAGGCGGCAACTTGAGGCGCGTGATGAGGAAGCCGTTCACGAAACCGATCAGTGCCCCGAGCGCCATGGCAACGACAAAACCCACCGAGGTGGTGAGCACGTCGCCGGCGTGGGAGCTGAGCATGGACTGCATGACCGCACCAGAGACCATGCCCGTGAAGCCGAGGATGGCCCCATCGGAGAGGTCGATACCCCCCGTCAGGATCACGAACAGCTGCCCCACGGCTAGGAGCAGGTACTCGACGGAGAAGTTGGAGATGCTGAGCCAGGCGCCCTTGGTGAAGAGTTGGGTGTTGAGGAGCCCGAAGATTAGGACCATGAGCCCGAGCACGCCCACTATCCAAAAGTCGCCTATCCGGTCCACGACCCCGAGCCATGCAGGCCGCTCCGCTGCCGGTGCCACCGAGACGGCTGGGGCCGTCGCGGTCCCCGGGGGCGAGAACGCCGAGGGCAGCTTGACGCGCACTACCGAGGTCCCCTCGTGAAAGAGCCGGACCGGGCCGTCATGGCCGTCTTGTCCCGAGGGCGGCGCCGGTGATCCAGCTCACGACCTCGTCCACGCTGCTCTCATCAGAGCGCAGGTTGGCGACGACTTGGCCCTGGAAGAGCACGACCACGCGGTGGGCCAGCTTGTGCACCTGGGGCAGGTTGTGGCTTATGAGGAGCACGGGCACACCCTGGGCAGCTACGGTGGCCACCAGTTCGCCGACCCGCTCTTGTTGCTCGACCCCGAGCGCCGCCGTCGGCTCGTCCATGAGCACGACCTTGGACCCCCAGGCCACAGCTCTGCCGACGGCTATCGCCTGGCGCTGGCCTCCCGACAGCCGCCCGGCCAGGGCGTTCACCGAGTCGATACGGATGCGGGTGCGCTCGAGGTCGGCCTGGGCCTGGTTGGCCATGGCTTTGCGGTCGAGCCACCCGAGCCGCCCGAGTGGCCCCTTCACCGGCTTCTCGCGTCCCAGGAAGATGTTCGCCCACACGCTGAGGTCAGGCGCCAACGCCAGGTCCTGGTAGACAGTCTCGATCCCGAGCCGCCGGGCCTCGAGCGAGGACGAGAACGACACCTTCTTTCCCTCGACCGAGATCGTGCCGGCGTTGGGCTGGACGCCTCCCGAGATGATGTTGACCAATGTGGACTTGCCCGCGCCGTTGTCGCCGACCAGGCCGACGATCTCGCTTGGGTAGATATCCAGGTCGACGCCACGAAGCGCCTGGATGGTCCCGAAGTGCTTGGTGATCCCTCGTACGGAGACCGTGGGCACCCCGCGGTCGGCGCCGGCGGGCGCGAAGGTACCCGCACCGTCGCCGGCGCTCAGGCTGTCGTTGGCTGGTTCTTGGCTCTCCAACTCCCCCTCCTTCCGCGTCCGATGCTGGACGGACGGGTGCTCGGATGGGCACTCACACCGTAGTCGCGGCGGGCCGGCGCCTGGGTTCGCTCGAGCGGCCGCCGAACGGCCCTGCAGGACCTCGTTGCTGCCTCATGCACCCGCGCCGCAGCCACCGCCAACCTCCTTTTCGGGGTTACGCCCGATCACCGGGTATTGCTCGAGGTCCACGACGGCCCCGTTGACCGCCCCCGCGCCCGGGTCGACGAACGCCAGAGCGAAGTGGGCGATGACCTCTGGGGACAGCAGCCTGCCGGAAGGGGCGACGTCCGGACCGACGGCTTCGGGCCAGCCAGGGGGCAGGCCCTCGCGTTGTTTCAGGGCGTACTCACCGGGTGTCAGGACCCACCCCACGTTGAAGTGGCACACACGGATGTTCTCCCTCGCGTGCGCGTCGGCGAGGTTGCGCGACATCGTCATGAGGCCGCCCTTGCTTATCGCGTAAGCGAGTTGGTTGCGTTCGCCGCAGTAGCCGTTCACCGAGCCGATATTGAGCACGGTGCCACCGCCACGGGACCGGAAGGCGGGCAGGGCGGCGCGGACCACTAGGAGAGGGGCGCGGAGGTTGACGGCAACGGTGCGGTCAAAAGTCGCAGCATCGGTGGCTTCGAGGTCGCCGCGGGTCATGAGGGCCGCGTTGTTGACGACGATGTCGAGCTGGCCGAAGCGCGCCAAGGCGGAGGCCACCAGCGACTCGGCGCTGGCCGGGTCTTCCAGGTCGGCCAGGACGAAGTCAACCAGACCGTGCCCGTCACCTGCAATGGAGCTCGCAACGCGCTCGGCCTCGGCCCTGCGGCGACCGTGGAGCATGACGCGCGCACCCTCGGTGGCAAAACGGCGCGCGATTGCCTCGCCGATCCCCGTGGTAGAGCCGGTCACTATGGCTACGCGCCCGCTCAGGCGGCCATTGCTCGTTGCCATGCGTCCTCCAGCCCGGCACGGTTGTGAAGGATGAGGCTGGCGAGGTCGCCGGCCCACAGGGAGCGGAGGGGCGCGGCCGCGCTCATGGCAGCAGCACCGCTTTTACGGCTCGCCCCTCGTGCATCGCGACAAAGCCCTCCTCCCAGCTCGACAACGGCCCGCCGTGCTGCACGAGCGGCGACGGGTCGAGCTGGCCCGTGGCAAAGAGGTGGAGCACTTTTTCCCACGATGGCCAGGTGTGGCTGAAACTGCCTTGAAGGTTGACGGCTTTGGCTACGAGCGGGTCGAGGGAAAATCCGTAAGGTTGCGGCCCCCAGCCCACCTTGGTGACCTGTCCGCCCGGGCGTACGAGGTCGAGCGCCACGTGGAGGCTGGCGCTCACTCCCGCGGAATCGACCACGAGGTCGGGACCGTAGCCATCGGTCAGTTCCCTGACCTGCTCCAAGGCCTCGTTATCCGGGGACGCGACCACATGGGTTGCCCCCAGAGTGGACGCAAGGGCCAGCCGGCTCTCGTCGGCGGGGGTGCCTACGACGACTAGAGGGTTGGCCCCCGACAAGGCTGCCAACAGGGTGGCGCACAAGCCGATGGGCCCCGGGCCGACAATGACTACGGCGTCACCGGGCCTTACCCGTGAGTTGACGCATACGGTGTTGTAGGCGACGGCGCACGGCTCGGTTAGGGCTGCGGTTTCGAAGCTGACGCTCGTCGGGAGGAAGTGGAGGCATCGTCCAGGGACTCGCACGAAGCCAGCCATGGCACCGTCGACCCCGTAACCGAACCCCCTCCGGCCGGGGTCGATGTTGTAGCGACCGGTCCGGGCGAACGGCGATGCCGGGTCTATCACGGCCGCCGTCTCGGAGGTAACCCGGTCACCCTCGGCAAAAGCCTTGACGCGCTTGCCCACCTTGGCGACGAGCCCCGAGAACTCATGGCCTAGGACAACTGGGTAATCGACCGCCCAGCTGTGGGTCGACTCGTACTGGTGGACGTCGCTCCCGCACACGCCGACGGCCTTCACGGCCACGAGCACGTCTTCCTCCCCGATATCAGGGACCGGGACCTCCCGAAGGTCCACCGAGTGCGGGGCCGAAGCGAAGTTGACGACCGCCTCCATGGTCTTGGGGAGCACGACCTGGGTCACTATGCCTCCTTGGTCCCGGGGGCGGCCGGGCCAACCTCACCGTAAGCGTGGACGTGCCGGCAAATCTCGCCGAGCACCGCCGGCAGGTCGCCCGAGGCGGTCTTGAAAGCGTCGGCGTCGATGGTGAGGGGTGCGCCAAGGACGACCAGGGGCGACCCGAGCTCGGGGGCCCGCATGGCCTGCTCCACCGACAGCCCACCGACCGCTTGGACCGGGACCCCCACCGCCCCGACCACTCTCGGCAGGTCATCGAGCGGGCTGGGGACGGGCCGACCGGCAGCGGCCGCCCCACGACGCTCGTCGTAGCCGACGTGGTGGATGACGAAGTCGCAACCGAGGTCCTCCAGGCGCTTGGCAGCGGCTACGGGGTCGTCGGCACCGAGGTTGTCGCCCATGACCGCCACACCGAGGTCCCGGCCCGCCTGGACCACGACCTTTATCGTCTCGGTGTGGGCGCGCTCCATCACGACAACATGGGTAGCGCCGGCCTTGGCCATCAGCTCGGCCTCCAGCCAACCCCCGTCCATTGTCTTCAGGTCGGCCACGATCGGCACTCCTGGGAACGCACCACGCAGTGCCCGGACCCCGTTCATGCCTTCTGCGATGATGAGCGGCGTACCTGCTTCCAGCCAGTCGACACCTGCCTCGAGGGCCATTTCTGCTGTCTGCAACGCCTCGGGGATGTCGACCAGGTCGAGCGAGATCTGCACGGTCGTCTTCACCGGCTGTCCTCCTTGCGCGCTCCAGTCCTGTCACGCTCGGGTGCCCCGCGAGCGCTGCGTGTGTTCGCGCCGCTTTGCTCGTCCCCCCTGGACCAGTACCTATCGACCAAGGACCGGAGGTACCGAGCCGAGTCGCGGATGTCCTGGAGGCCTTCCTGCCCGCCGCGCTCGCCGTCCTCGATTGAGATCCACCCGTCGAAACCAACTGATGCGAGCGCGGAGAGGATGGCAGGGTAGTCGTTCAAGCCCTCGCCCACGACCCCGTGCTGGAGCGCTTCTGGGTAGCCGGCACCCCGATGGGCGCGGAGGTCCTCGAGGGTGTAGCCGGGGCGCAGCGAGCGGTCGCTCGCCCCCATGGAACGGACCCTGCCGAGGACCTGGCCCAAGAGGGCGAGGGGGTCCTCGCCGGCGACGATCGCGTTGGAGGGGTCGAAGTTGACCCCGAACCACGGCGAACCGATCTTGTCGGTGATGGTGAGGAAAAGCCTGCTCGACTGGGCGAACTCAGGGTATTCCCAAAGGCCGTCCTTGTAATGGTTCTCCATCACCACGTGCACGCCACGCGGTGAGGCATAGGACACGACCCTCTCGATCCCCTCTACCGCCCGGCCGACTGCTTCGTCCTCGGGGACCCCCGGCCAGCGCTGGCCGGAGAGCACTCTCACGCTACGCCAGCCGGCGCCGGGGGACAGCTCCACCATCACGTCGACCATCTCGCGCATCGATTCGACGGCGGACTCCCAGCCGCCGGGCCGAGGGTCGACGAAGTCCGGGGAGGAGCACATCATGGGCAGCTTCAGGCCTGCGTCTTCAGCCCGCCGGCGCAGCCCGGCGAGGTACGAAGAGCCCGTGCCGGCCAGGAAGCGCGGGTAGAGCTCGACCCCGTCGATCTCGAGCGTGGTCGCGGAAACCATCCAGTCCTCGATCGTGAGGCCACTCCGAGCGACGAGCTCGTTGAAGTACCCTTTCGGGAACGCCGCGATCTTTGGCCTGGGCTTCATGAGCCCTCGCCTCTTATCAGAGCGGCAACCAGCCGCTCGCGAGCGTCGAGCAGGTGCATGACCATCGCGGCACGGGCTGCCTCCCCGTCCCCGCGCGCCAGGGCATCGAGGATCTCTCCGTGAAACCCGACAGCTGCCCTCATCGCGTCGTGGGTCTCCGTGGCGATGCTACGCACATTGAGCGTCGCCTTCGTGAGCTCCATCTGGATGTCCTCGAGCAGCCGGTTGTGCGTGCAGGTGCCGAGGTATTCGTGGAACTTGATATCGAGGTCGACATAGGTCTCGGCATCCTCCTCGGCGATGCAGCGGGCAGCGCCTTCGAGGAACTCACGCAAGCGCGCCAGGTCAGTGTCGTCCCTGGCCCTCGCGGCGACCTCTAGGACTGCGCACTCGATAGCACGTCGGCCGACCATGACCTCGTTGACGGGGAAGGTGGCCCGCTGGAGCCGCACTTCTACCGGGATCTGAGCGTGCTCAGCTGCCGGGTAAGCGACCACGAACGCGCCGACGCCATGGCGTATTTCGACGACCCCGCGGGTTTCCAGGATACGCAGAGCCTCTCGGAGAATGTTGCGGCTCACGCTCATGCGGATGCAGAGCTCCCGTTCGGGGGGCAGGCGCGAACCGACTGTGTACCGTCCGACCTGCACCGACGCCTCGATCCGGCTGGCGATGTCCTGGGGCAGAGGCCGCCGGCGGCCTTCGCTCCCCCATTGCTTCGTGGTGCCAGGTGTGGTTACGCCTCCGCTCTCGCCTGCCCGGGGCCTGACATCGCTCACGCTCGCCTTGGGAGTACGGCGGGTCTTGGTCCCCCCGGTCACGGTCGGGTCTCTTCGCTCGTGGCAACCGGACGACGCACACCGCTCGGCAAGATCTCCGCTACGCGTAGCAGTGCACGGCCCCTTCGCTTGCCCAAAGTCCGGTGTTCCCCCTCCCGTGAAGCTTCCTACTTGTGGTTGAACCTCCTTCCAGATGCTAACCTCGGGCGCGTTAGCTGTCAAAGCGCTCAATCTGTCCCAAAAGGTGACTTTGCCAGGTCATTTCCTTCGTGCCCGTCTCGTGGGACCAGTCCTGCGAGCGATCTTCGGGCTCCCTGGACAGGGTGAGCGGCACGTCAGCTCCCGGGCCTTGCTCGGACGAGCGGAGGGTTAACTGACGGGTATGGCTTCAAAGGCCCTCGAGCTGCTCCTCGGGGTGGACGTGGGTACCACGCGGACCAAGGCGGCCGTCGTCGACGCCTGCGGGAGGGAGCTGGCGTGGGCCAGTGTGCCCACCCGGTGGCAACAGGTCCCCACGGGGGCAGAGACGAGCGCGGAGGAACTCCTTCATGCAGTCCTGGAAGCGGCTGCCGCGGCGCTGGAGGCCGCGCCGCCTGGGCCGGTGGTGGGGGCCGGCGTCACCAGCCTGGCCGAAACGGCGGTGTACCTGGACGCCGGCGGGCGCCCAGTAGCGCCCTGTATTGCCTGGTACGACAGTCGGGGACAGGAGGTGGCGGCCGACCTCGAGGAGGCCTTCGGGACGGAAGGCTTCTCCCGCCGCACGGGCCTCCCCCTGTCGGCGATGTGCACGGTAGCCAAGTTGAAGTGGCACCTGGCGAAGCGCGGGCCTGTGCCGCGGAGCGTCCTCAGCGTTGCCGACTGGGTCGTGCACGCCCTGGGTGGCGAACGCGCCTCCGAAGCGTCGCTCGCCTCGCGCACCGGCGCTCTCGACGTGCCCGGCCGGCACTGGTGGGGGGACATGCTGGCTTGGGCCGGTGCCGCGACGGGCACGTTCCCACCCCTCGTGCCGGCGGGCGCCAGCCTTGGCAAGGCCACACTCGACCAAGCTTTTCAATTGGTCGGCGTCATTGGCCGTGACAAGGGCGTTCTGGCTCGCCTCGAGGGGGCGGCCCTCACTTCGGCGGGCCATGACCACTTGTGCGCCGCCGCCGGCGTCGGTGCTACGAGCCCGGCGCAGGTCCTCGACTCGTGCGGCACGACCGAGGCGCTGGTGCGGGCCGTGGGCCCTCTCGATGGAGACGCCTTGGCCCGCGCCGTGCGAGCGGGGCTGTGCGTGAGCTGGCACACCGTCCCGGGCCATGATGCCTTGCTCATCGGCAACCCCCTCGGCATGGTCCTCGACCGTGTGCTGCGCCTTTTGGGCATGGCCGGCACCGAGGCCGCCGAGCTCGACCTGCGTTCCGAGGGCGTGGCGCCCGGGCGCCTCCGCGTGGTGAGCAACGGCTTTTCTGGGGACCCAGCCGTGGAGGGCTTGCACCCAGAGGTGAGCCCCGAAGCCCTGTGGAGCGCCGCGTTGGAGGAGGTCTCGGCCAACGCGGCCGCTGCTCTGGCGGTCACCAAGGACTTTGCTGGCCCGGCGAAGGAACTGGTGCTCTCCGGGGGCTGGGCCCGTTCTGCCGGCCTCCGCCGGCGCCGGCTTGGGATGCTACCCCGGCTGCGCTGGCCGGCGGTGACCGAGGCAGGCGCTCGGGGGGCGGCTCTTTTCGGCGGCTGCGCGGCTGGGCTCTTCGAAGGGCCGACCGTCTTCCCAGCGCCCGCCGACCAGCCCCTGGCCCTTTGAGGACGCGCAAAGATGGCGGGCATGCAGAAGATCATCAATGAACCGAGGGCCTTCGTCGACGAGATGCTGGAAGGCCTCTTGCTCGCCCATCCAGAGCACCTGCGCAGCCCGGCACCTCGGGTGCTCGCGCGCGCCGGAGCTCCCAGGAAGGGCAAGGTGGCGATCGTGACGGGCGGGGGTTCTGGCCACCTGCCTCTGTTTTTGGGCTACGTCGGCCATGGCCTGGCAGATGCGGTAGCGGTGGGGGACGTCTTTTCTTCGCCGAGCGCCGAACAGATCTCCCAGGCGACCGAGGCCGTGGACGGCGGGGCCGGCGTCCTCTACCTGTACGGGAACTATTCGGGCGACGTGATGAACTTCGACATGGCGGGCGAGATGTGCTCGGCCGGTGGGACCGAGATCCTCACCCTGTTGGCAGCAGACGACGTCGCTTCTGCTCCGCGTGGTTCTGAGGCACGCCGGCGGGGGATCGCCGGCATCGCCTTTTTGTACAAGGTGGCCGGGGCACGCGCCGAAGAGGGCGCCTCGCTCGACGAGGTCGTCTCGGTCACCGAGCGGGCGGCCCAGGGCCTGCGCTCCATGGGCGTCGCGCTCTCGCCTTGCGTGGTGCCCGCCGCCGGCAAGCCCACTTTCGACCTGCCCTCCGGCCAGATGGAAATTGGCATGGGGATACACGGAGAGCCAGGCGTGCGCCGGGGCCCCCTGGAAAAGGCGTCGAGCATCGCGAACGACCTGGTGAGCCAGGCGGTCGCCGACCTCCCTTACGAGGCGGGGGACGAAGTGGCGGTGCTCGTCAACGGGCTTGGGGCGACGCCCAGGGAGGAACTCTACTTGCTGTTCGCTTCGGTGCACGCCCAGCTGGCGTCCAAAGGCATAGAAGTGCGCAGGACATGGGTGGGGGAGTACGCGACCAGCCTCGAGATGGCCGGCGCTTCGGTGTCGCTGCTCAGGTTGGACGGGGAAATACTGAGGCTCCTCGACGCACCCTGCGACTCCCCCTTTGTGGTGAGGCGCTGACCGCGATGGCCGCTCCAACGCTGGGCCGGGCGCTTTCGGCTGCCGCGGCTGCGCTCCTTTCCTCGGCGGACGAGCTCAACCGCCTGGACGGCTTCGCCGGCGACGGGGACCTCGGCATAACCATGAGCGAGGTGGCCAGGGTGCTCGATGAGCAGGCAGCCGGCGCCGCCCACATGGAGCCGGCCGAACTTCTCAGGTCCTGCGGGGCCGCGGTCGCGAGGCGGGCACCGTCCACGAGCGGCACTCTCACGGCCACCGCTTTCCTCCGGGCCGCCAAGGCGGTCGAGGGGGACGGTGGGAGCGGACTCGAGCGCGTGGCCGCATGCTTTACCGCCGCCATGGAGGGCGTGCAGGCGAGGGGCAAGGCGTCGCTCGGCGACCGTACCGTGCTCGACGGGCTCGACGCGGTCTGTACCAGCCTGAAAGCATCGGTGAAGGAAGGCTCCTCGTTGGCTGCGGCGCTCCGTGCCGGCGCCGAGGCCGCTTCCCGCTTCGCGGACGCCAGCGCGTCCATGGCTCCCAAGACCGGGCGCGCCAGCTGGATGGCCGAACGAGCGCTCGGTCACCCCGACGCGGGTTGCCAAGCCCTGGCCATCGCCCTCCAGGCGGTAGCCGTGAGCTTCGAGTGACGACCAGGCCGGTCCTCGCTGGCCGGTCCTCCCTGGCCGGTCCTCCCCGTCAGCCCCCGTGGACGATGCCGTAGAGCTCGCCGAGCAGTTGGGCGGCCTCGGCCTGAGGCCGTTGCCACACTCGCCTGCCTATCACGATGCCGCTTGCACCCGCCTTCATGGCGTCGCCGACCATCGAGACGAGCTCTTCGGTGGTGCCGGATTTCGGCCCGCCGAGCATGACGAGAGGGACGTGGAGGTCGCGGCACCACTCTTCGAGCGTCGCGGGGTCACCGGGGTAGGCGACCTTCAGTATGTCGGCCCCGAGCTCCATCGCCACCCGGCAACCGTCAGCCTCGACCTTGACCGCTTCGGCGCCGCGCTCCATCTCGTAGGCGATGGGCTCGACCATGACGGGCAGGCCGAAAGGTGCGGCTTCTTCGATCACGGAGGAGACCATGGAGACTATGGGGGCGCGCTCGGGTGCCGGGAGGTTCCATGGCATCAGGATCTTGACGGCATCGGCACCGAGGGCGGCCGCCGTGGCGACGCTCGCTATCTTGACGGACCGCCCGACCTGACCCGCGTTCCAGTAGGAGTCGATCGTGAGGAGGCGGGCTTGTGCGTCCCTTCGGGCGAAGAGGCCGGCGCTCCTTGCGGCCACGCCGGGCGTTATCAAAAAGCCGTCACACGAGAGGGCCGAAAAGCTCTCCAGGGCCGAGATCGGGTCTTCGAGGCCGGCCACGCGTCCCAGCATGCTGCCGTGGTCGAGGGGCAGCACGACGGTCTTGCCGTCGGTGCCGAAGATCCGGCCCATCCGGTAAGCCTTGCCGGCTTGGGCGGGCGTGGTCGTCTCGCGGGTTGCCATGTCTCCCATGGGCACGATCCTACAGTTACTGGCCGCGCGAGCTTGCGGCCGGCGGGTGAGGGGGTGAGAATGGGCCTATGGAGGGGTCGGCCTGGTTGGCAGTCGATGGCCCGCGGCTCGTGAAGGCCAACGGGGAGCCGGTACCCCTGCGGGGAGTTTCGGTGGGCGGGTGGCTCAACATGGAAAACTTCATAATCGGCTACCCCTCCGTCGAGTCGGCCTTCCGTGAGTCGCTCGGCAGAGCGCTCGGCCAAGAGCGCGCGGGGCTGCTCCTCGGGTCGCTCCTCGACAGCTTCTTCGCCGAGGAGGACGTGGCCTTCCTGGCCGGGCTCGGGGTTAACGCCGTCAGGATCCCCATCAACTACCGCCATTTCGAGAACGACATGCGCCCGCGCGAAATCCTCCCCGAGGGCTTTGCCCGGGTGGACCGCGCCATCGAGTTGTGCCGTGCCCAGGGGATCTACACCGTGCTCGACCTCCACGCCCTCCCCGGAGGGAAAAACCACCACTGGCACAGCGACAACCGCACTCATAGGGCACTTTTTTGGGAGCACCGGGACTTCCAGGACCGCGCCGCCGCCTTATGGCTCGCCTTGGCCGAGCACTACCGCGACGAGCCTTGGGTTGCCGGCTACAACCTCGTCAACGAGCCGGCCGACGAAGAGGGGCACCGCCTCGCCGCTTTCTACCGTCGTTTGGAAGCCGAGGTTCGAACCGTCGACCCGAGGCACGTGCTTTTCCTCGACGGCAACAGCTACGCGAGGGACTTCGCCGGCTTCGGCCCCCCGCTGCCCAATTGCGTCTACGCGGTCCACCAGTACCCGGCCCCGGGTGCAGCGCGCGGTGGCCCTTACCCCGGGGAGACCCTCGGGGCGCACTACGACGCCGGCGTGGTGGCCTGGGAGTTCGACGTTCTCACTGCTTACATGCGCGAGCACAACGTGCCCACCTGGGTAGGCGAGTTCGGCCCCGTGTACACGGGCTACGCCGAGGCGGATCCAGGGCTGCAGCGCGGCCGCCGGCAGCTGCTTGCCGACCAGCTCCGCCTCTACAACGAGCGCGGCGCCAGCTGGTCGCTCTGGACCTACAAGGACGTGGGTGTCCAGGGCCTGGTTAGAGTGGGCGGAGAGACGCCGTGGATGGTGCACACCGCCGGGGCCCGCGCCAAGAAGAAGCGGTTGAGCGCCGACTCCTGGGGCTCGACCGGCGAAGAGATCCAAGACGTCATGGCCCCCTTGGTTGACCGGATCACCAAGGAGTTCCCTTCGTGGGGCCCCTACCCGAGCGGCGCCAAGAGGGAGGCCGACCTGCTCGTCCGTGACATCTTGTTCTCCGAGGCCCTCGCCCAAGATTTCGGGGCGAGTTTCAGCGGTCTCTCCGACGACCAACTGGTGGCAATGGGCCGGTCTTTTGCCTTCGCCAATTGCACCGTCGACGAGGAGCTCTGCGACATCGTGCGGGCGGGGCTGGCAGGCTAGGAAGCTTCACCAGTGCTTTTCGGTGCGAGCTACTACCACGAGTACATGCCCTACGAGCGGCTCGGGGCTGACATCGAGCTGATGAAGCGGGCCAACTTTTCGGTTGTGCGCGTCGGGGAGTCGACCTGGGCCTCCTACGAGCCGAGGCCGGGTGAGATCAGCTTTGCCGCGCTGCGCCGGGTCGTGGATGCCATGGCAGAAGCGGGCATCAAGGTGATAGTGGGCACACCGACTTACGCCATCCCGGCCTGGATGTCCCGCCTGCACCCCGAAGTGATGGCGGTGAGCCGCCAGGGTACGCCCGTCGCCTACGGCGCCCGGCAGAACGTGGACTTTACCGCTCCCGCTTACCTGTTCTACGCCGGCAGGTTGCTCCGGGCGATGGCGGCGGAGTTCGGGCACCGCGAGGGCGTGATCGCCTTCCAGGTCGACAACGAGATCGGTGCGACCGAGATCGTCAACCCGCACGTGCTGGCGCGCTTTCGGGCCGAGGTGATGGAACGCGTGGGTGGGGTCGAGGGCGTAAACGAGCGCTGGGGCCTTACCTATTGGAGCCACCGGTTGTCCTCGCCGGAGGATCTCTGGGGCCCCGGCGGAAATACCAACCCCGGTTACGCCCTCGAGTGGGAGCGCTTCCAAGCGAGGCTGGCAACGGAGTTCCTGGCCTGGCAGCGAGACCTGATGCGTCCCCTGGTCGGTGCGGACAAAGAGATCTTGCACTGCACGGTGAGCGGGTGGGGCAGCCGGTGGTCCGACCCGCACGACATCGCCGAGGTCCTCGACCGGGCCGCCACAAACATCTACGTGGCCATGCAGGACGCGCTCGGTTTCCCTGTAGCCGGGCAGGGGGTGCGCGACCTCGTGCCCCCCACTCATCCCGGGCCGTTCGGCGCGTGGCAGGCGCTCTGGCGGGCTGACGCCGGCTATGCGGCTCGGGGCCAGAAGGGTTCGCGCTTTTATGTGACCGAGGCGCAAGCCGGTTCGATCGGCCCCTCTTCCTGCAATGTCCCGCCCTACCCGGGCCAGCTGCGCACCATGGCGCATATCTTTGCGTCCCGGGGCGCGGGGCTGCTCGCTTACTGGCATTGGCACTCGCTTCACTACGGGGCCGAGACCTATTACGGAGGGGTGCTGGGGCACGACCTCGAGCCCGGCAGGGTCTTCGCGGAGGTGGCCGGCTTGGGTGCGGAGCTACGCCGGCTCGGCCCGGACCTCGAAGGGATGGAACCGCATGCCGACATAGCCGTCTTGTGCTCCCGGGACTCGCTGGTGGCGCTCCGAGCGACCCCTCCTTTCCCCGAGCCTGGTACCGCCAAGCCCGACCCCTCGGCCTACCACCGCATTTTTGCCAGGCTGTACGTCGGGGCGTTGCAGGCTGGGCTCCAGGCCCGCATCGCTTTCGAGGACTCGGACTGGGACGGGGCAGCCGTCCTCGTGGTGCCAGCCCTTTACATAGCCTCGGATCTCCTTCTCGAGCGCTTGGTGGCGCACGCGGAGGCTGGCCATCACCTAGTGATGACGTTCCGGACGGGCTACGCAGACGAGTGGGCCCGTGTTCGCACGTCCCGAGCACCAGGCCCATTGCGCGGCCCGGCCGGGATCTCCTACCAGGAGTACACCACTCTGGCGAGCGCTGTCGCTCTGCGACCGGCCGTTCTGGACGCCGCCTCCGCGGGCGCCTCCGGGGCGGGCGCTTCCGGGACCGGGGCCGCCAGCCCAACGCTCCCGCCCGGGGCCCACGCCGAGTCCTGGGCGGACTGCCTCCTGTTCGAGGGGGCTACGCCGCTCTGGTACTACGAGCACCCGTTCCTCGGCTCGTTCCCGGCTCTTGTGACGAAGCCTGTCGGAGCGGGGCGCATCAGCTGGCTCGGCACGCTGCCCGACGCTGCTAGCTGCGCCTCGCTCCTCTCCTGGGCACTGGCCGAACGTGGGCGCTCGCCGCTGAGCGCGCCCTGGTCACCGCTCCCGCCCGGGATCCGCGTGACTGGCGCAACCCACGCCGGCGGGGGCACCCTCTGGTTCGTCGGCAACCACGGCTTTACCTCCGCAGAAGCCCGCGTTCCAGGTGCCATGTGGGACCTCACGAGGCAGGCCGACGTGGGGCCAACCCTCGGGCTCGGGGCCTGGGAAAGCCGGGTGCTGCTGGAGGCCGTCCGATCCTAACGCCGGCTGGCGCGCTGGTCAGCTTGCTGGTTTCCGGCTCCGCCACCGATCACGTAGCTCACTACCGCACCGGCGGGCACGTTCGCCGAGAAGCTCCCGTTGGTTACGGGCAGTGCCGGCTCGGCCGTGCCGTTGTCCGTGGCGTCGGTCAGGTAGGGCTCCGCCGAGGTGGCGAGGAGCGACGGGCCCTCGCGAGGCAGGCTGACCTGCACCTGCTCGTTTGAGGTGTTGTTGTTGACCAAGACGAGCACGGTCTGCTGACCGTTGCGGAAGGCCACAGCGTCCAGGTTGGGGTCGGAGCTCGTGGCTGCAAGGCGCACCGAGCCCGGGCGTACAAAGCGGCTGAAAGCGGCGAAGGCCCACAACCTGCCGGAGGCCTGGTAGGTGCCGGCGGTGGGGTCGGTCGGGGTGCCGAGGATCACGAGGCCCTCGTTGTCGCCGTTCTCCTTGTAGGTCGTCGTGCCCCACCAGTACAAGAAGGCGTCGACGTTGGCGGCCGTCAGCGCGGTATAGATCCGGTCGGCCCAGCTGAGGCCCGAGGCGTCGGTCCCGTCGTTCCACGCCGGGTCCCATTTTTCGAACGTGGCCCACTCCGTCTCCCATACCGGGCGCTCGTTGGTAAGGGGGAACGTCGGTGCCGACGTGTAGCCGTGGCTCGTGATGAGGCCTATGTACCGGGCGGACTGCGGGTTGGACAGGACGGCCTGGGTATAGGCCTGGGCCCCGTCAAAACCAGTCGAGTTGGCCCAGCCTTCTGCGTCGCAGCAGGCGACCGTCGTCTTCAGCCCGGCAGATCGGAGCGCGCGCCCGAGGTAGGGCACGAAGTCTGCCGCCTGAGCCGGCGTCATGAGCATGGACGCGTAGCCCGGCCCGATCTCCGGCTCGTTGACGAAATCGACAGCTGTTAGGGGCATGCCGGCATGAGCGAACGCCGCCGCCTCGGCCGCCAGGTAATCGGCGTAGGCCTGGCGGAAGTCCCCAGCGGCACAGGTTTCGCCCGGTACGCCGCAGAGGTAGCCGCCGTTGTCCTGGGACCCGTTGGTCTTGAACTCGCCCGGGGCGCTCCAAGCATCGCCGTAAAAGGTGTGCACGCCGAACTTTTCGGCCTGCTGGCCAAGCCACTCCTGGTCGGAGAGGTTGCCCGCCCCTCCATCTGCTGCGCTCGCACCGAGCCCGAAACGCACTATGTCCAAGCCGGCGCCGGTCTTCGGGTTGAAAAGCAGGTTCAAGACCGCGCTTTGCACCGAGGCAGGCGCGGCCTCCAAATTGCCTACCTGACCGAAGGCGTCGGCAAAGCCGAAGCCGTCAATCTGCTGGTAGGTGGTGGTGCCGATGCTCACTTGGCCTGTGGTACTCGACGTAGTGGTGCTGGCCGTTGCGACGGTAGCCGTGGTGGCAATTAGCACGCCGACGGTGGCCACAGTGGAGGCTGTCTTGGCCAACCTCCTCGTGGCGCGGGACTGTAGGAGTTTGAGAGTAGACGCATGCACGTTGTTGGTCCTCCCTTTCCAGGTTCTTCCCCCGCCTCGCAACATTCACCCCACCGGCGAAAGTTGCGAGTTCGGTCCCCACCTTAGCGCGGGAGTAGGCTGGGCGCACGTTCACGAAACAGGAGGTTCACATGAGCGACCGCTACGTCCCCACCAAGGACGACCACTTCAGTTTCGGGCTGTGGACCGTCGGCTGGGCCGGCAAGGATCTCTTCGGGGACCCGACCCGGCCCGTCCTAGACCCTGTGGAGGCCGTGCACCGCTTGGCCGACCTCGGGGCTTGGGGGGTCACTTTCCACGACGACGACCTCTTCGGCTTCGCGTCCGGGGACCCCGCGGGCGAGGCCTCCCGGGAAGCCACTCTCAAGCGCTTCCGCTCTGCGCTCGACGAGACCGGCATCACGGTGCCGATGGTCACGACCAACCTGTTTTCTCACCCGGTGTTCAAAGAGGGCGCCTTTACTGCCAACGACCGCTCGGTCAGGCGCTACGCGCTCCGCAAGACCATGCGCAACCTCGACCTGGCAGCGGAACTGGGCGCTTCGACCTTTGTCATGTGGGGCGGCCGGGAGGGCTCCGAGTCGGACGCGGCCAAGGACGTGCGGGTCGCGCTCGACCGGTACAAGGAAGGCGTAGACCTGCTCTGCGAGTACGTGCTCGAAAAGGGCTACCGCATCCGCTTTGCCATCGAGCCCAAGCCCAACGAGCCTAGGGGCGATATCTTGCTTCCCTCGATCGGCCACGCCCTCGCTTTCATCTACCGCCTCGAGCACCCCGACATGGTCGGCCTCAACCCTGAGATCGGCCACGAGACGATGGCCTGCCTCAACATGGTGCACGGCTGCGCCCAGGCCCTGTGGGCGGGCAAGCTCTTCCACATCGACTTGAACGGCCAGCACGGCCCTCGCTACGACCAGGACCTGCGCTTTGCCGGTGCGGACTTGAAGCAGGCGTTTTTCCTGGTCGACCTGCTCGAAGTCGCCGGCTACGACGGGCCGCGCCACTTCGACTTCAAGCCGCCACGCTCTGAAGGGATGCAGGGCGTGTGGGTGTCGGCCGCCGGCTGCATGCGCAACTACCTGATCCTCCGGGACAAGGCCAAGGCCTTCCGGGCCGACCCAGAGGTGAAAGAGGCGATGGAAGCCGCCGGCTGGCCGTCGCTCGCGCAGCCCACGCTCGCGCCCGGCGAGACATTGGAGCAGTTCCTCGCCGACAGGAGCGCCTACGAGGGCTTCGACCCCTCCGCCTCCGGCGCGCGCGAGGTCAACATCGAACGCCTCGACCAGCTGGCGCTGGAGCACATCATGGGCGTCCGCTGAGGTAGATGGGTTCGCTAGATGGAAAACGACAAAGCTCAACTCCGGGCGCTCGTCGTCCGCGGCGGGTGGGAGGGCCACGCCCCCGTCGCAGCCACCGAGCTCTTCGCCCCGTTCTTGAAAGACCGCGGCTTCGACGTGGTGTTCTCCGACACGCTGGACGCTTACTGCGACGAGGCGACCATGCGCGAGGCCGACCTCATCGTGCAGTGTTGGACCATGGGCCAGTTGAGCAGGCCACAGCTCGAGGCCTTGGACCAGAGCGTCAAGCGCGGCACAGGGTTCGCTGGTTGGCACGGTGGCATCGTCGACAGCTTCCGGGACAGCCCAGGTTACTTGCAACTGACGGGCGGGCAGTTCGTCGCCCACCCAGCCAACTTCGTGGACTACGAAGTTGAGGTAGTCCCCGAGCAGGCGGGCCACGAGATCGTGCGGGGCCTAGGCCGGTTTTCCCTCCACACGGAGCAGTACTGGGTGCTCACCGACCCCCTGGACGACGTGCTCGCCACCACTCGCTTCGCGCCTTGTGAGGGGGCTGCTTGGAGCCGCTCGTTCGCCGTCCCCGCCGTCTGGACGAGGGCGTGGGGCAAGGGCAAAGTGTTCGTCTGTACGGTAGGCCATCGCGTCGCCGACCTGGAGGTGCCAGAAGTTCGCACGATAATAGAAAGGGGCCTCCTCTGGGCGAGCCGCCGAGGGTCGGTGCCGTGGGTTGCGGCCGTAGCGCGTGGCGGGCCGTTGCCCTGAGCTCGCCAGCCGGTGCGGCGAGCAACCAGTAAGCGGGTTACCGAGAGAAACCCGCGGTTAGCCCACCTATTATTTGCCGTCGGGCACCTATGTAGATTACGAACAGGGGGGCGACCGACAAGAACACCGCGGCCATGATGGCTGGGATGTCGATCAGGTACCGGCCTGAGAAATTGAATATGGCGAGCGGTAGCACCGCGACGTTGCTGCTTTGGGTGAAGATGAGCGGGAACAAGAAGTTGTTCCAGGCGGTGAGGGCGTCGTAGATGGCCACCGTCGTGATAGCGGGTTTGGCGACCGGGATGACGAGCGAAGTGAGCTGGCGGACGGGGCCGGCGCCGTCGATCTGCACGGCGTCGATCAGTTCCCGCGGGACATCTCGCAGGAAGTTGACGAGGATGAGCACGGTGAGGGGGATCGCGAATGCAGCCAGCGGTATGATCAGCGCGAACAACGTGTTGTAGAGGTGTAGCCGCAGGATCTCGACGTAGAGAGGGATGATCAGGGCCTGTATCGGCACGGCGAGGCCCACGAGGAACACGCGGAATATGACGGCTGTTATGCCTCGCGTCCGGCGCACGATCACATGGGCGGCGAGCAGGCTCACAGTGACGGCCAGGACCGTGGTACCAAGTGTGGTGATCACGCTGTTCAGCAGGTACCGGCCGAAACCGCTGGCAAAAACGGCGCTGTAGTTGGCCGCGGTGACGCCCGCCGTCGGGAACCACGGATTGCTGTTCAAGTAGCTGCTCTGGGGCTCGAAACTCACGATCAGCATGTAGTAAATGGGCGCGGCCGCGAACACGAGCCACAAGAGCGCCAGCAGCAAGCCGAGCACGCGACGAGCCGTGCGCCCGCCCAAAAGGAAGGGTCTCCCCAAACGAGCCCGGCGTGCGCCTCCCATGGCTTCGCTCGAGCGATCGGCTCTCGCGCCGGGTTGGCGCAGGGCACTTGGCGCGCTGGCCGTCCTCATATCCCTTCTGCCTGGCTCCGCATCCGGCCAAAGCCGGTCACCTTGATTATGACAAGCGATATGGCGATGCCCATGATGCCGAGCGCCACCGCCAGCGCGCTCCCGTAGCCGAAGTCCATCTCGTTGAAGCCCACGATGTACTGGTCCAGGGCAAAGACCCTGGTGCTCTCGCCGGGGCCACCTTGGGTGAGGGTGTAGATGACGTCGAAGATCGTGAGCGAACCGACGATGTTGAGCGTCGACGACGTCACGATGGTGTTGCGTAGCATGGGCAGGGTGATGTAGCGGATCCGTTGCAGGGGCGTGATGCCGTCCAGGGCGGCGGCCTCGTAAAGGACGCTCGGTATCCCCCGGGTGCCGGCCTGGTAGAGCAGCGTGTGGAACGGTATGAACTCCCAGGCCACCAGCACGACGACAGTGCCGAGCACGAGGTTGGGGTTTCCGAGCCAGTCCTTGTTGAGGAACCCGAGGAGGCTCACGTGCGCTCCCACGTACTGCACCCCGCCGCCGATCGGCGAGAGGATGTTTTGCCACATGATGCCGATGCCCGCTCCGGAGATGAGCAAAGGCAGGAAATAGATGGCCGAGAGGACCGCCCGGTGGCGCTGGCGGCCGGCTATATAGATGCCGAGGGCGATCGCGATGGGCTCCTGGACGACCCACGACGCCCCGAGGAGGATGCCCGTCCGCTCGAGGGACGCGCCGGCAGTCGCGTCGCTGAAGAGCTGCGACCAGTTGGACAAGCCGACGAAGTGCGTGGCGCCGACGCCGTTCCAGCGAACGAAGGAGAGCCACACGGCGACGACGACCGGCACGAGCACGAGGGCCGCAAAAAGGACGCACGCCGGCGCCATGAACCACACTGCCCACCACGTGACGCGAGGCCGGCGGAGCACCACCCTACCCATCATCGGACCATCTCCCCTCCAGATCCCCGAGTGTAAAGCTTGCCCGGGCGCCAACAAAGCGTCCGGGCAGGAGCTTTTTGCCAGCCAAGGAGCCAGGTGCTCTCGGCTAACCGTTCTTGGCTAAAAGGGCGTCCATGTCCTGGACGAACTTCTGGGGGGTCATGCTCAGGTCGAACAGTTCCCCGATGTCGGTGAGCATAGGCGTCACCACCGCGGACGGGAGGTTTTGGTCCCAGTAGTCTTGGAGGTACGTGGCGTGCTGGGCCATGCGGAAGAAGGTGAGGTTCTCCTTGCCGCCGGTGTAGTGGAGCAGGTCAGTTGCATAGTTGACGTCCTCTGGGGTGTTGCCGAACGCTTCTAGGTAGTTGACGTTCCACGCCCGCGAGGTCGTCGCGTCCTTCAAGAAAGCGACCGCCTCCTTCTTCTGCGCAGGCGTGGCGTCGCTGGCGATGGCGAAGTAGGCGGCAGGCTCCCCTACGACGGCCTTGTTGGCCAGGCCTCCTGGCACGGTGGGGAAGGTGGCGAACTTGTAGTCAGGGGACTTGGCAAACTTTGGCGCCACGTTGAGCATCGAGCCGTAGTCCCAATCGCCCATGGCCTGGAAAGCGGCTTTGCCGGCTGCCATGAGCTCGTCGGTCTGGCCGGAGCTCCAGTGGACGGCCGAGTAGCCGGTCTCGAAATAGCCGTCCTTGGCCAGCATCTGGACGGCTTCGGCAGCCTTCAAGAAAGCCGGGTTGTCCCAGGCGTTGGGCTTGCCGGCGGCGATGTTGTTGAAGACCTGGGGGCCCCCGTAGCGAAGGGTGAGGTACTGGAGCCAGATCATCTCGGGCCACTCGGTGGCGCCGGCCAGGGAAATAGGGAAGGCCCCCGTCTTCTTCACCGCGGCGGCGGAGTGCATGAACTGCCCCCAGGTCGTGGGGACTGATCGCACCCCGGCCTTGTCGAGGACAGCTTGGTTAGCAAACATGAGCTCGATCCCCGGGCCGCTAGCGGGGACGCCGTAGATCTGGCCCTTGTAGGATATGAGGGGCCAGGCTCCTTTCAGGTAGGCGTTTTTCCAGGCTGGGTCGCTGTTGAGCTGGGAGGTGATCGGCGTGACCTGGTGCGCTTGCGCCCAGGCGTCGAAGATCCTCCCGCCCCAGGTCCAAAACACAGTGGGAGGGTGGTGGGCCGACATGGCGACGGCGATCTTGGTCTTGTAAGCGGTGTTCTCGACGTAGTCCACCTGCACGTCGCCGCCCGGGTAGCTCTTGTTGAAGTCGTTGATCGCTGCAGTTTCGGCCTTTTGCTCATTGGTGTTGGAAGTGAGCGTCCAGAGCGTGATGGGGACCTTGGCTACGCTGTGGGCGCGTGCGACGTTACGGCTGGTGGCGCTCGCGGGTGCTAGCCCGACCGCACCCATGCCGAGGGAAGCCGCCGCGGTGGCCAAAAGGGCTGCCCCGGCGGTGCGGGTCACAGGCCTGGGGTTCCCCGGGCTGTGCTTGGGGTGGTGGGATTGTCTCATTTTTGCTCCTCCGTCTTGTTATTTGCCGTTTCGCAAGTCACTCGGGCTCCGAGCGCGCGAGGAGACTTGGCGGTGGGCACCGAGCCGCTCACCACGTCTCGCGCTACCCCCTTTCCTGCTCCGAGACTCACTCTGTTTACGAAAGTTTTCGTACCTGGGCGGAACCGTTCGAGCGATCTGATCATCGCGCCCCGACGGGTGGCGTGTCAACGCACCACAGGTACTGGCGGGAGCCAACCGGTGCCGGCGGCCCGGGACGGCGTGCACCTGGCGGTCGAACTAGTGCGGTGGGGCGCTGGTCTCTCGGATGACCAGGCTCGTGGCGAGTTCGACGCTCTGGCCCTGGGTACCTTCGGTACGGCCGAGCCCGAGCACCAAGCCCACCGCCGTTGAAGCCATCTCGGCGAGCGGTTGGCGCACGGTCGTGAGCGGGGGGGAGGTCCACGTCGAGAGGGGTAGGTCGTCGAAGCCGACCAGGGAGAGGTCCGAGGGGACACGGACGTGCTGGAGCCGGGCAGCCTCCAAGACCCCGAGCGCCTGCAGGTCGCTGCCGGCGAAGATGGCGCTCGGCCGGGCGGGGAGCGAGAGCATGGCCATGGCTGCCTTGAACCCCCCGTCTACGTGGAAGTCGCCCCACGCCATGAGGTCGGGGTCGATCGACAGGCCGGCTGACTCCATGGCCGAGCGGTAGCCGTCCATGCGGGCGCGGCTGCACAGCAGGTCGATCGGGCCCGAGATCATGCCTATACGCTGGTGGCCCAGTTCGATCAGGTGGCGTGTCGCGCTGAAGCCGCCCGCCCAGTTGGTCGACCCTACCGTCGTCACGGTAGGGTCGCGCTCTCCGCGCGGGTCGACCACGGCGAAGGGCAGGCCGCGAGAACGAAGTTCCGCCTTGTGCCGCTTGTCCAGGCTGGCGAGCAGGAGGATGACCCCTCGTGTGCCCCGGGCGCAGACGTGGTCGAGCCAGGACCGGGCGCTGCCGTGCTCCGACAGGGAGGTGAGGGCGACGTTGAGGCCAACCTCCGCGGCCGCCGCAACAGCACCTTTGATTATCTCCATGGCCCAGGGGCTCTCCAGCTCCTGGAAGATGAGGTCGACAAGAGGCGGGGTACCCGCCTGTGCGGAGGAACGGCGCTCGTAGCCCAAGTCGGCCAGGAGGACCTGGACCCGCTGGCGCGTGGTAGCGGACACTTCGGCGTTGCCGTTCAAGACCTTGGAGACCGTTGATGGCGAAACGCCAGCGGCCAGGGCGATGTGGGCTATCGTGACCCGTTGCCTGCGCCCGGCGCCAGCCTGAGCGAGGCCAGCTTGCTCCTTACTGCGCGGGGACATCCAGCCAAGCGTAGCCCGCTCTGAGGGGAGCGAAACTCTTTCGGTAGCCGTGCTCGCGCAAGGGCCCAGGGCTTAGTCGCTGGCAAGCGGACGAGCGCAACGAGGGACGAGAGGTTCAATCCGCCGGGGCGCACTTGACAGAAATAGCGCCGGGCGCGAAGATGACCACGAACCTCGAACTATTCTTTTGGTGGTCGAAACTTTCGAACACACGACCAGGGGGATGATGGAGTAAGTGACCCCGGCGCCCCGCCCCGGTCGACATCCGGTAGCACGACAGTCTCTAGTGGCGCAATTTTCAAATTGGCACAGGTCTTGCGCGCCCCCGCTCAAACCCCCGGCGGGCAAGCGGGCAAGCCGGCGGCCGGTCGGGCCCATTTCGGTGCGCCTCCCCCTCGGTGTCCCGGAAGGGCCCAGCCGGCCTCGGTGGGCCAGGCCATACCAAGCCATAATGGTGAAGCTTCACTCCGCGACATGCTCTGAGGTGAGCACGTGACTACTTACGCCTATTCGGACCCGGCGCGTTCGGTGGACGAGCGCGTCGACGATCTCATGGCGCGCATGACGCCAGACGAGAAACTCGCCCAACTGGGCGCCGTCGAGTTCCCCGACCTCATATCGGGCGACCGCTTCGACGAGGACGCGGCTCTGGCAGTGGTGCGCCACGGCGTGGGCCAGGTGACCCGGATCGGCGCGACGACGGGCCTCCACCCGGCGCAGAGCGCTGAGCTGCTCAACCAGATCCAAAAGCTCGTCGTCGAGCGCACCCGCCTCGGCATCCCGGTCATCGTGCACGAGGAGTCCCTGGCCGGCTACTGCGCGCGTGACGCCACGGTGTTCCCCCAGGCCCTCGGCCTTGCGTGCACGTGGGATCCGGCGCTGGTCGAGGAAGTGGCCTCGGCCGTGCGCCGGCAATTGCTCGCCGTGGGCGTCCGCCAGAGCCTTGCCCCCGTGCTCGACGTGGCCCGCGACCCGCGCTGGGGGCGGGTGGAGGAAACCTATGGCGAGGACCCCGTCCTAGCCGGCACCCTCGGCACCGCCTACGTGCGGGGCATGCAGACGGCCGACCTTTCGGAGGGAGTTCTGGCGACCGGCAAGCACTTCCTGGCGCACGGCCTGTCGGAGGGGGGCCGCAACCACGCCCCCGTGCAGCTCGGGCCGCGGGAACTGCGAGAGGTATATGCGGAGCCTTTCGCTGCGGCTATTCGCGATGCCGGCCTCGCCTCGATAATGAGCTCATATAGCTGCATCGACGGCCTTCCCGGCAGTGGCTCGCGCCAGATCCTGACCGAGCTGCTCCGCGATGAGCTCGGTTTCGACGGGTTGGTCGTCGCCGACTACTTCGCAGTCGACCTGCTCCGCACCTACCACAGAGTGGCTGCCGACCGGGCCGAGGCCGCCATAAGGGCGCTCACCGCGGGCCTCGACCTCGAGCTGCCGGCGCTCGACTGTTTCGGCGAGCCCCTCAGAGGCGCGGTCGCCACCGGCAAGGTAGCGATGGAGGTAGTAGACACCGCCGTCCGTCGGGTGCTCACGGCCAAGGTGCGCCTCGGGCTGTTCGAGTCGCCGTACGTTGAGCCGGGCCTGTCGGCGGCCGTTTTCGAGGGCCCGGCCAACGTCGAGCTCGCACGAAGGGCTGCGGCGCGGGGCATCGTTCTGCTCGCCAACGACGGCACCCTGCCGCTCCGCCCGGGCCTGGGGCGTCTGGCCGTGATAGGCCCGGCGGCCGACGACCAGCGCCTGCTCCAAGGCGATTACCACTACCCGGCTCACCAGGAGGCGCTACTCGAACGCTCTGCCGAGGAATCGGCGAAGCTCGACGGTGACGGGTCGTCCGCGCTCATCTACCTACCGAGCGGCAAGGGTGCCTTCCAGCCCGGTTGGTACTACACCGACCACGTCACGCCGCTCGCTGGGCTGAAGAAGGCGCTCGGGCCGGGTACATCGGTCACTTACGAAAAGGGCTGCGAGATCTCGGGCGACGACCGCCGAGGTTTCGGGGCCGCAGTGGCAGCGGCCGAAGCGGCCGACGTGGCAGTCGTCGTCGTCGGGGGCCGCTCGGGGCTCTCGAAGGGTTCCACCGTCGGCGAAGCGCGCGATGCCGTCGAGCTGCGCCTCACAGGCGTGCAGGAAGAACTCGTGACCGAAGTGGCCGCCACCGGCACCCCCACGGTCGTGGTGGTGATGAGCGGCCGGGTGCACACCCTGGCCGGGGTGGCCGAGAAGGCCTCTGCTCTGCTAGTTTCCTGGCCTCTCGGCCAGGAGGGGGGCAACGCCCTCGCTGACGTGCTCACTGGCAGGTGCCCGCCGGCAGGAAAGCTTGCCGTGAGCCTGCCGAGGGCAGTGGGCCAGGTCCCGCTCTACTACAGCCACCGCTCGGGTGGGGCACGCTCCATGTTTTACGGGGGCTATACCGACTGCGACCACACCCCGCTGTTCCCCTTTGGGCACGGCCTCAGCTATACGACCTTCGAGCAGTCGGGGCTCTCGGTTGCAGCGACGGACACGCTTTCTCCCATAACGGTCTCCCTCACGGTCAAAAACACCGGTGAACGTGAGGGCGAGGAGGTCGTGCAGCTGTACGTGTCGGACCTCGTCGCTTCGGTGGCACGGCCAGAGCGGCAGCTGGTCGGCTTCGCGCGGGTGGCCCTACGCCCGGGCCAAGCGGCGGCCGTCCGCTTCTCCGTGCACCCGAGCCGCCTCGCCTTCTACGATGAAAAAATGGAGTTCGTGGTAGAGCCGGGGGAGTTCCGTTTTGCGACGGGCTCTTCTGCTGCAGACATCCAGCAGGAGCAGGTGGTCAAGCTGTCGGGCGGTGTCGCGGGTTACTCCCAGAGTTCTGTCGTGGCGGTCAGGGCGACCGTCGGCCCGGCACGCTAGGGGCAGTGGCCCTCGTCGCCGGCGTCGACTGCTCCACCCAGTCGACCAAGGTCCTCGTCGTAGACGCAGAGGACGGCCGGTTGGTGGCGGCCGGTGCCGCCAGCCATCCGGTCGAGGGCACCGGGGGGGCGCGCGAGACCGACCCGCGCGAGTGGGAAGCCTCCCTGGCCGAGGCACTCGACAAGACCGGGCGGGCGGGCGAGGTGGCGGCCATTTCCATCGGTGGCCAGCAGCACGGCCTCGTCGTGCTCGACGGCGCCGGCGTGCCGCTCCGCAAGGCCCCCTTGTGGAACGACACCCGGGGCGCGCCTGATGCCGCCTGGCTGGTCGAGGCGTTCGGTGGCCCGGACGAATGCGCGAAGAGAGTTGGTTCGGTGCTCACAAGCTCGTTCACCGTTGCGCACTGGGCGTGGCTCAGGCGCAACGAACCCGACGTCGCCGGCTCCGCCCGCAAGGTCCTGTTACCCCACGACTACCTCACGTACCGGCTTTCGGGGGGCTTCTTCACGGACAGGAGCGATGTCTCGGGGACCGGTTGGTGGAGCCCGGTGACCGAGTCCTATGAGGCCGGCGTGCTCGACCTACCTTCGGTGGCCCTGCCCCTCGAGCACCTGCCCGAGGTCCTCGGGCCCGAGGGTAGCGCCGGCGAGGTGAGATCCTCGGCGTCGGCGCAGTTCGGGCTCGCCCGAGGCGTACCCGTGGCGTGCGGAGCCGGCGACAACGCGGCAGCCGCCCTCGCCCTCTCGGTCCAGCCCGGCGAGGCCGGCGTCTCGCTCGGCACCTCCGGCACGGTCTTCGCCCCGGCGGAGGCCCCGAGCGCGGACGCGACCGGGACCGTGGCGGGTTTTGCCGGCGCCGACGGCCGGTACTTGCCGCTCGCCTGCACGCTCAACGCCACCGTCGCCATCGACCAGGTGTCTGGCTGGCTCGGCCTCGACCGGGAGGACGTGGCGCCGTCGGGAGAGGTGGTGTTCCTGCCCTGGATGGGGGGTGAGCGGACCCCCAACGTGCCCTTGGCCACTGGCACGCTCTCCGGCCTGCGCTACGAGACGGACAAGCGCTCCGTGCTGCAGGCCGCCTACGAAGGGCTGGTGGCTACGCTGCTCGAGGCCACTTCCCTGCTCGATCGCTGGGCGCCGCAGGACAAGGGGGCACCTTTGTTGCTGGTGGGCGGTGGCGCCAGGGGCCGGGTCTGGCAGGAGACCGTGCGGCGCCTTTCGGGCCGACCGGTATTGGTCGTGGAGGCCGGCGAGCTTGTCGCTTACGGCGCGGCGGTGCAGGCGGCCGCCCTGTTGAGCAGCAAAGCGGTGGTGGAGGTGGCGGCGGCGTGGCAGGTGCGGCGGGGCACCCTCCTCGACGCGGTCGACGTAGACGAAGCCACGCTGGCCCGCATCAGCTCCTGGCGGGAGACCGTGATGCCGGGCTTCTTGACGGCTGGCTGAGCCTTCGGGCGTTGGCGCCTTCCGGCAGGTGCCCGCCGGCGGGAGCCCGCCGGCCCGCTTCTGCCCGCCGCTGGCCTGCCCGCCGGCCCCACCCGGCGTAGGCTCGCGGCATGTCCCTCCAGGAGACTTTCCGCTACGAGCAGATCAGCTCCAAGGCATACGAGCACCCGGCGGACAGGGCTGCCACGGCGGCGCTCCGCTCGGTGCCCCTCATGGACAAAGTGCTGAAGCGGCTCATGGACATAGGCCACGAGCGCCAGCTGCGCCAGGTCTTGATCGGCAACGCGGTGCAGATATCCGGCACGCAGGTGCCCGAGCTATGGGCGCGCTACAACCGCCTCGCCTCCGTGCTCGACATCTCACCGGTCCCGGAACTGTTCGTGACCCAGACGCCCATGGCCAACGCGCTCACTGTGGGCGCCAAACGGCCTATGGTCATCGTGTACTCGGGCCTGGTCCGCAACTACAGCTCACCCGAAGTAGAGGCGGTGCTGGCCCACGAGCTTGGCCACGTGCTCTCCGAGCACTACTACTACCAGACCGCCCTCCAGTTCCTCGCCATGCTCCTCCGGGTGCCTGGAGGGGCGGTGACCACCGTTGTCGGGATCCCTCTCCGGGCCGTCTACCTGGTCCTGCTCGAGTGGGCCCGAGCCGCCGAGCTGTCCTCCGACCGGGCTTCGGCGCTCGTCGTGGGCGACCCTCTGATCACGTGCCAGATGCTCATGCGTATGGCCGGCGGGGCCATCGACGGGATGAACCTCGAGGCGTTCCTGGCCCAGGCGGCTCGCTATGCCGAAGAAGAGGACCTCTTCGCCCGTTGGTCGCGGGCCTGGGTAGAGGCGAGCCTGTCGCACCCCTTCGCCGTGAAGCGCACTCGTGAGCTCATGAGCTGGGTCGGCGACGGCGACTATGACCGCATCAGGGGCGGCGCCTACGTCCGGCGTGGGCAGGAGCCGCCGGCCGGCGCCGAACTGGAGGGCGCCGTCGCCCACTACCGAGAGCGCTTCGTCCGGGTGCTGGAAACGGCTGCCGGCGGGGTCGACCGGGTCCTCCGGCGGGTCGAGGACTGGCTCCGGCCCACGCGCGACGGGGGCACGGCACCCGGGCCGGAGGACGTGGCCGGCGACGAACTCTGAAGCGGAGCGCTCCGAGGCCTACGAGCTCTGAGGACAACGAGCTCTTCACCGGGAGGCAGTCAAGCGCTCTCGGCTGACCGCCTCCGCAGGAAGTCGAGTACGAGCTTGTCGAGCAAGCCCCCGCCGGCGTAGCGCATTTCCAGGTTTTCCATGCTGGCCCACTCGGCCAGGGCCACTTCCACCGCCTCGCCGCCGGCGCCTCCACCCGCCGGCGGGTAGCCGACCGACGTCAGGAGCCCCCGGACCTCTTTCAGGACACTGCCCTCCAGGGTCACTGCCGACGACAGGTCCGGCCGCCCGAAGTAGAACTCGTGCAGCTCCAGTAGACGCCGGAGCTCTCCCACCGGTGCTGCGTGGTCGTCGACGCGCAGGTCCGCCGCTATGTCGTACCGCCCGTAACCTGCGCCTGGGCTCGCTACCACGAGGGCTGCCGACTGGCGCCCGCGGCGGTCCCCGCCGGCGGAGTCCCCGGCCACGAGGGCGGCGAGGAGGCGCCTCGCCAAGGGCTGGGCGCCGCCGGCGAGCCAGGCCCGCTCCATCTCGGCGACCACTTCCTGGCCGGCGAGGATGTTGCCCTGGATGGCGTACCCGTCCCCGGCGCAACCGCCGGCCCATTGGAGGCACTTCTCCCCGGTGAAGTTGGCGCCTGGACCGCTGAGCGCGACGACGCCCAGCTGGCGGTGCTCTCTCAGCTCGTCCGCTCCGGTGAGCGTCGCCACGGTCTCGTCGGCACTGCGGCCTTCTCGCAGCAAGGCCAAGCCGTCGGGCCGGTACGACTGGTTGCTGAAGGCCTGGCTGGCGAGCGCGCCGGCGCCGGCGTCCACGGCCGGCACCAGGGCGCCCGCCGCAAGGAACTTCGACGCTACAGCCACACCGAGCTCCCCGCCGCTGCGGCCCACGATCGAAAAAGTCATGAGCCGAGGCTATGTCCTCGGCCTGACGCCAGGGCGCCCGGACGGGCGGTGGCACTAGCTTGCAGGCATGGACATGACAATGCCCCTGCGCCGGATAGGTTCCCTCGAGGTCTCAGCGGTCGGCCTCGGGTGTAACAATTTCGGAGGCCGCATAGACGAGGAAGCGACCGCCGCGGTCGTGGGTGCCTGCCTCGACGCCGGCATCAACTTCTTCGACACCGCTGACACTTACGGGGGGACGAAGAGCGAGGAGTTCCTCGGGCGCGCTCTCGGCAAGCGCAGGTCCGAAGTGGTCATCGCGACGAAGTTCGGCAGCAAGCTCGACGAGGAGCGCAAGGGGGCGGCACCGGCTTATGTAAAGCGTGCGCTCGAGGACAGCCTCCGCCGGCTCGGCACCGACTACGTGGACTTGTACCAGCTGCACCGGCCGGACCCGGAGACACCGGTCGCCGATACCCTCGAGGCCCTGGCCGGGGCGGTCCGGGAGGGAAAGGTGCGCGAAATCGGCTGCTCCAACTTCTCGGTGGCCCAGCTCCAAGAAGCCGAGGCCGCCGCGGCGGATGGGCTGCCCCGCTTTGTCAGCGTCCAGAACGAGTACAGCCTCTTGGAGCGCGCTCCCGAGACGGGCGTGCTGGCCGAGTGCGCGCGCCAGAGGATCGCGTTCATCCCTTATTTCCCCTTGAAGTCCGGCCTCCTCTCCGGCAAGTACCGCCGCGGGGCGGCACCTCCGCCGGGGACCCGCCTGGCGGGCATGCCGGCTGAGCGCCAAGAGCTGCTGCTTTCCGACGAGACGATGGATGCCGTCGAGGCTCTCGAGCGCTACGCCGAGAAACGTGGCCGTACCATCTTGGAGCTTGCGATCGCGTGGCTGTTGGCCAAGCCGGCCGTCTCGTCTGTGATCGCGGGCGCCACGAAGCCCGAGCAGGTGCTCGCCAACGCCAAGGCCGCTGCCTGGTCCCTCGAAGCGAGCGAGGTCGCGGAGGTGGACGAGGTAGCACCGGCCCCCGCCTGAGGCGCCCGAGCCCCTAGGTGCCGCCGGTGTGCCCCGTCTGCATGGGGTCGAACGGTGCCCGCTTCAGCACCTCGTGCAGGGGATTGAGAATGGCGAGACGGCCCTCGTACTCCCCGACGGTGCCCTCGGCCATGAGCGCCACCCCGGTCTCTACGCCAGGGACGCTGCGCCTGGTGAAGACGAGGAGGATCGACCCGGTGTTGTCGGAAAGGGTGCATGAGAGCACCTGTGCACCCTGCCACGGTTGGACCTGCACCGAGGTCACCCGGCCTGCGACACGGGCGCGCTGGCGCCACCGGACGTCCCCGATGGGGACGCGACCTTCTGCCGCGACTACCAGCTCTTCTCGGGGTTCTTCCCTGGCCCGTCTGTGAGCCGCCTTGTCAGGGCGCCGTTGCGCCTCGGGGGCCTTGCCGCTCGGCCGCAACTTGCCCAGTTGGTAGGGAACGACGGTCGCCGTGGCGTGAGGCAGGCGCCCCACGGCGGCGGCTAACCGGTCGGCGGTGCGGTCGTGGAGCAGGTGGCTCCAGCCCCAGGAGTACAGGCGCCTGGGCAAGAGCACGGTCACTTCTGTCTCGTCGCCCGCGAGCGTGGAGCTCACGAGTTCGAGCGCGGCCCGGGCGAGCCGGCGGTCCCGGCACTCGCGGATCTCGAGGGGCAGGCGACGGATCATCAGGCGCTCCCAGGCTTCCCTGAGGTGCTGGGCGGCCTGGTTGTCCAAGAGGAAATGGACCGCCCTCACTTCATCGGCATTGAGTGTGCGGGCGTACTGGATGGCGCGGGCGGTGGCGAGGTCCAAGCGGTCCACGAACACCAACACGACGTGGCGGCGCAAGACCGGCATTTCCGAAGCGCTCATTGCCCCCTCCTCCAGTACCTGTGCCTCGGCCCGGTACCGGCGGTTGAGCCGGATCAGTCCCATCGTTAGCAGGGGGAAAAGGACCACGACTGTCCACGCTCCTTGGCTGAACTTGGCTACGGCCAGAACCAGCACGACCACGAAAGAAAGCGCCGACGCGCTCGCGTTTATGACCAACTTGTGGCGCCAGTGCGGCTCCCGCTGCGCCAGGTGGTGCTTGGACAGGCCGGCGCCCGCCATCGTGAAACCGGTGAAGACGCCGATCGCGTACACCGCGACGAGCGAGGTCACGTTGGAGTCGGTGACGACGAGCAAGGCGATCGCGACGATCGCGAGCACGATGATCCCGTTGGAGAAGGTGAGCCGGTGGCCCCGCTGGGTGAGCCTCCTCGGCAGGAACCTGTCGCCCGCCACGAAGCTGGCCAGGAACGGGAAGCCGTTGAAGCTCGTGTTGCCACCCGTGTACAAGATGAGCAGAGTGGCCAGCTGCACCATGTAGAACAGCCCGTGGCCCAAGGGGCCCGAGCCGAAAACGGCGTGGGCCTCCTGGGATATGACGGTCGGCGCCCCGGCCAGGAACGGCGCTGCGTGCGTCCAGCGGGCGAGGAACGAGACGCCGAGCACGAGCGAACCGAGCGTCACGCTCATGAGCACGTAGACTTTCCTGGCCCGCCGGCCCTCGGGAGGCCGCAGGGCGCTCACCCCATTGGAGATCGCCTCGACGCCGGTGAGGGACGAGCCTCCGTTGGCGAAAGAGCGCAGGACTATGAACAAAGACGCGCCCAAGAGGAGCCCGTTGCCTGCGTGGCCGAAGGGGTACATGCCGGCCCGGTGCACCGAGTAGACGGGGAGGTCGCCGACGAGGGAGCGCACTATGCCGGCTATGATCATGCTCCCCATGGCGAAGATGAAAAAGTAGGTCGGGAAGGCGAAGATCCGGCCAGCCTCTCGGATACCCCTCAGGTTCGCGTACGCGAGCAGGGCCACCACCGCCACGCTCATCTCGGTCTTGTAGGCGATGAGCGTCGGGAAGGCCGAAGCGAGGGCGTCGGTGCCAGCCGCAACTTGCACGGCCACCGTGACGGTGTAGTCGATGAGGAGCGCCACGGCCGCCACCTGGGCCACCGTGGGGCCGAAGTTGTCCCTCGTCACCACGTAGGAGCCGCCGGCCCTCGTGTAGACCATCACGACCTCGCGGTAGGACATCGTGACGAAAAAGAGCACCACCAGCAGCGCGAAGGTGACGGGCAGCACGAGGGTGAAGGCGGCCAGGCCGACCGGCCGCACGAGCTCGACCAGCATCTCCTCGGTGCCGTACGCCGAAGAGGAGATGGCGTCGGGCGACAGGACGCCCAACGCCATGAGCGTCCCGAGCCGCTCGCTGGTCAGCTCCTCGGTGACCAGGGGCCGGCCGAGCAGCAGGTTCTTTACCCGGTAGAGGAAGGGCTCGGGCAGGACCGGGGGGGTGGGCGCCGGGGGAGGCTCGACGAGGCTGGTCAACGTGCTCATTGGTGGTCGGCCATTCTGCCAGCTCCGTCACCGGGCCCGGCGCATGGCACGGTCCGGCCTCGGCCAAAGCTAGCGTCGCCCATCGAGTTGTGCCAGGAGGCCCGAGCGTGTTGCATGAGTGTCTGTGCGCGTTGTGGTAGTCGGGTGTGGCAGGGTGGGCTCCCAGCTGGCCGTCACCTTGTCGCGTGAGGGCAACGAAGTCTCGGTCATCGACAAGTCGAACCGTGCTCTTCAGCGCCTGGCCATGGACTGGGGCGGCAAAGCCGTGGTGGGCTTCGGGTTCGACCGCGACGCGCTCGAGGAAGCCGGTATCGCCGGTGCGGACGCTCTGGCCGCGGTCACCAACGGCGACAACTCCAACATCCTGACGGCACGCATAGCCAAGGAGACTTACCAGGTACCCAACGTCGTGGCGCGCATCTACGACCCCCGCCGCGCCGCCATCTACCGGCGCCTCGGCATCCCTACCGTGGCTACCGTAGCCTGGACCGTCGAACAGGTGTTGCAGCGGTTGGTGCCGGAGCGGACGGTGACCGAGTGGTCCGCCCCTCACGGCGAGGTGGTGATGATAGAGCGTTCGTTGCCCGCGAGCTGGGTCGGCTACCGGCTGGACGAGCTGGAGGCTCCCGGCGTGGCCAAGGTGGTGGCCCTCTCGCGGGCCGGCAAGGCGTGTGTCCCAAAGCCTGGGGCGCTCGGCCAGGATGGTGATGTGCTGTACATCTCCATGGACGCCGGGGCGATCGGGACCGTCGAGGCGCGCCTCGCCGAAGGGCCGCGCCCGTGAACGTGGTGATCGCCGGGGGCGGCAACGTCGGCACGTACCTTGCTCTCGACCTGAAGGACGCCGGCCACGACGTGCTCGTCATCGAGATCGACCCCGACGTCGCGGGCCGCGGGGCCCACCTCGGCTTCAAGTGGATGGTGAGGGACGCCTGCGAGGTCTCGGCACTCGACCTGGCCGGGCTGGCCACGGCCGACGTTGTGGTGGCGACCACCGGTGACGACGAGGACAACCTCGTGGTCTCGCTCCTCGCCAAGCAGGAGTTCGCGGTGCCCCGGGTCATCGCCCGGGTCAACCACCCGAAGAACCATTGGCTTTTCAACCAGACCTGGGGCGTCGACGTGGCCGTCTCGACACCGCACCTCCTGGCGGCCCTCACCGAGGAAGCGGTCTCGGTGGGCTCGCTCGTCCGCCTGATGCAGCTTGAATCCTCGGGCGCGCACCTGGTCGAGGTGACCCTGGCGCCGGCGTCGCCCGCCGCCGGCGTCGAACTGGCCCAGCTCGGCCTGCCCCGTGACGCGAGCGTGGTGGCCGTGGTCCGCCATGCCCATGTCGTCGTCCCGCGGGGCGACACCGTCCTCGAACCGGGCGACGAGGTGCTGGTGCTCGCCTCCCCGGAGTCCGAAGACACGGTGCGGTCGCTCCTGGTGGCCCCCGGCGGGCCGGCAGGGCTCCGGCCGGCATCCGCCCCGGCCGCCCCCGCGGGCAACGGGAGTGGCCAGACGCCCCCTAGCGGGGGGCTCGCCGGGGCTTAGGGGGACGCGCACGGCAGGGTCAAGGAAGCTGGGCGTGCCCAGGCGGCGGGCGCTGTTGGGGGTACTGACAGCGCTCACCATGGCGGCTGTTCTCGGTGCTGCCCTGCTGCCTGTGCGCTCTCACCTCGACGCTGCCACGACAGCCTTGGTGCTTGTCGTCCCCGTGGTGGGAGGCGTGAGCATCGGTGGTTTCGGGGCGGGCCTGGCGGCCGCCACCTTGTGCTTCCTCGCTTACGACTTCTTCTTCCTGCGGCCCTACTACACCTTCGACGTTGCCCGGGGGTCGGATTGGGTCGCGCTCGCGGTGTACGCGGCAGTGACCGTGATAGTGGCCAGGGTGGTCGCGGCCGCCAACTCGGCACGCTCCGAGTCTCAGCGGCGGGCGGCGGACGTACGCCGCCTGTTCGACGTCTCCGAACTGCTCGTGCGTGAGCTGCCCGGTCCCGAGCTCCTCGGGACCATCGTCGAGTCGGTGCGCTCGGAGTTTGGCCTGGAAGGCGTCTCTCTCCTGCTCCCCGTGGACGGGCGGCTGCAGCTGGTCGCCTCCGCCGGCGAGCCGCTGGCTCCCGAGGAGCTAGCTCACCTCGCAGCCGGCGGGGCACCGCCGGTCTCCCTCGGGCCCTCTCGGCCGGCGCGCGCCGGCACGCCCAAGGCGCCGTACCCCGGCTACCAGGTCGTGGCCCTGGCGGCGACCGGCAGGGCGGTCGGCCTCCTGGCGGTGCGCGGAGCCAGAGCCGGGCGCGAGGACCAGGAGCTGCTGCGCGCCTTCGCCAACCACCTCGCCCTGGCCCTCGAGAGGGCCACGCTGCGTGAGGAGGCGCTGCGCGCCCGCCTGCTCGGCGAGGTGGACCGCGTGCGCAGGTCCCTGGTCGGGGCCGTTTCCCACGACCTGCGCACCCCCTTGGCTACCATAAAGCTGTCGGCGTCCACCCTGCTCGAGAGCGGCTCGTCCCTCGCCCCGGGCGAGGTGAAGGAACTGGTCGAACTGGTCGACGCCCAAGCTGACCGCCTGGACAGGCTGGTCTGCAACCTCTTGGACATGACACGGATCCAGTCGGGCACCCTGGAGCTGCGCCGGCAGCCCTGCGCCGTGATCGACCTGGTAGAAGAGGCGCTGGCCGTGCTCGGGCGCTCGGGCCAGAGCGGGGAGGTCTCCTGGCAAGTTCCGGCGGAACTGCCCCTGGTGGACGTCGACCCGGTGCTCGTTCGCCAGGTCCTGGCCAACCTCCTCGACAATGCCTTCCGCTACTCGCCGGCCGGCGAAGCGGTCAGGGTAGGAGCACGCCCAGGCCCGGGGGGCAAGGTCGAGCTTTCGGTGTCGGACCGGGGCCCCGGTGTGCCCGAGGAGGAGCGCGCCCATCTTTTCGAGATGTTCGAGCGGCGCGAAGCCGGCGGTCGGGGCGGGCTCGGGCTCGCCATCGCGCGGGCGTTCCTGGAAGCCCACGGCGAGCGCATTTGGCTCGGCGAAGGAGGGGGGGCGCAGTTCGTGTTCACCCTCCCGAGCGTCCCGGAGTCGTGACAGCTGTGGCACGGGTCCTCGTGGTCGACGACGACAAGGCGCTCCAGAGGGCGCTCAAGGTGGCGCTCTCGGCGCGCGGCCACACGGTGTTCCTGGCGGCCAGCGGCGACGAGGGGCTCGCCTCCATAGCCCTGCGCTCCCCCGACGTCGTGGTGCTCGACCTCGGCCTGCCTGACATGGACGGCCTCGAGGTCGTCCGGCGTGTCCGGGGCTGGAGCGAGGTGCCCCTCATCGTGCTTTCGGCGACAGCCCTCGAGGACCGCAAGGTAGCCGCGCTCGACGGGGGGGCCAACGACTACGTGACCAAGCCCTTCGGCATGGCCGAGCTCGAGGCGCGCATCCGCACGGCCCTGCGTTACGCCGGGGCACCACCGCCGGGGGGCGGCCACATCTCGGTCGGGCCCCTCGACTTGGACCTCGCCCACTACCAGGCCACCGTGGGCGGCGAGCCCCTGGAGCTCACGGCCAAGGAGTTCGAGCTCCTCGCTTTCTTGGCCCGCCACGCCGGAAAGACTTGCACGCACCAGATGATCCTCCAGCAGATCTGGGGGGGTGCCTACGGCGCGGAAGCCGAGTACCTGCGCGTCTACGTGTACCGGTTGCGCAAGAAGCTCGGGGGAAAGGTAGGCGTGTCTTTGCGGACGGCCCCGGGCATCGGTTACTGCCTGTCGGCGAGCTGAGGCCCTCGGCGCGGGCCGGTCCACATTTTATTCACGGCTGGGCCGGCCGGGTTCACGTCCTGTTCGCGCCGGAGGTGCGAGCCTGGGCCACATGGCTGATTTGCTCTCTGTCCTCGGGACGGTGGTGTTCGTGGTGGCCATGCTGCTGCTCATAAAGGGCCTGGAACGCGTATGAGCGTGACGGACGCCATATTGCTCGGGGTGTCGGTGCTGGTCTTCGCCTACTTGGGCGTGGCGCTGTTCAAACCCGAGCGGTTCTGAGCCAGTAGGTGGCCCCGTGAGCTATTTCTGGGTGATCGTCGCCCTCGTGTTGGTGCTGGGCATCGCCTGGCGCTTCCTCGGCTCCTACATGGAAGCGGTGTTCGCGGGGCGGGTGCGCTACCTTGCCTGGGCGGAGCGGCCCGTCTACCGGCTGATCGGTGTCGACCCCGACGTCGAGCAGCCCTGGCAGCGCTATGCGGGCGCCCTGATCGTATTTTCGGGGATGGCGCTCCTTTTCACTTACGCCATCCAGCGTCTGCAGGGGAGCCTACCCCTGAACCCCCAGCACCTCGGCGCCGTCCCCCCCGCGCTCGCCTGGAACACCGCGGTGTCTTTCACCACCAACACCAACTGGCAAAACTACGCGGGCGAGACAACGATGAGCTATTTCAGCCAGATGGCTGCGCTCACCGTGCAGCAGTTCGTGAGCGCCGCGGTCGGCATCGCTGTGGCCATCGCCTTGGTACGGGGGTTCGCCCGGCGCAACTCGCCGACGATCGGTAACTTCTGGGTGGACATAGTCCGCTGCACCCTTTATGTGCTTTTGCCGATAGCCTTTGCCGCCGGGTTCGTGTTCGTCGGCGAAGGAGCCGTGCAGACCCTTGCCGGCCCGGTCACGGTCCACGACTTCTTGAACAGCACGACCCAGGTGATAGCCCGCGGCCCGGTGGGCTTCATGGAGTCGATAAAGCAGCTCGGCACCAACGGCGGCGGTTTTTTCAATGCCAACGGGTCCGACCCCTTCGAAGATCCCTCGGCATTGACCAACTTCTTGTCTTTCGCGCTGATCCTGTCGATCCCGGTCGCGCTCACCTACACCTTCGGCAAGATGGTGGGCAATCGCCGCCAAGGAGTGGCGCTCCTGGCTGCGATGGCCATATTGTTCGGTGCCTGGGTGGGCTTCAGCTCGTACGCGGAGCACCAGCCCAACCCGGCCGTGGCGGCGGCCCATGTCGTCTCCCAGCCCCAGGGCAACATGGTGGGCAAAGAGGTCCGCTTCGGGCCGATGCAGACCACCCTCTACGACATAGCCTCCACCCAGACCTCGACAGGCAGCGTCTCGGGCGCCAACGACTCCTTCACGCCGATAGGCGGCTTCGGCCTCCTGACGGGCATGATGCTCGGTGAGGTGACCCCTGGCGGGGTCGGCAGCGGGCTTTACACGATATTGCTCTTTGCCATAGTGGCGGTGTTCATCGGGGGCTTGATGATCGGGCGGACACCCGAGTACCTCGGCAAGAAGATCCAGGCGAAGGAGGTGAAGCTGGCCTCTTTCGGGGTCCTCGTGATGCCCCTCACCGTGCTCATCCTGACCGGCATAGCCGTATCGGTGCACGCCGGCAGGGCGGGCCCCTCGAACGCCGGCCCGCACGCTTTCACCGAGATCCTCTACGCCTTCACTTCACAGGCCAACAACAACGGCTCTGCCTTTGCCGGCTTGTCAGGCGACACGCCCTTCTACAACATCTTGGGTGGGGTAGCCATGCTTCTCGGGCGTTTCGCGATCATCGTCCCCTGCCTGGCTCTTGGCGGCACGCTCGCCGCCAAGGGGGCCGTTGCCGAGAACCTCGGCACCTTCAGGACCGACACGCCTCTTTTCGTGGGCCTCTTGATAGGCGTCATCTTGATCGTCGGCGGCCTCACGTTCTTCCCCGCGGTGTCGCTCGGCCCCATAGCCGAGCAGTTGAGCAAGGGGCTCTTCTAGATATGCCAGAGACCCCTCCCCGGCCGCTCGCCAGCCCCGTGGCACCAGGCGCGCCGGCTGGGACGGTGCCGGCCAGCCCGCTCGCGGGTCACCATGGCCCGAGGGGCGTGGCCCAGGCACGGAGCCTGTTCGACCCGGAGATCCTCCGCACGGCCCTTTGGGGTTCGGTGAAGAAGTTGGCGCCCCAGGTGCAAGTGAAAAACCCGGTCATGTTCGTGGTGCTCGTCGGCTCGGTGGTTACCTTCCTAGAAGCGGTAGCCCACCCGAGCCTCTTCTCCTGGTCGATCACCGCATGGCTGTTCCTCACCGTGCTCTTTGCCAACTTCGCCGAGGCGATGGCCGAGGGCCGGGGCAAGGCGCAAGCGGACACCCTCCGGCGGACGAGGGCCGAGACCGAAGCCCGCCGGTTGCGCGGCGACGGCTCCGAGGAGCGCGTGCCGGCGTCGGCGCTCGCCAAGGGTGAGCTCGTGGTGTGCGAGGCGGGCGACATAATCCCGTCGGACGGCGAGATCACCGAGGGCATCGCTTCGGTTGACGAGTCGGCCATCACCGGGGAGTCGGCTCCGGTCATACGGGAGTCCGGAGGGGACCGCTCGGCGGTCACGGGGGGCACCAAGGTGCTCTCGGACCGCATAGTGGTGCGGATCATGGCCGAAAAAGGCCAGACGTTCCTCGACAGGATGATCGGGCTCGTCGAGGGCGCCAACCGCCAGAAGACCCCCAACGAGATCGCGCTCACGATCCTGCTCGCGACCCTCACGATCGTCTTCTTGCCCGTGGTGGTCGTGCTCGAGCCCTTCGGCCATTACGCCGACCTGCTCACCCACACCCACGGGCAGATCTCGATCGTGGTGCTGGTCGCGTTGCTGGTCTGCCTGATCCCCACCACGATCGGCGCCCTGCTGTCCGCTATCGGCATCGCCGGCATGGACCGCCTGGTGCAAAAGAACGTCCTCGCGATGAGCGGCCGGGCCGTGGAGGCGGCGGGGGACGTGCAGACGCTGCTCCTCGACAAGACCGGCACGATAACGCTCGGCAACCGGATGGCGACCCAGTTCTTGGCCGTGGGAGGAGCCAGCGAGCAGGAGCTGGCGGAGGCGGCGCAGCTCGCGTCTCTGGCCGACGAGACGCCAGAGGGCCGCTCGATCGTCGTGCTGGCCAAGGAGCGCTTCGGCATCCGCGAGCGGGACCTCGGTGAGGGCCCGGTCTTTGTCCCGTTCTCCGCGCTCTCGCGCATGTCGGGCGTCGACATCGGCCCCCGTTCGATCCGCAAGGGGGCGGCCGAGGCGGTCCGCAAGTGGGCCACATCCCAAGGTGGGAGCGCGCCCTCGGACTTGGACGAGGCCGTCGAGCGCATGGCCCGGGCGGGCTCGACGCCTCTCGTGGTCTCCGACGGGGGCCGCATCCTCGGGGTCATAGAACTGAAAGACGTCGTAAAAGAGGGCATCAAGGAACGCTTCGACCACCTCCGGGCGGTCGGCATCCGCACCGTCATGATCACGGGGGACAACCCTCTCACCGCCGCCGCCATTGCCCAAGAGGCGGGCGTGGACGACTTCCTGGCCGAGGCGACCCCCGAGCGCAAGATGGAGCTCATAAAGGCCGAGCAGGCCGGCGGCAAGCTCGTCGCGATGATGGGCGACGGCACCAACGACGCCCCCGCCCTCGCCCAAGCCGATGTCGGGGTCGCCATGAACACCGGCACGACGGCAGCCAAAGAGGCCGGCAACATGGTGGACCTCGACTCCAACCCCACGAAGTTGATCGACGTGGTCGAGGTCGGCAAACAGTTGCTGATCACTCGTGGCGCGCTCACTACTTTTTCCATCGCCAACGACGTCGCGAAGTACTTTGCGATAATACCCGCCCTTTTCACCGCCACCTACCCCCAGCTCCACAGGCTCAACATAATGGGCCTGCACAGCCCGCAGAGCGCGGTGCTCTCGGCAGTCATATTCAATGCCCTCGTCATTATCGCCCTCATCCCGCTCGCCTTGCGGGGCGTGAAGTGGCGGCCTACCTCCGCTTCATCGATACTCAGGCGCAACGTGCTCATCTACGGGGTGGGCGGGGTAATAGTCCCCTTCATCTTCATAAAACTGATCGACCTGGTCCTCACCGCTACGGGGTGGTACTGAGATGCTCGCGAACCTCCGCCGTTCGTTCCTCTTGTCCTTGGTTTTCCTGGCCTTTCTGGGCCTGGCCTACGGCTATGCCGGCACCGGCGTTTCGATGCTCTTCTTCAGGCACCAAGCCGAGGGGTCGTTCGTGAAAGACGGCCAGGCGGTGGTCGGCTCCGCAGAGATCGAGCAGGCTTGGGCCGGCCCGAAGTGGTTCCAGGGCCGCCCGGACGCCTCGTTGCTCACCAACAAGCCCAACCAGGTCGTCGTGTCGGGCACGCAGCAATGGGGCCCGCGCTCCAAGGCGCTCGAGCGCTTCGTGGCCGCCCAGGCCTCCCGCCTCGAAAAGGAAGGGATCAAGCCGACCAACAGCCTCGTCACCAATTCCGGCAGCCTGGTCGACCCCGACATCAGCCCCGCCGGCGCCTACGCCCAGGTCGACGCGGTGGCCAAGGCCAACCACCTCCCCGTTGCCACCGTCAGGGCGCTCGTTGCCTCCCACGTCCACGGGCGCGAGCTCGGTTTCCTAGGCGCTCCCTACGTGAACGTCCTCGAGCTCAACATGGCCCTCTACTCCTTCGAGCACCACCTCCATCGCTGAGAGGCCTGCCCCCTGGCCGGCGGGAGACCCGGCGCTCGATCGTCGGGCCGACCTTCGGAACGAGCCCGCCGCTCGGGCACACGGCCCTCCCGCCGGGGAGCCCCGCGAGGCCGGCCCGGCTGGCAGTGCCGGTCCTGCCGCCCGCTCCGGCCAGGCGTACCATGACGGGGTGAGCGAGCGTGGGAGCGTCCTGGCCGAAACCGAGTCGGTGACGCGAGAGGCGGAGTCGGTCGTCGAGGCGGCTGGCCATTTCCGCGTCTACTTGGGTGCAGCGGCGGGGGTCGGCAAGACCTACGACATGCTCAACGAGGGCAGGCGCCGGCTCGAGCGGGGCACCGACGTGGTGGTCGGCTTTGTGGAAACCCACGGCCGTCCGCTGACGGCGGCCCTGCTCGAGGGATTCGAGGTCGTGCCCCGCAAGGTGGTCGAGTACCGGGGCGCGCGCTTCGAGGAGATGGACCTCGACGCCGTCTTGGCCAGAAAGCCCAAGGTGGCGCTGGTCGACGAACTGGCGCACACCAACGTCCCCGGTTCGGGCCGGCACGCCAAACGCTGGGAGGACGTGCTCGAACTGCTCGACGCCGGCATCGACGTGATCACCACGGTCAACATCCAGCACGTCGAGAGCCTGGCCGATGCGGTCGAGCAGATGACCGGCGTGCGCGTGCGCGAGCGGGTGCCCGACTGGGTGGTCCGCAAGGCCAACCAGATCGAGCTCGTGGACTCCTCGCCCGAGCAGCTGCGCCGGCGCATGCTGCACGGCAATATCTACCCTACCGAAAGGGTCCCTTACGCACTCACCCATTTTTTCCAGACCGACAACCTGATCGCCTTGCGGGAGCTGGCGTTGCGGTTCTTGGCCGACGAGACCGAGGAAGAGCTCCTCGAGCACCTCCGCCGGCACAGCGGAAACCGGGTCTGGGAAACCTGTGAGCGTTTCCTTGTGGCAGTTACGGCTGCCCCGGGCACCGATATGCTCATGCGCAGAGCCGCGCGGATGGCGTCGCGAGCCAAGGGCGAGCTTTCAGTTGTCCACGTCACCTCGTCGGACGCCAAGCCCGACAAGGGGAAGGGGACCTTGGAGGCGCTGCGTGCCCTCGCCCGGGACCTCGGTGCAGATTGGCACGAGCTTGTCAACCCCGACCCCGCCCAGGCCATAGCCGACTTTGCCCGCGAACACCAGGTGACCCAGATCGTGCTTGGCTCCAGCCAGAAAAGTCGCTGGCAGGAGCTGACCGGGGGCCAGATTGTGCGGCGGGTGATACGGCGCGCCGGGGACCTCGGTATAGACGTCCACGTGATAGCCCGCCGGGAGCTTCCCCAGGTAATGGCGGACGAGCAGGACGCAGAGACGATGGACGAAAGCTAGGGCTTCAGTTGCTCTCGGTGTGCTTCTGGGTCAGGGCGACGATCAAGCGTGACGCGATTATGAGCAGGAGCACGAGCACCACCAATACCAGAGCCGCGTCGTAGGAGAGGTTCTGGAAGGCCGTGGAGGGCTGGTTGTAGAAAGTCCACACGGCGTAGGTGAGGTAGCCGACCGGCGCGTGGGTGAGGCTGAGGCCCGGCATATTGTCGGTGAAGCCTGCCGTGTAGAGCAGGGGCGCCGTCTCGCCGAGCGATATGGCGATCGCCACCAGGAGGCCGGTGGTGACCCCCGGTAGTGCTGCCTCGAGCGTGACCCGGCGCAGCGTGGTGAGCTCGGGCAGGCCCAGCGCGTCCGCGCCTTCCCGGTAGGCAGTTGGGACCTGGCGCATGGCGACCTCGGTGCTCTTGGCGATGTAGGGGACCGTGAGCAGGGAGAGCGTGATCAGGGCTGCCGCCAACGAGAACTGCCAATGGAGGCCGATGACGAGCGCTATGTAGCCGACATAGCCGAGGACGATCGAGGGGATCCCGGCCAGCACCTCGGAGCCCGAGCGCAGGAGCGAACCGAGGCTGCCCTTGGCGTACTCGGCCAGGTAGACACCGGACAACACGCCGACCGAGCCGGCCAGGACCACGACGCCGGCCATCAAAACAAGTGTGCCCGCTATCTCGTTGGCCAGACCGCCGCCGCCCGTGCTGGTGGTGGTCTCGGTGATCACGCTCCAGTGCCAGTGCGGGACCGCCCTCCCCGCGACCCCGTATATGACCCAGATGAGCGGAACGCCTATCAGCCCGGTGGCGAGCATGCAGGCACCCCAGCCGGCCAAGCTGGCTGTGCGCCGGGCCCAAGAGGGCCGGCCGTAGAGGTCGAGCGTCGCTCCAGGCCCACCTTCTCCCAGCAGGACGTCGGGGCCGGCGCCCGCCGGGACGGCGCCGTCTGCTCCGGGAGCGCCCACGTCTACACACCCCGCCCGACGGGCAAGGCGGTCGCGGCCACTTTGCGCACCAACAACCGCGCCGCGATATTGGTGAGGAGCGTGATGACGGCCAAGAGCAGCGCAAATTCGGCCAGCGTCCGCACGGCGAAGCCGGTCCCGTCGGAAAAAGCGCCGTCGAGCTGCTGGACGATCGTGGAAGCGATCGTGCCCATCTTGCCATAGAGGTTGGCGGGTACGGTGCCGAGCAAGCTGCCCGAGACCATGGCCACGGCCATCGTCTCGCCGAGAGCCCTTGCCAGCCCCAGCACGGAAGCCCCGATCATGCCGGCCCGCACCCAGGGGATGCTCACCTTGCTTGCCACCTCCCAGTCGCTCATGCCGAGCGCGGCCGCCCCTTCCTTCGTCAGGACAGGTACTTGGCGGAGCAGGTCTCGGGTGGTGGCGGCGACGATCGGGATGATCATGACGCCAAGGACGAGCCCGGCAGTCATGAGCCCCTCGCCGTAACCGGTGTCCCCCCTGAAAAACCTGAGGACGGGGACGTCAGGCATAATGCTCGCGACCGCCGGGTAAACATCACGGGACAGGACCGGCCCCAAGGTGAGGATCCCCCAAAGGCCGAAGACTACGCTCGGGATGCCGGCGAGCAGCTCCAGGAACATCCCGAGGACGTGCGAAGCCCGCCGGGGGAGCTTCTCGACCACCGCCAAGGCGGCGCCGATCGAGAGAGGCACGGCGAAAAGTACTGCGATCGCGGAACTGGCCAGGGTCCCGACGATGAGCGGGAGGGCGCCGTAGTGGGCGCCCACGGGGTGGAGGACGCCGTCGGTCTTGACCGGGGCCCCGTAGGTGTTGCCGGGGTCCCACACGCTCCGCCAGAAGAACCCGGCACCGTTGAGCTTCATCGCCGGCCAAGCCTTGGCGGCGAGGATGGCGACGATGCCCACGAGCGCGAGGAGAGGAAGGAGAGCGGCGACGCCCGTCGCGTACCGGAGGAAGGACCGCTCCCCGGTCAACCGGCGTGAGGACGCGCGCAGCCAGGCAAGGCGCCCGCGCCCTCCGGCTCTGGCCGCGGGAGCTTGGGCTGGGGGTGCCTGCCTGGCTGCCAGCGCCACTTCTAGCCCTTGACCTTGGCTATCTGGGCCGCCGAGAGCTGGGCGATGCTCGTCGGCAGGGGCTGGAAGCCGACCTGGTCGAGGAACGACGGAGAGCTGCCGCCCTTGGGGTCGATGGCCCAGTAAAGGAGCGCCTTCACGGCCTGGGCCGTGGTCGCGTTGGGCTCCTTCGCCGGGATGATGGCATACTCGTAGTTGATGATCGGGTAGCCGCCCCTGGCCCCGTCGTAGACCAGGGAAAGCGCCTCGTCGGGAGGTGTCTGCTCGTAGGCCGCCCCGGCCTCGGAGATGATGGTGGCCGCCACCGGGAGGTGGAAGGTGCCCGAGCGGTTTCGCAGCATCGCCTCGCCGAGGTGGCCGGCGTCGGTCTCGTGCTTGTAACTGATGCCGATGTAGGCGATGCAGCCAGGCGTCTTCTCGCAACCTGTCACCATGCCCCCGTTGCCTTCCTCGGCCAAGGCGTTCGAGATGGAGGGGAAGCTTATGCTCGTGCCGTAACCGATCGACTTGCCCCAACCGCCGGGGTTGGAGTCCGACAGGTAGGTGGAGAAGATGAACGTATCGCCCGAGGAGTCGGAGCGGTGCAGCGCCACGATCTTCTCGTTGGGCAGCTTGACGCCCGGGTTGAGCGACTTGATGTGGGGGTCGTCCCAGTTGGTGATGTGGCCCTCGTAGATGGCCGCCAGTACGCCGCCGTCGAGCTTCAGGTGCGTTGACGCGGGGACGCCCTTCACGTTGTAGTTGACCATCTGGGCCGAGATCGCGAGCGGGACGTTCATGATGCCCCGGTACTGGGCGAAGTCGGTCGGGGACAGGTAGGCGTCGGAGGCGCCGATGTCGATGCTGCCTGCCTCCGCGTCGGAAATCCCCGTGCCAGAGCCGGTGCCTTGGGGCGTGATCGTGATGTTGGGATAGTGCTTGTGGTAGGCCGGTGCCCATAGCTGGAAGAGCGGGTAGAGCAGCGTGCTGCCCGTCTCGGAGATGGCGACCTTGGCCCTGGGAGGCGCCTCGCCGGCCTTGGTGACCATGGCCTTGGTGACCATGGCCTTGGCGATCGTGGCCTTGGCGACCATGGCCTTGTGCTGAGCCGTCCTGGGGGCGGCAAAGGCGCTGCTCGCGCCCAGCAGGCTGCTCGCGGCCGAAACTGCCGCCACGAGCGTGCCCGCTGCGGCTAGTGCCACCGGGGTGGTCTTGCGGGTCCTGGGCCGGCTGCTCGGAGCTGTCGGCATTTTGTCGTGTTCCTCCTCTTTTAGTGCGCGTTCATCCAAGGGGTTTTGCTCTCGTGCCAGCGGGTGCGGCGCCACCCGCTCTTTATTGCTGCCCGGCGCCGTATTACCCGGGCAGGGGCTTCAGCCCATGCGGCCGGTTACGTACCTTGCCGTCTCGGGCTCTCGTGGGTCCTCGAACAGCTGGGCCGTCTCAGCACACTCGACCATCTTCCCCTGGTAAAAAAAGACGGTCCGGTCCGAGATGCGGCGAGCCTGGCCCAGGTTGTGGGTGACTATGACTACCGTGAGCGCCGGCACGAGGGAGCGGGCCATCGCCTCGATATTTTCGGTCGTCACTGGGTCCAAAGAAGAGGTGGGCTCGTCGAGTAGCAGCACCTCCGGCCCGATAGCGAGCGCCCGCGCCAGGCACAGCAATTGCTGCTGGCCGCCCGAGAGGCTAAAGGGCGAGGAGTTGAGCCGGTTGCTCACCGCGTCCCAGAGGCCGACCTCGCGCAGGCGAGCTTCGACGATATCGCGGTAATGCTCCTTGCCCGCAATGCGGTGGGCCTTGACGCCGGCCAAGATGTTGGCGGCGATCGACATCGGGAAAGGGTTGGGCCGCTGGAAGACCATACCGACACGTCGCCGCAGCGCCATCAACTGGGCCCCCGGCGCGTAGATACTGGCGCCGTTTAGCAGGACGTCGCCCCGGTGCCAGTGCTTGGCCACCTTGTCGTTCATGCGGTTGAGCGACCGGAGAAAGGTCGTCTTGCCGGACCCGGTCGGGCCGATCAACGCCGTGATCTCGCCCCTTCTCACCTCGAGGTCGAGGCCCGAAAGGACCGTTGCCGAGCCGAACCCGAGAGCGAGGTCTTGGACCTGCATGGACACCCCCCGGATGCCAGCCTCCACGATTGCTGGGACGTCGGCCCTACGGGGAGCGGCGGTGGCCGGGGCCCGTACCGAGGTCATAGTGCCTTACCGGCCGGCGAAGGGCTCGTTAGGTTCACGGTAACGAGAGGCTACGAGGCCGAGTTGAACTCAAAGTAAACGAGCGGCAACAGCGGGGCGATCGACGGGTGAAATCTGGAGCGGCCTCGCTCTTGTCGGCGTTTTCCCTAAACGCCCGGAGGGCTGGGAGGTGAAAGACCGACCAAAGGGCAGAGCGCGACGCGTGCCTAGTAGGGGCGCACCAGCACGAAAAGCATGGAAGCGGTAGCAGCCACCTTGCCCTCTACGGCCGCGGTGCCGTGCCCGCGGCCGGCCGTCGAGCCCAGTTGGTCCAGTTCGACTGTGAGCTCCAGGGTCTCGCCCGGCAAGACTTGGCGCCGGAAACGGGCCTTGTCGATCCCGCCGAAGAGGGGGAGGTAGCCGGCGAAGCGAGGCTCGGCCAACACCGCCAGGCCACCGAGCTGAGCGAGGGCTTCGACCATGAGCACGCCGGGGAGCGTAGGGCGCCCGGGGAAATGGCCCGCGAAGAAAGCTTCGTCGCCGCTCAGGTGCCAAAGCCCCGTGGCCCGCACGCCAGGCTCGATAGCCGTGACCTCGTCCACGAACAAAAACGGTGGGCGGTGGGGCAGCACCTCCGCGGGTGCCGGGAGGCGCCGAGGGACCGGCGTGCCCGCGAGCCCCGGGCCGGGGGGCGCCGAGGGGGACATCGAACCGAGGCGGCCTGTTCCGCTGCCCTCCGCCTGGGGTGCCCCGGCGGCGCCCTCCTCCGGCTGGGGTGCCCCTGCGCCGGCGTCCCTGGGCTCGCTCGTCAATGGCCCATCCCGAGCCCGCCGTCGACCGGGATGACGGCTCCGGTCACGTACGCGGCATCTTCCGAAGCGAGCCAGTGCACAGTCCCGGCGACCTCCTCTGCCAGCCCAAAGCGCCTGAGCGGCACCTGGGCGAGCATCTCGTCGCGGCGCGCTGGGCCGAGCACGGCAGTCATGTCGGTCTCGATGAACCCCGGTGCCACGACGTTCACAGTGATGTTGCGGCTCCCGAGCTCGCGGGCCAGGCTGCGGGCGAAGCCGATGAGGCCCGCCTTCGAGGCGGCGTAGTTGGCCTGGCCGGGACTGCCCGACAGCCCTGCGATGGACGAGATGAAGACAACACGTCCCCGGCGGGCGCGCAGCATCTTGGGCAGGGCACGTTTCACCAGTCGGAAGGCGCCGGTCAAGTTGGTGTCGAGCACCGACGTGAAGGAGGCCTCGTCCATCTGGAGCAGGAGCTTGTCGTCGGTCACGCCGGCGTTGGCCACCAAGACGTCCACGGTGCCGAGTTCGGCTTCGACCCTCTCGACAGCTTTGTCTACGGCCGCCGTGTCGGTGACGTCGCAGGGCACGCTGAAGAACCCCTCCACCGGTGCCCGCCTTACGGTCACCGCCACCCGGTCCCCGCTGGTCGCAAACCGGCTCGCAATGGCGTGCCCGATGCCACGGTTGCCGCCGGAGACAAGCACGACGCGTCGGGGCGCCGGTGGAGGGGAGGTCTCGGCCACCTCAGGCCCCCATCGCGTGGAAGCCGCCGTCCACGTGGATGATCTCGCCGGTCGTGGCAGGGAAGAGGTCGGACAGCAATGCCAGGCAGGCTTTGGCCACCGAGCTCGCGTCGGAGGCGTCCCAGCCGAGCGGGGCACGTTCGCCCCACACCTCCTCCAAAGCGGCGGTCCCCGGGATGGCCTTGGCGGCCACGGTGCGCAGCGGTCCCGCCGAGATGAGGTTGACTCTCACCCGGTGCTGGCCCAGGTCCCGTGCTAGGTAGCGAGCGGTCGATTCGAGCGCAGCCTTGGCGACGCCCATCCAGTCGTAGAAGGGCCAGGCGACGGCCGCGTCGAAGTCGAGCCCCACGACCGATCCCCCGCCGGCCGCTTGCATGAGGGGGAGGAAGCCCGCCGTCAGGACCTTGAGGGAGTACGCCGAGACCTGGAGCGCCACCTGGACGTCCTCCCAGGGAGCGTCGAGGAAACCGCCTCCCAGGCAGGACTGAGGCGCGAAGCCGATCGAGTGCAGCACCCCGTCGAGAGCTCCCCAACGCTCCTTCAAGTCTTCCGCCACGTTGGCGACCTGCAAAGGTACGGTCACGTCGAGCTCGAGCACCGGCGGTGGCGTGGGCAGGTGCTGGGCCACCCGCTTCGTGAGGGAGAGGCCCCGGCCCGCGCCGGTGAGCACCACCTCGGCCCCCTCCTTCTGCGCCAGCGCCGCGACCGAGTAGGCGATCGAGTCGTCGGTCAGGACCCCCGTCACCAGGAGCCGCTTGCCTGCCAGGAGAGCCATGGGGGGCCACGTTACTAAGGGCCAACACGGTGGGCCACCGGCTGGCCGGTGCATGGGCGGCACCTCCTACCTGCACCTCCGGCGCCCGGCTTGCGTTCCCCATCTTCGCGGGCCCTGCTGGCCGAGACCGTCGGCTAGCCTCTGTGGCGATGGGAGCCAACAAGATGGGCCGCGAAGAGGCCTTTGCCACCTTTCAGGGCTGCGTGGCCGAGGTGCTCGACATCGACCCCGCCCAAGTGACCGCCGAGGCACGCTGGGCCGAGGACCTTGAAGCCGACAGCCTCGCTGTGGTGGAGATAACGCTGGCGCTCAACGACGCCTTCTCGATCCGCCTGCCCGACATGGACCCGAGCAAGCTGGCGACCGTCGGCCAGGCGTTCGACATCGTAGCCGGGTTGGTAGGCGTGTGACGGGGGCTGCCTGGCCTTAGGCGCCCCGACCTTGGGCACCTTGTGCCTGGTAGCGGCGCCGAGCCTCCTCTATGGCCCGCTCTGCCAGCTCCCTCGAGTGCCATCCGCCGGGCTCGGCCACTTTCCCGGGCTCGAGGGTCTTGTAGATGGCGAAGAAGTGGGCGATCTCGTCCAGCTCGTGGTCAGGCAGGTCCTCTAGCTCCTTTACGCTGGCCTGGCGGGGGTCGCTCGAAGTGACGCAGAGCACTTTGGCGTCGTTCCCGTGCTCGTCGCGCATGAGGAAAACACCCACCGGCCGGGCCTTTATGTGGCACCCGGGGAAGGTGGGCTCCTCCAAGAGGACCAGCGCGTCGAGGGGGTCACCGTCTTCGGCGAGGGTGCGGGGGATAAAACCGTAGTCTTCTGGGTAGCGGGTGGCCGTGAAGAGCATGCGGTCCAGCCAGATCTCGCCGGTTTCGTGATTGGCCTCGTACTTGTTACGGGTGCCCTTGGGTATCTCGACTACGACCTCGACGTCCATGGGCCCATGGTAGGCACCGCAGGCTGACCCAGCTTCGCCCGGCCCCCCCGAGTCGTCCCACCCTCCTGGCAGAGTTGCGGTAGGGGAGTCGCCGGCACCCAGAAAAAAAGGCCGTGCCTTGCCTGTCGCCCGTTGCCGGCAGTAGCCGGTGCCTCGACGCCGGAGGTAGTGACATGCGGGACAGCCGTAGCCGTATCTGCAGCGCCTGCGGCCAGCGAGCCGCGCCGGTCACCGAGAACGGACCGCTCCGCTGCCGAAACCACTGGTGCTCTGCCCCGGGGCGGCCTCTCGAGGCGGTCTTCTGGGCCGGTACCTACGAGGGCGCGTTGCGCCAAGCCGTCCTCTCCTACAAGTACCACGCCGACCTGCGCTGGGCGCGCGTGTTCGCGGGGATGCTGCACAGGCTGCTGCTCCGGCACGCGACCTGGTTCGAGGAGTACGCGCTCCTCTGCCCCGTGCCGTCATTTGTTGGCCCGGGTGCGAGACGACCCTGGGGGCACGTGGAGCTGATGTGTGCCGAGGTCTCGGCGAGGGCCGCCGGCGAGTGGCCTGTCGAGCACCTGGTGCGCAAGGTGGCAGAGACCGAGCCGATGAGCGCCACGACGCAGCCCGAGCGTCTCCGTATCGCCGGCGAGTCGCTCTCCCGTTCGCTCGTCCTGGCCCCGGGGGCCTGTGCCGAGGGGAGACGGGTCCTGGTTGTCGACGACGTTTGTGCTTCGGGGCAGACGCTGCTGGCTATGGCGAGGCTGCTCCGAAGAGCTGGCGCCGAGGAGGTCGCCGGCCTCGTGCTAGCGCGGGCATCGCTGCGGTCCTGAGACAGGCGCCCTCGGTCGGCGCTCTAGTCTCGTCGGCATGTCAGAGGCCGAGCAGCCCGCGCAGCCAGAGCAGCCGGGCCCGCCGGCGGAGCCCGTTCCCTCGGCGCCTTTGGAGTGGGCACCGGAGGAGCCTCCCCAGCCCGAGGGCCAAGCGGAGCCGGCAGCCGGGCAGGCGGAGCAACCCGAGTACGAAATGGAGTCCCCCGAGGGCCAAGCGGCGGCGTCCGAGGACGAAGTGGGGCTGGCGGAAGAGCAAGAAGAAGAAGTGGCACCGCCGGCGCTGGTAGAGCTCGGCCTCTCCGAGGTCCGTCCGTCGGTCTTGCTCCGGCCCGGTCAGGAGGCAGGGCTCATCGTGCTGGCAGAGATGGACGAGCCCTTCCGGTCGCTCCACATCTACGTGGGACAAGCGGAAGCCAAGGCCATCCAGGCCGGGTGGCACGGGGGGAGACCCGCACGCCCGAGCACCTGGGACCTGTTGTTGCAAGCGGTGGAGCTGCTTGGAGGCCGGGTGGAAAAGGTGGTTATCGACAAGGTGGAGGAGGCCCGGCACTTCTTCGCCACGGTCGAACTGGAGCGAGCGGGCGAAACGTTCTCGCTTTCCTGCCGGCCCTCCGACGCGATCGCCCTCGCCGTCCGAGCTACGGCTGCCGGCCTCTACACGACCGAGGACGTGCTTGCCGCCGCCGGCCTGTACCCGTGAGAGCGGGCAAGAAACCAACAGATGTGAAAACCGTTAGCCGCACATCGGTGGGTTTTCGGCTCGAAAACGGCATATTTTCTGACCGATGTGCCGCCGGCCAGATCACATCTGTCGGTTTTTCGGACGTTCGGGCGCCTCGCCGGGGCCGGTGCTGGCGCGGGGGCCGTCGCCGTCGCCGGCGCTGCTGCCGGCACCGGCGCTGCTGCCCGCGCTGGCGAGCTTCACCTCGACCGAGCGGGTGCCGGCGGCCGCCAGCACCAGTTCAGCGACGTTCTGGGCGGCCCGGAGGTCCTCGGTGACCAGGCTGAGCGCGGCCACCTCGCCGGCCGGCCCTGAGAACACCACGCGCTCCACAGGTGCCCGGGGCCCCACCTTGGCATCGGACTTGGCTCGGCGGATGTCGCCCAGGAGAGCTATGGCTGCCGAGTAGACGGCGACGTCTGCCGGCGTGGCGCCCGGCAGCTGCGACCCGTTCGCCGCGCCCGCACCGTCGTCCGAGGGCACTCGCCACGGTTCAGGCCAGGGGGCCCGGTGCACCGAGCCCTCCTGCCACCAGGACCAGGCCTCCTCGGTCACAAACGGCATGAAGGGGGCGAACAGCCGCAGGACTACAGATAGCCCGCCGGCGAGCGCCGCCCGCGCCGAAACCGCCCGCTCCGCGCCCTTCTCGCCGTAGGCCCTTGTCTTTACGAGCTCCAGGTAGTGGTCGCAAAAGTCCCAGAACCAAGCCTCCGTGCGCTCGAGGGCGCGGGCATAGTCGTAGTCCTCGAAAGCCCTGGTCGCAACCAAGATGAGCCGGTCGAGGCTGGCGAGGACCGCCCTGTCCACCGCATCGGTGGCGAGTTCGGGCCGAGAGGCAGCCTGGGCGGCGAGGAGGGCCGCTTTCCCGGCCGAGGGGGCGGCGCGCGCGCCCCCGGCGGAGATTTCGGCCAGATCGTCCGCGGAAACCCCGCCGGCGCCGGCGCCCACCTCCCACAGGTTGGGGGACAGCACAAACCTGGAGGCGTTCAGCACCTTGAGCGCCAGCTTCCGACCGACCTGCATCTGGCCTTCCTCGAAGGCCGTGTCGGTCCCCGGGCGCCCCGATGCCGCCCAGTAGCGCACGGCGTCGGAACCGTGCTTTTCGAGCAGCACGTTCGGCGTGACGACGTTGCCGACCGACTTCGACATCTTCTTGCGGTCGGGGTCGAGGATCCACCCCGAGATGACCGCGTTGTACCAGGGCAGGGTGCCGTGCTCGAGGTCGGAACGCACGACCGTGGAAAAGAGCCAGGTCCGGATGATGTCGTGGGCCTGGGCCCGGAGGTCCATCGGGAAGACCCGGTCCCAAAGACCGCCGGCCGCCTGGTCCTCCCAGCCCCCGGCGATCTCGGGGGTGAGCGAGGATGTCGCCCAGGTGTCCATGACGTCTTGTTCGGCGGTGAACCCGCCGGTCATGTCCCGCTGGGCCGGCGTGTAGCCCGGGGGTGTGTCGGTCGTGGGGTCGATGGGCAAGTCGGCTTCGTCCGGCACGAGCGGTCGGGAGTAGTCGGGCGAACCGCCGTCGTCCAAGGGGTACCAGACCGGGAACGGCACGCCGAAGAAGCGCTGGCGGCTGATGAGCCAGTCACTGTTCAAGCCTGTGACCCAGTCCTCGTACCGGGCGCGCATGAAACCCGGGTACCAGTGGAGCTCCCGCCCGCGCGCCAGCAGCTCTTCCCGGTGCGCGAGCGTGCGGATCCACCACTGCCGGCTCGTCACTATTTCGAGCGGCCTGTCCCCCCGCTCGTAGAACTTGACCATGTGGGTCGTGGAGCGCGGCTCTCCCACCAGCTCCCCCGAACCCCGGAGCAGCTCGACGACCCGCTTTTGCGCCGCAGCCACCGTTTTCCCCGCCAACTCGGCAGAGTAGAGCGCTGCCCCGGTCGGACTGAGGCCCGCCGGCGTCGCCCCCACCAACCGTCCGTCGCGCCCGACGACGGCTCGCACCGGCAGCGAGAGCTCCCGCCACCAGGTGACGTCGGTCAGGTCACCGAACGTGCAGACCATCGCGGCCCCGGTCCCCTTCTCCGGTTCGGCGAGCGGGTGCGCCACGACGGGGACGCTGGCGCCGAAGAGCGGGGTCGTGACGGTCGCCCCGACCAGGGCGCGGTAACGGCCATCGTCGGGGTGCACCGCCACTGCCACGCAGGCGGGCAGGAGTTCGGGGCGAGTCGTGTCCACGAGCAGGTCGGCGCCTCCGGGACCATGGAAGGCCAGCTTGTGGTAGGCGCCATGCCTCTCCCTGTCCACGAGTTCGGCCTGGGCGACAGCCGTGCCGAAATCCACGTCCCAAAGCGTCGGCGCCTCGGCGGAGTACGCCTCTCCTCGCCGGAGCAACCGCAGGAACGCCCGCTGCGAGGTGCGCCTGGCCCTGTCGCCGATCGTTGTGTAGAGGTGGCGCCAGTCGACTGAAAGCCCCAGGTGCCGCCAGGTCTCCTCGAACGCGCGCTCGTCCTCGGCCGTGAGCCTCCCGCACAGCTCGACGAAGTTGGGGCGGCTGACAGGGACTGGGTGCTCCCCTTTCCCGAGCCCCCCTTCGGCTGGCGGCTCGAAGCCCTCCTGGTAAGGAAGCGTGGGGTCGCAGCGGACGCCGAAGTAGTTTTGCACCCGCCTTTCGGTGGGCAGGCCGTTGTCGTCCCAGCCCATCGGGTAGAAGACGGCGTACCCCTTCATGCGCTTGTAGCGGGCGATGGTGTCGGTGTGGGTGTAGGAGAACACGTGGCCGATGTGCAACGACCCGCTCACCGTCGGGGGCGGCGTGTCGATCGAGAACACCCGTTCCCGTGGCGAGGAACTGTCGAAGTGGTAGGTGCCGTCCTCTGACCAGCGGCGCGACCACTTGTCCTCCAGGCCCGAGAGCGTGGGCTTGTCGGGCGCGCCGGGCCGGGCCACGGCGTTATTAGGGCTCGGTGCGGGCATTATCCCGCTACGGTACTTGCTGTGGTCGCCTTGATGGACACCGCGACCGGCGAGGTCGCCCCCCTGGAGCCCCGGGACGCCGGCCGCCTGGCGGTGTACCTGTGCGGGCCGACGGTCTCGGGTGCTCCCCACCTCGGCCATGGCCGGGTCACCCTCGTATGGGACGTGTACCGCCGCTACCTGGCCTGGAGCGGCTTCGAGGTGCGTTTCGTGTCCAACGTGACCGATATCGAGGACAAGATCATCGCCGCCGCGGCCGAGGAGGGGCGCCCGCCCGAAGAGGTGGCGGCGGGCTACGAGGAGCTGTGGTGGGAGACGATGGGCGGTCTCGGCGTCGCCCGCCCCGACGCCGACCCCCATGCCACGGCCTATGTAGGGGAAATGGTGGAGTTCATCGCTCGGCTGCTCGCTACCGGCCACGCCTACGAGGGCGGTGACGGGGTCTACTTCTCCACCGCGTCCCTAACTGGATACGGCCTCTTGGCCCGCCAGGACCTGGCGATGCTCCGGGCCGGTGCCCGGGTAGAGGCGGCGGACGAGGCCGGCAAGCGCAACCCCCTCGACTTCGTGCTCTGGAAACGGGCCAAGCCCGGGGAACCCTCCTGGCCCTCCCCGTGGGGAGACGGCCGGCCCGGGTGGCACACGGAGTGCGTCGTGATGTCGCTCGGCCTCCTTGGCGATGGCTTCGACCTCCACCTGGGCGGGCTCGACCTCGCCTTCCCCCACCACGAGAACGAGCGCGCCCAAGCCCTGGCGGCCGGCCGGGCCTTTGCCCGCCACTGGGCCCACAACGGCATGGTGGTCGATGAACGCGGCGACAAGATGAGCAAGTCGGTGGGCAACATAACCTCGCTCCCCGAGCTCCTCGAGCGCTACGAGGGGCGGGTGCTGCGGGCACTGGTGCTCAACTCGCATTACCGTTCGCCCATGGCCGTCACCGCTGAGTCGCTGGAGGGCGCCAAGGGCATGGTCGAACGGCTCGACAACTTTGCCCGCGAAGCGCGTGGTCTGCCCGAGGCCGAACCCGACCCGGCCGTGCTGGCGCGCTTTCGTTGGCGGATGGACGACGACTTCGACACGACCGGCGCCTTGGCGGTCGTCTTCGGGGCGGTGCGGGACGCTCGGGCCCATCGGGTGCGGGCGCCGGCGCTCGCCGCCGCGGTCAGGCAAATCTGCGGTTCCGCCCTCGGCCTCCCGCTCCGCCTCGGCGAAGGACCACTGGAGCCGGCCCTGGCCGAACTCGTGCGCCGGCGAGACGCCGCGAGGGCAAAACGCGACTACCGGGAGGCGGACGGCATCCGGGACAAGCTGGTCGATATGGGCTACGTAGTGGAGGACACCCCGGGCGGGACGCAGGTCCGCCGGGCCCGCTAAGTCTCTTCGGGAGGGCGGGCGAGGGCGGCCCCATTGGCCTTGGCGCTGCTCGTGGCCGAGCCCTTGGCACCTGCCAGGACACCCGCGAGCAGGTCGGTCAGTTCGACGGGCACGACGAACTTGGTCGAGGGCGACGTCCCGATCTGCTTCAACGTCTCCAGGTACTGGAGGGTCATCGTAGTCTTGTCGACGTCGCCGGCAACCTGCAGGATCTGGCGCAGCGCGGCGGCGAAGCCCTGCGCTCGCAACTCGGCTGACTGACGGTCACCTTCTGCCTGGAGGATCGCAGACTGCTTCTGGCCCTCGGCCACCGTGACCGATGCTTGCTTTTGGCCCTCGGCTTCGAGGACGAGGGCACGCCGAGAGCGCTCGGCGCCCATCTGGCGGGTCATGGCCTCCAAGACGGCCGGAGGGGGCTTGATCTCGCGCACCTCTACGTTGGAGACCTTGACACCCCATCGCTCGGTGATCTCGTCGAGCTTCCAGCGAAGTGCGTCGTTCATTTCCTCGCGCTTGGACAGCACGTCGTCGAGGAGCATGTCCCCGACGACCGACCGGAGGGTCGTGGAGGCGATGTTGGTTGCGGCACCCTCGAAATTTTGGACCGACAGCACCGAGGCGAGAGGGTCGACGACCTTGTAAAAGATGATGAAGTCGATCGAGATGGCAGCATTGTCACGGGTGATGGCGCTCTGGTGGGGGATCTCCAGGTACTGCTCGCGCAAGTCCACCCAGTTGACGCGGTCGGTCACGGGGTTGACGAGGGTGAAGCCAGGGCCCCTGGCCCCCACGGCTCGGCCCAAGCGGAACAAGATGAAGCGCTGGTACTCCTTCACGATCTTGATGGATGTGGCAGCCAGCACGAGCGCGGCCACGACGACGATTGCGACGATGACCAGTGCGACGGTCATGCGTCCTCCTTTTCTCGGTGTGTGGGCTTTTCTAGGTGTGCCGCGCCCAAAGCTTCGGGCCCGGGCACGGTGCCACTTTCTGACCAGACGAACAACCGGAGCCCGTCGACCCTGGCCACATGGACCGGTGCACCCGCCGGCAGTGGGCCGGAGATCGACTCGGCGGTCCAAGTCTCGTTGCGGACCCGGCATATGCCCTTGGGCGAAAGGGCCGTCACGGCTGTCCCCGAGGCGCCGACCAGTGCAGCCGGGCCGGTGACCAGACCTCCGGCGTGGCGGAAGGCGACGGCTGGGACGACGAGGACGAAACCGACGACGGCCCCGAGCAAGGCCAGGGCCGCCAGCGCCCACGCAGCCGCGGAAGCCCAGCCTGTGGCTGACACGACGACGGCCCAGGCCACCGCCAGGACGAGCACCGGGACCGGCACGAACCACCCGTGGCCACCCGCGTGGAAACCGGCCACGACCACTCCTACCACGGCCGCCGCCAAGACCACGCCTACCAGCCACGGTAACCCGGCGCTGGCGAAGAGGCTGAGCAAGACGACGGCGCCGGCCAAGAGAGCCAGGACGCCTCCCGCCACCCCCAAGAACAGGCCCCGCGCAAGGACGAGGTGGGGCAGGTCGGCACCGGCTGGGCCGGTCGCCGTTGGCTGCCGGGACCCTCCGAAACTCTGGTTCATGTCCCGAGCTCCTCTGCTCCTGGGCCCCGATCCCCGTAAGGGCCCTTTGGTAGACGAGTGTACCGCTATGCCGGGCGACACTGTGCAGCGGGTAGCCTGCCTCGGCGTGGCAGCGCCTTTGGGTCTAGCCGGCGTTGACGGTGCCGGGAGCGCCGCGGTCGACGTGCGTGGCCTCGAGAAGCACTTCGGGGACGTCAAGGCGGTAAAGGGGGTGGACTTCCAGGTTGCCTCGGGGGAAACCTTCGGCTTCCTCGGGCCCAACGGGGCGGGCAAGAGCACCACGATCGGGATGCTTTGCACGCTGGTTAGGCCCACTCGGGGCAGCGCCACGGTGGGGGGCTACGACGTGGTGCGCAGGCGTGAGGAGGTGAGGCGGTCGATCGGTCTCGTGTTCCAGGACCCCACACTCGACAGCTACCTGACGGCCGAGCAGAACCTGCGTTTTCACGCCGAGCTGTACGGGGTGCCCCGTTCGCTCGTGCGCCAGCGGCTCGGGGCTGTGCTCGAGCTCGTTGGCTTGGCCGACAAGGCCAAGACCGAAGTGAAGAACTTCTCCGGAGGCATGAAGCGACGTCTCGAGATAGCGAGGGGACTGCTCCACGCCCCCGTGGTCCTGTTCCTCGACGAGCCGACGGTCGGCCTCGACCCGCAGACGCGCCGGTCCATCTGGGACTACATAAAAAGCTTGAAGGCGAGCGAAGGCACGACGATCTTCATGACCACTCACTACATGGACGAGGCGGAGTACTGCGACCGCATCGCCATCATCGATAAGGGCCAGATCGTCGCCATGGGAACCCCGACCGAGCTGAAGGCCAGTGTAGGCAAGGACAGGGTGCAGATCTCGACCGGCAACGACGCAGGCGCCATCCGCGCGCTAAAAGAGCACTTCGGCTTGGAGGCTGCAGTGCACGAAGGGAACGTCACGTTCTCGGTGGCCGAGGGGGGCGAGTTCGTGCCGAAGCTCTTCTCCAAGTTTGCCGAGGTCGGCATCCCGGTGCTCTCGGTCGGGGTGTCCCGGCCTTCGCTCGACGATGTGTTCATGTCCTACACCGGCACGACCATCCGTGACGCCGAGGCCGGGGGCGGCCCGAGCGAGTGGATGAGGCTCCGTGCCACGAGGGGCATGCGCAGATGAGCTCCGAACTGGCGCCGCGCGCCGGCCTCGCCGAGGGCCCAGTCGGGCTTGGAGGCCAGCTTGCGGTTGTCGGTAGCACTCCTTCGCGGAAGCTGCCGCCTGCCGGAGCCGGCCCCCTGCACGAGGCTAGGGCGGTGTGGGTGGTCCTGAAACGCGAGTGCATCCGCTTCGCGAGCGACCCGCTCCGGGTGATCGTCGGGCTCCTACAGCCGGTCATGTTCTTGTTCGTGCTCGGCTCGGGCCTCGGTACGCTCGTGAAGTTCGGCTCGCACCTCAGCCTGCGGACGTTCCTCTACCCGGGCGCGGCGGCGATGTCGGTGCTCTTCACTGCTCTTTTTTCGGCCGGCTCGATCGTGTGGGACCGCGAGTTCGGGTTCCTCCGGGAGATGCTGGTTGCCCCGGTGAGCCGCACGTCGCTCGTCGTCGGCAAGTGCATCGGGGGCGCGCTCGTTTCGTCGGTCCAGGGCGTGCTCATGATTTGCATCTCGGGCCTGGCGGGTGTGCCCTACAACCCGGCGCTCATGTTTACCGTCTTGGCCGAACTGCTGTTACTGGCGCTCACGATCACCGCCTTCGGCCTGGTGGTGGCGGCGCGGATCCGCCAGTTCCAGTCGTTCATGGCCGTGACCAACATGCTGGTGATGCCGTTGTTTTTCCTTTCGGGCGCCATGTACCCTCTGTCTGGCTTGCCCACCTGGCTGAAGGTGCTGACCCGCGTGGACCCGCTCACCTATGCTGTCGACCCCATCCGCCGCGCTGTGTTCGAACACCTGAGCTCGCTCCCCCCTGCCCTCACCAAGAGGCTGGTACCCGGGGTGACCTGGGACGGCTGGCACGTCCCCCTCGGCTTGGAGCTCACCGTGGTCGCGGTCATGGCCTTCGGCTTCGTGGTGGTCGCGGCCATCGAGTTCCGCCAGACCGACTGACGGGGGTTTTCGCCCGTGCCCCGGGTGCCCTACCGCCCTCCCGGTGGCCCGCGTATAAGCTCCGCCTAAGTGCTGGGGACACTGGTGGGGACACTGGCGAAACAGTACGGACACCAAGGACAAGGAGGACGATATGAGCATCGCTGTGGGGCAGCGCATACCAGACGTGCAGGTGAAGCTCGTTGATCAGTACGGGACCGAGCAGGTCGGCACCGCGGACGTGCTCGGTAAGGGAAAGGTGGTCCTCGTCGGCGTGCCGGCCGCCTTCAGCCCCACGTGCTCGGACGCCCACCTGCCGGGGTTCGTGTCGCGTTCTGAGGAAATCCTCTCGAAAGGTGTCGACCGGATCGTTTTCACTGCGGTCAACGATGCCTATGTCATGGCTGCTTGGGCGCGCTCGCAGGGGGCCTACGGAAAGGTCGTGTTCCTGGCGGACGGCAGTGCCGAGCTCGCCAAGGCCATGGGCCTCGACCTCGACCTGTCGGGGGCCGGCATGGGTGTACGCAACAAGCGGTACGCGGCCCGTATCGAAGACGGCGTCGTCACGCACCTGGCTGTGGAGGACGGCACGGGCCTAAACGTGAGCTCGGCCGAAGCCGTCCTTTCCTGGCTCGACTGATCCTCCGAAGCGCCCAGCCGCTTTCCGCGGATACCTGGCGATACCACGGGTTTGGTCGCCGCGGCCACTCCGCGTAGCATTGCCCCGTCCCTGAGAGCCGCGCCGGCGGGGGTTGAGTATCGTGCCTGCAATGGGCGATCTGGCCCCCCAACCCGTGCTGTTGGGGCCGGGCGAAGGCGGTTCGCAAGCTGTTCCTGGCTCGGTACCCGCGCCCGCTGACGCGGGTTTTGACAGCGCGCCCGACGAAAGCCCGCAGGCTTCCACAGACCTAGATGGTGCCCTCGCAGAGCTCCCGAGCCTCCTGGCCCGGGCCACGAGCGGCGTCGAGTTCATATACGAGGCGCTCGACCTCGTTGCTGCCCGCTACGGGCTGCGAGACCTGCTGGTGGTCGTCAACCGCTCCAAGCGGGCCCAGATCTTCCGTCTCCGGCGCACCCCTCTCGAGCTCGGGCCGGGCCCAGTCCCGTCCTACCTGCAGGCGGCGCTCTCGGGACGGGTTGGCCTCTACGCCGACCCGCCCGTCGTCGGGCCGCTCACGGCCGCCGCCGTGACCAGCCTGGTCGAGTTGGCCCTCCGTCTCGACACCCTCCGCCACGACGCGAGCCATGACTCGCTCACGGGTTTGCTCAACCGGCGCAGCTACGAGCTTCTCTTGGACCAGGCCGTGAGCCGAGCGCGCCGTTACGGGTGGCCGTTCGCGCTGGTGCTCGTGGACCTCGACAATTTCAAAGTCGTAAACGACCGCTTTGGCCACGTCGCGGGGGACGCCGCGTTGCGGGCGGTAGGTGTCGAGCTCCGGGCCGCGCTCCGAGGCGGCGACGTCGCCGCCCGCCTTGGTGGGGACGAGTTTGCTCTTTTGGTCGCCGGCGTGGACAACGTGGCGTCGCTCTCGCCCATCCTCGGGCGCCTCGGCAGGGCCCTCGAGCGGGCTGTGCCCGAGACCACGGTTGGCTTCTCGGTGGGCGTCGCCTGCTTCCCGTCCGACACGGACGACCCCGAGGCCCTGATGGGCCTGGCTGACGGACGGCTCTACGCGGCCAAAGGGGCCGCCCGGTGAAGATGGGCCGGTGAAGACGGGCAGGTGAAAAGGCCATGACCGACGCCTTGGAGCTCGAGCTCCGGCAGCTGCCGGGCGTCGTGTTCGTGTCGTTCTCCGAGGACGACGCCGGCGGGTACGTGGAGCTCGTGGTCGCCCCGGGGACCGACCAAGCCAGGGTTCGCGAAGAAGCGGCCAGGTGCATCGCCAACCACCTCGAACACCCGGCCGAGATCCGCGTGTACGTGCCCCCCCAGGGAGAGGCGGTGGCAGTCGCTCCTAGGGGGGAAAGGGTGAGGCTCTCTCTCCTGCTCCCGAGCGACGGAGGAGCGTCGATAGAGGTACAGCTGAGCCGCGGCTCTCAGCGCTCCGCGAGCAGGGCGGTGGCGGGTGACACGGTGGCGATCGGCCGCGCCGTCCTGGAGGCCCTGAGGGGCCTCGGCGCGCGCGCCTCTTTCGACGTGGTCGGGCTTCACGCACTGCCCTCTGACTGGGGCGCTGGGCTGCTCGCCGTGCTGCGCGACACCACCACTGGCGAGCTGCGCCGAGGGGTGGCGTCGGGGCGCGCTCCCGCTGACGCTGCCGCCCGCGCCGTCCTCGACGCTCTCAACCGCTCGCTCTGAGCTGCCTGACCAGCCCCCGGGCGGGAAACGCTATGGCCCCGGAGAGGGGCGCTTGGCGGGTCAGCGCGGCCCTCGCCTAGAGTTGCGTCGCGGTCATGGTGCTTTCGGCTCGCCTTCGTTCGGCAGTTGCGTTGGCTGGCCGTTACCCGGTGCTGGCCGGTGCGGACCTCGACGTGCGGGCCGGCGAGGTCCTCGTAGTCAGAGGGCCCAACGGCGCCGGCAAGACGAGCCTCCTTCGCGTCCTGGCTGGGCTGCTCCCCCTCTCTTCCGGCGAGGCAGAAGTGCTCGGGCTCGACCCCTCGGCGGACGCGCGTTCGCTGCGGCCGCTGGTCGGGCTGCTCGGGCACAAGAACGGCCTCTACGACGAGCTGACCACCGAGCAGAACGTACGCTTCGTAGCTCGCGCCGCCCGGCGCGACGTAGATGTGGTGCCGGCAGCGCTCGAGCGCCTCGGGTTTGGGCAACGCTTGCGCCAGGCGCCGGCCGGCAAGCTCTCCGCCGGCCAGCGTCGCCGCCTCGCCCTGGCTTGCGTGCTCGCCAAGGGGCCGCTCCTTTGGTTGCTCGACGAGCCTCACGCGGGCCTCGATGCCGAGCACCGGGAGCTGCTCGACGGCCTGCTCCGGGAGGTTGCCGCCGACGGCTGCAGCGTCGTGCTGGCCTCCCACGAACATCGCGCTACCGCCGTGCTCGCCGACCGCGTGGTCAATATGGCCGGCGGCGTGGTGCTGGACGGGGTACTGCCCTTGGGCCTTTCGCGGGGCTCCCAGGGTGACCCCGTTGGCGGCGGCCCAGTCCAGGCCGGCCCAGTCCAGGCCGGCCCAGTCGAGGCCGGCCCAGTCGAGGCCGGCCCAGTCCAGGCCGGTGTGGGCGAGGCCCAAAGTGTGGCGTGATGCCGCTCTCGTAGCGGGCAAGGACCTGCGGATCGAGGGCCGGGCCAAGGTAGCCGTCAACCAGGTCGCGCCCTACGCCCTCGTCGTGCTCCTCCTCTTCGGCTTCGCTTTCGACCAGGACAAGCCCTTGCTCGTGCAGGCTGCGCCGGGCCTTTATTGGATGGCCGTGCTCTTCTCGGGCCTCCTCGCCGTCCAACGCAGCTTCTCGCTCGAGTCAGCGGACGCAGCCATGGACGCGCTCCGCCTTTCCCGCCTGGAACCCGCCGGCGTGTTCCTCGGGAAAGTGGCGGCCGTCGCGGCGCAGCTCTTGCTGCTCGAGGTCCTGCTCGCCTTGGGCGTCGTGGTGCTTTTCCAGAGCCGCCTCTCTGGTGCCGCGCTCCTCGCTGCCAGCGCGGCGGTGTCGACGGCAGGTGTCGCGGCCGCTGGCGTGGTTTACGGGGCGCTCTGCACAGGGTTACGCGCCCGTGAGACCCTGCTACCTCTCCTGCTCGCCCCGGTGCTCGCACCCGTGGTCCTGGCGGCCACCGAAGCCTGGCGTTCAGCCCTCGGGTTGTCCCGAGGTGACGGGTGGCACTGGCTCGCGCTCCTCGGTTGTTTTGCCGCCGTCTACCTGGCTGGCGGAGCGGTCGGCTTCGGCGCTTTGATGGAGGAAACGTGAGGTTGCCCTAAATGAGCTCGTCCACCCGTGTCACTCGTGCCCTTGGCGTGTCCGCCTTGCTGGCACTCGCGGTCAACGCCTGGTGGGGCCTCTCTCTCTCGCCTCCGGACAAGGTGCAAGGCCAGCTGGTGCGCATCTTGTACGTGCACCCTGCAGTCGCCACGATGTGCTACGCCGGCTTTGGCCTTTGCGCGCTCGGCAGCATCGCCTGGCTCTGGCCGCGCACGCGAAGCCCGCGCTGGGACCGCCTGGCGGTCGCCGGCGCGGAAGTGGGAGCTGTTTTTTGCGCAGCGACGCTCATTACCGGCTCGATCTGGGGAAGGGCCACATGGGGGGTGTGGTGGACCTGGGACGCACGGCTCACCCTGACCGCTCTCCTCTTTGCGGAGTCCCTGGGTTACCTCGCACTGCGCCGGGCAGTCGACAACCCTCACTCGCGGGCGCTCGTTTCCTCGGTGGTGGCCCTCCTCATGGCGCTCACGGTCGTGCTCGACCATTACGCCACCGCCTGGTTCGCGACCCTCCACCAGCACACGACCCTCTTCAAGCCAAACCCGACCATCCACGGGTGGCAGCTGGTAACCATGTGCTGGTCGTTCGTCGCCTTTGGCCTCGTGTTCGCGTGGATGGCCGTGCACCGCTTCCGCTTGGAGGCGCTCGAAGAACGCTACGAGACGGAGGGCTACTTGACCGCCCTCGAGTCCCGGCGTGCCGAGGGGCAGGCGTTGCCGGCCGTCCCCGAGGGCGACCGGGTGCTCGCGGGTTCGACCACATCTGCTGCCCGGGTGGAGCCATCGAGTTGAACTACGTCATAGCTGCCTGGCTTTCCTGCGGGGCCCTCCTCGCGCTCTACTCTTTGCGCACTTTGCGCAGGGAGCGGGCTCTCCAGCGCCTGATGGGCAACGAGCCCAGGCGGGTCGGGAGCCCAGCCGGGCAGTCGGGTGCCGGCGCCGGGGGTGTGCGGAGCAACTCGGAGGCGCAATGGCACTGAGCGAGGCGCGGCCACAAGCAGGGCAGAGTGCCCCGGGCTTACCGGCAGGCACTCCTCATGTAGCGCCGAGGCGGCGCAAGTCGCTCGCGACGCGCCGCCAGAAGGTCGTGGCTGCCGTCATAGTGGTCGGGGCGTTCTCGTTCCTCCTCTTTCGCGGCCTCACAAACGCGCTCAATTACTACTTGACGGCAAACCAGGCCGTCGCCCAGCGCGCCCGTCTCGGGAACACCGACTTCCGCATCCAGGGGACCGTCGTGCCCGGGCTCCGCGATACTGGCGGGAAGCTCTATTTCACCATAACTTCTCACCATGTAGACGTACATGTCGTGAGCACCGGCGCTCCTTCCCAGCTGTTCAGGGTCGGCATTCCGGTGGTGCTGGACGGCCACTGGCAGGGATCCGTGTTTTCCAGCTTCCAGATAATGGTCCAGCACGGTTCGACGTACACGGCCGCGCACCAGAAAGCCAGGACAGCGGCACCCCCCGGCGGGCGGCAACCTCGATGAACATCGCGCTCGGCGAAAGCGGCCTCGTCCTCGCCCTCCTCGGTGCCGTGGCCGGTGCCGTCCTCCTCGCTGTCGGGACGCTCCGGCGGCGCCCCGGTCTCGTCCGGGGGGGCCAGAGCTACATCTGGCTCGTCGTAGCCGGGATGGTGGTAGCCACCTTCGCCATGCAGCGTGCGCTCCTCACCCACGACTTCAGGCTCGTCTATGTAGACAACAACGACAGCACTTTCACGCCCCTCGTCTACCGGGTGACGGCGATGTGGTCGGCGCTTTCGGGTTCGATCCTTTTGTGGGCGCTCATACTGTCGGGCTACCTGGCCGCCATGTGGTACGTCTTCCGGCGTCGCCGGGACGAGCCGCTCGTCGTGTGGGCCAAAGTCACGGGGTACGCCGTGGCGGCGTTTTTCATCGGCTTGATGCTGTCTGTTTCCAACCCCTTCGCCCGGGTGCAGGGTGCTGTGCCGACTCAGGGCCCGGGGCCGGACCCGCTTCTTCAAGACCGCCTCCTCGTGGCGTTCCACCCGCCGCTCTTGTACCTCGGTTTGGTCGGATTTACCGTGCCTTTCTGCCTTGCCGTCGGGAGCCTCGTGAGCGGCGAGAGCGCTTCGAACTGGCTCCAGGAGAGCAGGCGGTGGGCCATAGTCGCCTGGGCCTTCCTCTCTGCGGGGATCGTGCTCGGGATGTGGTGGAGCTATCAGGTGCTCGGGTGGGGAGGCTACTGGTCATGGGACCCTGTCGAGAACACGGCCCTATTGCCGTGGCTCACCTCGACGGCGTTCTTGCACTCGGCTCTCGTCCAGCAACGAAAGGCGATGCTCGGGGTGTGGAACCTCTCGCTCTTGCTGGCCACCTTTTGCCTCACCGTCCTCGGTACCTTCTTCACCCGCTCGGGCGTGTTGGAGTCGGTGCACTCTTTTACGAGCGACGGTTATGTCGGCCCCTACCTGCTCGGGTTCTTCGGTCTCGTCGTCGCCGTCTCCATCGGTTTGCTGGCCTGGAGAGGCGACCAGCTGCACAACGCCGGCACGGTTTCCACCCCTGTTTCGCGGGAGGGTGCCTTCCTTGCCAACAACTTCCTCTTTGCCGCCTTCGCCTTCGTCGTGCTGTTGGGGACGGTCTTCCCGCTCGTCGTCGAGGCGGTCAACGGCTCGACCCTGACGGTGGGCGGCCCGTTCTTCGACACGATGACCATGCCGATAATGCTCTGTCTTTTGTTCCTGATGGCCGTCGCACCGGCGCTCCCCTGGCAGCGCGCTTCTACAGAGCTGCTACGCCATCGCCTGGCATGGCCAGCAGTGGGGGCCGTCGGGGTCCTCGTGGCGTGCCTGGCGGCGGGGCTGCGCGGGCTCTGGCCGCTCGTCGTGTTCACCCTCGCAGCCTTCGCCGGCGGGTCGGCGCTCCGCCAGCTCGTACTTCTCGTACGGCGGAACGGCATTTCGGCCCTCCCCGGCCGGACAGGCGGCGGGATGGTGGTCCACATCGGCATCGTGCTCGTGGCCGTCGCCATCGCCGCTAGCCACGCTTACCAGCAACAGAGCCAGCTCGCACTGTCACCGGGCCAGTCGGCAAGTTTCGAGGGCCACCGGTTGGAGTACGTGGGGCTCCGTACGGTCAACAAGCCCAGCCGAGACATCGTGGAGGCCGTCGTCCGCATGGACGGCACGGACTACTACCCGGCGGTCGAGTCGTTCCCGCTCTCCAACGAGGCCATCCCGAGCCCGGCTATACGCTCTACGCCCGCCCAGGACATCTACCTCACTTTGGCCAACGTCCCCTCCAGGGCGAGCGGGCCGGTTGCCATCGGCGTGATCATCGAACCGCTCGTCCTTTGGTTGTGGACGGGTGGGCTGGTGGTCGTCATCGGGGCAGCACTCTCTTTGTCGAGGCCGTCCCGGCGCCGCTCGGGCCGTCCTCGTTCGGGGCGGGGCGAGGCTCGTGCCCTCGTCGAAGACCACCCCTTGGCCGGAGCCGAGACCGTCGGCGTGGGGGCAGGAACGGGCCTGTGAGCGGGAGCGTGGGCCGAGGCGTACTGCCGGCGGGGCAGTCGCCGGCAGCCGGGGGCAACGGCCGGGAAGCGGTCGCGCCGGCGGCCCCGCCTGGACTTGGGGACAGCACCGGAGAAGCGGTCGCGCCGGCGCCCCCGCTGGCACCAAGCGGCCGGCGCCGCCGGACCGTGCTGTGGGCGGCGCTGGGCGCTGCTGTCGTGGTGTCGGCCCTTTTTGCCGTCATAGTGTCGGCCAAGCCCTCTTCGGAAGTCCTCGGGAAGAGCCCCCTTCTCGGAAAGCCGGCGCCGGCGGTCTCGGGGGAAGGCCTCGGCGGCGGCCGCTATTCGCTGTCGCAGTTCCGGGGCAAGTGGGTCCTCGTCAACTTCATGGCAACGTGGTGCGTGCCCTGCCAGCAGGAGATGCCGCAGCTCCTCTTGTTCTCGAAGCAACACGCCCGGGCGGGCGACGCCATGGTCCTCACCGTTGCCTACGACCCGTCCAACGTCGCCCAATTGCGCACGTTCCTGGCGGAAAGAGGTGCACGCTGGCCAGCCGTAGACGACCCGGAAGCGTCGGTGTCCTACGCGGTACAGGGCTTGCCTTCTTCGTTCCTGGTCGCACCTGGCGGGACCGTGGTCGCCTACATCGAAGGTGAAGTGAGGGCCAAAGACCTGGACGCCTGGATCCGGCAAGCCGCTGCCAAGGGTTACGCGGCCTGAGCCGTGCCAGGGGAACCGGTTGCCCCCGCGGAAGTTGCCGGGCCGGACGAGGAGGAGCAGGCGCTCTCGCCCGAGGGGCGCGGGACCGCTAGGCGCGTCTTCTGGCTGGCGGCCGCCGCTCTGGTCGTATGTGTGGCGCTGGCGGCCGGCACGGGGCTGTTCGGGGGGAGGGCGGGGCACCAGTCGCTTTACCAGCGGACGATGGAGATTGCCGGCCAGTACCGTTGCCCTGTTTGTGCCGGCGAGTCGGCGGCGGCATCGGACGCCCCCGCGGCGGCCGAGATCCGGCACCTGGTGCGTAAGTGGCTCGAAGAGGGCCGGAGCCCGGCGCAGATCCGCTCTTACCTTGTGGCCGACTACGGGCCGTCGATACTGGAAAAGCCCCCTGCTTCTGGCTTGGACGTGCTGGTATGGGTGGTGCCGGCACTGGCCGTTGCCCTCGGTGCCGTCGGTCTCGCCCTCGCCTTCGCCCGCTGGCGGCGGGCAGGGACGATGACGGCCCCCGTCCTCCAACCGCACGGCGCGGCGGCGCCACCCGCCTCGCGGGCCAGCCTTCCCGGCCCGGAGCCAGCCGGGAGGGGCCCAACCAAGACGGAGCCCGCGCCCGCGCCGCGCCGGCGACCTTGGTACCAGCGCCTAATGGTGCCCGCCGGCGTGGGGCTCATGGTGCTCGGGACCGTCTTGTATGTCGTTGACCGCTCCTCTCCCGAGCTACCGGGCGGCACGATCACGGGCAGCACGACGGGGCTCATCGTCGAGCTCGAGGAGGCCCAAGCGTTCATGGGGAAAGACCCGGCCAAGGCGCTCCAGATCTACGGCCAGATCCTGGCTAGCAACCCGGACCAACCCATCGCCTTGACAGCTGAAGGGTGGATCTTCGCCGAAGCGGGGTTTGCGTCCCGGGCAATGCCGCTGCTCACCAAAGCAGAAAAGGTCGACCCTTCTTACGGCCCCGCCCACCTGTACCGCGGCCTCGTACTCCTCGAGTACGAAAAGAGCCCTTCCGCTGCTGCGGCGGAGCTCGAGTGGTACCTCGGCCACGGACCCTCGCCGAGCCTGGCGAAAGTGGCCAGGCAAGCCCTCGCCGATGCGAGGGCCGGCGGCGCGAAGTCCCGCTGACCACCCACTGCGCCGCTCTTCTGGCCGCTCTTCTGGCCGCTCTTCTGGCCGCTCTTCTGGCCGCGGGACGACGTCAGGCCTCCCAGCGGCATTTCAGCTGCTGAGCGACGAAGCGGCCCACGGACGCCAGTGCTTCGGGTTGGCCCTCCAAGAAGCAAACGTGGGCATCGGTCGTGGCGGGGTCGTCGCCGGGCGGGCTCGGGTAGGCCATCACTACCCTGCCGGCCAAGGTTACGGGCCCGGTGGAGGAGGCGGGCGTGGCCGACAGGTCCAGTTGGACCTCGATGATGTCGCCCGAGCGGAGCTGGCGTGCTCTCTCCAGCTTGAGCCCTCCGTTCGAGAGGTCGGCCACGACCGCCTCGTGCGGCTCTCCGCGCTTGTTGTTCCTGAAGAGGCATACCTCGGCCGCCAGGGCGACCCCGACGCGGGGGTCGAGCCGGCGCTGGATGAACATCGGCGCGTCGAGGAGCTCGACCTCTACCTTGGGTTGGCCCGGGTGACAGCTGACGATGCACAGCCACTTGTACATGCCCCACGACAGGGGCATGAAGAGATCCATCACCGAGCCCTCCTCGAGGGCCCCCGGGGCGATCTCTTCGAGCAGCTCGAGCACCAGGCTCCGACCGCTGCAAGAGGCGACGCGGGCCGCGCACGTGGAACTGCTCGGCAGCTGCAGACCGACCTGAACGCCCGGTCCCAGCGGTCCTGCAATCGCTACAGAGGCCACTCGTCTCCTCGCCGGCGGCGCCTTGCCGGCACCAGGCCCAAGCCAGGCCCTCTCGGCGAAGCAGGCGCCTGGTTACCAGCTACATATGAGAAGTATCGGCCGGAAAGGCCAACCTCTTGAACCGGCAGGCCCGGGACGCTGAGAGCGACGCGGAGCGGGGTGAGCCCGCGGGTCCGGGCGGAGTCAGCCGCCGCGCTCGCGGAGGCGCTCGGCTATGTAGTTGTCGAGCGCTTCGAGTGCGTCGCGCTGGCCGGGCAGGAAGCTCACATGGGTGGTCCACGTGCCCGCCTCCAGGGGGTACGCCATGACCGTGCGGCCGAGAAGGGTGACGTGCCGTCCGAGGTCGACGCTCACCTCCACGGTGTCGCCGGTACTTGCCTGCAACGGCCCCTGGAGCTTCATGCCCCCCCGGGACACGTTGACAACGAGGGCTGGCTGCGCCTTGGTCTTGCGCCCCGAGCGCACCCGCCTGACCTGCGCTTGCGCCGAGGACTCCATCCTCTGCCCGAGCCGGCGCTGCACGAAGGTCGGCTTGCCGAGCAGTTCCAGCTCGGCCTTCTGGCCGAGCGGAGGGGCCGCCACGGTGCACAGCCAGTGGTAGACGCCCTGCGGCCTCGGCATGAACATGTCGAGCGTGAGCCCTCCGGGGAGCTCGTTGTCCTTCACCTCGTCGAGTAGCTCGAGGGCTACGACCTGGTCATCCGCGCTCGTTATCACTCCCACGCAGGTGCCCGCCTCGGGCAGTTCGAGGCTGACGCGCGTCCCCGGTTGCAAGGGTTTCTCGGGCTGAGCACCATGCGGAGCCGAACTGGGGTTCCCCGGGCGTCTCGGCACCTACCGATATTGCCTGCTTTACGCCCCCACCGGCAAGGAAGTCGTGCAAGTTTCGTCGCCCTGCGCCCGTGACGACCACTGAGCGTGACTTGTCGTACTCCCAGAGAGAGCGCTCAGCATCCCTTTCACCATCCCCCGGTCGACGGCGCAGATCACGGGGTGCTGCTGCGCGGCATCGAAGAATGGGCAGTTGTCCTGGACGAGGGCCAGCAAGGCCCCCCTCTTTTCGGCCCTGGCAGCAAAGCCGTGTGCGGTGAGGGCGTCGGCTATCGCTCGCAGCGCGGAACGCACCGACAGCTGGCCCTCCCCCGGTGCCATGGAGCCGGCCAGCTTGCGACCGTACACGAAGCCCACTTCTTCAGCCATCCCCTCGGCGGCCCTCGGGGGCAAGAGCGCCAACGCGCCGGCCAGGAGGGCTATGAGCAGCTCGTCTTCCCGTCCTGCGCCGGCCAGTACCGGAGCCGGGCCCGTCGCCCGGTAGCGCTTCGAGGGCCGGCCCACCCCGGCTAGCGGCGAACGGGCGTTTTGCACCTCCAGGTAACCTCCGGCCGCGAGCTTGTCCAGGTGGTGGCGGGCCACGTTGGGGTGGAGCGAAAAATGCTCTGCCACCTCCGAAGCCGTCACGCCGGCCGAGGACTCCCGGGCGAAGAGGTAGACCTGCCGGCGGGTCGGGTCCCCGAAGGCCGAAGTGACAGCGGCAACCGTGGCCGAGAACTGGGCGGCTTCGAGCGGCGCCATCGCCCCTATCGTACCTGTGCGCCAGCCTGGGTGGGCTTCCCCTGCCGTCAGCGGGCCTCTTCTGCAGCGGGCCTCTTCTGCAGCGGGCCGCGAGGACGGCTGTAGCGTGGACCACATGGCAGCCACCGGGCCTGCGGGCCAGCCTCCCGGCCACGAAGCAGGCAGGGCCAACCCGTTCTCCTCCGGGGAGTCCTCCGCGCGCGTGCTCGGGCTCAGCTCCGGCAAGGGCGGGGTCGGCAAGTCCACGGTGACCGTGAACCTTGCCCTGGCGCTCGCCGGCTTCGGGCACAAGGTCGGGGTGCTCGACGCTGACGTTTACGGCTTCTCGGTACCCGCGATGCTCGGCGTGTCGGGTGCGCCAGACGCTTCGGGCGGGGCGGTGCAACCGTTGGTGGCCCACGGGGTGCGTGTCATGTCGATGGGTTTCTTCGTGCCCGATTCCCAACCCGTCATCTGGCGTGGCCCGATGCTGCACAAGGCGCTCGAGCAGTTCTTGAGCGACGTTGACTGGGGGGACGTCGACTTCCTGCTCGTCGACATGCCCCCGGGGACCGGTGACGTGGCACTGTCCATGTCCCAGTACCTGCCGGCGTCGGAGGTCTATGTCGTGACCACGCCCCAGGTGGCGGCCAAGCGGGTGGCCCAACGCAGCGCCTACATGGCGAGGAAGCTGAACCTCCCGCTGCGAGGCGTCATCGAGAACATGAGCTGGCTGAGCACGCCGGGCGGTCGTCTCGCTATCTTCGGGACCGGGGGCGGCCCACAGCTGGCCGAGGAGCTGGGTGTCCCGCTCCTCGGGCAGGTGCCCCTCGAGCCGGCCGTGCGAGAAGGTGGCGACACTGGCCTGCCAGTGGTGGCTGCCGACCCCGGGTCGGAGGCGGCTCTGGCCTTCGTGCATATTGCCGAGCGGGTGGTGGCGCTCGGGCGCTCGCGGGTGGTCCGCCAAGAGCTGCGGGTCAACTGAGACGAGGGCGCGAGGCCCGGCCGGCTGCCGAGCCAGGTAACGAGGTCGCGCGCGCCGAGGAGAGCGCGACTGGCATCATGAAGGCGGTGGCTGATGGCGAACGCCGCGACGGGAAGCCGGTTGGACGACGTGTCGTGGTGGCCATGTTGGGGGCGGGGGCCGCCGGCGTCGTGGCCGGCGCTCCTGTCGCCCGCGGCATCGGCAACGTTCTCCACTCGCTGTCGGCGCGCACCGAGTCGAACTTGGCCGGCTTGGTCCCGGGAGGCGACTACTTCCAGCTGTACACGGTGACCAATGGGTTCCCGCCGGAGCCGGCGGACTACCGGCTGCAGGTGGGTGGGCTCGTGCGGAGGCCGCTCAGCCTCGCGTTGGGGGACCTCGAGGCCTTGCCATCGACCGCGCTCGTGAAACCGTTCCAGTGCGTGACCGGCTGGCGAGTGCCCGCGGTCCACTGGGAGGGCGTCGCGCTCGGGCACCTCCTCGACGAAGCCGGCGCCACCAAGGAGGCCAAGGCCCTGCTCTTCAGGTCGTTCGACGGCGTGTACACCGAGTCCCTGACGCTCGCGCAGGCCCGCCTCTCCGACGTGATCGTGGCTTACCGGATGCTCGGCGGCCCCATCACGAGGGAGCACGGCGGGCCGGTTCGGCTCTATGTAGCACCCATGTACGGCTACAAGTCCATCAAGTGGCTGAAAGCCATCGACGTCGTGGACAAGGTGTACCCGGGGTACTGGGAGCAGCGCGGCTACGCCGTCAACGCCTGGGTCGGCCGGAGCAACAGCGACGTCGGCGCTCCGATCTCCTGAGGAGCTCGGGCCAGTACACGGCCCGGAGGAGCGGCCTGCGGGGGGAAGGCCCGCCGGCCCGGGCCGGCTCGTCCGCTTCGACCGGCTGGAGCGGTGGGTTCACTGGGTGACGGCAGCCCTGTTCATCGTTTTGATCGTGACGGGGGCGTGCCTTTATGTGCCCCAGCTCGTAGCGCTTGTCGGGCGGCGGGCGCTACTCGTGCGGATCCATGTGGACGCCGGTCTCGCCCTGCCGGTGCCCCTCGTTGCCAGCTTCCTCGGCCCTTGGGGCAAGGCGCTCCGGGCCGACGTCCGTCGGCTCAACCGCTGGAGTGCGGCCGAGCGGCGCTGGCTCAGGATGCTGCTCCGGCGCGAGCCGGTCTCGAGGCTGGCCCTGGGCAAGTTCAATGCCGGCCAAAAGCTCATGGCCGCCTTCACCCTCGGCGTAATGGGGGTGACGCTCATGACCGGTTGCATAATGCGGTGGTTCTATTTCTGGCCGCTGTCGTGGCGTACGGGAGCGACCTTCGTCCACGACCTCGTCGCCTACATCTTCGTGGCCGCGGTCATCGGGCATGTCCTCATGGCCATCACGCACCCGCGGGCGCTGCGCTCGATGCTGACCGGCAGGGTAAGCCGCGAGTGGGCACAACGGCACGCGAGGTCATGGCTTGAAGAGGTCGAGGCGGGGGGAGGAGAAAGCCAGCAGGCCTAGACGCCGGTGGCGTCGATGCCCCTCGGGAGCCTCTCCGGTGCCCAGCCCAACAGTTCGACCGCGGCGCTGAAGGCGAAGCGGTCGGTCATGCCGGCGACGTAGGTGATCGCCTGCCGCAAAGGCGTCCCGGAATCGTCGCCGGCGTCCGGCCGGGCAGGCATACGCCCGGGGTTTTCGGCGAAGTACTCGACCAGCGCGCCGAGGATGGCCACCACGGCTTGGCCCTGGGCGAGCGATGCCGGGCTCATGTAGATCCGCTCGTAATTGAACTCTCGGAACGCGGCCAGGGCACCGGCGTAGGGCTGGCGCATGCCTATCTCTCCCGTCTCGGTTATGCAGTCGACCAGGGCGTTCACGAAGCAGCGCAGCTGGGAGCTACGAGTCCGGCCCGCCACCTCGGCTACCTCGGCGGGAAATTCGTCGGGGCTCACCATGCCCACGGTGGAGGCATCCTCCAGGTCGTGCGCGCAGTAGGCACAGCGGTCCGCCCAGCTGACAACCGCGCCCTCGGGGGTAAACGGGCTCTCCAGAGACCAGCTGTGATGGCGGATGCCGTCCAAGGTCTCGGCGCAGAGGTTGAGGGCTACGAGCGCGACGTCGGCACCCCAGATGGCATGGTGGTAACCACCCGGCAGGAACGGGCTGAACGCATCCTCACTGGCGTGCCCTCCCGGGCCGTGGCCGCAGTCGTGGCCCAACGCGATGGCTTCGGTCAGGGCGACGTTGAGGCCCGTGGCGCGAGCTACAGCCGTCGCCACTTGGGCGACCTCGAGGGCGTGGGTGAGGCGGGTGCGTTGGTGGTCGCGAGGGAAGACGAACACCTGGGTCTTGCCCGCCAGCCGCCGGAAGGCGCTCGAGTGCAAGATGCGGTCCCTGTCACGCTCGAAGCAGGTCCGTAACGGGTCGGGCTCCTCGGCGCGGGCACGGCGGCCGGCGCCATGCGCGCGGGTGGCGCCTGGGGCGAGGTGCAGCCCCTCTGCCTCTTCCCGGCTTTCCCGGTCGACGAGGGCCGCGCCCGTCCGGGGCCGCGTACCGGTCGCGTGTGCGAGCACCACTCCCTCGGGCGTGGGGGTGCCGGCCATGGTTGCCACCCACGAGCGTTCGCGGGGGCTGGCACGCGCAGGGTCCACGGGACACAAGGTAGCGAGCCCCGGTGACGGCGCCTGCCCTCCGGCGCACCACCTTCGCCGAGCCCCTCGGTAGCATGTTGCCGCCAGGCATAGACAGTTGGCCAGCAGGTTCCAAAGAGCCAAGGAGGCCCCCAGGTGGACGTCCGGATCGGTGTGCTACAACACCCCAGGGAGATCGAGGTCGAGGTGGCCGATGGTATGAGCGCTGACGAGCTCGTGGCACTGGTCGACGCCGCGGTCGAGAAGGGGTCGGGCATCTTGTGGCTGACCGACAAGCGCGGCCGCCGGGTCGGGGTGCCCGCGGCGAAGCTGGCGTACGTGGAGCTGGACACGGGCGCCGAGACGCGGCGGGTGGGCTTCGGGGCAGCCGTTTGAGCCGGCGGGCGTCCTTGGGCGCGAGAGGTCCCGGCGGCCGTCGCTCGTCGCGCGCAAGGGTGTGATCGTCAAGGGTGGCTCACCTGCCTGACCTCTTGGACCGCAAGCTCTTGTTCGTCACGGGCAAGGGTGGCGTCGGCAAGACGACCATAAGCGCCGGCTTGGCGCTCCTTTGCGCCAGTAGGGGCAAACGCACCCTGGTTTGCGAGATGGACGCCAAGGGCGACCTGGCGTCCTCGTTCGAGGCTGCCCCGACCGGCTTCGACGAGCACGAGGTTGCTCCCAACCTTTGGGCCATGTCGATGGACCCCGAAGCCTCGCTCCGCCAGTACCTGGCGCTCCAATTGCGGCTGCCGCGCGCCGCCGGCTTGGGCCTGGCGACAAGGATGTTCGACTTCGTCGCCTCGGCCGCCCCCGGCGTGAGGGAAATTGTGAGCGTCGGCAAGCTCTGCTGGGAGGTACGCGAGCGCCATTACGACGCCGTCATCGTCGATGCCGTCTCGAGCGGCCACATAATTGGCCAGCTTTCAGCACCCCAGGCGATCAACAGCCTTGTCCAGGTCGGCTTGGTGCGCCAGCAAACGGGGTGGATGCTCGACATACTCTCGGACCGTTCGGCCTGCGGGGCCTTGATAGTGGCCACACCCGAAGAGATGCCGGTGACTGAGACGATAGAGACGGCGGCCCGCCTGGCTTCCGAGACATCCGTGGGCTTGGCGGGCATCGTGGTGAACCGCGTGCTCCCGGAGCTTTTCGGCAACCGGGAGGAACAGGCCTTCGAGGCGTTGTCGGGAGAGCGGGCGACCGGGCACCTGTCTCGCGCACTGGGGGGCGAAGCGCTCCCTCTGCTCGACGCTGCCCGCTGGATGGTAAAGACGCGTCGCAGCCGCGCCGCCCACCTGCAGCGGCTCCGCGAGGCCCTAGGTGGCCCCGGCGGCGCACCGCTCGTTTACGTGCCGTACTTGTTCCTCCGGTCCTACGGCTTGCGGGCCACCCGCCAGGTGGCTTCCGCCTTGTCAGCGGAGCTGGAAAACTGACGAGCACCGCTCCGACCACCGACGGCGGAGAGCCGGGTTGGCGCCGCGGTGCCGGCGAGGAACGCGAGCGCGCCAGGGGGAGCATGGAGGCGCTCGTGGCGTCGAAGGAGATCGTGGTCGTCTGCGGTCCCGGTGGGGTGGGCAAAACAACGGTGGCAGCGGCCCTTGCTTCGATGGCGGCTTCTTACCAGGGAGGAAAGGTGCTGGTGGTCACGGTTGACCCAGCCCGCCGCCTGTCCCAGGCCCTCGGCTTCGAGCCGCTCCACCGTGTCCAACGCGTGACCGGAGAAGCCTTCGCCGGGGCGGGCGTGGTTCCCCGAGGGGAACTGTGGGCGGAGATGCTGGACACCAAGGCGAGCTGGGACGCCCTGGTCTCGCGCCACGCCCCAGACAAGGCGACGGCGCGGCGGATACTCGACAACCCGCTCTACAAGAACATTTCCGAGCGCTTCGTGCAGAGCCACGATTACATCGCAGTCGAAAGGCTCTTCGAGCTCCACTCAGAAGGCGATTACGACCTGATCGTGGTGGACACGCCGCCGACGAGGAACGCCGTCGACTTCTTGCTCGCGCCCCAGCGCATGGCGGAGTTTTTCAGCTCCCGGCTGCTGAAGCTCCTCACCGTGCCATACCGCAGCCACCTGGCCGACGCGGCCGCGAGGCCCTTTTACTACGTAGCAGACAGGGTGCTCGGTACGAAGTTCTTGGAGGACATAACTGAGTTTTTCATCCTTTTCCAGACGCTCTCGGACGGCTTCGTCGCGCGCGCTAAAGAGGTCGAACGCCTCCTCGCCGACAGGCGCACGACATTTGTAGTGGTGTCGACCCTGGAAACGGTCCCAGTGCGCGAGGCGGAAGCGTTCTTGCGGCTGCTGCCGACGAGGGGCCTCCATGCTGGCGGCCTCGTACTAAACAGGGTCCTCCCTTCTTACATGATGGACCTGACGCTGTCGCGCCGGGCCGAGGAACTCTCCCAGCGAGCCGGGGAACTGGCCCTGGAGCTCAGTTCCGATGGAGGGCCGCTCCAAGGTTACGACGCTGCCCTCGTCGAGCGCGTGCTGAAAGAACTCGGCAACAATTTCGACAACGTCACGGTGGTCGCCAAACGGGAGGCCGCTCAGCGCGCCGAACTGGCGCGCACCCCGAGCGTCGTGGCCGATGTCCCCGAGTTGGGCGAGGACGTCCACGACCTGGCTGGCGTGCTCGAAGTCGGCCGGTGGGTGTGGTCCTGAGGGCGGCGCTATGGCGACACTGGCAGAGCTCATCCATGACCGGACGGCCCTGGCCGAGCCTGCCGTGGAGCACCTCCAACGCCTGGTGGGCACCTGGGGGGTGCTCTCGGACCTTTCCTTTTCCGACTTGTTGCTTTTCGCCCCTGCGGCAGGCCAGCCGGGCCAGTTCGTCGTGGTCGGCCAGGTCCGCCCCACCACCAGCCAGACGCTCTACATAGAGGACCTGCTCGGCCGCGAGGTGACCGGGCCGGAGCGGCCCATGCTCTCGAGGGCCTTGTCGCTCGGGACGGTGGTGGAAGGCGAGCTAGCGGTTGCGGCGCGCGGCGAGCCGGCGCGCGTGGTGTGCATACCGGTCCGCTTTGCCGGCGAGGTCGTGGCTGTCTTGACCCGCGAGGCACCCCTCAGGGTCGGCCGGCGCCCGGGCGAGCTCGAACGGGTGTACGCGGGGGTCTTCGACCGGATCGCCCGCATGGTGACAGCGGGGGCTTTCCCCTTCCTGCTCGACGAACCGCTTTCCTCGGAGTCGCCGAGGGTGGGCGACGGGGTGATGGTCCTAGACGCCTCCGGCAGGGTCGAGTACGCGTCACCGAACGCTGTGAACGCCATGCACCGCCTCGGCGTCTTCCGGGGAGTGCTGGGCGCCAGCTTGGAGGAACTGGGCCTCGAACAGTCCCCCGTCCCCCGGGCCTACAAAGAGCTCCTGCCCGCGTCGGAAGAACTCGAACTGGGCGAGGTGGCCGTGTTCATCCGGTGCATCCCCCTCTTGGACCAGGGCAAGCTGACGGGGGCGCTCGTGCTTGTCCGGGACGTCACCGACATCCGCCGCCGGGACCGGCTCCTCATGAGCAAGGACGTGGCCATTCGTGAAGTCCACCACCGGGTGAAGAACAACTTGCAGACGATCTCGTCCCTCCTTCGCCTGCAGGCCCGCCGCCTGCCCGCGGGGGAGGCCCGGCACGCCCTCGACGAAGCGGAGCGCCGGGTGCGCAGCATCGCCATGGTCCATGAGATCCTGTCGCGCGACACGGCCCAAGAGGTCGACTTCGACGACATCCTGCCCTCGCTCGTGCGGATGGCCGAGGACCTCTCGAGCACGGCGCACCCGGTGCGGGTCACCTGGTCGGGAGGGGCGGGCCACATGGGCGCACAGGTGGCGACGCCTTTGGCGGTGGCGCTCAACGAGCTCATGCAAAACGCGGTGGAGCACGCTTTTGTCTCCTATCGCGCCGAACCGGAAGCACGCGTGCACGTGACCTTTTCACGTCGGGGCGACGAACTGGTGGTCGAGGTGCGCGACAATGGCGCCGGCCTGCCGCCTGGGTTTTCGGTGGACAGCACGACAAGCCTCGGGCTCTCGATCGTGCGGGGCCTTGTCAACAGTCAATTGGGAGGCAAGATCGAGATGCGTAGCGATGGTGGCACGGTCGCCCGGTTGGTGGTCCCGATCAACCACCCAGTGGGCGACGACCTGGCCCGGATATAGCGCTCCGCTTGCCCGGGTCTTACGGGCGAGCGGTGCGAGCGTGCATGCCTAGCCCGGCACCGGCCGTACGGGGACCGGCCTAGATAGCCCGGCGCTGCCTGGCGAGCCAGGCTTTGCGGAGCTTGCGCCTCTCTTCTTCGGTCGTGCCGCCCCAAATGCCGGACTCCTGGTTGGTGGCCAGCGCGAACTCGAGGCAGCTAGTACACGCGTCACAGGTGGCGCAGACCGCCTTGGCCGAGACGATCTGCTCGACAGCAGGGCCCGTGCTCCCGATCGGGAAGAACAAGTCTGGGTCGGTGTCCCGGCACGCCGCTCGCTCTCGCCAGTCTTCGACGTCCCATTCGATGTTCCTGGTCCAAGTGAGGGCCACTCGTGTCTCCTCCTGGCATGCCGACGCGTTCAAATGTCCGAGCCGGTTGCGCCCTGTTGTTGCTCCAACGGGCCTGGCCGGACCTGCTGGCTTGTGAAACTCTTCACTTGAGTGCGCTTAGCAGTATAGGGCACGGCCGTGCTTCGTGCCCATCGGAGTATATCCCTGGGAGCTCAAAACTGGAAGGGCCGATCGTCAAGAGCGCGGCCCCTATCAGGGATGACGATGAGTAGCTCCTCGCTCGACCAGGTGAGCTCGATGCGCTGGGATTCACCTGCGTAATCCCCGTCGAGCTGGTAAGGGACGGGGCGCCTGCCGACTACGGTCGCTCGTTTCACGTCGCGCGCCGTCATCAAGTGGGCCCGCTTGCCACCCCTCACCCCCTGGCCCAGGGCTGCCGCGGCCACGGGCAGTAGCGTCGCCAAGGTCAACTTGTCGAAGGTGACCAGGCTCATCGGGCCGCCGAGGCGCGTCCCCGGGGCTATGTGCAAGGGCCGGTTGCCCAAAAAGGTGTAGGGGTCGCTGTTCAAGAAGACCGAAAAATAGGCCCTATCGATGGAAACGTCACCAGTGGAAACAGAAAAGGCCGGGTGTTTTCGGTCGTAGCCTCCCACCCAGCAAGAAAGGGCGGCCAGCAAGAACGCCGCCGGGCCCGTATAGCGCTTCAGGGAAGCACGCTTTTCCACCGCTGCGACGACCGCCGCGTCGAAACCGATGCCGGCGTGGAGCAAGAAGTAGCGGCCGTTGGCTTGGCCGAGGCCGACGCGCTCGAGCGAGCCCTCGGCCAGGGCGGCAAGGAGCTGCCCGGCTGCCTCGACGGGGTCGCTCGATGTGCCTACCGTGCGTGCGAACACGTTTGTCGAACCGCCCGGGAGCGCGGCCAGAGCGGTCTGTGAGCCGGCCAGCCCGTTGACCGCCTCGTTCAGCGTCCCATCACCGGCAAGCACGACGACGGCGTCGAAACCATCTGCGGCAGCACCTTGGGCCAGCCGCGCCGCGTGGCCTCGTCTGTTGGTCTCCTTGCACACGACGTCGTGGCTACCCGAGAGCGTCTTTTGTACCATCACCCTCGCCCTCGGGGTGACCGAGGAGGCCGAGGTGTTCACCACGAGCATCAGGCGCATGCGGGTCGCCCCTAACGGGCCGGCGCCTCTGCTGCGTTACGGAGCGTGGCCACGCTACGGGCGAGCAGGCGCGAGACGTGCATCTGGGATATCCCGAGGCGTTCGGCGATCTCGGACTGCGTGAGCCCCTCGAAAAAGCGGAGCTGCACTATCAGACGTTCACGGGGGGCGAGCTTGGCCAGCAAGGGGGACAGGGTGGCGCGCCTCTCGGCATCCTCTAGCGAAGGGTCGTCGTCACCCAGGCGGGACCCAAGGGACTCGCCCTCCTCTCCCGCCGCCGGGGCGTCGAGCGACGCGGAGCGGTAGGCCTGGCCCGCCTCGAGCGCTTCGAGCACCTCCTCCTCGGACACGTTCAACATTCCGGCTAGCTCAGCGATCGTGGGGGAGTGGCCCAGCTCTTGACCGAGGGTGCCGACCACCTTGCCGAGCCGGAGGTAGAGCTCCTGCATCCGTCGGGGTGCCCGGACCGCCCAGCCCTTGTCCCGGAAGTGCCGCTTCAGTTCACCCACGATCGTGTGGGTGGCGTAAGTGGAGAACTCGGCCCCCCTCCCAGGGTCGAAACGGTCCACTGCTTTTATGAGCCCGAGCGAAGCCACCTGCACGAGGTCGTCCAAGGGTTCCCCGCGGTTGGCGAAGCGGCGTGCCAGGTACTCGGCCAGGCCGAGGTGAGCGGAGACCAACTCGCCGCGAAGGGCTGGGTCACGGCTCTCGGCGTAGGCGGCGAACTGCTCCCGGAGATCCTGGTGATCGCGGGGTTCGGGGCTCACGTGAGCCCTCCCCGTGGGTCGCTGGCAGGGGCCGGGGCGCGCGGCTCGAGCCTTTTCACCAGCTCGAAGTGAGGCCCACCCGCGCCGTCGCCGAGGAAGTGCTCGTCGACGAGTGCGTCGAGGATCACCTCTGACATCTCCGACAAGGCGACGGGCCCGGGTGCCTGGAACCGGCCCTGGCCCCGCACGGTGAGGCTCTCGGGCGAGAGGAGGAAACGCACCTCGATCGTGCCGTCCCGCCCGCTGTTGCCGGTCAGGCCGTGGCATATCTCGTCCACCGCCAGTCGCAGGTCTTCGACCTGGTCATAGGTGAAACCGAGGCGGCTCGCCAGCCCGGCGGCGGTCACTCTTGCCAACCCGATGTACTCGGGCCGGGCCGGGAGCGTCAGGCGCACCTCGCCCTCGTAACGCATACCTCAGGTCTCCTCTCGCGCAAATGAGACGGGCCCCGGTCGCCGCCGCCACGCTGGCCAGGCCACGGCTATCGCCACCCTACTAGTGCGACGACGGGCACCGTTCGCCCGCCTGCGAGCGCACGTCCCGGGTGGTCAGAGGAGCGGCCATGGATAGGGCCATTGAGACGTGGGGGCAGGGTACTTGCGCCGGCGCCGCAGCGTCCGGGCGCGCCCCGCCAGAGCACCGAGCTCTCCCGCCTCCAGCAGCCGGGAAACGCCATCTGGGACCTGACCCTCTGCCAAGGGCTCCAAGGCATCGAGGAGGTTGTCTTCGATCTGCTCGCCCGCGAAGTCCCATATGACCGTGCGCAGCTTGGTGTCGGTGTGGAAGCACAGGCCGTGGTCTATGGCCCAGATGTGGCCGTCTGGGCCCAGGAGGCAGTGGCCTCCTTTGCGGTCCGCGTTGTTGACCACCAAGTCGAAGACCGCCACCCTCCGCAAAGCTCGGAGGTGTTGTGGCTTGTCCAGGAGCGTGAAGTAGTGCTCATCTTCCACGGCGTCCACCCAGTACTGGAGCGACCCCGGCCCGAAGGGACCGTCGGCGCGCCCCACCGTCGGCGGCACCAGGTCCCAGCCGAGCCACCTGGCCAGTTCGTACGCGGCAACCTCTCGTTTCCAGAGCCCCCGCGGGAAGTCCCAAAGCGGCCGCTCGCCCTTGGTGGGTTTGTATATGGCGAGTGAGCGATCCCCTCCGCCGGCGCGGACCTCTACGAGGAAGGTGGCGTTGGAGCTCCAGGCGATCCGGCCCTTCAGCTCTATTTTGCCTTCAGATAGCAGGGCCAAGGTGCCGGCGTCATCACCCGCCGTCCGGGCTCCTCCCCCGGCTCCCCTGAGGCCCCGCACTTCGGTCGGGGCGTGGCGGTGCTTGGCCCCGCTCACAAGGCAGGTGCCCGGTGCCCGTTTGTCTTGGGGCAGCTGTGGCCGTCCTCGAGCGGGTAACCGCAGAGTGGGCAAGGCGGGCGCCCCCGAGAGAGCAGCCGCTTACCGTGCTCCATCACCCCCGCCGCCTGTTCCCGAGTGAGCCTCACGCGCATCTGGCCGTCGTCGGGCCCGGGCTCCTCTTCCTCGGCTTCGGGGCGGAACTCTCGGGCCACGAGCACGATCCTGTCTGCCTCGGAGTCGTAGCCGAGCTGCATCGTACCCACGGCCCATTGTTCCTCTACGGGCTCTTCCAGTTGGAGCTCGCCCTCGCCGGGTGTGGCGGACGGGGCAGCCAGGTCGGCGAGGACCTCGGAGAGGCCCCCTGCCAGCAAAAGGACCTGCTGCTTTTCGAGCTTGAGCGTCACCACCCGGTCGTCCTGGCGCACTTGGAGGTAGAAAACGCGCTTGCCCGGCGGCCCGATGGCCCCTACCGTCACCCGAGAGGGGCTCGGGAGGTCGAACGAAGCGCTCAACCAGGCCCCTTCCCTTGGCTCTGGGCCGGAGGCGGTGGGCCCGTCCAGTTGGCTTCGAGCACTTGCGCCCCGGACGCCGAGTAGCTGATGACGCTCACCGAGGCGGGCGAGACGAGCACCCGCTGGAACATGTCCAGGTGCATGCCGAGCGCGTCGGCCAGCACAGCTTTGATCGGGTCGGCGTGCGACACTGCGACCACGGTGGCCCCGGGGTGAGCGCCGGCTAGCCGCTTGGCCGCTCCCACCACCCGGGAGGCCATCCCCGCCAAGGCCTCGCCACCTGGGAAGCAAAAGTCGCTCGGCCGGTGGACCACAGTGGCCCATTCGGGCTTCCTGGCCAGCTGCTTCAGCGCCTGGCCGGCCCAGTCCCCGACGTCGCAGTCGGCGAGCTCTGGCACCTCCACCACTTCGCGGTCGAGGTACTTGGCGAGGATCCCCGCCGTGTCGCGAGTGCGGCGCAAGGGGGAACTGTAGAGGGCAGCGATGGCCGGCCACTGAGCACGCCAGGCAGCGATATGGAGTGCTGCCTGCTCAACCTGGGCGATGCCCTCCTCCGACAGCGACGGGCCGGGGCCGCGCTCGGGCATCTCCTTTCCCGTCGTGGGCGTGAGGCCATGTCTGACCAGGGCCAATATCGTGGGCGGGGCGGGCTTGGGCCGGCGCGGCATTTGACGCCAAACTATCCTCTGCTCGTGCCCGTGCGCGCTGCCAAGGCGGGACCGGCAACCTGGGCCAAGATGGGAGCGGCGCATGTCAGGGTGCAATTCGTCTCCACCGAAGTACGCCACTCCACCGAAGTACGCCACTCCACCGAAGTACGCCACTCCACCGAAGTACGCCAGTCCACCGAAGTACGCCACTCCACCGAAGTACGCCACTCCACCGACTACGCCACCTTTGGAGCCACAAGATAGACATGCGCCGCCCCCACCTGACCGCTGAGCCAGCGCCTTTGTACGAGCAGCTCTACGAGGAGATCGTCTCGTGCCGGCGCTGCGCCCGCCTCGTAGCCTGGCGGGAGGAGGTGGCGGCGCACCCCCGAGCCGCTTTTGCCGGCCAGGAGTACTGGGGCAAGCCGCTCCCGGGCTTCGGGGACCGTTCGGCACGACTTGCAGTTGTGGGCCTTGCCCCCGCGGCGCATGGTGGCAACCGGACGGGCCGCATATTCACGGGCGACCGCTCGGGGGACTGGCTCTGGGCGGCGCTATGGCGCGCCGGGCTCGCGAACCAGCCCACGAGCACTGGGCGTGAGGACGGCCTCCTGGCGAGGGGCGTGTGGGTGACCGCCGTCGTGCGGTGCGCCCCGCCCGGGAACCACCCAACGGTGACCGAGCGTGACAATTGCAGCGGTTACCTGCAACGAGAACTGGCCCTGCTCCCGCGGCTCCGCGCGGTCCTGGCCCTGGGTGGTTTCGCCTACGCCGCATGTTGCCGGCTGATGGGGGCCCGCCGCGCTCCGCGCTTTGGCCATGGAGTGGAGCTGCAGCTGCCGGACGGGCGCTGGCTCGTCTGCTCGTACCACCCGAGCCAGCAGAACACCTTCACGGGGCGCCTGACCGAGCCCATGCTCGACGCCGCGATCCAGAGTGCCCTCACCCTGGCCACGGGAGGTTAACTTGGTGGCAACGCTTTGCCGGCCGGCAGGGCGCGGGCGTGCCTGCGTCTTGTCACCAATAAACGCGCGGAGGCGCCCAATTTGGACAGGGCTCAGGACCCCCTCGATGAGGTAGCCAACGAGCAGGCCAAACGTCGCTGGACCATAGTGGACGTGGCCCAACGCGCCGGCGTGTCTGTCGGCACGGCTTCCAAGGCGCTGAACGGGCGGGGGAGCCTTCGGCCCGAGACCCGCTCGCGCGTGGTGCGCGTCGCGCAAGAGTTGGGTTTCGAGCCCAACGCGCTGGCCCAGAGCTTGCTGTCGGGCCGGACCTTCACCGTGGGGCTGCTCACCACGGACAGCTTCGGGCGCTTCTCTATCCCAGTGATGCTCGGTGCCGAAGAAGCCCTGGGAGAAGGCAAGGTCTCGGTCTTCCTCTGTGACAGCCGCGGCGACCCCGAGCGCGAGCGACGTTACTTGCGCATGATGCTCTCGCGCCGCGTAGACGGGATCATCGTGGCGGCACGGCGGGTCGAGTCGCGCCCGCCGGTGGGAAAGGGCCTGCCGGTACCCGTTGTTTACGCGATGACCAGGTCGGAGGACCGACAGGACCTTTCCGTGCTGCCAGACGACGAGGGCGGGGGGCAAGCCGCCGTCGAGCACTTGACCAGCCTCGGCCGTAGGCGCATCGGCCACCTGACGGGGCCCGAGCGCTTCGAGGCGGCACGCCGGCGAGCCGCCGGCGCCCAGGCGGTCCTGGCGGGGGCCGGGTTGGAGTTTGCCGGCGGCCAAGTCTTTTATGGCGCCTGGAGTGAAGCCTGGGGTAGGGAGGGGACGGCCGCGCTGCTGGAACGGGAGCCCGAGGTTGACGCCATCTTCTGCGGGAGCGACCAGATCGGTCGTGGCGTGGCGGACGCCCTGCGCGAGAGCGGCCGGCGGGTGCCCGATGACGTCGCTCTGGTCGGCTTCGACAACTGGGAGGTGATGGCCGAGGCCTGCCGGCCGCCCCTCACCACCGTCGACCCCAACTTGGGCGAGGTGGGGCGGGTGGCGGCGCGGGAACTGCTCGCAGCGATCGAGGGGGGGACGGCCGGAGGGGTGAGGACGGTGGCCTGCCGGCTGGTCTTGCGGGCCTCGACGGTCGCCCCGGAGCCGGCGGGCGAACGGGTGGCGGCGGGGAAGGGCCGGGCGCGGGGCTAGCTCTCAGACCTGGATCCGCAGGTAACGGCGCGAACGTAGGTTCGAATACGTGACAAAGGTGCCTCCCGCTTGGGAAAATGGTGTCAGGAAACACTCCGGTATCCCGAGCGAAAGGCACCCGTCTGGTGGCAAG
>JAJYMB010000010.1 GCA_021787365.1 Actinomycetes bacterium | reverse complement strand
ACGGCGGCGTCGGCCGGCGCGTGGCCCACCCAGAGACGCTCCCGAGCTTCCAGGGGCTCGTGGCCCGGGCCGGCGCCGGCGTGGCCGGTGGCCTCGACGCCGGGGCCGTCGTGGTCGGCCCGAGGGCCTCGGCCGGCGGCGGGGGGCCCGCCGGCCGGCCGGGCGCGGGACGGGGCGCTTTGGTGCACGAGGTCTCCCCCGTCGCCTACCGCGTGCCGCCCGGGCGCCCGGGTTGGGTGACGGTGGACACCACCTACCAGGAGGGCTGGTACCTCCGGGGTAAGGCGGCGGTGCCGACGGCCGAGGGGACCATGATGTTCCCGGTCGGGCCCGCCGGCGGCGTGGTGAGCTTCAGGCCCTGGGCCCTGGCCAAGCTCGGCTATGCCATCTCGACGGGGGCCTTCGTGGTGGTGGCGGCGGCAGTCGTGTGGGACCGCCGGCGGGAGAGGTCGAGAGAGGCGACCAGGGCATGAAGGGCCCTGGGGCGCACATGGCCGCCGGCGAGTGGTAATGACAAGTGTGGCAACGCCCGTCCCGGGCGAGCGGGCGCGCCACCTCGAGATCCTGCAGCGGGCAGAGAACGAGCTCGACCCCGTGCCCTTCGACACCGAGGCGGCATGGATGTACGGTCGGGTCGTCGCGGCAGTTGTTGGTCCGGGTCGCAGCCCGCGACGCAGGGTAGCGGACCCTGCTGATCGCGGCCACGGCCCTCGCTGAAGACCTGCCATTGTTCACCGCCAACCCCGACGATTTTCTCGGCCTGGAGACCATGACCATCCTCCGCGTCGTGGTTACGGTGACTTCCCCAATGGCCACCGACCAGGACAAAATGGGCGCCCAGCGTTGTTAGCACGGCTTTCGGACGCCCCTCGATCGGGTTCGGTAGGCACCCATGTTACGCTCCCATTTTGGGGCGGTCAACGGCAACGCCGTATTTTACGTCAGCACGGCAAAACTCAGGCGAACCGCGGGCAGCGCCTACCTAAGGCACTCTCACACTTTCTCCTTGCTAACGCCTTCTGGCCGCGCCGCCCTTAGGGGGTGAAGATAGCGAACTCGGTACCAAACTTCGGGGTCAGCACTACGAAGCCACTTTTCGTAATGACTGCGATCTTGGCAAATCGCCCGCTCCTGTACTGGTAGGCAGACAGGATATCGTCCTTCTGAATATGCAGGTCCTTCACCGTGATCGACACTGCACAGCCCAGGGACACGGGTTTCCCGTCACGATAGAGGGCGAGACCGAACGACATGACCAGCGTATGCCCCGACAGCGCGCTAGAGAGGTGGGCGTGGACAGACGGCGGGTCACCTTTGAGGACGGCCGCCGTAAGTGCCGGCGAGGCGCAGCCCCTTGGGACGGAAATGTCAAGCGTCGCAAATTGCTTGCCGAGCAAGTTATATAGGGGCACGGGGGCGAAGGTATAACCCGAAGGGCCAACGGTCTTTGATACGAGTACCAAAACAAAGTTAGGAGCATGCGTCGCCAGGGGCAGCGACGGAGGGGGCGGCGGAGGAGGGGGCGGCGTGGTCGTGGTGGGCGCCGTGGTGGTCGTCGGCGCCGCTGTCACCACAGGGGGGGCCGGGACACCGTACCCGACATTGGCCCCCTTGAGGGCTGTGTTGAAGCTACCGGCCCCTGCAAGGCTAGCTCCGGCGCCCGCAGCCACAAGCAGGCCGACAGCGCTGTGCAAAGGATACCTACGTATAACCTTGCCTATGCCCGACATGTACCTTTTCTCCCTTTATGTCCCAAGCCCAGCACCACCGTTTGTAGTCGTGAAACCACAATAGCCCACGCGGGTAGCGGGAGCAAGCGTAAGTGAGCGAAATCTTCGGTCCAACGAAAGAGCGCCGCGCCCACCCTGGCTTCGACAGGAAGGAGCTGAGGGCTGCTAGCACGAGCGACGCCTCGGCTCCTCTTGGTGGTGGGCTTGCCTGGGCAGAGGAGGCCCCTCCTTTCCCCAGGAGCTGGCCCAGGGGCCCGGCTGGTTGGCCCGCTTGGGCCACGAGCTGTGCTGCTCGGGCCTTCACTCGTCGTCGAAGGCACTGATCGGGTGGCACTGGAGGAGGAGCTCGGCAAAAAGCGCGACGGTGAAGTCGACCTGTCCCAGCCGAGGCGACCAGACGAGGCCCTCTTGGATGTGTGCGCGCGAGATGCAGCCAGGAGCGGCCCAGCGGCGTTCATTCGCCCCGTCATGGCTCGACGCCCCGCCGAGGACGAGAGAAGACGTGACCATCTTGCTCCGAGGCGCCCGCGTCCGTCGCAGTTACCGGTCCTCGGTCAAGCGGCTCAGTAGCCAGACTTATGGCTATAACGCGGCTATGACAACCGCACCGCTGGGCGAAGTGAAGGACCGGCTCTCGGAGTACGTGGCCGGTGTGGAGCGCACGCATGACCGGGTGACGATCACCCGCCATGGCCGGCCCGCGGCCGTGCTCGTCTCACCCGACGACCTCGCCGCGCTCGAAGAGACGGTCGAGGTCTTGACCACGCCAGGCGCTACGGAAGCCATCACCGAGGGCCTTGCCGACCTGGCGGCTGGGCGGGTGGCGGACAACGAGGCCCTGCGTGCTCGCTTCGCTCCTCGGTGAGCCGCCCATACGAGGTCCGCATCTCGGCTCGCGCCGGACGTGATCTCCTCCGCCTCCCCGAGAAGATCGGTGCCGCCTGCCTCGACTTCGTCTTCGGCCCTCTGGCCGACGACGCGCACCGGCTCGGCAGGGTGCTCGGCGGCCCGCCGGCCGGCCTGCGCTCCGCTCGACGCGGGAGCTACCGGACCGTCTACAGCGTCGACGACGAACTGCTGCGCACCGACATCGTTCACATCGACCACCGCGGCAACGTGCACCGCTGACCCATCCGTGACCGAGACTGGTTCACCGAGCTGATCGTCGGACGTTCCCGCGGCGCTGCATATGCCTGCCCGAGCTGCTTCGGCTCGACCCGGTGGCCACCAGGGCCGGCGATATGTGGCTCGGACAGGGCGTGATCGCTGTCAACGAGGAGCATTACGACCGGGTCGCGGCCAAGGCAGAACGCCTGGCCGGGAGCTCGCTCGAGCCCGCCACCGTGCGCCGTGCCGGCTTCGTGTACGAGGCCATAGGGCTGCGCTGATGCGCCACGTGGTGACCGGGGGTGCCGGTTTCATCGGCTCGCACCTTTGCGAGGCGCTGGTCGGGCGCGGCGACCAGGTCGTCTGCGTCGACGACTTCTCCAGCGGGTCGGAGGCCAACGTCGCCCATCTGGCGGCCTCGGGGCGCTTCGAGCTCGTGGTCGGTGACGCCTGCCAGGTGCTCGGCGGGGTCGAGGGCCAAGTCGACTCCGTGGCGCACCTGGCGAGCGCTGCGTCCCCAGCCGATTACCTGGCCCGCCCCCTGGAGACCCTCGCTGCCGGGAGCCACGGCACCGAGGCAGGCCTGCGGCTCGCCCACGCCCACCGGGCGCGCTTTGTCCTCGCGTCCACGAGCGAGGTCTACGGCGACCCCTTGGTGCACCCCCAGCCCGAGACCTATTGGGGCAACGTAAACCCGGTCGGGCCCCGCAGCGTGTACGACGAGGCCAAGCGCTTCGGCGAAGCCCTCACCTCTGCCTACCGCCGTGCCCTCGGCACCAACACCGGCATAGTCCGCATCTTCAACACCTACGGGCCCCGCCTGAAGGCCGGCGACGGGCGCGTGGTGCCCAACTTCATCGCCCAGGCCCTCTCAGGGGAGCCCCTCACGGTCTACGGGGACGGTACCCAGACCCGGAGCATCTGCTATGTCGACGACATGGTGAGGGGCCTCGTCGCCATGGTCCTCTCGGACCTCGCCGGCCCGCTCAACTTGGGCAACCCGGCCGAGCTGAGCGTCTTGGGCCTCGCCCACCTCGTGCTCGAGCTGAGCGGCTCGTCGTCCCCGCTCAGTTACTGCCCGCTACCAGAAGACGACCCGCTCCGGCGAAAGCCGGACATCACCAAGGCCAAGGAACTGCTCGGCTGGGAGCCGGCCGTGAGCCCGGAGGAGGGCTTGGGGCGCACCATAGAGTGGTTCGCAGCCACTACCGGCCCCCCACCAGGGCCAAACTTGGTTATCGGCCCCGGGACTACGTTGACGTGAGGTCGAGAGCGCCTCGGCGCTCGCCCTGTCGAGCACGCCTCCTGGTACCGCTCGCCCCCAGCGCGCAGAGCGGGACCGAGCCCGCCCCCTCATGGGACGTCCCCCGAGAACTGAAAACGACCGGCCCCCTAGGGCGCTGCTGATGTATTCACCTTTCGGTTGATTTGGCTGCGCGAAGTCCCTGGTCAGCGCGTTGGGTTTGCCGCGAAAGCCATTACTTCAGCAGCCCTAGAGCGGCGGCCGTTCGTTCAGTTTGTCCGCGGCTTACGGTTCATCCGCCGAGGCGGACTGGGATCTCCTCCCCGGTAGATGACCGGGCCCGCAGCACCAGCTCGTAGCCGAGCTTGCTCATGTAGGCCCTGAGCGTGTCGATACGCGGGTTGGCGGTGTTCTCGATGGCACTGATACGGCGCTGGGAAACCCCCATCACCGACGCCAGGTCAGCCTGGGTGACCTGGCCCTGGCGAAGGTCAGCCAGGGCGACTGCCTCGAAGTCGGCCTTCAGGTAGCCGTCGACACGGGCAGCGGCCTCCGGGTCTGCCATCAGCTTCTCGATCTTGTCCTTGGTTCCCATCAGTGCTTCCTCCTCCCTCGCCTCGTCGGCTTCGTTGAGCTCTTCCCGAGCTTGGCGCGCTCCGCCACCTCTTCGTGCTTCTCGACGTGCTCGGCGAACAGCCGGTCCGCGATCGGTACGTTCCGGTCGTACCAGGTGTCCCACCGGCCCGCCTTGTCCCCTCCGAGCAGGAGGACCGCCTTGCGGCGAAAGTCGAAGGCGTACAGGATTCCGTATCTCGCTGCGGCCCGTCGATGCTGGCCGCAGCTCCTTCATCTCATAGCTGTTCGGCTGCTTGACCGGGTACGACATCGGGAACCTGGCCATCGGACCTGTCTCGCCCAGGTACCGGATGGCGGCGGCCACGTGCTCTGTGTCAGCCTGGCTGAGGTGGTCGAACCATGTGTCAAATTCAGGCGTTGGGTCGTAGTCCCAGGGCACCTACTTCCTTTCTCAGTCGATTGTACTGTCGTGGCGTGTAGAATGCCAAGGTTCTACACCCGGATCGTGTGAGGGCATCCTGCCGGACCGCAACCGGAACGGAGCCTCGTTTGTCTCCACGGGATCACACGGGGGCGGGTCCGCACCGGCCCTGGGCACTGAGCGGTCCCGAGCCTTTCGTTGCATGCCGGGGCAACCAGCCAAGAGGCTCTGAGGTCGCCGGCGGCGGGCACTCAGTAGGCCGCGCGCTCTCCCGTGCTGGCGGCAGATGTAAGACACGGCCTCCTTTCGCACCGAGGGCGTCCGCTGGCGTCCATCGTGCCCGTCCGGCGCACCCCGGTGGCCGGCTCTCCCGTGCAAGGCTGACGGTCGTGGCCCAAGCTACGACAGGCTACGAAGCGCCGCTGGGCGGGCCTCGTGCCCATGTCCCCCACGACCGAGCACGCGCCCTGGCCCGGCACGACAGGGCGGCCGTGGAAGCGGCGCTCTTCGGGCTCGTAGCCGGGTTGGGCGTCACGGCACCATGGATGGGAGGCGGGAGGACGCTGTTGCTCGACTGGGCGGCCGGCCCCCACACCGCGCTCGTCGCCCAGGGCCTCCTCGGCATAAACGGGGGCCTGACGACCGGGGCGCTCAGCACGGTCGGGTTCGCAGCTGTCGGCCGCCTGGTGGGCCCGGCCCTCACCTGGCTCGTGGTCCTCGCCGCCTTCGTCGTCGGCGCGCTCGGGGTGAGCAGGCTGGTCGGGGGGCCACGCTGGGCCCGGCTGCCGGCAGCGGCGCTCTACTGCGTCAACCCGTTCGTCTTCAACCGGCTCTACGCCGGCCACCTCGCCCTCTTGTCGGGCTACGCCCTCTTGCCTTTCGCCGTCGTCTCGGCCCTGCGGGCGCCGGGGCATCGAGGTGCCGCCGCTCTGGCCCCGGCGCTGTGGTGGGCCGTCCTCACGGCGCTGAGCCCCCACTACGCCTGGATTTACGGGGTGGTGGTGCTCGTCTCGTTCGCGGTCGGGAAGCGCTCGGCACTGCGCCGGGCGGCTTGGTTCGTGGGGGCCTTGGCCGCCTTCGTCGTGATGAGCCTCTATGTCATCCTCCCCCACAGCGCCACCAAGCCGCTCACGGCAGTGGGCGCCACGAGCCTCGACC
>JAJYMB010000150.1 GCA_021787365.1 Actinomycetes bacterium | reverse complement strand
CCACAGAAATAAAGGTTGCACCTAACTCCTAGGTACGTTACCTTACAAATCGAGGAGTTCTCCCAACCCCAGAAACCAGCTGCTAGGAGGCGTTATCTCCTTCTACGAACGTGTGCCAGTTCCGGTTGGTTGGGATGAAGGTACTCGCTTCCAGACCCCTGCGACGTGCAGCCCTCGCTGGTGTAGCCGTTGTCGCTGCGGTCCTCTTGGCAGCTTGCTCAGCTCCTAAGTTACCGACGGGCGTGCTCGACACCAGCTTCCAGGCCACAGATGGGACAGCGCGTCCACCGAACAAGGCTCTCGTTCCGTTCGCCGAGCTTTACAATAATAACTACGCTTGGGAAAAAATCGCCACACCGCCTCCGGTCCTCAAGCCCTATGCAATCGCTGGCTGCGATGAGGCGACCACTAGTTTTGATCAACTTAGTGACTACCCGGTAGCCTCAGAAATCCTGATCGATTGCCCAACGTCGGCTGATATCAATACTTTGTGGGATCACACGCACTGGGCGGTGCTTCTTGACAAGCAGAACAACTGGCGCAATCTATCAGGATTCGGGCGGTGGAGCAATAACCAAGCAGTCTTTACCAAGACCTACGCTGCCGATCAATACGGTGATGCATGCACGAACTTTTTGCTGTTCTTCACCAATGGCCCCGTTTTTGGCATAGCTTCCTGGTGTGAACAGACCCAGGCCGGCATCACCGGGCCGGTACAGGTCCGAGCCGATGCTCAAAGTTGGTTCACGCAAGTCTCTACACATGTCAGCGATTTTGTAGGCCGCCCGGCCTGAACGTTTCCTGCACTCAACCAGCCCTATGGATTATAAGGTGCCTGACAGCAGTACGGGCCGCTGCCATCGACTCGTCTACGACCTGGCCCACAAGACCTTGAGTTGCGCCGCGCCCGTCACCACCTCCGGCTGGCGGAGGACTGCCAAGGGTGCTGGTGTGAAGTAGACGCTTGCCAGCGGCACTCCAGGCAAGCTGCGGTTCGAAGGTCACCCGGCCCGGCCGAAAACGGAGCAGAACGGCCACAAGCCGGCCGGGCGCGGGCCTCCGGTCGGCGGCGCGCTCGTCGCCGCCTACGACCGGCGCCTCGTGTTGCTCGTGAACGTGGCGCTCGGGCTCCTCGCCTGGGCCCTGGCAGGCCGGGAAGTGATCGAAGGCCGCTCCGGCTAGAGGCGGGCAGGGTGCTGTTCAAGGCCGGTCACCCCGGAGACGTCCTGTACGTGGTGCAATCTGGCCGGCTCGAGTTGCTGGTACCTCGCCCTCGCCATGGCTAGCCCGGCGCGCCTGCGACCTGGCCGTGGTCATCTCCCCCCACCATATTGACATCGATCGATGCATGGGGTAGCTTGGACATTGACAACTATAAATGGATTGAGGAGGACCTCACATGGCACGTGTTCAGCTGGCTCTGAACGTCGCCGGCCTCGACCAGGCAATCGCCTTCTATTCCAAGCTCTTTGGCACCGGACCGGCCAAGGTGCGGCCCGGCTACGCCAACTTCGCCGTGGCCGACCCCCCGCTCAAGCTGGTACTGATCGAAAACGCCGCCAAGGCCCCAGGATCGCTCAACCACCTCGGCGTCGAGGTGGCCAGCACCGAAGAGGTCATGGCGGCCAAGCAACGACTGGCCGCGGCCGGCCTCCCCACAACCGTCGAGGAGTCCACCACCTGCTGTTACGCAGTCCAGGACAAGGTCTGGGCGCACGGCGGCCCGGGCGACGAGCCTTGGGAGTTCTATACCGTGCTCGCTGACGCCGAGACGGCGGAAGGCAAGCCGGGCGTGGCGGAGGGCACGGCCTGTTGCGGCGCTGCGCCCCTCCCCGTCGCTGCCAGTACGACCGCTGCCCCGTGCTGCTGAGGAGGCCGTCGGTAGTGTCCCTCCCAAAAGAGGTTGGGCGGTGAGCGACGTCGTGGCCGAACGCCAGGCGCCTGAAGCGTCTACGGGAGCCCCGGTCATCGCCCGCCTGAGCTTCGTCGACCGGTTCCTGCCTGCGTGGATCATCTTGGCCATGGCGCTCGGGATCGGGCTCGGGCGGGCGGTGCCGAGCCTCAACCGGCACCTGGACGCCATCCAGGTCACCTCGGGCACCTCACTGCCGATCTTCGTCGGCCTGCTCGTGATGATGTACCCGGTCCTCGCCAAGGTCCGCTACGGCCAGTTGGGCTCTGTCACCCGCGACCGGCGCATGCTGGCCTCCTCGTTGGCCCTCAACTGGGTGGTGGGCCCGGCCGTCATGTTCGCGCTGGCCTGGCTCTTGCTCCCGGACCTGCCGACGTACCGGACCGGTCTCATCATCGTCGGCCTGGCCCGCTGCATCGCCATGGTCCTCATCTGGAACGACCTGGCGTGCGGCGACCGTGAAGCTGCCGCGGTGCTCGTGGCGCTCAACTCGCTGTTCCAGATCGCCGCCTTCGCCCTGCTCGGTTATTTCTATCTCGAGGTCCTCCCCGGGTGGCTGGGGCTGTCCACCGTCGGCCTGCACCTCTCGGTCGCCAAGATCGCCGAGACCGTGGCCATCTTCTTGGGGGCCCCGCTCTTAGCAGGCTTTTTGACCCGTACCTTGGGCGAGAAAGCCCGGGGCCGGGAGTGGTACGAGACGAAGCTGTTGCCCCGGCTCGGGCCCTTCGCCCTCTACGGGCTGCTCTACACCATCGTCATCTTGTTCGCGCTCCAGGGCCACACCATCACCAAGCAACCGGCAGACGTAGCCCGCATCGCGTTGCCCCTGCTCGGCTACTTCGCCATCATGTGGGCCGGGTCGTTCGTGCTCGGCCGAGCTATCGGCCTACCCTACGCCCGCACGGCCACCTTGGCCTTCACGGCCGCGGGCAACAACTTCGAACTGGCCATCGCCGTGTGCATCGGCGTGTTCGGTGTAACGAGCGGGGAGGCCCTCGCCGGCGTCGTCGGCCCCCTCATCGAAGTGCCCGCTCTGGTCAGCCTCGTCTACGTAGCCTTGTGGGCGCGACGGCGGCTACTTCCCGCCGAGACCGGGGTCAGCGTTGCCACACCCGCCCACCTCGGAGCGCGCCGAGGGTGCTGGCGCTGACCGTCACCCAGAACCCCGCCAGGACTACGAGCAGGGCCACCGCTCCCCACTCGAGGGAGTGGTCGCCCCAGCTGCGGGCCAACTGGAGGGTGGCCACGGTGTAGGCGCCCAGGGGGAAGGTGAAGGCCCACAGGCCGACCCCATAGGGCAGGCGGCCCCGTTTCAGGTAACGCACGAGCAGAGCGGCGGCAGTGGCGAGCCACCAGAGACCGAACCCCCACAACACGGCCGCCGCTATGGACGAGAGGCTCTCCACGGCAGCGGCGCCCGGGCCCCAGTAAGGTGCGCCGCCAGCGGCGAGGCGGAGGATGGCCAAGGTGCCCACCCCAATGGGCCCGAGCCCGATCCAAAGCGACGGCGCCAGCGGGGCCGGTGGGAGCGGGTGGTGCACCAGCCGGCCGAAAAGCGTCCCGGCTACGAGCAGGAACAGCAAAAGACCGGTGCCGAGCCCGGCGTAGCCGGCGAGCAGCAGCAAGCGGGCCGACGAGGCGCTCACATGAGGGAGCAACGCGAGCAGCGGGAGAGGGATGACGATGTTGGCGACCGGCGGGATGAACCAGCCCCCGTTGGCCGCGTCGGTGGCCAAACCCTCGCTGGAAAAGAGCACGTAGGTGAAAACGACGCCACCTACGAAGGTGACCAGGCTACCGGCCGCGGCGAGCACCGCCACTATGAGCACGACGGCGTCAGTCGGGAGCAGCGAACTGCCGACCGTGGCCGTGGCAGTGGCGAGCACCAGGATCGCACCTGGGAAGGTGCCGTAGAGGGGGCCGACCACGGGATGGCGCAAGTCTGCCAGGGCGGCGTCGGGGTGGCGGGCGAAGCGGGCCAGGTAGGGAAGGGCGATGATTACGGCCATAGCCCAGGCGAGCGCCACGAAGGCCAGCCCGACGCCGTGGGCCGCACGCGTAAGGCTGGCGTAGGCACCAGGGTTGAGGTAGGCGGCGACCCCCACGATCGCCGTCCCCATGACGGCTCCGAACCACCCCGGGTGGAAGCCTCGGACCACCCCCACACGAGCCCCCACGCGAACCTCGGGCGCCGCGGGGAAAGTTGCCACGCGAGAAGTGCTGGGCAGGGGCTCCTCCTCTAGGGCGTGCGCCGGGAGAACAGGCACGGGTCCCATTTCCGGGACCCGCGGCCCGCTGCGTAGATGTAGTGGCCCTCGCGGTGTGGGGGTGGTCATCGCAGTTCCTCCTTGTCCCGTCCAGCTATCGGGGTTGGGTTGTCGCGAGGCTCGCCCCTTCTCCCCGCCTGGCGGGCCGGGCCGGCGACGAAGGCCGTGCGGCAATGCTCGGAGCAAAAGACATACCGGGTGCCGTCTTGGTCGTCGTAGCCGCCCAGGAAGCCAGGCAGGGACTGCCATGTACCAGGAAATCGACCCGGAGTGGGGGGCCATTTCCGAAACCGGCACCGGCTGCAATTCGGTGAAGGCGGTGCGCCTCGAGTCGCCCGCTGTAAGTACGCGAACCACCGCCTCCTATTTGCCACAAGTCAATGCTGGGCCCCTCTGCGATGACATCGCTAGGGCCTATGGTCCCTGATGGATGTCCATCCCCCAGCGGCCCGCCAAAAGCGTCGTGCTGTCAGCGGGCCGGCACTTTCGATTTTCACCGGGGACTTTCACCGGGGACTTTCACCGGGGACTAGACTTTCACCGGGGACTGGGGGACTTCACCATCGGCCCACGAATAGGCACCAGGCTCCACAGGGCGTTGATGAAACCAGTCGCGTGACGGGCTTCATCGTGCGCCGTTTCCATGAAGAGGTTGCCCACGGCCCGATCACCGGCCTGATAAGCCTGTTGTGCGGCGTCAGGATAGATGACCGTTGCCTCGGCAGTCTCCCCGCTCACCGCGTCCAGCAAGTTGGCTCGGCTGCTGCCGGCCAGTCCCGCCAGGTTGGCTTCGGCGGCGAAATGCTCACGCAGTTCGACGTTCGAGGTCCCCGTGAACAGTTGGGCCAGTCTGGCCGACCCGCGGGCGCGGGCTGCCTGCGCGTAAGCCAAGTACTTGGCATGCGCGAAAGCCTCGCCGTGCATCGCCGTCAGCAGGTCGTTCTTGGTCTGTGCGCTCACGTTCGAGGTGCTGACTACGATCTTCACGGGTTGTACGGTGGGCGCAGAGGGGACGCTGCCGCCGGTGGTGATGGCCGCCAGCGCCTGGCCAAAAAAGTCACGGTGGTCGGCCTCATCAGCCGCGATCTCGTTGAAGAGCTGAGCGGCCTGCTTGTCGCCTGCCGCAGCCGCCCGGGCCGCGAAGGGCGGGTACATCAACGTTGTCTCGTAGTTCTCGCCCGCGATGGCAGCCTGCAGGTTGGCGGCGTTCGTCCCGGCCAGCTTGTAGGCGGCAGCAAACCCAGCGAAGTGGTCGCGAAGCTCGGTGTTGGCCGTGCGGCTCCACAGACCGGCAAGTGGGCGGCTCGCCACCTGCCGGTAGGCGTCGTACTTGGCGTAGGCATACGATTCGCCCTGCATTGCTGCCAGCAGGTTCGACAGGGTCGCTTGGTTGAGGTTGGCACCCGCCGGCGGGACGGGCGCACTCTGTGCCCCCGCGGCGCCTGCCGGCGCCAAGAGGGCCACCGCGACAGCGCCGGCGCCGATCGCCGTGGCGCGAGACCAGCCGGTTCTCGTTTTATCCATGACTTTTACCTCCTTATCGGTTGACAAGCGCATGTCACAGCACCCGCGTGGAGCCGGCGTCGAAGAGGCTTGGAGACAAGGTGGAGAACATGGCCCGGCTCTGCCCCTCCCGGGCGGTAAACGGCGCGCCGTGCGCGTGTCAGACGATGACCTGGCGGGCCGCCTTGTTGATGCCCTCGGAGATCATCGGGTGGGGAAAGGCGACCTCGGCCAGCGCCCGGGCGTCGAGCCCTTCGTTTAGAGCAAGGGCCAGCGGCGCTATAACTTGCGCGGCGTCTACGCCCGCCACCTGGGCCCCGAGCAAGCGGCCGCTGTGGGCGTCGAAGACCAGCTTCAAGAACCCCTCGGTCTCACCCAGGATCTGCGCCCGGGAATCCAGCTTGTAGTCGTAGGTGCCGGTGGCGACGTCGCCGTCGCGTTCGTTGGCCTGTGCTTCGGTGAGCCCGACGCTCGCGAGCTCGGGGTCGGTGAACACCGTGAAGGGCACGGCCGAGAAGTCCATACGGTCCGCGCTAGCGCCACCGGCCAAGATGTTGTGGGCGGCCACGAGGCTCTGGCGCACGGCGGAGTGGAAGAGCATGCTCTTCGCGTTCACGTCGCCCGGCGCCCACA
>JAJYMB010000022.1 GCA_021787365.1 Actinomycetes bacterium | reverse complement strand
CTGGCCCCAAGCAACGACAGGACGGCCTCGGCCTACGAGCGCGAGGACTTTGGTCGTTTGGTCGTTGGGGGTACGCAATCACCACTTACGACGACGCCACCGTGTTCATTTTGCGAAGCCGGCAACACCAGTTCCAGGCGAAGCGACGGGCACCTTGGTGAGAGGGGATCTCTGGGTGACGCCCCGGGCGGTCGACCTCGAAGCGGTAGGCCACCACCTCCCGGCCCTCGGGTACCTGGAACTTAGCCATCAGCTACATCCCGACAAGGGGGGGTAAAACGTCCTCGTCCCTGGCCGGCACACAGGGATGGGCGTCGACCCGACTGCCTCTGGTGCTCACATCTGTTCCTATGCCGGTTGCGCACGTCAAGCCTGGTCGCTCGTCCCGCCGGCCGCGCAAGCGAGGGCTTTTTTAGCCCGGTTGCGGGCCGACCGGCGCCCATAGAGCCGGGCGCAAAATGAAGTGAGGACTTCAATCATGTCGCTCACCAGGTCGTCTGTGACCTCGGTGGGCTCTACGACGAGGAGCTGGCGACCGCTCGCCCTGAGGGCCGCCTCCACGTACTCGGCCCCGAAGCGCATAAGCCGGTCCCGGTGCTCGACCGCGATCACTGTGACCGTCTTGTCGGAGAGGAGCCGGAGGAGCTTAGGGCGGTGCCCGTTCAGGCCTGAGCCGACCTCGGTGACGCTCTTGGTGACCGGTACTTGCATCGCGCTCAAGTGAGAGAGCACCCGGGCCACCTGGCCGTCCAGGTCGCCCCGCTGGTCAGCAGAAAAGACGCGTGCGTAAATGGCCGCGCTCTCTGGTGGCGCGTCTTGTGCTTCATTTACGAGGATCGTCCCGGTGGGGAGCTGGATGGCTGGTACGGGCAGGATGCCCTTCTTGAACCATGCCCAAGCTGTGTGGTAGGTGACGCCCTGTTGACTAGCCCACTCACTTAGTTTCACGATCACATTCTACCAGACAATGGACCACAACGACATACGTTTCCCAACAGTTGCTAACCCCTCGGTCTCACCCAGGATCTGCGCCCGGGAATCCAGCTTGTAGTCGTAGGTGCCGGTGGCTACGTCGCCGTCCCGTTCGTTGGCCTGTGCTTCGGTGAGCCCGACGCTCGCGAGCTCGGGGTCGGTGAACACCGTGAAGGGGACGGCCGAGAAGTCCATACGGTCCGCGCTAGCGCCACCGGCCAAGATGTTGTGGGCGGCCACGAGGCTCTGGCGCACGGCGGAGTGGAAGAGCATGCTCTTCGCGTTCACGTCGCCCGGCGCCCACACCTTCGGGTTGGTCGTCTGTAGGCCGGCGTCCACCAGTGGGGCGTGGCGGTCGAGGCGGACACCGAGGTGCTCCATGCCTGGGGGCAGGACGGGCACCCGGCCAGTCGCCATGAGGACCAGGTCTCCTTTGACCGAGCCCTCTTCGCCCCGCCCCTCGGCGCCCGTAGCGGGCCGTGCCCGGTAACGCACGACGAGCTCAGAGCCTTCCCGCTCTATGCCGGTCACCGCTTTGCCCAGCTCGAGGCGGACCCGCCCGGTGAGCGAGCGCTCCAAGAACCTGGCCAGGTCCAAGTCGAAACCGGGTAGGACCTGGTCGGTCAGCTCGAGCACGAGCGGTTGGGAGCCGAGGTGCTCGAGGATCGTGGCCGTCTCCATGCCGATGTAGCCGCCGCCGATGACGACGGGCCGCTCGGGCAGTTCGAGGTCGGCACCGAGACGGAACAAGTCGTGAGAGGTGACCGCCAGCTCGGCCCCGGGGATGGGGAGCCGGCTCGGGGCCGAGCCGGTGGCCACGACCAGGTGACCAAAGGCGAAGCGCTCGGCCCGGGCCCGCCCGTCAGTAACCTCGATCTCGCCTCCCGAGACGACCTCGGCCCTCCCGGGGACGAAGTGCATTCCCGGGCCAGTCCCTCGGTGCTTGCAGGGCAGCGTCTCTTCTCCATACATGACCTCGCCAGACCGCGCGGCCAGGTGGGCCACGGCCTCTTCTTTGCCACAGCTCATGCTGGGCTATGCCCGATGCGGTCGGTAGGGCCGATGGTCCTAAGGGGTAAGGACCCCCAGGCAGCAACGCTGTCCGCGGAGGCTCGAGCCGTTGGTCGCCTGGTTGTGGTTGGGCAAAGATGTCGAAGCTGGCACAGAGCTCCACGGCCACCAGCACGCAGACGAGGCCGGCCAAGATGCCCTGCTCGGCTATGACCTTGTGGGCCAAGTCCTCCTTGGAGCACCCCCCTCGTCGAACGCCCTCGCCTACCTGGCAGCTCGAAGGGTGACGGCCAGCTCAGCCGTCTTGCCAGTTCGTTCGCAAGTGACCTCTTCGGCGACGTCGAGGATCTCATCCAAGAAGGCCTCGTGGGCACCGAGGGCAGGGTCCTCCACTGTGCGCTCTGCGAAGAGCACTGCAAAGCGGGCAAGGCGCCCGTCAGGCTTGCGCCGGAGCACCCGGCCCATGCGCTGGACCATCTGGCGGCGCGACCGGCTGGCGCCGGCGATCACAGCCAGGTCGGCGGCGGGAACGTCGATGCCCTCGTCCAGGACGCGGGGCGCCACGAGCACGTCCAGAGCGCCGTCGGAAAAGCGGGGCAAGATCTCGGCCCTTTCGCGCGGCGCCATCGCCGAGTGCACGGCGGCGGCACGAAAGCCGCAGCCCGCGAGCACGCCCTTCGCCCGCTCGGCGGCCGCGATGCTCTGGGTGAAGACGATCGTGCGTGTCGCGGCACGGATCTCCGGCGCCAGGCGCACCAGAGCCTGGTCCTTAGCCTCGGTGCCCGCGAGCAGCCGGCGCCGCTCCAGCATCGCTCGGCGGTAGCACCGGGCGGCCGAACTGCCCGCCTCGTCGCCTTCGGCCAACGAGGCCACCGAGCGCATGAACGCCTCGAACGGCTCCTCGGGCACCCCGAAGCGCTCGACCAGCACCCTCCAAAGTGCCCTCATTTGGTCCGTAAGGTCCTCGTAAAGTGCCCTCTCGCCCGCCGGCAGCTCCACGCCGACGAGGGCCACGCTGAAGCGCGCCACTATGCCCTCTCGCACGGCACGGTCGTAACCGAGCCTGAAGCACGTGCCCCCGAAGTACGGGTCGAGCCACTCCGCGTTGCCGCCGTCGTCGCGCGCGTAGGTTGCCGACAGGCCGAGCCGGCGTTGGAATCGCTCGTCCAGGGCGAGCCTGTTAAACGAGCTGCCGTAGCGGTGGCACTCGTCCGCGACCAGTAACCCGCCCCGGCGGGTCGGCCTCGTGTCCCGGGCACGGGCGCTGTTCACCACTGCGACCAAGACGTCGTGGCTCGCGAGCGAGTCGCCGCCGCCGGCGCCCATCCGGCCCGCCGCGTGCAAGGCCGGCAAGCGCGTGGCCAGCTGCATGGCCCACTGGCGCTGCAGCTCGACGGTCGGGACCAGCACCACGACCTGGCCGCGCCGGCGGACCTCCTGGAGCGCGGCAGCCACACCGACCATGGTCTTGCCCGTGCCGGTGACGGCCTCGACCACGCCACGCCACCCGCTCCCCTCCCAGGCCCTCAGCGCGTCCTTCTGCCACTCATAGAGCCCCAGGGGCCCCCACGGCGGGGACGACGCCGGCACGGCCGAGGGCGGGCCTGCCCGCTCGCGGGGCGACGAGGCGGCGCCAAAGTGCCGGCCCGGCACCTGCGACAGCGAGCCACCCGGCGCCCTGCCCGCCGGCGCCACGAGCCGCCACCTCGGCGGCTCACTGCTGTTGCGCCGGAACCTCCCGTGGCTCGCGAAGAGGGCGAACAGCACTCTCTCCTCGGCTTCTTCGAGCTCCTCCGCGAGCTCCGCCGCCGTGAGGCGGCCGTGCTCGGCCAGCACGGCCGCGACCTCGTCGCCAAGCACGGTTCGAGCCGCTGGTCAGGCCTCGCCGGCGCTGCCCTCTGGCCCGTCTCCCTCCAGGTCCCCGTCGGTGGAAAGGTCGACGTCCAGGCCGCCTACGCTTATCTCGGGGCGGTGGGCCGGGTCGAGACGGCAGAGGTCCCACTCGTTGATCCAGGCGCGCACGTACTGTCGCATCCGGTTGGAAGGCAAACGCTCGAGGCCAGGGACGTCGGGGGGGCTCCAGGCAAAGGCCTCTGCATGGATCTGCTTGAGCTGGGCATAGGTACGGTCGAGCTCCTCGCGCCCGGGGGGCTGGAGAGGGAGCTGCTCCCTTTCTATGACCCGCATACCGGCCTCCGCCTGGTTGGCCAGTAGCTCGTCTTCCACCGTCCCCTTGGCGCGGAGCCGCTTGCCGATCAGCTCCCGGTCGTTTTTGCCCACGAGCACCTGGGTTTCGAAGTCGGAGACCGTCGTGAGCACCGCGCAAAGCGGCGCTGCGGGGTCGTCACGGTCACCGTGCACCCAGCGGGCGATCTCCGCGTACGATTTCGCCCTCTGGAGCGCCGTATAGCGCCCGATCAGCTCGGCCTCGTCCAAGAGCACTACCCAGCCGGCGTGGCCCGCCGCCTGCGCCAAGCGGGACACGAAACGGAACCGCTGACGGGACAGGTCGCGCTCCTTCACGGCGGCCAAGCTGTAGGTGGCCGCCGCACCCGCTTCTTTTAGGCGCCGGCGCAGGTCCGCGACGGGGAGCGGGTCCCCAGCCCAGAAACGGACTATCCGGTCGCTGAACTCCTCGTCGCCACGGCCGTAGTCGTGGAGGAAAAGGGTGGCCGCAAACCGGCTGTCGACCGGCGGGTCGTGGTGGGCCCAGCGGTAAAGCTCGGCGTAGCGGGGAGAGTCTTCTTGCAGGCCGGCCGCGATCTCATCGATGGCCGAGCCCGGCCGCCCCGGCACCTTGGCCTGGTCGATGGCAGCCCGGTAAACCTTGGTGGGGTCGTGGAGCGGTGTCTCTTTGGAGATCACGACCTTGGAGACGACGAAACCCTGCGATAGGGCTACATGCGCCAGGTGCTCGAGCACGTGGCTCTTGCCGGTCCCAAAGTCGCCGCCGATCAGGAGCCCGCCGGGCGCCGGGCCTTCGGGGAGCGCCCGCACGGAGCCCAGCAGCTCGCTGAAACGGTCCTCGATCCCGTGCTGCATGCTCCCGAGAGCGACCACCGCGTCCCGGTTGGGGACACCCGCGCGCAGCGCCTCGAGCGCCCGTCGGCGCTCCACCGCCACGGCGTTCATGCCGCCCCCAGCCGGACGAGCGAAGAGTAGGGGTTGTCCCGGTTGACATCGCGGACCTCATCGAAGATCCGGAGCTTTAGCGCCTGGTAGGCGTCGAGGCCACGGCCCTGGTCGGACAAGAAGGCGGGAGACGCGACCACGACGACAACGCAGTTGGACATCTCGTCTGTGTTGTCTACCAGTTCGCGCAGCACCTCGTAGGCGTCGAGGAGGGCCGGCCGGGTGTAGTAGTAGCCATGGCGTTCCTCGGGGCTCGGGCGCCGGGCGAAACCGAGCCGACGGATGTCGACCACGAGAGCGAGCCCGGCCCGGTCGTTGGCCGAGAGCCAGTGGGCAAGGGAGAAAAGCAAGTGGCGGGCATTGTGGCGGCCGATCTTCCTGAACACCAGCGCCGACTTGAGCACCGAGATCTGGCGTAGCTCCCCCCGCAACCAGTCCAAGACGGCTGCGTGCTCCGCATCTACTACCTGCCCGCTCCGAAGCTGGGCCTGGCAGAGGCGGAGCATGGCGGTGCGGAACTCCTGGACCATGGCGTAGTCGCGGTGCACCTGTTCCTGGAGCTGGCGGTCCACGTCGCGCTTCAACTCCCTCGGGTCGACCCCGTAGCTGGAGGCGAGCGCGTCCAGCGCGACGCCACCCCCCTCTGCGGGGTAGCCGACGGCCGCCAGCGCCTTCGAAGTGGCAACGGCGGCGAGGCCGTCCCAGTCCACCTGGCGGGCCACCGCAAAAAACACCTGCTCCGGCAAATGGACACGCGTCTCGGCCGCGTCCACATTGGCAACGACGAAGCCCGCTTGGCCCGCCGCCGCGGCGAACCTTTCCACGAAGTAGCTCGCGGCAGAGTCGTCGTTGGGTACCACAAATTTGAGTGCCGACCCTCCCTCGTCCAAATAACCGTGAAGGTAATCGCGCTCCACGAAGCCCACGTAGTCGTCCACTGGTATCACTTCGGCCGCTCCGTAAAGGAAATACCCGCGTATATCTTGGTCTGGCCGCCCTTCGTCACCGTCGTGAGGACCCCGCTCGCCCGTGTGAGGGCGCTCGCAGGCAGGCTCATGCGCCGGCCGGACTTGGTTTCCACGATGCCTTTCTGGTCGAGAAGGTAGAGGTCCCGGGTGAACTCCTGGATGGTGTAGTCGCGGCCCGCCCCTGGCAGGAGGGTGAGCACCTTGTGCAGATCGACAAGGCGGGCGGCCGAGCCCGGCCGCAACCGCTTGCCGGCCACGACCAGGTCGTACGCACCGGCAAGAGACTCGATGAACGCGTCGGCCCTAAATTTGGGGGGCCTTTGCTGGAGGGCGCCAAGTTGGCCCACCACGACCGAGGGCCTCACGCGGCGCTCCTTTTTCTTGTCGATCACCACGGCTGGGTCCGACGGCGAGACCTGCACTATCACGGGGTAGGAGAGTATGCGCTCGTCCGACTCGAAAGCCGCCACGCCGGCGTCTGCCGCCGCGGCCAGCAGCTCTTTCACATAGTTCCCCGAAGAAAACCATTCGGCGACGTCGAAGTTCCAGCCTTGACGGAGCCCCCGGGCCGCCTCGGTCGCCTGGTCGGCCAGGTCCACGGTGGCGTCCATGGCCTGCTGGAGGTCGCGCACCTGGCCATGGGCTGCCGCCGTTTTGGCCTTCTTCGCCGCCTTCAGGGCCGCACCGAGGGATTTTATGGCCCCGTCGGCGTCGCGCTCGACAGCCTGCAGGGCCTCTTCGAGCGAACTCGGTTGGTCGTTCACTGTTATCTGCCTCCAGTTGCAATAGCTTGGAAATGGGTGGCCTTTTCGGCCATGTCTACCGGGGCGGCCTGGGCTGGCCCTCGCCTCACTTCGACCTCCAGGTCTCCGTTGCGGCTGAAGCCGAGGAGGACGGTGTCGTCGGGGCGCGCGCCCGCAGCCAGCACGACCGCCCGAAGGGGGCCCCGCAGCGCCTGCGGCGGCTCGTTGGCCAAGCTGACCGGGCCGTAACGGCTGGAGAAGGTCCGGCGCGACAGCGGCGCCAAGCCGAGCGCCTCCACGAGGCCCGCCGGCACGGGTGCTTCCAGGCCCTTTATGACACCCGCGTCCACCCGCACCCACAGCCAGACCCGCTCGGCGAGCACGCCCCCCTCGTCGGGCTCGGAGCTGACCGTGCCAGTCGCCGGGGTGGGCGGGCGCTTCTTCACCGCGGTCTTGCGGTCCACAGCCTTGCGGTCCACAGTCTTGCGGTCCTCGTGCTCCGGCCAGGCCGCCAGAGCCACTTCGCCCGTCGAGGAGCGCCTGAACCGGCGCTCGGCCATGGCGGCGTCGAGGGCCTTGGGGCCGACGACACGGCCCCCGGTGGCCAGGTCGGCAAGGACCTGGCCGGGGGCGCGAGGAGTGCCGTAGGCGTCGAGCAGGCGCTCGAGCACGTTGGCCAAAGAGCCGCTCACCGATACCGCCAGGTCGTGGACCACAACGGCGCCGTTCGCGCTGAGCCAGGCGACAAAGCTGGCGGGGCTCAGGCAAAGCTCGGCGAGCTCGGCTTCGAGGTCGACGAGGCGCCGAGTGCCTCCGTCCTCAGCCAAGGCCGCGCCGGTCCGGGCCAGCGCGGCCTTCGCGTCCGTGGCCACCCATCCCGGCCTGCCAGGCACGGCGACGTACGGCCCTGCGAGCCAGGCGAGCAGCGGTGCCGCCGGCGCCTCGCGGGCGCCAAGGCGGTCGAGCTCCTCTCTCAGCTGGACGGCTGGCGCCACACCGCCGAGGCGGCTCTGAAGCGCCGACACGAGCCCGGGCAGTGGCACGGGCGCCCCGGGCAGGGCACGCCGGACGCGCTCTTCGGCCCGCCGGACCAGCTTGTTGGCGTACCGGGTGGGGACGCCCTCGCGCTTGGCGACCTCGGCGAAGGTGGGCGTGTCGGCACTGAGCGACCAGGAGAGGAATAGCCGCTGGTCTCGGGGGCCCCCGGCGGCTTCGATAAAACACTGCGCCAGGCCGACCACGTCGAGCGCCCAGGGGGCGTGGGCCCTCAGAAGACGCTCCGTGGCGGCGCTCACCTCCGCCGGCGCTTCGCCGCTGCGCAGTTCGAGCAGCGCCTCGAGCACCCGTGCTCGACCGCTGCGCCGTTCATGGTCCAAGACGAGCCGCAGCTCGCCACCGAGCCTTCCTCCACCCACAGCCCCGACATTACTCACAGGGCTCCCGCCGGTCGCGGACCCCGGGGGATGATCGCCACCTCTTGCGCGAGCTCTCGGTAGAAGCGGGCCTCGCGCTCGCAAAACCCGTACTGCCTCATCGGGTCAGCCTGGAGGGAGGCGCCTGGGGACTTGGGGATCGGGCTCGAAGGCCGCGAAGCGCCCCGGGGGCGGCTTCTGTGGGCGGACCATGGTTGGGCCCACGGCCTTCGGGGCGTGCTGTGGCCACACGCCGGCCGAAAACGGGCCTCGAGGCCGGAGCTTTTCGAACCCCGCGGCGCACAGCAACGGGGTCCTGCGACCGCATCCGGGGACACGGTAGAGGAAGGTCCGTAAAACTAGTGGACATGATCGCCGGCGGGGCACATCCACCAGAAATATGGGCGGTTTTTGCTCCCATAACTGACGGATGTGCCCTTCTTGTCGCCACGTTCGCCAGTTCCGTGCAACGCCCGCCGGCGGGGCGCTTGTGCGGCCGCCCCAAAAGAGGGCAACCCGTTGGCGGAGGTGGTACTGTTCGGGCCGGCGGGGTCGTTACACCAAGTGGCCGGACGATAGGGAGACGTAGCCCCGCCGTCTTCGCGAGGCTACGGCACTACGGCACAGCGGCACTCCCGGCCATTGACAATCTACCCGTAGTCGGGGCTCTGAGGTTCTGCACGCGCCACGGCTTCAGTTCACCGCCGCCGCCTTCAACTTCAAGGGTGCTCTCGCTACACAGCTCAGGTCCTTTTCAGCCCACGCAGGCTCCCACCGCCCAGCCGTCAGGGCGCACGCCCACCCGCCAGTGCGCAAAGAGGCCCGGGGCGCGCTTGGCGACGCCCGCCAACCACTTCAAGGCCCTAGTCCTAAAACAAGCGCACAGAGCCGTAGACAGCCTGCGGGGCTTTCCGGAGGCGGTGAGAGGCAGCCAAATGTCCGTTTCGTTCGGGATTGGAGCCGGTTCGTGGCCCGAGTAGGCGGCGTCTCCTGGTTTGCGAGCGCTATGGACCGGTTTCTGGGCAGGCTGACGCCGGGCCTGTTATTGCAGCACGGCAGCGGGACTGTTGATCACGAAGCCAGGCTTGCTGGACAAGGGCGAAGGTCATGGCGGAAGGACGTGGCCGGCCCGTTGGGTCTGTGACGAGCACGGCCGGCCGGCGACGTGCCCTCAGGTCGTGGTCGCGTCCGGTTGGCTCAAGGTCGACGAGCGCTGGTACGAGGTGGACACCTGCCGCCAACACTCGGGCGAGCTACGGTTCCGGGGGCAGCTAGCGAACCGCACCCGGCGCTAGCTGAGGCCACCAACCCGACGCCCTAGGCTAGCCTAAAGGCCCTGGTGAGGCTGACCTAAAGGCTCAGGCCGCGACGGTGACGGCGAGCAACTGCGGAGGCGTTAGCTCCTCAGGCACGGGCTCGCCATCCGCCTCAAGGCCGGCAATATGCGTCTCTATCGCCTCGACGGCACGCGCCTGGCACTCTTCGACTGTGGCGCCCTGCGTGAAGCAGCCAGGGAGAGCTGGCACGGTCACGAAGTAACCGCCGCCCTCCTCCTCTTCGACCACGATCGAGTACGTACGCATAAATCTATTGTGTCAGCCGCGCAGAGCCTCGCGCAGCTCCTCGACGGTCACGCCCGCCTGCGCTAGGACCGAGCGAAGCAGCCGCGGACCAATCGTCTCGCCAGCGTGAAGCGGCACCGTCACACGGCCACCTCGCTCCGGGTGGCGGAGCTGCGCGTGGGAACCCTCCTGGACGACTAGGCGCCAGCCGAGGCGTTCGAGTGCAGCCAACAGATCGCGGCCAGTCGGTCGAGGAAGTCGAGGCATCGAGCCACGACGGTACACGTTGCCGGCCGAACGGCCTCTATGACCAGATCATGAAGACGGCAGCTCTCGTGCTGCCGGCGGCGGCGCCGGCAACCCCATGGCCGCCGTCGCCAACCCCAAGGTGCCAAGGCGGGCACCAAAGCCCCTCCAGGGAGAGGGAACGCCTGAGCGCCTGCTCGAGTCGCTCGCCGCTCGTGGGCACGAAGACGACCGCTCCTGGCCCGAGCGTGACCTCGCCTTCGTCGCCACGGCCCTGCTCACCGGCCTCCGCCTCTCCGAACTGCTCAGCCTGGACGTCGGCTCCCTCGACGGCCGGGAGGGCGAACGGCGTCTCCGCTGGGCAAGGGCTCCAAGGTGCGCTTCGTACCTGTCGAGGCACCTCTCGAGGCCATCGTCTCCGCTTACCTCAAGTCCCGCAAGGCCCGCTTCCCGGCCGAGAGGGCCGGCCCCGGCTCTCCCCACTTCGTCGACCGCCACGGCGGGCGCCTCCGCCGCGGTGGCGCCCAGTACCTGGTCGCCCCGGCCTACCGCACCGCCGGCGTTGGGGCCCGGGCGAACCGGACCTACCAGGTGCTTGAGCGGATCACCAAGCCATCTCCCTCCCCCACCACCAGGCCGACCAGGAAGGCGTCTCCCCCCGGCCCGTAGTGCTGCCCAGGGGGGAGCTCATCGTTGTCCCGTCCGAGGCCTTGCAGCCCTGGCTCTCGGTCGCGGGAACATTTCATCGGTGCCGGTCCCAATGAGGACCAGGCACTCGTCCACCGCCCCGACGCCGGGCCAACAAGGCTGGTCCACCAAGGCCTCCCCCTAATCATGCCCACTCCGAAAGGTTCACACCTGGCATACTGGCAAATACGTGTGGTCACTAGGATAGGAGCAACCGGATAAATGGCAGTTGCCAGCCCTCACCCCCATGACGCGAGGGACCTCCTCAGGTCCTTCGCCGAGTTGTCGGGTAGCACCATCGCGACCATGGCCACCGGAGCCCTGGTGAGCCTCGACCCGCCGGACACCCCGATGCACCGCCACAACTACCGCTCCTAGACGCCGCCCTTTCGGAGACAAGGCGCAACATAGCCTGAACAAGCGCCGCCTCGCACAAGTCCCAACCTGGCTCCCTGGCGACGTCTCGCGACGAGCGCCCCTCACGCCGGCAGGTGCACCTCCCCCACCCTCCGAGGAGGGGGGAGCAAGGTCCTGCCGGCGCTCCCCCGCAGCACGAGCGGCTCCAGGCGGAGGCGCTCCGAGAGCGGCGTGGCAGGCGCAGCCTCGCGGTCGTAGAAGTGGAGGACCCGCAGGCGGTACCAGATGGCGGCGGTGTCTATGAGCATGGCCCGCACCGACCTCCACGACACCGTGCTCTGGAACTGGTGGCGCAACCTGACGGGCGCTTCGACGAAGTGCCCGTAGCCGAGTCGGCGGGCCACGACGAACAGTTCGAGGTCGAAGGCAAAGCGCTTTTCCAGCATGCGGGGGAGCACCGCGGCGACCACGTCCCGGCGGACGAGCTTTATGCCCGTCTGGGTGTCCCGGAGGTCGAGGCGGAACCCTGCCCGCACGAGTTGCTGGTAACCCCAGGAGTAGACGCGCCGCAGCTTCGGGTACTCGACCTCGGAGAGGGGGTGGCGCTTGCTCCCGAAGACGATGTCGGGGTTTTGCTGCTTCGCCGTCTCGAGGAACGACGCCAGGAGGAGCGGGTCGAGATCCCCGTCGGCGTCGATGAAACCCAGGTAGCGCCCCCGGCCCCGGGCGAGGCCGACGTGGAGCGCCGCCCCCTTCCCTTGGTTGGCGGCCAGGACGACGTTGGCGAACTGCGGGCGCCCCCCGAGCGCACGGTCGAGCGCGGCGTCGCTGCCATCGGTGGAGCCGTCCGAGACGGCGAGCACCTCGTAGCTCGCACCCGAGGCCTCGAGCACCTCGATGACACGCGAAACGGTGGGCACGAGGAGTTCGCCGGGGTTGAAATAGGGCACGACCACGGTCAGGTCCACGGCGGCCTCGGTAAGGGCGAGGCTCGCCTCCTCGGCCAGTTCGCGCCCGGGGCGGTCCGATCGCGCCAGCGCGATGGCGACCATGCCCACGCAGACCCCACCCGTGGCGACCACGGTCACGATCGCGACCTCGGCCATGTCCCGGTGCCATATCGCCATGCCGGCTACCGAGGCGACCACCCCCGCCCACGTCATGTTGGGCACGAGCCGCCAGCCCTGGGCGAGGTCGTAGTGGACGAGCACGGTGACGAGCCCGAGGAGGGCGCTCGCGAAAGTGAGCAGGCCAACCACGCCCGCCGAGGGCCGGTACGACGTGTCGAAGAGGTCGGTGACTAACGGCTCGGCAAAGAAGGCAACCGCGGTGGCCGCGGCCAGGCCCACCGCAGCCACGACCGCGCTCGCCCCGAGCAGGGTTGCGCGCCGGGTGACGCTGCTCTCCCCCACCATCCTGGGGAAAATGAGGGCCGCCGCGGCGCCGGGCACGATCATCGCCACCTGAGCAGCGGTCAGTGCCCCGGCGTACCATCCAGAAGCCCCGGCCGGGAGCCAGTGACGGGCCAGCACCATCCCGACCGCCCCGAGCAACCAGTAACCGGTAAAGGTAACCGCCAACCCGGACGCGTCGCCCCACCGCGGAGCGGCAACCGGGGCCGCCCGACTCGCCACCCCAGCTCCCGCGCTCGAGTTGACTGCGCGCTTTTCGCCTTTTTCGTGGTTTTCACTTTCTTCGGCCTTTGCTGGCCTCGCCATGAGCGAAGCCCTCGCCCCGAAGACGCATATCGCCGTGGCCACAACCTCGCCGGCCACCATTGCGACCAACGCCCCGTGCAGCCCCTCCCCGCCGTGGACGAGCACTATCCCGACGCCGAGACGGACGGCAATACCGCCCACGAGCGCGGCGCCAAGCAACCTCGTGCGCCGGCCGGCGAGCAGCACGCCCCTGGGCACGACCCCGATGGCGACCGGGAGAGCGTAAGCACCAACGAGCAGGGCGGACATGAGCGTCGGGAGGCGCAAAAACCATTGGAGGACCGGTGAGAGCGCCACGAGCCCTGCGCACACGAGGACGCCCCAGCCGACGGTGTCCCCGAACAGCCCGGCGACGCCAGCCCCGGCCCGCAGGCCGGCCGTACCCCTTTGCTGCAACGAGCGCTCGGCGAACACCTGCAGGCTGCTGGCGGGCACCTCGAAGACAAGCGTGACCCCAACCAGTGCAGCCAAGGCCCCGAAGACCGGCGGCGCCGCCGTGCGCGCCACCATGACCAGGAAGAGGAAGCTGCCCACGTTGACCGCCAAAGTCGCCGCGCCAATGGCCCACCCGCCGCCCTCCTGACCACCCGAACTGGCCCGACCTCGCTGCTTGTAGCCCTGCAGGACTCGAATTGTACCCGTAGCAGGAACGGGTTACGAAGGTACGTTGACACCCATTGCGCCAAGCTCGGTGCTGTCAGTGCTTGTGTGCGCGTACCCGTCCTGCTAGCGTGACGGTCCATAGGAGGGCAAATCGCAGGTTTCCCTACCCAAACTGGACAAAAGGGTCAAAAAGGTATAGCGCGGGTGCAGGCAGGGTTTTTTGTAAGTACCTGGTTCACAGTGCGGTTGGCCTCCTTGTGGCAGCCGGGCTGGGGCCAGCCGCGCAGGCACCAGCAGCTTCGGTGATGCGAAGGAGCGATCTTCGGGCAGGCCCCATGACCGGCGCCCGTCAAGTCCTACTGCGCTGCACCGACCGCGGCAAAGGTCTGCAGACACTATGACGATCGCGCGAGACCACTCAATAGACGCGATGGAAATTGAGGAGCCGGGGGCCGCTGTTTCACAGGGCCCGACCGGCAGCGGTGCCGGTGCGGTCAACGGGCACAGCGGCCAGCAGCCCGACCAGGAAGGACTTTACCAATCCGGTTCCTTCGCAGCCGAGGCGAGTGCACAACAGCCAACGGACGGCGCCACTCCATATGCAACTCCCGTGGCCGAGGAAAGGGACGACGCGTACTGCCCGTCGCACGCCAAGCCCAGTCCTCGCCTAGCCGCACTGCTGCGTTCCAGCCCGTGGGCCGTCGGCGGCTTGGCGTTCTTCGCGGCCAGCGCGGCGGTCAACCTGTCCAACTTCGGCTTCCATGTAGTGGTAAGCCGCCTGCTTGGGCCGTCCAACTACAGTGCTCTCGGGTCTTTACTAAACGTCCTGGTCGTGGTCTCGGTGCCCTTGGGCGCGCTACAGGCAGCCGTCACCCAAGCAGAAGCGCGAGCAAGAGGCACCGGCGGCGGTGTCCGTGTCAAGACCCTGGTCTTCCGAGCGACCTTGTGGTCGCTCGTTGCTACTGCTTTGTTCGCCGGCCTATCCCCCGAGATCAAGGGCTTCCTGCACTTTTCCTCGCCCTGGTCCATAGTCGTGCTCTCGGGCTGGATCCTGCCGTCAGCGATCGGGGCAGTGCTCCAGGGCGTCCTCATGGGCCGGCTCCGCTTCGCCCCTGTCGCACTCGCAATGGCCGGTGGCACGGGCTTCGGCCGGCTGGCCCTGGGGGTGGCCATGGTCGCCGCCGGCTTCGGCGTGGAGGGGGCTGTGGCAGCCTCGGTGGCGGGCCAAGTGGTCACGACCGTGGTGTTATTGCCGCTACTGCGCCACGAGTTGTTCTCCGGCTCGGGCGACAAGCGAAAAGAGAGGATCGGCGGGCGTCAGACTCTACTCTCGCTTGTCGCTCTCGGCGGGTACGCGGTGCTCATGAGCATGGACACCGTGCTGGCCCGCCACTATCTCCCCTCCCGCGAAGCTGGTTGGTACACTGCCGCCGCTACTGCCGGGAAGATCGCGCTGTTCCTCCCCGGAGCAGTGGCGCTCGTAGCTTTCCCCCGCTTCTCAGTTGGCGATGGCCGGTCCCGTGAGGCGCGCTCCGCACTTCGTTTCGCGCTGCCTGTCATCCTTGCGCTCGGACTGCTGGCTGCTCTCATCATGCTGGCCTTCTCGAGCATCGTCGTCTCGGTCCTCTTCGGCGGAAGCTACCACGGCGCTGATGGCACCCTCGCCATATTGGGGTTCGAGGCCATGCTGCTCGGGCTCCTCAGCTTGCTCATGTACTTCCAACTGGCCAGACGGTCAACCAACTCGCTCGTCCCCTGGAGCGCCGTTGTCGTCGCGGTCCTCACCATCGTCCTCTTCCATCGCGGCCCAGAGGCCATCGCCTTGGACATGCTTGTGGCAGTCGGCTCCGCCGTCGCGCTCTCACTACCCGCCGCCGGCCGCTCGCTCCTGGCGTCGCACCCCTCAACAAGCCCTGAAGCGGGCGGTAGGCCGCGGCTCTTGTTGCTCAACTGGCGTGATAGTGAGCACCGACGTGCCGGCGGCTCGGAAGTTTACGCCGAGCGAGTGGCCCAGGCTTGGGCCAGCCAAGGGTACGACGTCACACTGCTCACTCGCTCTTTCGGCGGCGCAGCAAACCAGGTCAGCCGCAACGGGTACACGCTGCTACGAAGGGGCAAGACTCTGACCATGCAGTGGCACGCCTGGCGCTACTACCGTCAGCATGCGCACGAGCTGGAAGGTGTAGTCGAGTTCGTCAATGCTCTTCCCTTCCTGACCCCGCTCTACGTACGGAAAACCCCAGCCGTCGCCCTATTCCATCAGACCACCGAGGAGATCTGGGCCCACGAGTTGCCCCAACCCTTGGCCGCCATCGGCCGTTACCTGCTGGAGCCCTTGTGGCTTCGGTGTTACCGTAGGTTTACGGTGCTCGCTGTTTCCGAGTCGACGAGGTCCGCCCTGGCGAGACGTGGGCTTCGTGACATAAGCCTCGCTCCTGAGGGCGCGGACACGATCATCTCCCTGGCGGACAAGCCCCCCAAGGAGCGGGTCCCCACTGTCCTCTTCGTCGGCCGGCTGACGTCCAACAAGCGGCCTGACCATGCCCTAGAAGCCTTCCGAGAGCTGAAAAAGCACCTCCCCGACGCGGCCCTCTGGGTTGTCGGGGACGGCCCGATGCTTCCGACGCTCGAGGCAAAGGCACCTGCCGGGACCACATTTTTTGGCCGTGTGAGCGAAACCGAAAAGCGCGCCCTGATGGCGCGCGCACACGTCCTCGTGGCCACCTCGGTTCGCGAGGGCTGGGGCCTAGCGGTCAGCGAGGCAGCCCTCTGCGGCACGCGCGCAGTCGGTTATGACGTGGCCGGTTTGCGTGACTCGGTGGCGGCGGCCGGCGGCGTCCTCGTCGCGCCCCAACCGGCAGCCCTTGCGGGCGCACTCGCTCAGCTCTTACCGGCTTGGGTCAGGGACTACGGGTCGTTACCGACAGACGTAGGAGTTTGCTCATGGGAAGACGTGGCAGCTTCGGTCACCAACGCGCTAAGCGGAGACCGTACGAGGGGCAGTGTCCCCCGCGGCTGGGCCCGACCGAGACAAGTGAGCCAGTTGGCCTGGGCGAGCTATCTCGGCGCACCCGGTCTTGGTGCGCCGATGGGGACTACTAGCCGTCCGGGAGAATCTCGGTCGGTTGGCTGACCGCTATACCGAACTCATCCCTGCACCAGTAGGTAGACCTGGGTCCACAGTTGATGAACGTGCGCAGGTAGCTGTTCGGCCTCAACCTTGCAGGCCCGTCCGCCCGCAAAGACGCCATGGGTGCCCGCGAAGCTGACTTTCAGTTAACGTTAACCAACAAAGCGAGCTAAGCCAAGACCGTTCTGCTGATGACGCAGCAGGTTCAGATCAGACAGGCATCGGTAGAAAGGTAGAAAGTAACGCTGTACCGCACCGCCCTGCTGCGCCCGGGAGCCCGCTTAAGATCCCGAAAACGGGCGCCCCGGCCGGCCACCTTGCGCGGTTGCAGCGGTTTGAGTTCTTCGGAGGGCATCCCACCGCCGCGCCACGGACAGCAGGATCCCCAGCGCTACAATCGCTAAACCAACGAATACGGGGATGAAACCCTCGGCCGAGAGCCGCTGAGGCGTGTAGACGATCTCGAGGCGAAGGCTATGAGCACTAGGCGGCAAGAGGAAGCCGTTGGCCCAACTATCGACTTCTTCGTGTGCCAGCGTGGTCCCGTCCGACGCCCGTGCCACCCAGCCTGGGTCGTAGCGTTGCCAGAGGACCACCAGGCGCGACTGTGCTGCGGGGGGCACGACCGCAGTGATCCGGTCACCGGTCCGTGCCATGTTGACTGCCCGGGGACCTGCGGCAAGGACCCAATTTGCTGACGGGACCGGCCCACCTAGCAATGCCCTGTTAGTAGAGATCGCCGGCGTCAAGGATACCGAACTGACGTCAGCCCATGCCGGCACCCCAGCTTTTGTTGGCTGTAAGCTCAACTCTAACAGGCACCTCGTGAGCGGCCGTCTTTCGGCTGCAACGGGGAGCGTCTGGGCCAGGACGAAGGGGACGCTGGCGGTCGTCCAGCTTCTCTCAGTACTTGGTAAGGCAACTTCGCCAACGGGGGGTGGTTGCGTAGCGCTGAACACCAAGGCACCCAGGGACGCCGAGGTCGAGCTCCGGTAGCGGACGCGCACGTCCTGCAAGCCTCTGGCCGGGCAGGAGCGGAGCTCCTGGCCTATTGACGCAGCTCCGTAGCGCACGGTCAGGTGCAGCCATCGGGCTTTGCTTGGCCCTTGCACCGATGCTGAGATGCCGGCCTGTGCAAGAGTTTGGTGGAGGTAGTCGTTGCCGTCGCCGAGCGGGCCCCAACCGGCCAACCCCTTGGTGAAGCCAGTGCGCCCCAGCTCCTCCAGTGGCCGCGTGACCTTCGGGGTCTCCTGGACAGACGGGCCCATCTTTTCACTTGGTGGGTCACGGAAGATAGCCAGGGGGTAGTGCGGTGCCGGAGGCAGGTGGAAAACCGTGAGGCCCGGCAAGTCCTGCTGAGAGACGCCGGGAAGAGTTCGCAGCGACGATAGGGCTTCGTGTCTGGTGGCCTCGGGTGGGACCGAGAGGTTGCGGTAGACTGCCAAGTCGTCGCGTACCACCACGGTCTGGATGTCATAGCGCTCCAACAGTGTGGAAACCACGCCGGGGACGCTCAGCCACTCGAGCCCCTGCACGACGGGTGGGAACTCAATGCCCGTTGTGGCTTCGAGGGTGAACGCCGAGACCGAGGGGTGCTCGGGGCTGACCGGGGCAAAACGGGAGGTACTGGGCACCCACAGCACAGCGCCTGGCGGTGCCCTCAGGATAGACCGGCCTAGCCTTTCGTAGCGTGCTGGGACGGCTCGAGGTGCGAGGTTGTGGCGGAGCTCACCGGAGAGCGCGGGCCAAGCGCTCACGACTACCAATGCGATAGCGACAAGGGCTACAACGGGCGGCCTGGGGAGCCCAATCTGGTATGCCCCCTTGGAGCGTTGTCGTTGTGAGCGCTTTGCGCTGATCTTCCAAAGAAGGGCCGTGGCCCTCGCCGCGGCGCGGTGCGCTCCAACTTGGTGGCGTCCCCAGGTGGCCGGAGCACCGGCGAGGAGCACCAAGCCGAGAGCGAGCGGGCCAAAATAGGGCGAGGGGTCGCGGAAGAGGTCCATGCCGGGGACGTGTGTGAAGAGCCAGGTATTCAGGAAGCCAAAGGGCGGGTTAGACCCTGACACCAAAGCCGCGAACACGAGGTAAATGGCCGTGCCGACCTGGGCTGTCCGCTCGGATGGGTCCCTGGCCAGCGACCTCGCGGTCACCACCGGCACGACTAGCCAGAGCGCCGGGACGCTGTAAAGGGCGATGAACCTCATGGCGGGCCAAAACGGGTGGAAGAGCGTGAGGCCGTCGGTCAAGCTTATGAGGCTGAAAGTCGCCAGCGCCGACGCGGTCGTATAGCCCGCGGGCAGGTGTGCCCGCACTGCCAGCAGGGACGGGAGGAGCCATGGCCCTTGCATGAGCACGAAAACGACGACGGCTCCGGTCGTGGCGGCCCAGGGGACTTGCGGCAGCGACCGACGCGTTGCGGTGCACGCCAGCACGACCAAGGCAACCACGATGCCAGCAACCGACAGGCCAGCCGTCCTCGGGTCGTACCATGCTTGCACGCCGACCAGGCTCCCCAGCACTAACCCAGCAGCCGGCTTATGCGTAGAGGAGACCCAGAGCGCGCAGAGGGCCACCCACGGGAAAAGTGCATACCCAACGCCGACAGTTAGCTGGCCGCCCGAAATCAGGGCCAGTGCGTATGGGTTGACGGTATAAAAAACTCCTGCTCCGGCCGCGGCTTGCCATGAGGCGCCGAGCCGGCGAGCGAGGGCTACAGGCCCTAGGTACGAAAGCGCCACAGCCGGGTAGTAAAACCAAAGGCGCTCTAAGGCGGCGTAGGGCACCCCCAGCCGAGCCAGGGCTCCCATGGCGGAGTCGATGGGTGCCAGCGCTGCTCCCAAGGTGTTCGCGGTACCAAGGTTGGCAAAGGACCAGAGCGAGGGCACCGGGTACCAGTCACGCACCGCGCTGTTGTTGACGAAGTAGCCCCAGTCTCCCCACGTGATCGCACCAGGGGAGGCCAAGCCGTGGTAAGTGCCGAGCACGAACGCTGCCCCCAGCGCGATTAGCGCCACCGCTCCCCAGCGCTGCCGGCGCGCGTGGGCACGGCTGCCCGGCATTGTCCCAGAGGTTGGCGACCCGGGCGGAGCGGCACTATTGTCATCCCCACTGCTTTCTGGCGCACGGGGCCTGGCGGCTACGGTCCCTAGCACAAGGGAGCAGGCCATGGCCAACCACGTCAAAAGGGCGAGGGCGCGGCCGACCGAAGCGCCGTCGACCGTAGCAGCAGGGGAGCGCTCAACGTGGTAGGAGCCCGCCGCCCAGTTGGCGAGTAGCCATGCAGCCAACACGATGGCCATGGCCACGGCCAGCTTGGCCGTCCCTCGGGCTCCCTGGTAAGCGCGGTCGCGCTCGACAAGGACGGGCGTCCCGACATCGTTGGTTACTGCGCTCTGCGAAGCTAATGGTTGGGTCATCGGACCTTGTCGATGGCTGAGACGAACGCGTCGAGAGCACGGCTTCCTTCTAGGAGCAGGGGATGGGCAGACGGCTCCGGCCCGGGTGGCCGGGTCAGCGCCTGGCGAGTGGCTTCCACCAGCGCGGCTGCACTCAGTGGGACCATCGTCACCACAGCGTCTTGAGTGCTCCTGGGCAGTGTGCTCACGACGCGCATGCCGGCAGCCAAGTAGTCCTTGACCTTCAATGGGTCGTTGTACCTGTGCATAGCATACTTGGGGTCATAAAGCGCCCAGCCAACCCGGGCTGCCAACATTACTTGCGCGAGCGTGGCTACATCTTCTACGAGGCCGTGATAATGCACGCCCGAAAGGTTTGCGACGGCTGCAGAGACTTCCGCGCGCGCCGCGCCGTCGCCCACGATATCTACTGCCACGCCCTCGCGCGACAAAAGCGCTGCGGCTTCGAGGAGCACAGAGACCCCTTGTTGGTCGGACAGGCCGCCTACATACGCGACAGAAAGCGGTCTCTCTCCCCAGGGAAGGCCCACGCCGAGGTCAAGTGGCTGATTGGGCAAAACCAGGACCTGGCCCGGCCTTGGGCGTAGCCGAGCCACGGCGTCGGCCGCCTCGGGCGATATAGCCGCCGCGACATCCGCCACGCGCAACGCCGAGCGTGCTGCGAGGCGATAGGCCGCCGCGCTCAGGGGGTGCTGCAGGCGCTGGGCTGACCAGTCGACGAACCAAACTGCGCTGGCCGTGACCCGGATGGGCGCGGTGCAAAAGGCGCCGGCCGCCTCCAGGTAGGACACAGCGTCGCAGCCGACAAGCACGACTTCACGGTGGCCGAGACGATCCAATCGCCAGGCAAAGCGGGCGAAGTCGGGCAGGCTTCGAAGTTCACGAGTCGCCGTGACCGGGCGCGGCTTGTCCACGAGGATCTTGGGCCGCGCCTCGCCTGGCAACATCCGCTCAGCGCGCCAGCGCGAGGCGCCCGGAAGGGGCAGAGCGCAGAACGCGACTTCGTGGCCAGCGCGGAGCAACACCTGGACGAGCCGGTGCCCAGGGCCGTTTGGCAGCATGGCGTGGGTCACCACGACCCATGTCCTCGCGCTCACCACTCGTGTGGTGGCTTCACCCACCACCCCATCCCTTGGTACGGCAGGGCACTTCGCTCATGGCGCTCCCAGCGCAACCCAGCTTCGCCGAGGCGCTCTGCCAGCTCGCCAATGTCGTGGCCGGGTACGCGATGGTACTCGAGAACCAAGCGCCGGACCTTCCCCAACAAGTGGAGCGGTGTCGCCTCCAGGATGGCGTACTCTGCGCCTTCTACGTCGATCTTCAACAGGTCGACCTCCTGAGGCCCGCTGCCGAGTAGCTCGCTCAGCGCTATGGCGGGCACCTCGGTACGCTCGGCACCAAACTCGGGGATGCCAAGTCCGGCAGCGTCAGCTTCGCCAATCTGAGAGGCGGTAACCGGGCCGAGCAGGGAGCTGGTGCACAGGTCCCCAATGTGCTCATAAAGCCACACTGTCGCGGGCTCCGCCAACCCTGTCACGGCAGCATGGTGTACTGTCACTGCCCCTTCAGCCCTGTTGCTCGCGACGTTGGCCCGCAGGGTGGCAAGGGCCAGCGGTGAGGCCTCGTACGCTGCTACCCGGGCTTCAGGGCGGAGCGCCAGCACGGCTAGAGCGAAGGCCCCGATGTTTGCGCCCACATCGATCACAACCGGGCCAGGCGGCAGGTGGCAACTAGCCAGGCGGTAGTTGTCTCGGCCAAAGCACTCGACTGCGGTCCACCAGCTCCTGTCCCCAGCCGGTGTGCGCATGTTTGGCCCTGCTCGCGCCCGCATGTCGAGGGCGGGAGGGCAACCACGCACGCGCCCCACGCCAATAGCTCCAAGCAGTGCCAGCCAATTGGCGAAGCCCCGATGAATGCTCCGGGCTTCGGCGACCACGGCGCCGGCCCGGTACCTAGGGACCGCTTCTCTTGTCTCCAAAAGAGCCTCGCAGCTCACATGCCCTCCCTCGGAATCGCTCTGCCGTGGGTTACGCCTGCGGGCATATGCCCGCTTTGCTTCAATTGCTTGGCTTGGTCAAGTACGTTGCCGTAAAGCTCAGCCCAGCGGCCGGCTATCACCGCTCGGGTCAGGTGCTCTGTTGCCCAGAGCGCGCCAGCGTCTCCATCCCTCCCCAAGATGTTGCGTGGGGTGTGGCACAAGCGCCTCAGCTCGTCCGCCAGGCGCCGAGGGTCGCCGGAGGGGACGAGCCGGAGGGGCGCCCCTAAGGCCGCCATGGAGCGCGCCCCCTCGTTGTCAGCCGAGATAACCACCAGGCCGGAGGCCAAGGCGTCGGCCACCGCCTGGCCCCAGCTCTCCGCGCGCGACATAGAGACGTAGGCATGCGCGTCTTTCAGGAGCCCGGCGAGCTCGGGCCTAGAGAGCCATCCCCGGAAAGATATAGCTCCGCCCACTCCCAGATCTCTGGCCTGGTTTCTAAGGGCTGGGGCCGCTGGGCCGTCCCCCGCGACCTCGAGGAGCAACTCTTCCCCGGCTGTGGCCAGTGCAGCCACAGCGGCTACGATGTCACAAACCCCCTTGCGCTCGATCAGGTAGCCGGCAGTGACCAGGCGGAGGGGTCCGGGTCGGCTTGAGCGCGTCCCCGGGGGACGGGGCGGGACACGCGTTGGAGGCGGGATCAGCTCGGTCTTGTGCGGGGCCACCCCAGCAGACTCGACCAGAGCGCGAGCGTGCTCGGAGATGACGACAACCCGGTCGGCTTGGCACAAGGTGCGAGCTGACAGCTGGGAAAGCGCTGTCTTGGCCGCCGGCCACGTAGCCTGGGCAACAGCCGTGGCCACCTTTTGTACCGGCCTAGGGCCCCCGCTCACAAGCTCGCGGCCTACCTCGTCGGGGCCGACCCATTGGAGCGGGCTTTGTAGCGGTCCGATCACAAGGGGCAAACCGAGCTTGCGGGCCCTAAGGGCCAACAAGCTGAATGAGCGACCGATGGCGAAGGGGAGAGCATGGTGCACCACGTCGACCTTGTCTAGGAGGCCGCCCACCTTGGCTGCCCGTGCTACTCGGAGGGGGAGCAGGAGGCCACCGATTTCCTGGGTCCGGCGTTTCCCGATGGCGATCACGCGCACGCCCTCGGGAGCCGGGCCGGCGGCTTGTTCGGCGATGCATGTGAAACGGCAGTTTGGGCCCATTGCTGCTACGCCCGCCACGATGTCGTACACCCACCCGTCCTCAGACCCGGCTTCGGGCGAGAAACGCGTGCTTGCGGGCGCTACCAAGATCCGCATCAGTTGGCCGACGCCCATCCTGCTCGGCAGGCGAAACCCTCGGCCCGAGTTCGCCAGTGCTCTCGGGTAAACGCGCCCGCGACCATGCGCCGGCCCTCTGCGCCCAGCCGTAGCCGGAGCTCGCTGTTCTCGGCCAAGCGTGCCACCGCAGAGGCCAAGGCCTGTGGGTCAGGGGGCACCAAGAAGCCGGTGACGCCGTCCCTTACGATGTCGTTGAGCCCGCCTACGTTGGTAGCTACAACCGGAACACCTAGGCCCATGGCTTCCAGGGCGGCGAGCGAAGTGCCCTCGCAGGCGAACGTGGGGATGAGCACGATGTCAGAGGCTCGGTAGGCCGCAGCCATGGCGGAGTGTGGTAGGCCACCGAGCAAGTGCATGCTCGCACGGGCTGCCTCTGACCTCGACTGTAGTTCGCGCTGCAGGAGCGTGGTGTAGCGCTTCGCTTGTCCGTACACGTCGACGGCCACACCGGTAAGGAAGAAATCGCATTGATTGCCCGGTGGAAGGGTGGCAACGGCGCGTTCCGCGAGGTCCGGCAGCCAGCCGCCACCTCGGACTAGTGAGAGGTTGCGCGGCACCAGCACCACAGTGTGGCCTTGACGCCGCGCGTCCAGGAGCGGCTGCAGGCAGGCGTCGGTCCCGGGGGTGTCGGGACCCGCCCCCTGGTCGTCTGCTAGGTCGGTGAAGTTCATCACCACCTCCACGCGCTCGCGAAGCTCGGGGCGGTGGCTCTGCACTAGCCGCAGCAGCGAGGTGTCCACAGATAGGACGCGCTTGCAGCGCCCCACGGCCAAAAGGCAGCGGTTTCGCTGGTGAAGCCGCCATGCAGGCAACCCGAGCCCCCCGAGGCGTCCTCCTGGGTACCAGGCTCTGTACTTGTCATCGTAAGGAGTGTCCCAGTAGATACCGTGCGAGGTTGCTGTTAGGGTCGGGCCCGATAATCCCCATGGCACCCGTTCCAGGTACTGGAAATGCAGGTGGGTGCAGTTGTCAGCGACGGCCCGTCGGGCCAGTACCCTGCCAAGCGAAGCCAGGGGTGCTGGCTGAGCCACTACCTTGACCCCCTCGTAGATCCTTTCCCAGTTTCCATGGCTCCGTTGGTACACGGTGACCTGGGCACCGAGCTCGGAGGCCACGGTGGCCAAGCTCAACAGGTGCCGCTCGGCCCCGCCCTCGAATGTCCTGCCATGACTGTCGAGGAACGACTCGGTGATGAACCCGACGTGCGGGCGGGTTACTGCCCCGCGGTCAGACCTCTCGGGCGTCACCGGGCACCCCGTGCAAACGACACCACGCCGAGCTGCCCGGGTACCGAGTCGGCGCGCCAGCGCTCGACAAGGCCTGCTTCGGCGAGCTTGGCGAAAAGGCTTACAATGTTTGCCTGCGGGGCGGGGTGGTACTCGAGCACCAAGCGCTCGATCCGGCCCAAGGTAACCAAAGACGCTGTGCCTATGATGTCGTACTCGCTGCCCTCGCAGTCCATCTTCACGAGGTCCACCGGCCCTTCGACCCGACGCATCACGTCCTCGAAGGCAACCACATCGACAACGTCCCCTGTCGCTCCCGTCGTTTCCGCGACGAGATTGGCCGCGCCGGCCAATACCTGACGGCCGGCTTGACCGCCCACCCCGGCTTGGACTATGCGCGCTCGCCCGGCAAGCCCGTTGGCGGCAACGTTGCGGCGCCAGTACGCTACCCGGTCGGCAGAGGGCTCGAAGGCGATGACCTGAGCGCTTGGGACGGCCATGGCGACAGCGACGGTGAAGGAGCCCACATGAGCTCCGATGTCCAACACCGTGCAGCAGCTCTTCTCTGTTAGCTCAGCAGCAAGTTCGTCTAGTCCGTAGCAGTCATCGACCAGCACCTCGGCGATGGGCAACCAAATCCAGCTATTCGCAGGGGCGACAAGTGTGGTGCCGTCCCTGCGCTCAAAAGTTGCGTCACCGGCCCAGTGTGGTGCCAGGAACCCGAGGGCGATGCGGGCAAGCGTGCGCTCTCCATGGCGCGTGGTGCGCCAGATCCTGACACTCCAAAGCATGCCTAGCCAGAGACGGCGGCAGCGGATGGCAAGTTTCGAGCATTGAAGCGGGGAGGTTTCTAGCGGGGATGAGCTCGCTGCCGCTTGCGCTGCTCGAAAGCGAGCGGCGTCTGCGCCGTCGTCGCCAGCTATGCTGGTTTGTCGGCCAACCCCGCTTGCGGTGAGCTGGCTGCCCACCCAGGCCCGGGCGAGCGCCGCTGTCATGGCGGTTGCCTCGCCGGCTTTCAGGGCGAGCAAGCCTGCGCCCTCAAGGTTGAGAAGCTTGCCGGGCTGGCGGAGCCAGGGCCTCCCGCTCGCCTGACGGAGGGCCGAGAGGCCCCGTTTGGCAACGTAACGCCGCAGGCCTTCGGTGTAGTAAGCCTTTTTGCGACAGGCCTCGAGGTAACCGATGCTGCCCTCGTCGTGGTCGATGAAAGCAGCCGTGCGTGCCACCGGCGCCAGGAGGCGCGCTGACTCGGCCAAGTCCCAGTCCTCCGCCCCGGTCAGGTTCTCGTCGAAGCCGCCGGCGCGCTCGAAGACGTCCCAGCGGAAAAACCGCGCCGCCTCGATGGAGTCGGACCCTTGGTAAAACGACCGCTCGAAGGCGCGCACCTGCACCCAGAACCCGCTACCGATGGTGCGCTCGGGGACGATCACCGAGCCGGCCCCGCCACCGATGGCCGCAACCGCTTCTTCGACGACCGTCGGCTCGAGCACCATGTCAGCGTCGATGAACCCGACGATGTCGGCTGGGCAGGAGCGGGCGCCGTAGTTGCGCTGAGCCGAGCGCTCGGGGCCGGCTTCGAGGAACACGTCGGCACCGTCTTTCGCTAGCGTCCGGGTGGCGTCGGTGGAGGCGTTGTCGACCACCACTACGCGGCAGGGGTAGCCCTGTGCCCGGAGCGACGCCAAGCAGGCCGCGAGAGTGCGGCCGGCGTCCCTTGTGGGCACGACGACACTGACCGTTGGACTAGGCCCGGCCGGCGACCCGCCTGACCTGTTAGCTTCCAAAGAGCGCAGCCTCCAAATGAAAACCTCTCCTGGGCGCCGGCCGCTGCTCGGGTCCGAGGCCTGAGCCTGTACTTCGGTGGAGGATGCTACCACGAGCGACGCCTCGGCTCCTCTCCGTAGTGCGCTCGCCTGGGCAGAGGAGGGCCTTCCTATCCCACGCTGGCACCCGGGGCTCGGCTGGCCCCCTCACTGCCAGTCACTTGAGCCTGTCGAGGCCATGGGGCGCCCAAAGAACCTTCGGATGGCGCCAACAACCCGCGCACTCGCCTGACCGTCGCCGTACGGGTTAGCAACCTTCGCCATAGCTTCATAGGCCCGCTCGTCGCTCAAGAGATGAAGAACATTCTGTCGGATCGCGGTCCGGTTTGTCCCAACAAGCTGCGCTGTCCCTGCTTCGACCCCCTCCGAACGCTCCGTGGTATCCCTCATCACGAGTACGGGCTTACCGAGGCTAGGTGCTTCTTCCTGTACACCTCCGCTATCAGTGAGAATCACCGTTGCCCTCGCCATGGCCTGTACAAATGGTATATAGGGAAGTGGCTCCACCACCATCACATTACTACGGTTCTCGAGGGGCGCCAGCAGCGCCTTCCTCACGATGGGGTTCCGATGGACAGGAATCACCACGAGCAGGTCCGGGCGTTCGCACGAGATTTCAGCAACGGCGCGGCCAACTTCGCGGAGAGCGTCGCCCCATGACTCGCGGCGATGGGCCGTCACTAGCAGGACTGGACCTCTATGCTTTTCGATAACCCGGATAACAGGATCGCTTACGTCTGCCCAACGCTGCTTCGTCCACAATAGTGCATCAATAACAGTGTTTCCTGTCACCACGACTGCAGTCTCGTCGAACCCCTCCGCCAAGAGGTTGTCCCTCGCTCGTCTCGTTGCTGCAAGATGCAACGACGCCAGTTGAGAAGTCAGACGTCGGTTGATTTCCTCAGGATACGGGGACCACTTGTCGCCTGTGCGCAGACCGGCCTCTAGATGGGCTACGTGAACTCGTGAGTAGTAACTAGCAAGAGCCGCAGCGAACGTTGTTGTCGTATCGCCTTGCACAACAACCATATTGGGACGGCGCGCCGCCAGCAGGCGGGTCAGGCCACTAAGAATCCTAACAGTTATATCTGCAATGCTTTGGCCGTGCTGAAACAAATTGAGGTCAAGGTCCGCTCTTATCTCGAAAGCCTCAAGGACTTGGTCGAGCATCTCCCTGTGTTGTCCGGTCACTACCACCGTTGATTCGATCGCGTCGTCTTGCTCGAAGGCGCGTACAACTGGGGCCATCTTGATGGCCTCAGGGCGAGTGCCAAAAACAGACATTACCTTCAGTTGCTTATCCACCCCAAAGCCGCTCCAACATCATTTCCGATCGTATGCTCGACGAAGGTATTTCGTGAATTCTACCCTCTTCGGGATGCTCGCCCAACCGGGGTCAAAGGGGCCGCCGAGGCAACCGCCAGGGCCAAGCGCCGCTTCAGTAAACTCGGCTTCAAGCGCCTAAAGCAGTGTCCGTTACCTAGCTAGCTAACCGTTCGTAGGCCCGATTGGCGACTTGGTTGACCTGTTGGATCCCAAAGAGCACACCCTCCAAATGAAAACCTCTTCCGGGCGCCGGCCCGTTGCTCGGACCTAAGCACGAGCTTGTACTTCGGTGGAGGATGCTACCACGAGCGACGCCTCGGCTCCTCTTTGTACTAGGCTCACCTGGGCAGAGGAGGTCCCGTCCCTTCCCCAAAGGCTGGCACCGGGGCTCGGCTGGCTGGCCCACTTGGTCCACGAACTGTGGTGCTCGGGCCTTCACTCGTCGTCGAAGGCGCCGAGCGGGTGGTGCTGAACGAGGAGCTCGGCAAAGAGCGGGGCGCTGAAGTCGACCTGTCCCCGCCGAGGTGACCGGATGAGGCCTTTTTGGATGAGGCTGTCAGGGTGCGGTGAGCTTTGGCGTTGGTCCGCTGCACCCCATGCCGGGGCCACCTCGGCGGTCGAGTGGGGCGCGGCGCCGAGGGAGGCCATGCGGAGGCCATGGCAGCCAGGTAGCGCTGCTCGGCGTCGCTCGCCAGCTCGAAGCGGGTGCCGCAAAACGTGCGGGCCAGCTGCTCTTGGACGAGGTCGGGCACTTCGTCGAGGTCGGCCATGGTGACCTGGGAGGTTCCCGCCGCGTCCCAAAGCTCCCGCCCGTACTCCTGGAGGAAGTACGGGTAGCCGGCAGCCTGTCCCACCCACCACGTCCGCGACGTCGGCAGCAAAGTCCACTCCGAGGAGAGCGGCCGGCTTCACGAGCGCCACCCGGGTGTCCGGGCCCCGGAGACGGCCGAGCTCGCGGGTACTCGAAGAGGCGGTCGGCGCAGGGCTTGGCCCGCAGGAGCCGCACTTGCAAGTCCGGCAGGCCGGCCCCCGCCAGGGCCACCGGGAGGGCGTCCCGGCTCACCGCCTGAAAGGCCATGCACACCGCCGCCAGCGAAGCGGCGTCCAGGTTGTGCATCTCGTCGACCAACAACAGTGCCCCGCTGTGGGCACTGGCCGCGGTCTGGCCGACCTCACGGAGCAGTTCGACCAGGTCCTGCCCCGGGCCCCCCGAACCGGCCACGCCGGCAACGGCACCGACGTCGAGCTCCAACTGTAGCCCTCAGGGCCGACCACGCTGAAGGCCTTGACCACCCCGAGGGCGCGCTCGACCCGCTCGCGGGTGCGGTGCTCCCGGCTCAGCTCCCGCAGTAGCCTGGACGCCATCTGGGCGAAGGTCGACCTGAAGCCGGGCTCGGAGCCGACCTCTTGCACGTCGGTCGTGGCACATCCCACCTCGGAGGCGAGGATGTCCAGCTCCATGAGAGGACTGTCTTTCCCACACCCCGGAGGCTGTAAGAGATACGGCTCCGGCCTTTCGGTTATGGTCGTGGCATGGCAAAGGTAGCCGTGGTCGGGGCGGGCTACGTGGGCCTCACGACGGCGGCCTGCCTGGCCCACCTGGGCCACGAGGTGCGCTGCTCGGACGCCGACGCTGGACGCGTGGAGCGGCTCGCCTCGGGCGAGGTGCCGATAGTCGAAGACGGCCTCACCGAGCTGGTGAGAGAGGGCCTCGGCGCGAGCAGGCTCTCCTTTGGCAGGTCCAACACCTGGGCCGTCAAGGGGGCCGCGTTCAGTTTCGTCTGCGTGCCTACGCCCCAAGGCGACGACGGCAGGGCCGACATGTCGTTCATACAGGCGGTGGCCACCGAGGTGGGGCCCCACCTCGAGCCCGAGAGCGTCGTGGTCAACAAGTCGACCGTGCCGGTCGGCTCCACCAAGGTCGTGGAGCGCTCGCTCGGCCGGCCCGACGTCGCGGTCGTGTCCAACCCCGAGTTCTTGCGCGAGGGCTCGGCCGTCCACGACTTCTTGCACCCCGACCGCATCGTCATAGGGGCCGACGACGAGTCGACCGCCATCAAGGTGGCGGGCTTGTTCCTCGCGACCTCTGCCCCCCTCGTCGTGACCGACCCGGCCACCGCCGAGACGATCAAGTACGCGTCCAACGCCTTTTTGGCCACCAAGGTGAGCTTCGTCAACGCGGTCGCCGCCTTGTGCGAAGCCGTCGGCGCCGACGTGCGCCAAGTGGTGCTCGGCATGGGCTCCGACCCCCGCATCGGCTCGGAGTTCCTGCGGCCAGGCCCCGGCTGGGGCGGCTCCTGTTTCCCCAAGGACACCATGGCCCTTGTCCGCATAGCAGAGGACGCCGGCTACGACTTCAGCTTGCTGAAGGGCGTGATCGCGGTCAACGAGGAGCAGTACGACCGGGTCGCGGCCAAGGCAGAGCGCCTGGCCGGGGGCTCGCTCGAGGGCGCCAAGGTTGCCTTGTGGGGCCTCACCTTCAAGGCCCGTACCGACGACCTGCGCCACTCGCCCTCCCTCGAGGTGGCGAAGCGCCTGAGGGCAAGGGGCGCCACCGTGCAGGCCTACGACCCGACGGTCGAGCGCCCGGTAGACGGCGTCGACGTGCGCACCGACCCCTACTCGGCCTGTGAAGGCGCCAAGGTGCTCGTGGTCGGCACCGAATGGGACGAGCTGCGCTGGCTCGACTTCGACAAGGTCGGGGCCTTGATGGAAAAGCGCGCCGTCGTGGACGCGAGGAACCTGCTCGAGCCCGCCACCGTGCGCCGTGCCGGCTTCGTGTACGAGGCCATAGGGCTCCGCTGATGCGCCACGTGGTGACCGGGGGTGCCGGTTTCATCGGCTCGCACCTTTGCGAGGCGCTGGTCGGGCGCGGCGACCAGGTCGTCTGCGTCGACGACTTCTCCAGCGGGTCGGAGGCCAACGTCGCCCATCTGGCGGCCTCGGGGCGCTTCGAGCTCGTGGTCGGTGACGCCTGCCAGGTGCTCGGCGGGGTCGAGGGCCAAGTCGACTCCGTGGCGCACCTGGCGAGCGCTGCGTCCCCAGCCGATTACCTGGCCCGCCCCCTGGAGACCCTCGCTGCCGGGAGCCGCGGCACCGAGGCAGGCCTCCGGCTCGCCCACGCGCACCGGGCGCGCTTTGTGCTCGCGTCCACGAGCGAGGTCTACGGCGACCCCTTGGTGCACCCCCAGCCCGAGACCTATTGGGGCAACGTCAACCCGGTCGGGCCCCGGAGCGTGTACGACGAGGCCAAGCGCTTCGGCGAGGCCCTCACCTCTGCCTACCGCCGTGCCCTCGGTACCAACACCGGCATAGTCCGCATCTTCAACACCTACGGGCCCCGCCTGAAGGCCGGCGACGGGCGCGTGGTGCCCAACTTCATCGCCCAGGCCCTCTCGGGGGAGCCCCTCACGGTCTATGGGGACGGTACCCAGACCCGGAGCATCTGCTATGTCGACGACATGGTGAGGGGCCTCGTCGCCATGGTCCTCTCGGACCTGGCTGGCCCGCTCAACTTGGGCAACCCGGCCGAGCTGAGCGTCTTGGGCCTCGCCCACCTCGTGCTAGAGCTGAGCGGCTCGTCGTCCCCGCTCAGTTACTGCCCGTTACCAGAAGACGACCCGCTCCGGCGAAAGCCTGACATCACCAAGGCCAAGGAACTGCTCGGCTGGGAGCCGACCGTGAGCCCGGAGGAGGGCCTGGGGCGCACCATAGAGTGGTTCGCAGCCACTACCGGCCCCCCACCAGGGCCAAACTTGGTTATCTGAGGGCGTCCGCTGGCGTCCATCGTGCCCGTCCGGCGCGCTCCGGTGGCCGGCTCTCCCGTGCAAGGCTGACGGCCGTGGCCCAAGCCACGACAGGCTACGAAGCGGCGCTGGGCGGGCCTCGTGCCCATGTCCCCCACGACCGAGCACGCCCCCTGGCCCGACCTGACAGGGCGGCCGTGGGAGCGGCGCTCTTCGGGCTCGTAGCCGGCTTGGGCGTCACGGCACCGTGGATAGGGGGCGGGAGGACGCTCTTGCTCGACTGGGCGCCCGGCCCCCACACCGAGCTCGTCGGCCAGGGCCTCCTCGGCATAAACGGGGGCCTGACGACCGGGGCGCTCAGTGCCGTCGGGGTCGCAGCTGTCGGCCGCCTGGTGGGCCCGGCCCTCACCTGGCTCGTGGTCCTCGCCGTCTTCGTCGTCGGCTCGCTCGGGGTGAGCAGGCTGGCCGGGGGGCCACGCTCGGCCCGGCTGCCGGCAGCGGCGCTCTACTGCGTCAACCCGTTCGTCTTCAACCGGCTCTACGCCGGCCACCTCGCCCTCTTGTCGGGCTATGCCCTCCTGCCTTTCGCCGTCGTCTCGGCCCTGCGGGCGCCGGGGCGCCGAGGTGCCGGCGCTCTGGCGCCGGCGCTGTGGTGGGCCGTCCTCACGGCGCTGAGCCCCCACTACGCGTGGATTTACGGGGCCGTGGTGCTCGTCTCCTTCGCTGTCGGGAAGCGTTCGGCACTGCGCCGGGCGGCTTGGTTCGTGGGGGCCTTGGCCGCCTTCGTCGTGATGAGCCTCTATGTCATCCTCCCCCACAGCGCCACCAAGCCGCTCACGGCAGTGGGCGCCACGAGCCTCGACC
>JAJYMB010000034.1 GCA_021787365.1 Actinomycetes bacterium | reverse complement strand
AAGAGGCGGCGCTCCTCGGCGTGCGGGAAGGCTTCGGGTGCAGGCATGGCCACGTCGAGCACGGGGTCGTCGGCCATGTCGCTCGGGAACCCGTACCGGCCCGTGGTCAGGCCGGGGAGCACGATGTAGTCAGCCTCGAGCCCCTTGGAGCTATCCACGGTCCGGAACGTGACCTTCAAGTTCGACGGTGGGTGCCTCGGGAGGACGTCACGCTCGTGCCAGTACCGCCCGAGGACATCCACGCTAACCGTCCCTCCGCCATTTCGCACAACTCTGGCGTCGGCGACCTGGGAGGACAGGTCCTCGAGATAGGAAACAAGCGCGCGAGCGGGGTCGTCGGCCTGGACGACCTTGACAGGAAGGCCGCGGTCCCGCTGCGCCGAGCGCATGGGCTTTTTGAACTGGGCCGGGTTCTTGGTCACGAACGCCCGGGCGACGTCGCACACGCTCTGCGGGTAGCGGAAGGTGGTCGTCAACGCCAGCTGCTGTCCTCGGCCGAACCAAGCCTCGAACTCGGTCATGACCGATATGTCAGCGCCGGCAAAGCGGTTGATGGACTGCCAGTCGTCGCCCACCGCAAGCAGGAACCGGCCCGGCCTACGCCGTGAGCCGGGGGCTCGTGGCCCCCGAGCGCATCCTCTTGCTGGCGTTCAACAAGGCGGCTGCGACCGAGCTCCAAGAGCGTATCTCGGCCCGGTTCGCGGCCGCCGGGATCAGCTCGTCTGGGGTGCGGGCCTCCACGTTCCATTCCTTCGGGCTCGACGTCATCGGCCGCGCCACCGGTGAGAAACCCCGGTTGGCCGGGTGGCTGGACCAAGGCGAGGACGTCCAGATGGTGCTCCGCATCGTCGACGAGCTTCGGGGCTCATAGGAGAGCTTCCGCTACCGCTGGGACCTGCACCGGTTGCTCTTTGCCAACGCTACCGCCCGGACTTCTACTACCCCGACATCGAGGTCTGGCACGAGCACTGGGCCCTGGGCCGGGACGGGAGGCCTCCCGCCAGCTTCCAGGGCTATGCCGAGGACATGGCCTGGAAGCGACGCGTGCACACCGAGCACGGGACGAGCCTCGTCGAGTCCACGTGGGCCGAGGTCGTGTTCGGAGACGGCCTCACCAAGCTGGAAGACGGGCTAACGCGGCTCGGGCTCAGCTTCGACTGGGACCCGGAGTGTCCCATAAACGACGAGTGGGCGAAGCCCGTCAAAGACGAAGACCTGGCACGCCTAGTGCGGGCCTTCATGGCGCATGTCAAGTCGAACTCGTGGAGCGCCGGAGCCCTCGAAGCCCGTCTCGGCTCCGAGCTGGCGCAAATCGACGGCTTCCGGGCCCGCCTTTTTTCTTAGAGCTTTATTGGCAAGTCCTTACCGAGTGGGAACGGAAGTTGGCTGCCGAGGGGAGCATCGACTTCGAGGACATGCTGGTCCGGGCGGCTGGCCACCTCGAGGCCGGGGATGTGGACTGCCCCTACGAGCTGGTCATGGTGGACGAGTTCCAAGACGCCAGCCGCGCCCGGGCCCGCCTCGTCAAAGCCCTTGTGAAGGCCGGCAAGCACCTGCGCCCGGCTGTCGAAGCACACGACGGCCCGCGCTTGCTCTTCGGTGAGCGGGCTCTTCTCAACCGTGTCGAAAAACGTCTTCCGAGACGACAGCTCAGCAGCCGTGACCTCCTCGTTCGTGAGGGTGACCAGCTCCTCGAGGTCGGCATCAAGAGAGCTCACTGCCTCGAGCTGGCCCTCGGTGAGAGGCTCCTCGTACCCCGCAGCACGGACACGGCCCAGGAGCCCCGGTTCGGGGCGAGCGCCGAGAAGGGCGTCGACGGCCTCGGTCGTCACCCACCGCTGCTCGGCGCGCGCCGCGGTTAAGACGCGGACGACCTCGCCGTGCCACGCAACGGCGTCCGCTATCGCCGGTCCAAGGGCGAGGCGCCGCAGCGCCCGTCTGAGAGCTGAGGCTTCGCGCCTAGTGATCCCGAGGAGGTGGGCGAGCAGCTGGCCGTCTTGGCGGAGGCTCCAGCGGGACCACCGACGCCGGACCTCGAGCGTGGAGGCCGCGATGCTCGGGATCGTGACGACGTCCGATACGAGAGCGAGGGTCATCTCCGTATCGTTGAGAGTGACCCTCCAACCTCTTCCCGACCACTCGTTAGGCCGAAGTTACGAAGCCCGTAACGACAAAGCCCCCGCTGAGCAGGGGGCTTCTGTGGAACGAGCGTGAGCGTTCTGTCTACATTACATTGCCTCGAGCTCTATGGGGACTGGGACGCCGATCAGCTCGAACGCACGGCGCTGGAGGGGGCTAAGGGCGGCGAGCTGGGTGGTGCGGGCACCGCCGGCAAAGACCAAGGTATTGCGGGTGAGGCTGGCCAGCTCGTCGAGCAGGGTGGCGAAGCTGTGCACGGGCTGGCCGTCGAGCCGACGTTTGCGCGAGACCTTGGAGAGGGCCTCGGGCGAGCGCAGCGCCGGGGCGACGGGGTCGGTGCGCTCCAGCGGCACTTCGTCAGTGAAGCAAAGCGGCGCCCAAGCCCGGCGCAGGTGCCAGACGAGGTACAAGGCGAGCATGCAGATGAGCACGTGGGCGCGTACCCGGGCCTCGCTGTAGTGGTAGATGGGGCGCATGTCCAAGTCGATGGTCTTCAGGCTGCGGAAGCCGGCCTCGTTGAACTTGAGGTCCTTGTACGCCCCGACCAGCTCGACGGCCGACAGCCCGGAGGTGTGGGGGGCCGAGGCCCGCACCACATAGATGCCGTCCAGAGCGGCTTCGGCCGAGATCTGGTCTTCTTTCCGGGAAAAACTGAAGCTGTCGTCAGCTATTTCGAGGTCGAAGTGCTTGGCCACCTTGTGCTTGTTGAGCACACTGCCCACCCTGAGGGCGATCTTGTCCTTGCCCCGCAGCGGCTGGCGCTCACGCTCGACAGCGGCCTTCACCTCGCCCAGGTCGGCCTCGGTGGCAGCTAGCAGCTCGGAGCGCTTGCGGGCCCGCTCGGCCGCGAGGGCCGAGTTGCGGCAGGCCACGAGGCGCTCGCCGGGGTAGCCGGGGTGGGTTATCTCGGCGAAGTCGACCTCGTCGAACAGGCTCATCTGCAATGCCCCCGAAGCAGCCAGCGCCGCGATCGAGGGGGCGCGCAGGCTGGTCAGCCAGCCGAGGCCGCCGACAGCCTTGAGCGCCTCGATGCGGGCGGTGGTTATCATCCCCCGGTCGCCCACCATCACGACGTCATCGAGGCCGAAGCGCTCTCTCACGGCTTGTGCTGCGGAGATGAACGCCTTCGGGTCGGCGGTATTGCCGGCGAAGACCTCGACGGCTACGGGCCGGCCCTCGGGGTCGCAGGTGAGGCCGTACTCGACTTGGGCTTTGGCCGCCTTGCCGTCGCGCGAGCACCCCCGGGCGGCCAAGGGGCAGCAGTGGCCCTCGACCCAAGAGCTGGAAAGGTCGTAGAGCACCCTGCCACCAGGGGCCAGGTGCCGGCGGGCGAGGGCCGCCTCGATATCGCCCTGGCGGGCGAGGAGCCAGCCCATGGCCGAGTACACGTCGTCGGTCGTCGCCTCCTTGATGCCCGAGTCCTCGGCCAGGGTGGTCGTCTGCCACCAGCGCGTCGTGGCCAGCTTGGAAGCCGGCCGCACCGCCCTGGCCACCACGAGCGCTAGGGCCAGGTCCCGCTCGGGGCAGGCCGGGCCCAAGACCTTGGCCAGGCCGAGTTCCCGTGCCATCGCCCAGACCGCTGCTACGTGGCCGTGGGGCAAGCTCCGCTCCACCTGCACGGCCTCTCCCGTACCGACGAGGGCCTCGCCAGCGAGCACTGCCCGCAAGGCCTCGATCCCCGCAGGCGGCAGGGCAGAGAGGTTCGCCAGGGTCTCGTGCTGCACCCGGCCGCCCTCACGGAAGGACCGCCGCAGCAAGAAGCTCACGTACTCCCGGTCCTTGTACTTGCGCACGACTTTAGCGATGTGCATAGCCTGAGGATGGCGTGCCACAAGCACATTCTATACCACTCGGGCTCTTGTGCCAATCATTTTACTGGCTACACTACGTGGGCGGGCCGCGCCTATCCGCGCTGCTCATGGGAGGTTTATACGGCCGAAAGGGCCGTAACTTCGGTCTAGCCCGCACGACTGGTCCAGCCAGAGCGCCAATGCTTTTCGGGGCACGACGAGCCGGCGCCCGAGGCGCACCGCGGGCAGACGCTGCAAGCGTGCCAGCTCGTACGCCAACGCCCGCGAGATCTCCAAAAGCTCCGCTGCCTCCGTCACGCTCATCACCAAGCGAGCGCTCGCCATCGTCGGCTACCTCCTCGAGCTCGGGCGGCCCTGCCGCGCCGCCTATTACTCTTTGGGCCGCCCGCGGCCCCAGATCTAACAACGGAGCTGGCAGGCTTCGACGAGCTGGCTGGTGTTCCTGCTTACCGCGTCCCGCTGTTACCGGAGAGTCAGCACGCGCACACGACTTGCTTACCGGGGTCTCTCGACGGTCCCGAGCTGGAGCCTCCCAGGGACGGCGTCGGCCAAGAGCCGCTGTGCGCGAGCGGCAACGACATCTGCGCTCTCAATGGCCAGGCGCCGAACCCCGAGGGCCTCGAAGACGTCCTAAACGGCAACGGTTTGGCAGGTTTGCGTGACGACGTTCCGGCAGAACTGATTGGTCATGCTCGCTGCGCTGCTGCCCAGGAGGGGGTTTGAGCAGGCGCGCGTCACCAGGGTCGTGGTCGTTTCGGCAACGGGGATGGGGACGTGGTCCCAAGGGGGCCCGGCTCAGCGCCACGCGACGGTGACGGTGGTGCCTGGCAAACCCCCCAGTTCAGGGTGCGCGCGAGCGGCAAATGACGTGAGGAGTGCCTGGCGTCGGCAGGTCCACGCGGCGCGCCAAGAGGCTGCCGCCGACGACGGCGTTGGCGAGGGCCCAGGCCGGGGGCACCTCAGCCGCGCGACGACGCACCGCTTGCCAGAACCGCCCGATCGCGACCATGGCCTGCCGGGCGGGCGGCTCTGCTCCGTGCGCCGGCGGGGAGGCACCCCTCTCGGCCGCCAGTGCCTCGAAGAGCACCGAGAGCGCCTCGGCACGCTCAGAGAAGCGCTGACGCCAGGACCGCACGGTCCGCTCCGGGACACCTTGGTAGAGGCTGGCGGAGCCCTCGGGCAAGCCGACGCCGGCGGGAGCGAGCACGGCCGCCCCGACGGCCGCTGTAGTGTCCCGCGGCCTGGCCAGAACGAAGTCGGGCAGCAACGACTCGCCCACGCCACAGCGCCCGCACCGGGCACGGCGCACGAAGACCGTGTACAACTTGCCTGCTTCGCGGACCAAGCGGGGGTAGCTGCCATCAACGAGCGGGCTACACACTACCCACCTCGAGGACATCCCGCCAGAAGTGAGGATTGTCCGTAAGCGTCACCCGTTCTTCGGGAAGTCGTTGCAGGTTTTCGGCTGGATGCGACGGCACGGCCGTCTCGACTTGATCTTGGTGCTCCCCGACGGCTCCCGGTCTTTGGTCCCGGCCTCGTGGACCGACTTCGGGGCTGACGCCGCGGTGCCGTCACACGACGTGCTCGGGTCGCTGGAGGACCTCCAACACCTGAGGGTGGTCATCGACGGCTTGGTCCACCGATCGCGTGACGCTACGCGCGACAATGAGGCAGCCGGCCATGGGGAGGTGGTGCGTGCAGCTCCGGTTGCAACTGAACGGCGAGGCCGAGATCCCCGAGGTGTGGGCGGCCCTCGGGGCGGAAAGCCGAGGCGAGGTGGTCGAGCGGTTGGCCCAGGCGATGGTGAACGCCGTCGCCCCAAGCGGTCAGGGAGGTGAGGGACATGGTGAAAACGGCCAATGCTGCGGGACGAGCAACGAGGGCCGTGGTGAAAGCGTCCCGCGGATCGCGTGACGCTCCGGACCCGTCACGCCGTGGGCGCCCGGGCGGCGCGGCGCCTGCAGCGGGCGCGACGCAGCCGGCCCCGCGGGCCAGGTTGCGGGGCAATACGCCAGCTCGCCCCCGCGCACAGGGCGGGAGAGCGGAAGAGCGTAATCGTAACGAAAAGTCCGGGACATCGAGTGACGCTTCCGTGGTGAGGAAGGCCTCGTCCCGCCGGGTGGGTTACATCTGCCCGCCTTGCGGGCGGTTCATCGCCACCGAGGTGGACGGGTGGTCCCTGAGGGCCACGCGGGGCTCGCCGCCACGCTTTTGCAGCCCTAGTGCTTTGACCGGAAAGGTTTGCGCGGCGAACATCAGTTCGTCACGCGTGTAATTACACGCTGAGTATTCTGCCGACGACTCGTCGCGTAGGAAGGAGACAGCCGGCCCGGCGGGCAGGAGAGGGCCTTGTCGGCAACCAGGCCGGCAGGCGCGAACCACCCAGGGCATGCCAAA
>JAJYMB010000122.1 GCA_021787365.1 Actinomycetes bacterium | reverse complement strand
AGCAAGGCAATCTGCCGAAGCTGGCCTGTACCGCATCGGCACCGACGGCCAGCTGTGCTTCAACTTCCTGAGCCACACCGGTCTTTCTTTATGAGCCATGTATCACTGTATTACCGAAAGCTCTTTAAAAGGCCGTGAGCGGGTGTTCGTAGAGAAGGTCGGGCACAACCTCGTCTGCGAAACCAGCCGGGGCCTCGGCACGAGGCGGCTGCCATCGCCCCTCCAGGCAGTCCCCGAGGTCGGCTGCGCCCCACAAAAGGTCGATGAACCGCAGCTGCCGACCGGTGCCTGCCGGGAGCACGGCTGCCTCTTCGTGCCTCGCGAACACGAGCGAGAGCAGCCTGACGGCAAGTGCCACCGGGCGCACTCGGTCGGGCTCGACGACGTGGAGAAAGACGCCTTCGCAGACCTCGCCCTCGTGCTTGGAAGTGGAGGGCACAAAGCGAACAGGGCGCGGGGCAACGCCCTCCCATTGGTCGCGGCGCAGCTCGTCGGCAATGGCCCGGGCGTCGAGCCACGGCGCCCCCACCACCTGGAAAGGGAACGCCGTACCCCTCCCCTCGGAGAGGTTGGTCCCTTCTGCCAGGCATGTGCCTGGGTAGAGCAGCTGCGCCTCCATGCCGTTGATATTGGGTGAGGGGGACAGGAAGGGCCGGTCCAAAGCCGCCACCTCCCCCATGTCGTACCCGGCGAAGCAGACCACTTCCAGGTCGACGGCGAGGCCGGCAGAGCGCGAGTACCACCGGGCGACCTCCCCCGTGGTGAGCCCATGGCGCACAGGGACGTCGAGGCGGCCCACTATCGAACGGATCTCAGGACTGAGCCGTGGGCCTTCGACGGCCCGGCCCAGCACGTTGGGCCGGTCCAGCACCACGAAGCGCTGGTGGCGACCGAGGCCGGCTACCGCCTCCAGCATGTCGGCAACCAGGGCGAGGTTGGTGCTGTAGCGAGCAGCGAGGTCGACCATGTCCACCACGACGGTGTCGCAGCGAGCCAGGGCCTCCCCCAGCTTGGCGGGAGCGGACGAGTACAGGCTGCACACAGGGAGCCCCGTCCAGGGGTCGTGGTGGTCCTCGACCCGTTGCCCGGCTTTTATCGCCCCGTGCGGCCCGTGTTCGGGGCCGAACAGCTGGACCACCTGGAAACCCCTGGCGAGCGCGGCCAACGGGCCCCACACCAGCTCGCCGTGGGTGACCGCGGCGCCGTTGGCTAGCCACCCGACCCGTTGGTTTCGACGGGGCTCGTCATCTAAGAACTTGTCCAAGCCCCACCGGCGTTCGCCCTGGGGGGCTTGGGACCGGCTCACGCTTCTCGCCTTCTCTCCTGCCGTTACCCGAGCGGGCATGTCTTTACTTGCGCGGCCTCAGATGCAGCACCGTTACCTCGGCATTGGCGCGGCCGGCTCGCCCATCGCGTACGGGTTGGAAGGCGTTGGCCAGCCCACAACGTTTCTGTTGTCGTACTCAAACCAGACGGCGGAGTAGACCAACGGGATGACGGGCTCGTCCTCGACCATGACCTTCTCGATGGCCATGATGCCTGCCGGCCCGGAAGTAGTGCACCTTCCCACCGCTGCGCAGCCGGTGCACGACCAGCTCCACCGCGTGGGCCAGCTCTGGCAGCACCTTGGCCACTGCCAGCGGGACCTGCTGGTCCTCGGAGTTGAGCAGGGAGACGACCTCGTCCGAGGGGAGCAGGTCGATATCGCGGGTCCTAGGGTTGGGTGCCTCGGTAGGTACCTGGTAGATGCCCGTATTGTCCATGGCCCCCCTAGGCGCAGAGTCAAAAAGCTACTTCAGTACCAACTTTACGTTAACAACTAACTCCGCGTCAAGAAGCTACGTCATGCCGGGCACGGCCCTACCCTTCCGCTCTGGTGGTATTTTATGATCTTTTATGTTATATAACCTGTGATGGTACTCTGCGCCATGGTCAGGCGCCGGCTTTGGGTGAGCGGGAGGGTGCAGGGCGTTTGGTACCGGGGCTCCTGCGCCGAGCAGGCCAGGTTGCTCGGGGTCTCAGGCTGGGCCCGCAACCTCCCAGACGGCAGGGTCGAGGTCGTCGCGCAAGGCGCACCCGAGGCCGTGGAGCGCCTCATCGAGTGGTGCTGGTCTGGCCCTCCCGGCGCGAAGGTGACAACCGTCGAGCAACATGCCGAGGAGCCAGAGGCGGTCACTGGCTTCTCCGTCTACTGATCCGGCGGTGCAATAAACCCCAGCCACGTGGCGACGGCTCTTAGGAGCGCACTGGCAATGGCGTTCGGGCCCAGGCCCCCAGACGAGAGCCCCGCCCTCTAAGCTGCTCTTACATGCAGATCTCGGCCAAGGTTGACTATGGGGTGCGGGCATTGCTCGTGCTTGCGGTAGCCGGAGAACCCATGACGGTCGAGGCCATGGCCGCCGAGCAGGACCTCCCGGCCAAGTTCCTCGGCGTGATCTTGAACGAACTGCGCCGGGCCGGGATCGTTGCCAGCCACCGAGGCCGCGACGCCGGCTACAACCTTGCGCGCCCGGCCTCGGAGGTAACGGTCGCCGACGTCATCCGGGCACTCGAGGGCCCGCTCGCCCAGGTGAGGGGCGAAAGACCAGAGTCCGCCACCTACCAGGGTGCGGCCAAGCACCTGCAGGAGGCATGGATCGCAGTTCGGGCCAGCCTGCGCTCCGTGCTCGAGCACATAAGCCTCGAAGACATCGCTAGCGGCGAGTTCGCGCCGCAGGTTTCGGGCTTCATCGCGGATTCGGACGCCTGGCTGGGCCGGCGCCTCAGCTAGGCCGGCTAGCCGTCCCGGTTGGTCCCCGCTGGTGGCGGCTCGACGGCCAACTGCCGGAGCCGGAAGTCTTGCTCGATATGTTCGCCGGCCGCCTCGGGGCCGAAAGGCGGGTGCTGACGGCCATACCCGCTAGGTCGCCCGCAAACTAGCCAAAGCCGTGCGAAAAACCGACCGACGCGAAGTCGTCAACCGTACATCCGTCAGGTTTTGGCGCGAAAATGCGCAGATTTCCGACAGATGTGGCTTCCGCCAGCGCACGTCTGCCTGGTTTTAGTTGTCGGAGCCCCCGTCCGCTCAAAGCGCTCCGGCGCCCCGTGCGCTGAGAGTCGAGTCAGCAGCGGCCGTCGTCGCTCGGTATTCGAAGCTGCTGTACTGCGCAACTGGCTCGATTGTCTTCCCACCAGGATAGGGCCAGTGGTAAATTGAAACCATGGGTGGGACGTATCAAGTGACGATGGGTGATCGGGGCAGGCTCGTTATCCCTGCCGAGGTTCGCGAGCGCGCCGGGCTTGCCGAAGGCACGCCCGTCGTCCTGTTCGAGACTTCGGCAGGCCTCGTCCTTTTCACGCGTGCGCAGTTGCGGGACCGGGTTCGTACGGACCTGGCTGGGCTCGACCTCGTTGGAGAACTGCTCGCCGAGCGCCGCGCCGAGGCAGCTGCCGAAGACGCGGCGTAACCGCCTGCGACGTGGGGGTGAGCGTCTTCGACGCCTCGGCGCTCCTCGCTTATCTTCAAGGTGAGGACGGCTCGGCAATCGTTGAGACAGCCCTCGAAGCGGGAGGGGCGTGCGGTGCGGCGAACTGGTCCGAGGTCGCCCAGAAGGTCTGTGGCCATGGTCGCGACTGGGTCCTTTCGCGTTCGCTACTTCTCAGCTATGGCCTCGTCATCGAGCCTGTGACCGTTGATGACGCCGAACGGGCAGCGACGAGTTGGCGCTCGGGTCAGGGCCTATCGCTGGCTGACCGGCTCTGCCTGGCACTCGGGGATCGCTTGGACGTGCCGGTCCTCACAGCTGACCGGGCATGGGGCGTTGCAGGCCGTATACGGCAGATCCGCTGATTGTACCCCCGGCGTACGCACGTTCGAGTTGCCACGTGAAATCTCGTCGCCCTGACAGTGCCAGCAGGTCGAGGTATGAGAAGTCGGTCTCGTTGAGCCCTACGGGGACGCCTGCGGGTCCGGGGCCCCACCCGGTGCCAAACCTCCCGACCGACCCCCACGCCCTGCCGAGCCAGGTAACGCTGAAGAGGCCTCGAGCGGCTCCAGGCGCACAAGCGGGAAGGGTCTTGCCGTCCGGCTGAGGTAAAGGCGAACGTGGGGAAAGGCCTGGTAGATAGCCGCGAAGGCCTGGTCGCGCTCAGGCCCTTGGAGGACCACCGGCGCAACGGCGGCCCGGCGGCCGTGCCGGTACTCGATCTCAACCGGCCCACCCGACCGTAGGTTGTTGAACCATGACGGAGCGCAGTCCCAGCCGGCATTGGCGGCGCAGATGACCGGCGCACCGCCCACCTCTACGTATGCGACGAGCACCTCTCGCACCTGCCCACTACGCCGCCCCCGGGTGCGGAGCAGTACGACGTCGTCCACGCCGAGCGCCTTTACCCCGAGGCTCATGCCGAGATGGCGGTAGGCGGCAACGTCGATGTGGGACCAGCAGCGTGAGGTGACACGGTCAAGCCACGACAGCTGATGGCGGGTGGCGTGCAGGGGACGGAACAGGCGGGCGTAAGCACGCGCTACATGGGGACGGTAGATAGGGCCTTCCTGCACCGTGCGTACCCCGGCTCCACCGTGGCCTCCCTCCGCCGGGTCGCTTGAGCCCTCGAGGCGGAGCCTCGAGCTTGGCAGCCCCCTCCAGGGCCGGCCGTTGCTGGCACCGAGCACCTCTTAGATAATATACGCGAACTGGCCCCTTGCCCGCGTAAGGCAAGCGCTCAACCAAGCCATTGGCAGCGGCGCCAAGGGCCGCTGCCGAGACGAAGCACCGCACAAGAGCAAGTACCAGGCTTCTTCACCTGCGGATCCTAGTTCCCGACCTCGCTCGTTTGCCTTTGCTCGCCGGGGACAGACCGAGTGACGCCGCCGGCCCGCCGGTTCCAGTTACGCCAGATGACCCGGTGGAGCGGGACGACCTCGGGGATGTCGCGAAGCCCTGGGATGAACGGCACGGCGAGCAGCAACAAGGTGAGGCCGCCGGTCATGTAGATGGCGATCAAGTCCACGTTGGCCGAGCTTTTCCACCCCGGTACCTGGTACCAGAGGGTGTACAGCCAGAGCCAGGGCTGACCGGGGTAGCTCCCGGTCTCGTTCATGACCCCCCACTGGGTGCCGTAGAGGTGGTTGGCCTTGGCCTGCTGGGAGAAGTACTCCCCGTCCTCCAGGAACAAAAGGGGCTTGGTGAAGTTGGTCCCGTAGAAGGAACGGTTGGCGAGCAGGTCGGTGTCGAGCGCGCCGCCCCGGGCGAGCGAGTACTCGGTGGAGATGAGGACCGGCACGGGCCCGTCGTCCGCACTGGGCACAACGGGGGTGCCACCCTGGAACTTCACGTGGTCGAGGGCTTTGGAGTACGCCCTGTCCCAGGCGTCTTTGGTGCTCGTCGGCGCCGCCCGGTAGCGGCGGAGCGCCGCCGCGAGCACACCGTCGGTCGGGGCCACCTTCTCCAACGGTCCGAGCACGAAGGCCTGGGCTGCGTTTATCGGCATCCGGACACCGGCGAGCTCCTGCCAGGAGACCCCGATGCGCTGGGTGTCGTCGCTGTGGCTCGCGTTGTTGTAGGGAGGGCCGTAAGTAGCCGTCTCGCTGGTGCCGTCCAGTTCGCTCGTCGCGGTGGCCATGAAGTCCGCCGGTGCGACCTTGGCCCAGGTCTCGATCGAGATCGGGGGCATATCGGGGGACGACAGCACGGCTGCCAGCACTACGACCGCCACGAGGGCCACCGTCGACGCAATGGCCGCCTCCTTGGCTATGTCGTAGACGCGCGTGGGGCCGGTCCAGTCGGCGGCGTCGGCGGCTCGGGCCGCCCGGCGGGCTTCCCGCCCGCGGGGTCGTTTTTGGGGGAGAGGGTGGGAAACGCCCCTGATGCGCACCAGCAGCACATGAGCGCCGACGATCGCGACGAGCGCTATCGGGATCAAGACGACGTGCCAGAGCAGCATCTGGCCGAAGTTCATGAGGTCGAAGAAGCCGCCGAGACCTGTCGCGTTGATGGCGTCCTTGCCATTGGTCGATATCCACTGCGAGTCGAAGTTCTGCTGGGAGAGGTAGCCGGTGAAGCACTCGACGATCGAAACCATGAAGGCGAGCCCGCCTGTCAGCCACGTGAGCGCCCGCCGGCCCCTCCACGCCGCCATCCAGAACTTCCCCCACAGGTGGATCACCAACAGGGCCATGAACAGCTCTACCGACCACAGGTGCAGGCTGTTGAAGAAGTGCCCTACTGGGTTGGTGTGCCACCAGTCCACGCCCCCGAGGGCGATCAAGAAGCCCGAGACGATGGCAAGGCCGAACGCGGCGAGCGTCGCCACGCCGAAGACGTAGACCCAAGACGCCACGTAAGCCGGCTGGCGGTCGGGGAGGAGCTTGCCGGGC
>JAJYMB010000138.1 GCA_021787365.1 Actinomycetes bacterium | reverse complement strand
CAGCCCTTCCACCAAGCTCCGCATCACTTCCTCGTAGCCGGCCTGGGAGAACAGCGTCATCGCCAGCACGTAGTAGACGACGAGCCTCGCCGGCATCAGCCGCTGGCGCTTGTGCTGCCTACCGGTGCCAGCGAGCACCTGGTCGACGAGCGCCGGCGGGAAAGTGCGGCTAAGCACGCCGAGGGCGACGTGGTCAGCTAGGTGCTGGTCGTCGCTCGGCTTGACCCAACCGGCCCTCGGCACGCCGCCGAGAATACCACACGTGTAGTCTTAACTGTACGGTATTGGGCCTAGCCTAGCCGAGCTTGCCCGCCGCTTGGAGGAGGACGTCGATGGTGAGGCCCAAGTCGAAGCTCTCGCCGGAGTAGTCGAGCGTGCCGGGGCCGACGTGGAGGCCCCCTTGCTCCTGCCCGGATGCGAGGTCGAGGTCGGCGGGGCGGGCCGGCGCCGGCGAGGCGGGCACCTCCCAGCCGTCGGGGCCCCGGACGGTGACCTCGCCGGCGGGGCTCATCTCCAGGCGGTAGCCGCCCTCGTGGACCAACCTGTGGTGCCAGCGGCATAGGGAACAAAGGTTGGAGGCCACCGTCGGGCCCCCCTGGGAGCGGAACACGACGTGGTGCACGTCTACGTAGCTGCGCTCGGTGCAGCCGGGGTAGCGGCAGCCCCCGTCGCGGGCGAGCACGGCGCGCCTCAGCTTCTCGGTGACCGGCCCCGTGCGCCCACCGGGCTCGACCGAGCCGTTGGCCCTGAACACGATGCGCTCCATGGCAGAACTGCAGGCCAGGCGCTGGGCGGTGTGGGAGGTGATCGCCCCCACCCCCTCGGCCCGGGCGCAGCCCTCGGCCGAGGGGTCTTTCAGGACCTCTTCGTCCACGTGCACCACGACGGTGACGGGCGGGCCGGCCCGGCCCTCCCGGTCCGGGCCCCGGGCGAGGTACTGCTCGCAGGCCATCACCAAGGCGTCGGCCATGGCGAGCTCGCGCTCCTCGTAGGCTTCCCCGGCGGCGAGGGTGCTGGCACTGGGCGTCGCCCCCGCCTCCTCGTCGCCCCACCCGGGGCTCTCACCCAAGTCGTCGTCCCAGCCGACGGGGCGGCGGTCCCAGCCCGTGAAGTCGAACACGCTGGCCGGCTCAGCCGGGCGCCCTTCCTCGGGCGTCCCCGCGGGGACGTGACCCGGACCGGTCCCCGTGCCGGGCTGGGGCTCGCCGGGCTGAGGCTCGCGGGGCCGAAGCTCGCCGGCGGGCCCGCCAAGGCTCGTGGCGCCGGCGGCGCCGGCTCCAGCTGGCGTCCCCGCGGGGACGTCCCCGCTTGCCTCGGGACCGCTGCCCTGGTCGGCACCCTCGTGCTCAAAGGCACTGCCGGTGCTCTTTATGCCAGCCGGGTGGGCGGGCGTGCCCTCGTCCTCGCCTCTGGTGCCGGCGGCAGTTTCGGCGCCCTCGCCGCCGGGACGGCCCGCTCGCCAGGCCGCCTCCCTCGCCGCCTCCACAGCGGCCAGCACGACGGCCGCGTCCTCGGGGGCGAGGCGGGCCGAGATGAGGACCATGCCGTCTTCGTCGGTGCGCGACCGGAACCAGCGCCGGTAGCGGTAGCGCTCCATCGCCTCTTTGCCCTCGTCGGGGTCTGCCTTCCGGTAGGAGCGCACGATCAGCTCGAGCTGGGACGCCGTCGTGTAGCGGGCCATGTACACGAAGGCCTCCTCGGTCGCCGGCGTGGCCACCCGGCTCAAGGCCCTGGCTTTGGAGTAGGACAGCTCGCCCGAGGCGAAGGCCGCCCGGAGCACCGGCAGGCTGCGCAGCGCCCTCCCCACTCGGACCTGCTCCCGGGCGGCGTGGAGGGAGGTCCCGAGGCGCCAGTTGAGCCAGTGGGCCATGGACTTGAGCCCCGGGCCGTACCAGGTGCCCCTCCTGTCCATCTCGGCCACCAGCATGACGAGGTGGCACTCGCCCGCCGCCAAGCGGGCGCCGTGGGCGCATATCTCGTCCTCTAGCTCCTGGTCCGAGAGGCCCTGGCCGGCGGTGCCGGCGACAGCCTCAGCTAGGTCAAACATATGTACGATTCTACTTAGCGCGCGTGCGTTTTGCACAAAAAAGGCTGTTTCAACGACGCTTCTTGGGCAGCGCGGGGCTTTTCGGTGCAGGTGAGGTGACGAGCGTGACCTGGGTGACAGTCCCAGCCTCTACGGAATGTCGTGCGAATAAGCGGTAGCCACCACGTGATGCGCCATCCCGATGGGCGGACTGTCGCCGTACCCGTACACGCTGGACGCGACATGGAAAAAGGGACGTTGCGGAACGTGTTAGCCATCAATGGCATGACCCCAGAGGAACTGTGGGGCTGCTGTGAAACGACGCCCCTTCGGGACCAAGGACCTACAGATGTCCCGTAAGACGGCCGTTGAGTGGGAAAAAAAAGGATCGAGATGCGAAACGCATCGTCTTTCATCTCCTCGGGCAGCATGTGGATGTGACTAAGGCCATCGCCGTCCGCCTTGACGAGGCCGATCATGCGGCGTTGGTCCACCAAGCCGCTCAGCTACGAGTGCAGCCGGGCACCCTGGCGCGGATGCTCGTGCATGCCGGTCTCACCGAGAGCCTGCCCCGGCCCGGCCCGAGGCGCGGGCCGCCGTAGCCCGGCCCGTGCGGCGCTCCCAACACGGGCCGGCGGCCGACGCGGTCGCGCTCGTGGCTGACGCCAGGGCCCGCAGTTCCTCCATGGTCTTAGCGACGCTGCCCTGGCGCAACTCGTCCCGGGCAACGGCTCCCATTAGCCGCCGGGCGCTGGTGGGGGAGTGCAGCAAGTGCACGGCTCGAGCGGAGCTCGAACCACGGCCTGATTGTCCCGCCATGCCGGGAGTCCTGGAGTCCTGGAATCGTGACAAGCACTCGACGAGGCCGTCGAGAAGCTCGCAAGAACGTCGGCTACGCCGGCGACTCGACCTGCAACCCAAGCGATTCTGCCGCTTGCTTCAGCCGCGAGTCGTAGGCGAACACGATGCCCAAGTCGGGCCCCAAGCTCGTCGCCGAGGCGAGGTGGACAGCGTCGAGCGACCGGAGCATAGGGGGTGACAGGTCGGCAGCCCGGTCGAGGATGGCCTCGTCGAGCTGGACGAGATGGACCGCGCGCATCAGCCGCCTCGCCTTCGCGACATACCCGTCGTTGCCGGAATAGCGCAGTGCCCGGACGGCTTCTGTCCAGAGGAGCGCGGCCGAGGCACGCCGGGGCCATAGCGTCAGCGCTCTTTTCAGGGCACTCGACTCGGGCTCCTTCACCACCAGCTTGACGAAAGCCGACGAGTCCAGGTAGGCGACGGTCCCGCGCACGCCCGCCTAGGCCTCGTCAGCCCGGAGGCGGTCCAGGGCCGCCGACGGCAGCTCTGCGCCGCCCGGTTTTCCCGGCAACCCCAGCTCGTCGAGCAGGTCGAGCAGGTCGCCCTCGGCCTCGGTCGCCCTTCCCTCGGCTACGAGCTGCTCCAACGCCGAGGGCCTCAGGGGAACGATGCGCGCGACCGGGTGGCCGTGCTCGGTCACCACGACCGACTCACCGGCGCTCACCCGCCGCAGGACCGCACTCGCCTGCTGTCGCAGCTCCCGTATGCCCACCATGTTGCTCATTGATTAACAATGTAGCACAAAGAGGGGGCGACCCTTTCCGCCCTTCGCCTCTCGCTCACTTGGCTGCCCGATGGCCAGTTTCGCTCGGGCGCGGGAGCCGTGTGCTCTCCGTCCCCCTCGCTCTCGGCTCGCGCGAACTGGTGATGGCGAACTGGTGATGGCGAACTGGTGATGGCGAACTGGTGATGGCACTGCGCCCGGAAGCCGCCGAGCGAGCCCAGACCTACCGGCCGGAGCCAACATCGCGGCCCGGGGAGGACTGCTCCGCTCCCCCCAATCGCCCACCTGGTCCGCAAGCCCTGGGGCGGGGCGCAAGGCCCGCATGCGCGGGCTCGCCAGGGTCTTTGGTGACCTCGTGACCCGTGCTGCTGTCGTCAACTTCGACCGCCTCGCCGTCTTGGGCGTCCACCAGGATCCGTCACAACGAAGAAGACTGAGGTGCCTCGCGTGCTTCAGCGCAGGAGCCGCATGGGGCAACGTGGGCCGGGGGCTTTAGAAAGTCGCTGGTCGGCTGTCAGCAGCTCGCAGCCTAGGGTCTCAGCCAAGGCGACATAGGCGGCGTCGTAGGCCGTCAAGTTGTCCCGCAGTTCGTACGCCCTGCGCATGAAACGAAGGGGTGGGTACCTGTCGATGGTGAGGTCCTCAAGGTCGTCAATGGCTTCAGCGAACCTCAGGGTTGTGATCGTCTTGGCCTGCCACCGTTTGCGCAGCACGGCTGTGGTCTCGACGTCTACGAGATCAGGGGCAGCCACGTCACCGGCGTCGCGGAGCTCTTTGCGGGCACGTTCGCCGTCACCGCCGTCGTCCCCGACGGCGTTCGCCAGTACGGAGGCGTCCACGACGATCACCGTTGGGAGCGTTCTTCCGAGAGGTCCTCCGCTGCCCGAGCCAAACCGACACGGCCACCACTGCGCCTGTCGATACGGTCCAACACCTCGTCCAGGCTCGGCCGCTCGACCAGGCGCCTCAGTTCGGTAGCCAGGTACTGCTGGAGGGACTGCCCACGGCTCTCAGCGCGATGCTGCAGGGCGGCGTGAACGTCGTCAGGGATGTCACGAACGAGGACATTTGGCATGCTTACATTATGCTAGCACGCAGGACTTGGGAACAATGCGGCCTATCGGAAACGACCGTCTGCGTTAGACCCCTCGGCTTGACCCTGCGCCGCACGTCGGCCCTGGTGGGAGCCTCACATAATCTCACCACACAACCAACCTATCGCAATCATCTTCGCTGACGGGTTGCGTTAGGGCGGCGTCGTGGCAGACAAGATCGGTTACGCCCGGGTGTCCACCGCCGACCAGAACCCCCAGCTGCAGTTGGACGCCCTCGAAGCCGAAGGGTGCCTGAAGATCTACACCGACAAAGCCACCGGCACCAGGGCCGACCGGCCGGAGTGGAACTCCTGTCTGGCTGACCTGCGCCCGGGGGACACATTGGTCATCTGGCGCCTGGACCGCCTCGGCCGCAACCTGGCCGACCTAATCAATATCGTCAACGAGCTCGGCGCCAGGGGGGTCGCAGTGAGGTCGCTCACCAACGGTCTCGTGGACACGACAACCGCCCTTGGCAAGCTCGTCTTCGGGCTGTTCGCGCTGCTGGCGGAGTACGAGGCTGCTCTTATCAAAGAGCGCACTCAGGCCGGGCTGGCTGCGGCCAGGGCCCGGGGGCGTAAGGGCGGGCGAAAGCCCAAGATGACGCCCGAGCTCATCGACAAGGTCAGCGCATGTACGACTCCCGCAGCTTCACCATGGCCGAGATCGCCCAGTCCTGCCGGGTCACCCCCATGACCATCTACCGCAACATCCGGGCCCGACAGCCGGCGCCGGAACCCTTAGCGTGACTTTTCGTTCCATTGTTCGTAGAGGGCTGTTACCGGCCACGGAAAACGAACACGGCGGCGTCGTTGTAGGCGGTGATGGCGCACCCTCAACGACAGAACGACAAAGTTCTCGCGTTCGTAGGTCGAGAAAAGCCAATAGCCGTCAGAGGGTCGGGGTGTCGTCGCGGCTAGGTCGCCGCGGCGCTCCTGCCCCCGGCCACCGCCCGCAGGGCCGGCCGGGGACCCCTAAGCTGCCGGGGAACCCACCGGTCCCGACGCCGGCAGCCCCCAGCCGGCCCTGTGGCCGGGCTGGCGGCGCTAGAGAACCGCTACCCAGGGGGGAGGCAGGCCGTCGGGCCCCGGAAGGCGACCAGGCCGCCGGTCAGGGTGACCGCCGTGGGCCACGGCGGTCTCGGCCCGAGCCTCGAGCTGGCCGCAGCGACCGCACGCCCGACCGGCTCGAGCGCGTCCGCGAGCGGCGAGCCGGCCGGCTCGAGACGTCAGGCCTCGTCTGGCGCGAGGCGGCGCCGCCGCCGGTCGCCACCACGCTGTTCCACCTGACCGAGCGGGGTCGGGCCGCAGAGCCTGTCTTGGTGGCGCTGGCCCGCTGGGGGACGCCGCTCATCGCCGACGCGGCGCCCGACGACGCGATCCGTGCCCACTGGGTGCCGTTCTCCGCTTCGGTCTTCCTGCGTGGGCGCGACCCGGGCGGAATCCCGGTGACCGTCCAGCTGCACACGCCACTGGGCTCCTCGGTCATCGAGATCACCACTGACGGCGTCACGAGTCGGGCAGGGGCCGCTGACGAGCCCGACATCACCCTCGAAGGCGAGCTGGCGATGCTCGACGCCCTGCGAGGCGACAAACCAGATGTCGGCCTAGCTGAAGCCGCCGACCGGGTTTGGCACTGGCTGTCCGATCCAGCCCACCGAGATCTGCTCAAGCTCTGGATGGAG
>JAJYMB010000089.1 GCA_021787365.1 Actinomycetes bacterium | reverse complement strand
CGAGAAGTGGAGCAACGCCTGCCGGGGGGCTCACTGGCCCACCATGGCAAGTGGGAGCTGATCAGCCGATGTCGCTTCGCGAGGAGGCGAGCACGTTCCACTGACCACCAGATGTGCTGCGCCCGGGTAATGTCTTGTCGCCTTACCCATACTTAGGGTCGTCTGTCCATCGGCAACTGCGCCCTGCTCGCTTATGTGGGCCCCATCCGCGCTCCCGCAGAACCCAGTCAAGTCCCGAGTGGTGAGGTACGAGCGGCGGGTTGCGACGGTCACCGCACCAACCTGAGTGGCTCTCCTGGTGATGACCAAATGCGGCCAGGGTCGCCCGGCATAGAGTTCGGTGCCCCGGTAGCCATTCTCCGCACAGACCTCGCCCGTTCGTCGATCTGTCCGCCCGAGGCGGGACCGGCCGTCTGCGTCCCGGACGAGGTCGGTGAAGGCGAAGTCCAGCGTCGTCACCCCGAGGAGGCGTGACTCGCGAAAGTCGTAGGCGGTGTCGTCGACCGGTTCGGTGCCGGCAGGCAGCTGGTTTTCGTCGTTGAAGCGGTACTGCCCGTCGAACAGGCGGTTGGGCCAGGGGATGAGCGGGGCCGCGTGCCCCCCGTCGAAGATGGTGTTGATCGGGTATGGGTCGAAGACGGATCGGCCGCCGACCTCGTAGCGGCGGATCCCGCCGCCCACTTCGACGACGGTCGTTCGCCGGTCGTTGTAGGTGACCTGGACCTGGCGGCCCGAAGGGCAGGTATCCAACGTTGCTCCTTTGTTCCTTGGCGTCTTTCGAGCACAACGCTTGGGTCAGCGCCGCCAGGGTCTGGAGCAACGACGTCGTCGACCGAGCCACAAGGCTCAGCCGGAACTACGTCCACCGTCCTACTACCGGTGGCGGGGTGACGCAAGCCGGCGTCGGCAGAGGGCGGCGCGATCTCCGGGCGGTGCCTGCGGCTTGGGTCCCGAGGAGCAAACGGGCCGGCCGCCAACGACCGACGCCGTGGGCTCGACGGCGTCGGAGACACGACCATCGGCGTGGCACGGGTCACAGGGGCCAGCCTCGACCCTGCCCCGGAGACGGAGGAGGTGCCAGCGTCGCGGGCCGGCTCAACCGATCACGACGGTGCCGAACTGCTCGGTGTCGAGGCCCGCCCTGCCGACGAGGAACCCGTCCACGTTCTCCGCACCGAGCAACGCCTGGGAGGTCCCGGCCGTGACCGAGCCGCCGTACTGGATGCGAACCATTGCGGCCGCATCCGCTCCAGCCAGCGACCGGGAGCTCGTTGCCGACGCACTCGTGATCCAGCCCCGAAGCCGCCCGGGCTGCCGCCGCTGAACCCACGCCAGGCCGGCGTGGCATGCCGTCCGCTTGAAGCGCTCGATCCCATGTTGCGTCCGCCTTGTGGCGCCGCGGGAATGGTGGTAGCACTGTATACAGCAGGCGCGGTCGGGCCGATTGGCCCCTGACAGCGACATCGTTGCTCCAGACCCAGGCGATGCAGACCCGAGCGGTGTGCTCGGAGGAAGGGAGCAACGAAGATGGCAGGACCAAGCGACGTTGTACCGCCGTCGCAGCGGCCAGAGCTGCAACCGGGGGGCGTCATGGGCCGGCTCACGGCCGCCGAGCAAGCAAGCGGGCCCGTCGGGACCGGGGTAGAGAGCCTGGGTCTCACCGAGTGGACGATGGGCTCGTCGGTGATCGTCTCGGTCACGGGGGAAGTCGACATCGCCACCGCCGTCCAACTCTCCCAGGCGCTCGGCGCTGCTCTGCGCCGCGGGCCCGAGGGGCTCATCTGCGACCTGAGCGGTGTGGGCTTCTTGGGGGCGGCTGGCCTGACGGTGCTGCTGGTGGCCCGACGGCGGGCCATCGCCTGCCACGCCAGGTTCGACCTCGTGTGCCCGCAGCCGCTGCCGCGCAGGGTCATCACGCTGGTCGGCCTGGACGCCGTGTTCAGCCTCCACGACCATGTGGCCGAAGCGGCCACCGCCCAAGCACGACGCGAGGGTCGTCCCGTGTTGGCCACCGCAGCGAGGGCCAAATGACCTGCCTCCTCGCACGTCAAGGTGGCCCGCCCGGCACGGACCGGGACTGGCCCGCCGGGGGGAGCTGGCACGAAATTTCTCGTTCCGGCCCGCATTCCGTCCCGCCCTCACGTTCAAGGGCCAGCAGTTCAAGGGCCAGCAGTTCAATGGCCGGCGAGGCTTTTCGGGCAAGCCGCTCAACCCCGACGCGATCGCGCAGCCCGAGATCAGCGAAGCGGCCGTCCTGGCCGTGCGGCTGCGCTCATGAGCACCGATCACCCGCTGGGCCTGGCCGGGCATGTCCGAGCATGCCTGTTCGATCTCGACGGTGTCCTGACCGAGACGGCGAAGGTGGCAGAGGGAAGCCCCGATGACCCGCCGGACGCTCGGACCATCAACGGGCTCGGCAACGCCAAGAACGAGCTGGTCCTGGCCAAGATCAAACACGATGGTGTCGAGGCCTATGCGGGGTCGGTGGGCTACGTGAAGGCCGTGCGCGCCACGGCCTGCTGGGCTCGTACCTGAACGGTGCCTACGAGTCCGCCCGCTCCCCTTCGCCGAGTCGGGTTACGGCTACCCCGAGGCCGGTGAGACGGTGATCAACATCACCAACGCCAAGGTGATCCGCCTTCTCGTCGACGACCAGCCCTTCGACGTCCGCTACGGCGAGGTCCGTGCCCACGAGCGGGTCCTGGACTTCCGCGCTGGCCTGCTGGAGCGCAAGGCTGAATGGGTCTCGGCGGGCGGCTGGGCCGTCGCGATGCGCTCGACGCGGCTCGTGTCGTTCGTCCAGCGCTCGGTGGCCGCCATCTGCTACGAGCCCGCAGCGCTCGACCAAGCGCTGAGGGTTGTCCTCCAGTCCGAGCTGGTGGCCAACGAAGCTCTTCCTGCCGCCGACCTTCGTCAACGCATCCTCCGCTTCGACGTCACCGCGGAGACGACGACCTACCGGCTGGCAGGGGGTGACGCGGTCGAAGTCTTCCACCACGGACAGGCGGTCACGGTTTCGGCGGACGCCCCCGTCGTCTGCGAGACGGCAAGCAGCGACGCTCGGCTCGCCCTGGGACCGGCCCCGAGCCAACCCGCCGGCCGGGAGCCGCTTCACCGCAAGGCCCGGGACGAGATGCGCACGCGAGAAGCGACGTAATGAGCACGAAGCGCCAGCCCATCCAGCCACCTCCCGGGGTAGGCCTGAAGGACTACGACGCCTGGCTGTTCGGCCTCGGCGCATTGGCCAACACCGCGGGCGTGTACGTCGCGGCATGGAAGCAGGGGTTCGACGAAGTCCTCGAAGCCGAGACGAGCCGTACGGGAAAGGCGTTCGCCCCCTTCGACCCCGAACGCGACTATGCGCGCTTTGTAGAAGGCAAGTCCCGTGACGACGGCATCCGGGAGTTCCTCCGCGACCGAGGCATCGCGCTTCCCGAGGGCACTGGCGGTGACCCTCCGGGCGCCACCACCGTCGAAGGAGTCGGCATCCACGTTCATGATCTGGTCCTTCACATGCTCGAGACAAAGGGCGTCGAGCTCCATGACGGAGCCAAGCCCCTCCTGGAACAGCTCCACGAACGAGGGGTCAAGATCGCCGTTGTCTGTGCCGACGAGGACTCCGACGCACTACTGCAGGCAGCGGGGATCCCCGAACTGTTCGCGGCGCGCATCTACGGCAGCGCCAGCAACGGCCACCGTCTGTCTGGCAAAGCCGCCCTCAACGTCTATCTTCAAGGGGCCAAGGCTCTCGGCGTCGATCCTCGCAGAACTGTCCTTGTCGAAAATGCGGTCGCCGGGATACAGGCGGGTCGCGCCGGGAGGTTCGGCCGAGTCGTCGGTGTCGGCCAGCGAGGCGACCCCGGTAGCCACGACGACGCCGACACCCTCCGCTCTGACGGCGCCGATATGGTCGTCGACCACCTGGCTGAGCTGCTCGGAGACGGATCCGCGGCGGAGGGAACGCCGCTGGGACCAAGGAAGGCTTTCAGCGCAGGTCTTGTCACCAAGGCGATGAGCCGCCACGTGGTCCTCGTGGCGGCGGTTACCGCGCTCGGCGGGCTGCTCTTCGGCTACGACACCGGGGTCGTCTCGGGGGCGTTGCTCTTCCTCCACCGTGATTTCGGGCCGGTCAGCTCATTCGACAAGGAGTTGGTCGTGAGCCTGCTGCTCGTCGGCGCGGTCGTCGGGGCACTCGGAGCAGGTCGGGTCGCCGACAGGGTCGGGCGGAGGCCCACCTTGCTTGCCACCGCGGTCGTCTTCATCCTCGGCGTGTTGGCCGCGGCGTTCTCGCCGAGCCTCGGTGTGCTGATCGCGATGCGTTTCGTCATCGGACTGGCCGTCGGATCGGCGTCCGAGGTCGTGCCCCTGTTCATCGGCGAGGCAGCGCCGCCCAAGCTGCGTGGCGCACTCGTGAGCTTCAACCAGCTGGCGCTTACCATCGGCATCCTCGTGTCGTTCCTCGTCGACTACGCGCTTGCCGGCACGCAGGACTGGCGCTTGATGTTCGGGCTCGCAGCGATCCCGGCCACGATGCTGTTCATCGGCATGATCTTCCAAGACGAGAGCCCCCACTGGCTGATCCGTAAGGGGCGCATCGACGAAGCGCGTCGTGTGCTCGCCAAAGTGCGACCGGCCGACGCCGTCGAGACGGAGATCCAAGACGTCCAGAGCCTCGATACCGCAAAACGCCGACTACGCGACCTGTTCCAACCTTCGTTGCGCAAGGTGATCCTCGTGGGAGTGATCCTTGCCGCGCTCCAGCAGGTAACGGGGATCAACACGATCATCTACTACCTTCCGACCCTGTTGAAGAGCGCTGGCTTCGGGTCCGGTAGTGCGCTGCTTGCGAACGTCGGCAATGGGATCGTGAACGTCGGTCTCACGGTCGTCGCGATCCGACTGATCGACCGCGTCGGCCGTCGACCACTGCTCATCGGCGGTCTGTGCGGTATGACGGTAGGGCTGCTCGTGGTGGCCATCGATTTCGCCGTCGGCGGCAGCCATCTGCACGGCACCGGTGCGATCGTCGCTGTCGGGGCGTTCCTCTTCTATACGGGTTCCTTCGCCATCGGGCTCGGTCCCGTGTTCTGGCTGCTCATCAGTGAGATCTATCCAGTGGATGTGCGGGGACAAGCAATGAGCCTGGCGACGATGACGAACTGGGGTGCGAACTTCATCGTCACGATCTCCTTCCTGACGCTCTTGGACACGATCCACGGCTTTGGCACGTTCTTCCTCTTCGCCCTCCTAGCGCTCTTTGCCGTCCTGTACTGCGCGTTGAGGGTCCCCGAGACCAAGGGGGAGAGCCTCCAGCAGATCGAACGTGAGTTGACGTGATGCCGAAGTGTTCACGGGTTCCCGTGTCGCGACAGTGGTTGAGGCGTCCCTACTCGGTCCGGTCGCGCACCTCGGCGACACAGCGTCCCAACCTGGCTGACAGCGTCTTGGGGTTGATCGGCCAGCAGCGGGCTTGGCCTTCCTTTGGGCGACAACCCGGAGCAGGGCGGAGGGCGTCAGGGCGGGTTCGGGGGCGGGCCCCCCGTGGCCCGGGCAGAGGGGGGACGGGTCAGCCAGGGACAGCTGGGCCGGGAACCACGCCCGGGTAGTAAAGGGCTGGCGGAGCACACCGAGCAGGTTCTGGTGATGGTTGGCCGTGGTGACCGTGGCGTCAGCTGTGGGCGTGGCGGGCAGCGACTTCCCACTTGACGCCCTGGCGCAATGCTGCCCTCAGCACTCGGAAGCAGTGCACCACCGGCGTGGAGCTTGTCGATGTCTTCCCCGGTGATGACGTCCACGGGCTTACCGCCGAGTACCGACGCCTTGTAGCGCTCAACACGGAGCCGCTAGCCCCTGAGTGTCGTCGCCTCCCTGCCGCGCGCCTCGCACTGGCCTAACCATGCGTCGAGCAGTGCGCCGAGGGTTGCAACAGTTGACCGATGATGCCGGTATACTGATATTTAGTGAACCTTCGCGAGTGGGCACTGAGCCAAGGGTTGCACCCGCAGACCGCGTACAAGTGGTTCCGCGAGGGAAAATTGCCCGTGCCAGCTCGCAAGATGGGGAAGCTGATATTGGTCGGGGACCTGGCGGGCAGTCCCGCTCGACATCATGGTCGGACGGTCGTGTACGCACTCGTGTCATCGGCAGACCAGAAGCCCGACCTGGACCGCCAGGTTGCACGGGTGACCGGTTGGGCGACCGAGCACGGTTACGAGGTCGCTCAGGTGGTCACCGAGGTCGGCTCCGCGTTGAACGGCAAGCGGCGCAAGTTCCTCGCCTTGCTTGGGGACTCCACCGCGACCGTCATCATGGTGGAACACCGGGACCGTTTCGCGAGGTTCGGGGCCGAGTACGTCTCGGCTGTACTTCAGGCCACCGGACGGCGGTTGGTTGTGGTGGACAACACCGAAGTCGAC
>JAJYMB010000143.1 GCA_021787365.1 Actinomycetes bacterium | reverse complement strand
CAGATTCTCGCGCATGAGAGGCGAAAGGTGGTGGATCTGACGGAGCTCAGCTCAAGCAGTAGACGCGATCAGCTACCTGACAAGGGCGAAAGAGTGGAGGTGCAGTCCCCCTATGAGAGCCACACCCTATCGAAACCGTTCGCCCCCACCGCCCAGGCGAACCGGTCTTCGTCTAGCTCGATGCCAAAACCGGGCAGATCCGAAAGCTAGAGCTTGCCTTCCGAGAATCCATAGCTAGGCTAGTTGGGCGGCCGGGGCCAAAGCCACTGGCACCCTCGCTGGTGGTCAGACGGCAAACGGGGACCGAGATCCTTTTGCCGTGGGCGGGCAGGGGCGTTCTTGCCGAGAGACCAAGGCCGCTGTCCCTCTAGGACAGCCCACTCGACCCTGACCAACCGCTCAGTGGACGTCATGATGCCGTCAGTGCTCTGGTCCTGCGTCCACAAGCATTATCGACAATGCCTGTACCAAGGTCGGCCTCTATACCGCGCCTGCGTTCCATGACGACCGGAGCCTATCCCTTAACCGAACCCAAGAGGAAGCCCGCTACGCAGTAACGCTCCCAGATAGACCACTACCGACGGCACCATCGAAATGACGGCTCCGGACTCGAGCACAGCATAGTTCACCTGGCCAAAGTACCATTTTCGATGTTCAGCAACGCGATCGGCAATGTGAAGAGGCCCTGGTTAGTCAGGAAAGTTAGGGGAGCGAGGAACTCGGTCCAGGAAAAGAGGAATGTATATATGCAGACAGTCATAATGCCAGGAACAGGCAGCGGCAACATGAGGCGCAAGAGCGATCCCGTCCCAGAACCATCGACGATCGCAGACTCCTCGATCTCCTTCGGCACCTGCCTGGAGGCATTGCGCATGACGAAAACGGCGAAAGGGAGGTTGAGCGTAGTGTAAACAACAACCAGGCCTGGGAGGGTCTTGAGGAGATGAAAACTGTGAAGCTCTAAGGAACAGTGGCGTCAAGATCGCCTGGAACGGGATCATGAAGGTCGACAGGATAAGCAGGAAGACCAGGTTCTGGCCCCGGAACTGGTAACGGGCGAAACCTAGGCCGGCCAACATGGACAGAACAACCGTCAGCGCTATCGTACCGAGCACGACCGAAACTTGGCCCGCACCGACCGCCACAACTGCCGCCAGGTGGCCGGCGACAGCCCGGAGGCCCAGGGCATCAAGGTGCTCGCCCGGGCCCACCAGCGGCTCGTATGGCTCCGCCGGCGCCAGCTGAACGCACTGCGGGCGACGCTACGGGAGTTCTACCCGGCTGCCCTCGTCGCCTTCGGGGAGGACCTGGCCGACCGGGACGCCGTCGCCGTGCTCGGGCGGGCCCCGACCCCGGAAGCCGGGCGCTCCCTCACCCAGGCGGCGGCGGAGGCCGCACTGCGGCGGGGCGGGCGCCAGCGTAACGTGAAGCGCGAGTGCTGCATTCTGCCTGTTCAGAAGGTGTGGGCCGGGAAGGATTCGAACCTCCGTAGGCGTCAGCCGGCAGATTTACAGTCTGCTCCCTTTGTCCGCTCGGGCACCGACCCTCGAGGGCTCTCAGCCCTCGACACCAAGCTAGCGTGTTGGACATGCCAACGTTCGACGTCGTGTCGCAGGTGGACATGCAGGAGGTACGTAACGCCGTGGACCAGGCGACGCGCGAGCTCGGCACCCGGTTCGACTTCCGGGGCACCGGCTCGAGCCTCGAGCTCGCCGGCCACGAACTCACTCTGCGCTCAGCGAGCGAGGAGCGTCTGAAGGCCGTGATGCAGGTGCTCGAGGAGAAGCTCGTGCGCCGGAAGGTCTCGCTCAAGGCTCTCGACCCCGGGAAGGTCGAGGAAGCCGCCAAGGGCACAGTCCGTCAATTGGTCACGTTGAAGGCGGGGATAGGGGCGGACCAGGCTCGCGCCATCAACAAGTTCATCAAGGACAATGCACCCAAGGGGGTGTCCTCGTCCACTCAGGGAGACCAGGTCCGCGTGTCGGCAAAAAAACGCGACGACCTCCAGGCGACGATCGCCGCCCTGCGCGAGCACGACTTCGGGCTGCCGCTACAGTTCGAGAACTTCCGGGACTGAGGCCGGCTCTCTGCTGCCCCGGCCATGCACCTGGGCGGCGGCCGGGACCGAGCAAACGACGTCCAGGCGGTACTGGGCGACCAGATCACTCAGTTAGGAGCGGCGCCGTCAGAAACGGTGCGCCCACTGCTTCGAACGCAGCCTCTTGATGCGCTCGTCGGTGGGCGGGTGGTCGCTGAACCACTTGGCGAAGCTCATGCGCCGGCCTTTCAAGGGGTTGACGATGAAGAGGGCGGCCATCTCCCGTGGCACTACCATTGGCACTCGGCCGGAAGCGATCTCGAGCTTGGTGAGCGCCGAGGCGAGCGGCTCCCCGTCGCCGATGAGCCGGGCACCGTCCCTGTCCGCCTCGTACTCACGGCTCCTGGAGAGAGCCAGCTGGAGGAGGGTGGCGGCCAGGGGGGCCAGGATCATCATGGCTAGGAGGCCGAATATGTTTTCCTCGCTGTTGCGACGTCCGCCCCCGCCACCAAAGCCCCCGAAGAAGAGGCTGCTCCAGGCCGCCATGCGGGCCAGGAACGTGATGCCCATCGCGATGGACGCGGCGACAGAAGAGACCAGGATGTCACGGTTGCGCACGTGCGAGATCTCGTGGGCGAGCACGCCGCGCAGCTCCGACCAGGTGCAGATCTCCAGGATGCCCTGGGTGACGGCCACCGCCGCGTGTTTGGGGTTGCGGCCGGTAGCAAAGGCATTGGGCTGTGCCGCCGGCGAGACATAGAGCCGTGGCATCGGCATGCCGGCACGGGTCGTCAGGTCCCGCACGATCTCGTAGTACTGGGGCATCTGCGCCTCGGAGACGGGCACCGCCCGGGCAGCCGCGATGGCCACCCGGTCCGAGAACCAGTAGGAGCCCCCCACGAAGAGGAGCCCGATGACGAGGCCGATAATCAAGCCCTGCTGGCCCCAGAAGGCGCCGATGCCGAGACAGAGCCCACCGAGCAGCGCCAGCAGGACGACAGTCTTCAGGTTGTTGCGGTTCATCTTCGTTCGTAACCTCTGGTCAAACGGCTCATGTTCGTTAGTAACCTCTGGATAAAAGGGTACCAGCGGTAGCTGAAAAGACTCTGAGCAGGTCCGAGGGTCGTCGGTCACCTCATCGGGGATCCGGAGGAAAACGTGGCCTCACTCGTAGTAACCAGAGTGGATGTAGAGGGCGGGGATGCCCTCGGAGCGGAACATCTCCACGTTACGCAGGTCGTCTTCCACACATAGCGCCACTTGCAGCCCGTTCGCGCGCACAGCGCGCACGGCCTCCTGCTTGAAGTGGCGGGCAGGCCGGCGGTCGCCGTCCTTGCGCATTACGAGAAGATCCCAGCGCAGTCGGTGGCGGTCGAGCCAGCCGAGGGTCGAGGTGCGGATACGGGCGGGCCGGGCGGTCAAGAGCACTATGACCAGTTCGGGGGCCAGGAGGTGGAGAAGGGTGGCGACCTCGTCTATCAGGGGGTCCTCACCCGAAGCTGCGAAGAAGGCCTCCCAGTCCGGGCGTGGGCCTCTCAGGTGGTGCTGGCGCGAAGCGGCGTCGGACAGTACGCCGTCGAGGTCGAACACCACGGCGGCCCCCTCGAGCGGTACCTGGTGCCACGTCCAGAGCGAGCCCAGGACCTCTGTTGCTCCCGCGTCTGGCTCGTCCACACGGCCACAATAAGGACTGCGGCCCAGCCGGCGGCCTGGTACGGCCTGGGACGCCGCCGCTGCCTAGGCCGACCAGGGAAGAGCTATGGCGTGCGCCCAGGACAGCACGGGCGTGGATACGCCGGCAAAGACCGTGAACACCACGCACACGGCAATCACCGCAGCCGTGGCGGCCGGCACCCGGACACGGGTGTGAGGCGGAGGCCGGAGGGCCAGGGCCCGGTCGCGAGCCGAGAGACCGGCGGTGACGATCGCCTGCAAGTCGGACCCTGAGTAGGCACGGCCCGCACCTGCAGCCCACCCCGAGTCGCCCGGTTCGCTGCTCTCGGGCCCTCCGTCAGAGGGCCCGCCGCCCGCCGTCGCCGCCCCCGGCCCACCCGTCGCGCTCAAGGTCACGGCGCCGCCGGCGGGAGCACCGGGGCTTTCCGGGGCGAGGAACATGATGAGCGCCACCCGCAAGTAGAAAAACGCCGCCACCGCGGCCCCGAGCATCCCGATCAAGGCCAACTCGTACTGGCCCTGCCCCAGTACTGCCTCGATCACGACCCACTTCCCGAGGAACCCGCTCGTCAGCGGGATGCCCGCCTGCCCCAACATGAGCACGAGCATGGCGCCGGCGAGCCAGGGGCTACGCGAAGCCAGCCCCCGCACCGCCGAGAGGTCGTTCCTTGCTTCACCCCGGCCCTGGAGCACGCCCACGATGGCGAAGGTGCCGATCACCATAAAGGTGTAGGTGAAGAGGTAGAACGCGACGGCGCGCACACCCTGGGCTGTGCCCGCCTGCAGCCCGATCAGCACGTAGCCCGCCTGGCTGATAGACGAGTAGGCGAGCATCCGCTTCAGGTCCACCTGCACGAGCGCCAATATTGAGCCGAAGACCACCGAGAGGGTGGCGAGCACCCAAATGATCGGCCTCCAGGTCGACTCCAGGGTCGGCAAGGCGAGCATGAGGACCCTTAGAAGCCCGGCAAAACCGGCCGCCTTGGCCACGGCCGCCATGTACCCGACGAAGGGGGTAGGCGCGCCCTGGTAGACGTCGGGTGACCAGAAGTGGAACGGCACGGCCGCCACCTTGAAACCCAGCCCGACGATGACGAGGACCATGCCCCCTAGCAGCACCCCGTTTTGGAAGAGGGCGTTGTCGGCGAGGAAGCTCACGACGCCCAGGTACTGGAGCGAACCCGTGGCGCCGTATATGAGCGCCGCGCCGTAGATGAATATGGCCGAAGCGAGCGAGCCGAGGATCAGGTACTTGAGCCCGGCCTCCCCGGAGGCGGCCCGCCAGCGGTGGTAAGCAGACATGGCGTATAACGAGATCGAGAGGATCTCGAGGCCAAGGAAAAGCGTGACGAAACCGGCCGCGTCGGCCATCAGGACGGCGCCGAGCGAGCACGAGAGCATGAGCACGTAGGGTTCGGGCCCGTCGAGGCCCTCCCGCTCCAGGTAGCCATCCGATATCGCCGCCCCGGCCACGGTGGCGACGCCGAACAAGACGGCGAAAAAGGCTCCCATGTGGTCGTAGAAGAGCTGGTCGCCGAGCGTGACGGGCGTGACGGACGAGCCGTTTAGCTGCTGCCACTGCACGAGCCCGTCGACCACAGTCCCCACGCCTGCCGCCACCGTAAGCCCCGCCCACAACCCCCGGTACGGGCGCTTGGGCAGCACGGCCGAGAGGAGCAGCACCACCAACGCTCCGCCTCCCAGGACGAAAAACGGGACCAGCGCGGGGTAGTTGATCGATATGTGGATGGAGCCCTTGGCCGTGCACAGGCCGCTTATCTTGCCGGTGATGTCGTTTATGGTGCAGCCGGCGGCCACAAGGTAGGTGCCCCCGCTCACTTGGCCCCTCCCTTTGTGGCCGGCTTGGCCGCAGCGGTCTTGGCGGGCGCCGGCCCCGGCGGGGCCACCACCTCGACCACCTGGTCCTTCGGCACGACAAAGGTCCCGCGGCCCCTGGCCTTGGCCGGGATCTTGAAGCCGGGGTTGGCGGCTTCAACGTGCGCGACCAGGTGGTCCACCGACGGCTCGATGCGAGAGAGGATGGGCTGGGGGTACACGCCGATGAAGATTATGGCCGCTAGGAGTGGGGCCACAGCAGCTCTTTCGGCCCAGGTCATGTCACGCACGGTTGAGTTGACCGCCCGGGCCGGGCCGTGGAACACCCTTTGGTAAGCCCACAGCAAGTAGATGGCGCCGAACACCGCGCCGCTCGTGGCGACCACCGCCCACCACCGGTGGGTGATGAAGGTCCCGATGAGGACGAGCAGTTCTCCGATGAAGCCGTTGAGGCCGGGCAGGCCGATGTCGGCTAGGACCACCACCATGAAGACCCACCCGAGGACGGGAGCGACCGTCTGAAGCCCGCCCAGTTGGGAGAAGGCGTAGGTGCGACGGCGCTCCCACACCATCCCGACGAGGAGGAAGAGGGCGCCAGTCACAAGCGTGTGGTTGATCATCTCGACGATCCCGCCCGTTATCCCCTGGGACGTAAAACCGAACAGCCCTACTACTATGAAGCCGACCCCGGCAATGGTGCCATATGCGACAAGGCGCTTTAGGTCCCTCTGCATCGCCGCCACTACGGACCCCCAAATGACGCCTATCACGGCCAAGGTAAGGGCGAGGGGCGCGAGTTGCACCGCGGCCAGCGGGAACAAAAAGATGCCCCAGCGCAAGATGCCGTAGGCACCCAGCTTGAAGAGTACGCCCGCCAGCACCATGGAAACGCCTGTCGGCGACTCGGTGTAGGCGTCTGGCATCCAGGTGTGGAACGGCACGAGCGGCATCTTCACCGCGAACGCAATGCCGAACGCGACGAGGAGCAGTTCTTGGTCGGTGACGGGCAGGTTCACGGTGCCCCGGGCGAGCGAGACGATGTTGAAGCTGGCCGCCGTGCCGTGGGGCTCGTGGCCTTGGACGAGGATGTAAGTGAAGATGATGCCGACGAAGAGGAAGGCCGAGCCGGCAAAGGTGTAGAGGAAAAACTTGGTGGCCGCGTAGGCGCGTCGTGGTCCCTCACCGCCCACGATCAAGAAGTACCCGGGCACGAGCGTCACCTCGAAGGCCACGAAAAACAAGAAGGCGTCGAGAGAGAGGAACGTAGCCATACAGGCGGACTCGAGCAGCAGCATCCAGCCGTAAAAGGCGTGAGGTGAGCGCCGGACAGGCGGGCTCGCCATGGCGATGGGGAAAAGAAGGGCCGTCACGGTAACGAGGAACAGCGATATCCCGTCGACGCCCACGTACCAGGAGATCCCGAGCGGGCCGATCCACGACTGCCTGCTCGTGAACTGAAAGCCGGCATGGGCGTTGCCCGTCTTGAAGGCGACCGCAGTCCAGATGGCGAAGGCCAGCTCCAAAGTGGCCACCCCGAGGGCCAGCGGGCGTACGCTGCCAGCTGCGCTTTCGCGCGGCAGCGCGGCCACCGCCAAGGCGGCGCCGAGCGGCAGCAGGATTATGACGACGAGGATCCAGCCCACGGTCTAGCTCCCGACCCGGAAAGTCACGTAGGCGAGGAAAGCTATCAAGCCGGCGCCGATCCCGATCGCGTAGGTGCGCAGGTAGCCAGTCTGTACCCGGCGCACCACCCGGCCCGAAAGCCCGAGCACGGTGCCGACCCCATTGACAAACCCGTCCACTAGCCGGCTGTCCATCACGAAGGCCAAAGCGGCAGCGGCAGCGCGCAGGGGCCCTGAGACAGTCGCGGCCACCGTCGCGTCCCAGTACCACGCACGGCGGAGGAAGACCGGCTCGAGCGCCGGGTGCTCGGCCGTGCGCCAGGTCCGCAGCCCGAAGCCGAGCCCCAAGAGGCAGAAGGCGAGGACGACAAGAGAGAGCGTCCACTTCGTGGCCGTGCTCAAGGTGATGGGCGTGGCGTAGGGGAAGATCGGCGAAAGGAAGCGGTTGAGGAAGTCGAAGTGCCCGAAAGCAGTGAAGTTGATCCCGCCACCGAGCACCGATGCGATGGCCAGCAGTACGAGAGGCAAGGACATCGTCCAGGTGGCGTCTTTCGGCTCGCCCCCGTGCGGTGGGGCCGGGAGCCCGGGCTCGGTGGCCTCGTGCTCCCCTCTCCCGTGGGCCTCGGGCCCATGAGCTCGGGCCTCGGGGCCGCCCACCGCATGGCCCGAGGCCCCGCCGGCGCCTGCCAGTGCCGGGCTGGCTTCGCGCCAGCGCGCCTGGCCGGTGAAGACGAGCCCGACTTGACGGCTCATGTAGTAAGCGGTGAGGCCGGCTGTGAAGGCGCCTATGCCCCAGAGCACCTTGTTCATCTGCCATACGCTGTCCAAGACAGCGTCTTTCGACCAAAACCCGGCGAAGGGCACGATCCCCGAGATCGCCAGCCACCCCACACCAAACGTGACAGTGGTAAGCGGCATGTACCGGGCCAGGCCGCCCATCTTTTTCATGTCTTGGTTGTCGGCCAGGGCGTGGATGATGGCACCGGCACCGAGGAAGAGCAGGGCCTTGAAGAAGGCGTGGGTCAACATGTGGTAGAGGCCGTCGGCGTAGTCGCCTGCGCCGACCGCCATGAACATGTACCCGAGTTGGGAGATGGTCGAGTAGGCGAGGCACTTCTTGATGTCGTCCTGGGTAGCCGCGATCGTCGCCGCGAGGAAGGCCGAGCCGGTGCCGACGGACGCGATGACCCAGGAGGTGGCGTGGGCGTAGTGGAGGAGGGGGGCGACGCGCGACATGAGGTACACACCGGCGGTCACCATCGTGGCCGCGTGGATGAGGGCCGAGATCGGGGTCGGGCCTTCCATGGCGTCGACGAGCCAGATGTAGAGGGGGATCTGGGCCGACTTGCCGATGGCCCCCAAAAACAAAAGCAGCGTTATGGCCGTCGCCGTAGACCCGGGTATGGCCCCGGCTGCCCCTGCCATGAGGCCAGTCGGGTGCCCACCCACCAAGGTGCCGAGCACGCTCGAGTAGTTGAGCGAGCCGAAGTGGTCGAAGATCAAAAAGATGGCGATCAGGAAACCGACGTCGCCGACACGATTGGTGATGAAGGCCTTCTTGGCCGCGACGGCAGCGACCTCGCGCTGGAACCAGAAGCCGATGAGGCCGTACGAACAAAAGCCGACGCCTTCCCACCCGAGGAACGAGAAGAGGAAGTTGTTGGCCAGCACCAGCACGAGCATCGAGAAGAGGAACAGGTTTAGGTAGACGAAGAACCGGTCGAAGCCGGGGTCCCGGTGCATGTAGCCGATCGAGTACAGGTGGATCACCGAGGAGACCCCGGTCACGAAGAGCACCATCGTGAGCGAGAGCGGGTCGACCAAGAGCCCGGTGTTCACGTGCAGGCCGGCCACCGGCACCCAGGTGAAGATGTTGAGGCTGGCCACCCTCATGCCCGCCGGCTTGCCGAGCATGGCGACCCACGTGATCAGCGACGCCACGAAGCTGCCAGCGGCGGCAAAAGTCCCCACCCAGCCGGCGAGCGGCTCCCCCAGGCGGCGGCCGAAGACCAGGTTGAGCGCGAAGCCGAGTAGCGGCAGGGCTACTATTACATAGGCGGCATTGACCATCTAGCGCCTCAGCCCTTCAGGGAGTTGACGTCGTCGGCCGTGGCGCCGGCTCGTCTTCGGTAGATGGCAACGATAATCCCGAGGCCGACCACGACCTCGGCTGCTGCGACCACGAGCACGAAGAAAACCGCGTCTTGGCCGCCCAGGTCGTTGAGCATGCGGGAAAACGTTACGAAGGTCAAGTTCACCGCATTGAGCATGAGCTCGATGCACATGTACATGACCAGGATGTTGCGCCTGACAAGCAGGCCCGTGGCGCCGATCCCGAAGAGGAACGCTGCGAGCCCGAGGTACCAAGGCCCTGGCACGCTCACGATACGGCCCTCCCTTCACGGGTCTCGTTACTGGTCTTGGGCGTTGACGCTGCAGCCGCGGGTGACCTCGTTGCCGCAGCTGCGCTCCTGCCAGCGCCAGCAGTCGCGGCGGGCCTCACGGCCGCACCCGGCGCTTCTGGCGCACGCGCGGGGTGGCGCAAGGCGCCGGCGGACTTGCGCGGCGGTGCCGGAGGTGGCTGGCTGCGTCGGCGCACGAGGGCGACGGCAGCGACGATCGCGATCACGAGGAGGGCCGCCGTCATTTCAAACGGCAGCAGGTAGCTGGTAAATATCGTCTGCCCGAGCTTTTGGATGTCGGAGCCCGGGCCCGAGAGGGACTGGGTGGTGGACTTCGCGCCGGCGGCCCAGTATTGCAACCTCGCCAGCGCGAGCAGCTCGGCCACGGCGACTGCGCCGACGACCAGGGCCATGGGGACGAGCAAGCGGACGTTTTCGGGGGCACGGGCCTCTTTGCGGTCGACACCGAGGAGCATGATCACGAACAGGAAGAGGATCACGATCGCGCCGGCGTAGACGATGATCTGCACCGCCGCGAGGAAGTAGGCGTGCTGGTCCACGAAGAGCAGGGCAATCCCGAAGATCGTGGTCACGAGCGAAAGGGCGCAATGCACGGGGTTGCGCAAGAGCACGACCCCCAGTGCGCCGGCGAGCACCAAGGCGGTGCCCACCCCGTAGAGCGCCCACGCCGACCCTATCGCCAAGCCGGTGGCGGCGAGGAAGCTCAACGCGGGCCCTCTGCCCTGCGCACGGGCCTTACGGTGCTCACGCCGACGCCCCGGAGCTCGGCTGCTTCCACCTCTCGGACCGAAATATCGAAATCGGCGGTCACGTCGGCGGCTTCGGGGTCGGACTGGCCGGCCTGGGGCGGCCTTACCCCATAGCCGAGCTCACCGGACCAAAGCACCTTGCCCTCCAGGTCCCCGCGCCCCGACGGCGAGGTGGCGCGTACCCAGGCCGACGTGTTGGCGTCGTCGCCGGGCTTCCAGTCCTCCCAGGGCAGCTGCTGAGGACTGCCCGAGTCGTCGACAACCAGCTCGGCCTTGGTGTAAATGGCGTCGTCGCGGTTGGTGAACGACCACTCGAAAAGTTTCGACTCGGTGATGGCTTCCGTCGGGCAAGCCTCCACGCACATGTCGCAGTGGATGCAGCGGAGGAAGTTGATCTCGTATACGAAGCCGTAGCGCTCCCCCGGCGAGACCGGCGCGTCGGGCGGGTTGTCGGCACCGCGCACGTAGATGCACTTGGCCGGGCAGACGCCGGCGCATAGCTCGCAGCCGATGCACTTCTCCATACCGTCCTCGTAGCGGTTGAGCACGTGGCGGCCGTGGAAGCGTTCGGGCTTGGGGCGCTTTTCCTCCGGGTACTGGATGGTGACCTTGGGCTTGGCCGGCTGCTTGCCCGTGACGAGGAAGCCCTTGAAAAACGAGACGAACCTGCTGTCGAAAAACGAGCTCACGGCGACTCCAGCTCCGCTTGGGCACCCTCTTCGACCTGGGTGCGGCCCACCTCGATCGCCCTACTGAGCAGTATGAAGGCGAAGAGGCTCCCCGAGAGGGCGGCCAGGCCCCAGCGCCAGCTGATGTGGCCGGCGGCGACTATGAGCAACATGGCGAGCGAAGCGGGGATGAGCTTTTTCCAGCCGAGGTCCATGAGCTGGTCGTAACGCAGCCTCGGCAGGGTGGCCCGGATCCACACGTAGACGTAAAGGACGGCGAGCACCTTGATCACGAACCAGAGCGGGCCGATCGTGTGCCAGTAGGGGCCGTCCGGGCCACCGAGGAAGAGAGTGACGAAAAAGGCGGAGTTGGTGACGAGCGCGGCGTACTCGGCCAGGTAGAAAAGGGCGAAACCGATGGACGAGTACTCCATGTTGTACCCTCCGGCCAGTTCCTCTTCCGCCTCGACGAGGTCGAAGGGCGGCCGCGTCATTTCCGCCGTTATGGCGACGAAGAAGATGGCTGCGGGCAGGCCGTAGGCGCGGAACACGTTCCAGTGGTAGAGGACGCCCCCGTGCTGGGCGGCCACGATGGCGCTGGTGTGGAGCGAGCCCGTCAACACGACGACCGTCGCCACGGTGAGCCCGAGGGCGGCTTCGTAGGAGATCATCTGCGCGCTCGCCCGGACTGCGCCGATCAAGGGGTACTTGGAACCAGACGCCCAGCCGGCCAGCATCACCCCGTAGACCGAGATCGACGAGGCCATGAGCATGACGAGTATCCCCCAGGGCGGGTCCGCCAGCTGCAACCGGGTGGTGTAGCCGGCCACGGTGACCGTGTCGCCGATGGGGATGACCGAAAAGGACACCATGACGGGGACCATCGCGATCACGGGAGCGGCCCGGTACACCCACCGGTCTGCACCCTCGGGCACGAGCGCTTCCTTGAAGAACAGCTTGAGCCCGTCGGCGAGCGACTGGAGCCAGCCCTTCGGCCCGGCGCGGTTGGGGCCCCAGCGGTTGCCCAAGTAGGCGACGGCCTTGCGCTCGTACATGACCATGAAGAGGACCCCGACCATGATGATGGCGAACACGGCGACCAGCTTCACGAGCTCGATTATCCAGACCCCGAGCGTTATGCCCTTGGCGAAGACGGGGTCCCCGTTGTAGGAAGCAGCGGCGACAGCAGCGAGCATCAGGAGCCGGCCTCCAGGCGCTCGACAGTGACCTCCGTCCAGTCCGAGGCCGCGTCGACCAGTTCGGCCACGGCGGCGCCCGGGACGTTGAACGGCACGAGGGCGGTACCGGGCGAGACGCTCTTGTCTCCAACGACCGGGGCGACCAGGCTCCCCCTCCTCGAGACGAGCCGGAGGGCGGCGCCGCCGGCCGCTCCGAGACGAGCCAGGTCGTCGGGGTGGAGGGCGACGGTGAACGGCGGGTGGAGCTCTCTCACAGAGGGAGACTCTTGCACAAGGGTGCCCCCGTCCCACATCGGCCGGCGGGCGACGAGCCGCAGCGCGGGGACGCCCCCAGGTGAAGCGCTCGCTCCGGCCCTGTGGGCCGGCGCCGGCAAGCCGCTCGTACCTGCGGCTTCGAGGTCGCCAAGGCCTATGCGGCGCGGGGGCGGGGGCACCGGGGTGCCCTCGGTGAGGACCGGTCCTGCACCAAGGGCCCGGTGCAGTTGCGAGCGGAGCTCGCCAGGCGGCGCGGGGTGAAGCTCTGCGGACGAGATACCGTGCGCCGCCATCGGGTCGAGCGGGGAAACCTCGGCCGGCACAGCCCCGGTGCCGTCGGTGCCGACGACCACCCCGTCGCGGCCCCGGTAGGACATGAGAAGGTCCGGTTCCACCGACGCGTGCAAAGGCGAAACGCGGCGGATCTCAGCCCAAACGCTGTCGAGGGAACTGGCCCCGATATCGCGCCCCAACCGGGTGGCGATCTCGGCCGCGATCATCCAGTCCGGCCGAGCAGTGCCCGGTGCCGTGACCTTCTGGCCGAGCCAGCTGACCCGGCCCTCGATATTGGTGAAACTTCCCCTGCGTTCGGTGTAGATAGCGGCCGGGAGCACGACGTCGGCATAGGCAGTGCTGGCGTTTTCGAAGGCGTCCACCGCGACGACAAAGCGCGCCTTTTCGAGGGCCTGCTTGGCGAGGGCCCGGTCGGGGCAATCAGAGACCGGGTCGGCGCCGAGGAGCACGAGCACGTCCATGCGCCCGGCCGCGGCCCGGTCGAGCATCCCCAAGGTGGAAAGGCCCGGCTGTGCCGGCACGGGCCCCCAGTGGTGCTCGAACCACTCGCTCCCCTCGGCGAGGCCGACCCGCCCCGGGAGGAGCCCGGGCGCGAGCCCGAAGTCGATGGCGCCGTGCACGTTGGCGCGCCGGAGGGCGGGCAGGAAGGAGACGCCGGGCAGCTCAGCCAGGGCGAGGCCCGCCTGGGCGGCGCCGCTGGCCGACTCGGAGAGAGAAGGCCGGCCCAGCACGACCACGAGGCCGGGCGTCGAAGCGACCAGCGCCCGGGCCGCTTCGACCTCGGCCGCCGGGACGCCGGCCACGTCGGCTGTGACCTTTTCGCGACCAGAGAGAGCCCTGGCCACCGCGGCGAGCTCGCCCGGCCGGTAGCGCAGGCTCGCCGCGCACAGGCCGGTGAGGCCCGTCGCGGCGGGGGAGACCTCGAGGAGCTTGGTGCCGCCCTCGCGCGCGGCATGCCGGAGGCGCAGGTAGAGAACGGGCAGCTCTTCTTTTATGTCGGGCGCGACGAGCAGCACCAAGGGTGCGCTGCAGGCCTCGTCTATGGTCGCCCGGGGCAGCCCGGCCACGAGGTCAGCGGGCAGGCCATCGCCGAGTTGGGCATCGACGTTGTCGGTGGCCAAGACCGAGCGCGCCAGCTTGGACCATACGTACGCGTCCTCGTTGGGCAGCCTCGCCCCACCGATCACACCGATCCTGTCCCCCCGGGCCTCGGCCAAGTGGGTAACGACCTCGGAGAGAGCGTCAGACCAACTCACCTCTGCGAGCGGGGCCCGAGCACCGCTCGAGCCGTTGCCGACCGGCTCCGCCCGGCGGGCAAGCGGGTACGACAAGCGGCGAGGGCTGTTCAAGGCCTCGAACAAGAAACGCCCCTTGTCGCACAACCATCCCCAGTTGACGGGGTCGCTGTCAACGCCGAGGAAGCGCACTACCTCGTCGGCGCTCGACTGGGCCGCCACCCGGCAGCCGAGAGCGCACATCGTGCAGGTGGTCTCGACCTGTTGGAGGTCCCACGGCCTCGCCCTGAAGCGGTAGGGCTTGGCCAGGAGCGCCCCCACGGGGCAAATCTGCACGACGTTGCCGCTGAAGTTGGAGTCGTACGGTTGGCCGGGGTAGTTGGCCACCTCGGTCGCGTCGCTCCTCCCGGCGAGGTCTATGCCGGGCTCGCCTGCGACCTCCTCGGCAAAACGAGTGCAGCGGGCACATTGGATACAGCGCTCCCGGTCGATGAGCACGAGCGACGAGACCGGCACGGGCTTGTCCCAGTGGCGCTTTTCCTCGACGAAGCGGGTCTCGCCCGGCCCGTAGGCGAGGGTCTGGTCCTGCAACGGGCACTCGCCCCCTTTGTCGCACACGGGACAGTCGAGGGGGTGGTTTATGAGCAGGAACTCGAGCACCCCGTCCTGGGCCTTTTTCACCGCCGGGCTCTCGGTCACAGCCTCCATGCCCTCGGCGACCGGCACGTAGCAGGCAGGCTGAAGGGAAAAGCCGCGGGGGCCTTTCAGTTCGACCAGGCACATCCGGCACATGCCGACCGGCTTCATCCTCGGGTGGTAACAAAAGCGGGGAATGTAGGTCCCGGCTCGCTCGGCGGCGGCAATAAGCATCTCTCCTGCACGCGCGACCACGGGCCGGCCGTCGAGGGTGATGTTGACGGCGGCTCCCCTCTCGGGGGTTTCAGGCATGGGCGAGGCTCGCTCTCAAGCGGTCGGGGGGGAAGGGGCAGCCCCCCAAGCGGATGTGCTCCAAGAACTCGTCTTTGAACATACGGATGCCGGAGGCCACCGAACTCGGGATCGACGGCCCGAGCACGCAGATCGTCGTCTGCGCGGGCGGCCAGCGCACGCCCGGCGAGATGTTGTCGCAGATGTCCATGAGCAGGTCGAGGTCGGCTTCCCGGCCGTTGCCGTCTTCTATTCGCCGCATGACTTTGTCAACCCAACCCGAGCCCTCCCGGCACGGTGTGCACTGGCCACAGGACTCCCGGTGGAAGAAGCGGCTTATGCGCCAGGCGGCGCGCACCGCGCAGGCTGTCTCGTCCATCACGGTAACGGCGCCAGAACCTGCCATGGAACCGGCCTCTGCGATCTTTTCGTTGGCGAGCGGGATGTCGAGGTGCTGCGGGCCGAACCAGGGAGCGGACACACCGCCGGGGATAAACGCCTTTAGCGCCCGGTCCTCGCGCACGCCCCCTCCGAGAGCGGGGTCGTAGATGAGCTCGCGGAACGTGACGTCGGCGAAAGTGAGCTCGTAGTTGCCCGGCCGGCGCACGTGGCCGGACAGGGCCATCATCTTGGTCCCGCGCGAGGCCCCCTCGCCGAGGGCGTGGAACGCCTCGCTGCCGTTCCTCACGACAAAGGGGAGGTTGGACAGGGTCTCCACGTTGTTGACGACGGTGGGCGCCCCGTACAGGCCGATCGCGGCCGGGTAGTAGGGGGGCTTTATACGCGGGTAGCCGCGCTTTCCCTCCAGGCTTTCGAGCAGGGCGGTTTCCTCGCCACATATATAGGCGCCGGCGCCGGGGTGCGCCACCACGTCGACAGAAAAGCCCGACCCGAAGATGTTCGCGCCCACCGCACCGTACTCGTACGCCTCGTTGAGCGCGGACTGGAGCCGCTCGAGGCCGAGCGCCATCTCACCCCGCACGTAGATGAAGACCCGGGCGGCGCGGATGGCGTATGCGCAGATCAACGCCCCCTCGATCAACTGGTGAGGGTCGGCCTCGATGAGCGCGTGGTCCTTGAAGGTGGCCGGTTCGCTCTCGTCGCCGTTTACCACCAGGTACACCGGCTCGGCCTTGCGGAGCATCCCCCACTTGCGGCCGGCGTCGAAGCCGGCACCGCCCCGGCCGAGGATGCTCGAGTCGAGCGTCGCCTTGTGGACGTCCTCCGGGGCCATGGTGAGCGCCTTCCGGAGGCCCTCATAGCCGCCGCTCCCCAGGTAGGCCCGGAGCGTCCAGCTCTCAGATAGGCCAAAGCGCGAGGTGATGACCTGGGGGCCGATCTGCGCGCTCACGAGCCCTCCCCTGCTTGCCGTCCGGCCTGGGCCCCGGTTCCCGGGCTCCTGGAGGCGGCGCCCCCCGCCCCGTCCCCGGCCGGGGCCGGCAGGACGGTGCTCGCCATCGCCGGCGTGGTCCGTGAGGTGGTCACGTCGACGGCCGGCATCGGGCCTGTCGCCCCCCCGGCCGCCCCTCCGGCCAGCAGGCCGACCGAACGACGCACCCGGCACAGGGTGCCGTGGGGCGGTACCTCGGCGTCGAGCCGGCCGGCGCGCAGGTCCTCGGCCAGGGCCTCCCAGCGCTCAGGGGTCATGTCGCCGAAGTAGCGCCAGTTGACCGTGACACACGGGGCGTTGCCGCAAAGGGCGAGGCATTCGGCGTCCTCGAGGGTGAACATCCCGTCCTCGGTGGTGCCCCCCGGGTGCGTCCCGAGGCTTTCTTCGATGTGGTGGAGCAGCTCGTAGGCGCCAGCGAGCATGCAGGCTATGTTGGTGCAGACCGCCACCACGTACTTGCCGACCGGCTCCAGGTGGAACATGTCGTAGAAGCTCGCCGTCCCCCGCACCTCGGCCGGCGTAAGGCCGAGCAGTTCCGCCACGTCCTCGATGCCCTCGGGCGAGACATAACCGTCCTGCTCTTGGAGGAGGTGCAAGGCCGGGATGAGCGCGGAACGCTTCTCGGGGTAGAGCGCGACCAGCGCTCGCGCTCGCTCCAGGTTGTCCTCGCTCAGGTGGGGCACGTCAACTGATTTTGGCCTAAAGGGCTGTCGCGGGCCCAATCGAGAGGCTGGAGCGCCCCCTGCAACGCCGCCGCCGGCCCCGCCATCAGCGGTCGACGTCGCCCAGCACGGGGTCGATGCTCGAGATGCAGGCGATCACGTCGGGTATGAACCCTCCCCGTGCCATGGGCGCCAGGCCCTGCAAGTTGGCGAAGGAAGGCGCACGGACGTGGACCCGGTAGGGCCGCGACGTGCCGTCGGAGACGATGTAGCAGCCGAGCTCGCCCCGGGGCGACTCGACCGGTACGTAGGCGTCGCCAGGAGGCACCCGGAAGCCCTCCGTGAAGAGCTTGAAATGGTGGATGAGCGCTTCCATCGACTCGTCGATGCGGTTGCGAGGTGGCGGGGTGAACTTCTTGTCCTGCGTCCGGTAGTCCCCTTTCGGCATCATCTTTGCCACCTGGCGGACGATCCGCACCGACTCGCGGATCTCGTTCACCCGGATCGCGAAGCGGTCCCAGCAGTCGCCCCCGGTGCCGACGATCACGTCGAAATCGACTTGGTCGTAGAGCAGGTACGGGAAGTCCCGGCGCACGTCGTAGGTGACGCCCGTCGAGCGCAGGAGCGGCCCGGTGAGACCGAGGCCGACGGCGGTCGCGGCGTCGAGGGGGCCCACGCCGTCCATGCGGTTTTGCAGGACGGGCTGGCCGGTGAGCAGGTTGTCGTACTCGTCCATGCGCCGGAGCACCACGTCGCAGATGGCGTTGACGTCGTCGCGCCAGCCGTCGGGGAGGTCCGCCGCCACGCCCCCCGGACGGATGTAGTTGTGGTTCATCCGCAGCCCGGTCACCTTCTCGAAAAAGCTGAGCAGCACCTCCCGGTCGCGCCAGCCGTACACGAGCATGTTGATCGCACCGAGGTCGGCGCCATTGGTCGCCAGCCACAAAAGGTGCGAAGCGATCCGGTTGAGCTCGCACATGAGCATGCGGATCCAGCCCGCCCGCTCGGGGAGATCCATGCCGGCGACCTTCTCCACCGAGAGCGAGTAGGCGAGCTCGTTGAAAAAAGGCGACAGGTAGTCCATACGGGTGACGTTGGTCGACCCCTGGTGGTACATCAGCTCTTCGCCGGTCTTTTCCATGCCGGTGTGCAGGTATCCGATCACCGGCTTGGTCCTGAGCACCTGCTCGCCCCTGATCTCGACCATCACCCGGAGCACACCGTGGGTGGACGGGTGCGAAGGCCCGAGGTTCAGGATCATGGTCTCGTCGTCGGGCCGCTCGTAGTCGACGTCGCCGTAGTCCAGGGTGACCCCCTCGGGGAGCCGGAGCACCCCGCCGGCTTCGTGCCGGAGCTGGCGCACGGTTTCCTCGTTGCGAGCCAGCATCTCCTGGGCGCCTTCGGAGGTCTTGGCCTTGAGCAGCTCGACCAGGTCCGCCGTCATTCGGGCACCTCCTTGAACCGGACGGGGACCGCGCCTGTGGCGTAGTCCTTGCGGAGGGGGTAGCCTTCCCAGTCCTCGGGCATCAAGATCCGGGTGAGGTCCGGGTGGTCGGAAAAACGGATGCCGAACATGTCGAAGGTCTCCCGTTCGTGCGCCTCGCTACCGGGCCAGAGGTCGAACAGGCTCGGGACCACGGGCTCGTCCTCGGGTACCTGGCAACGCACGCGGAGCCGCTCGCGGCGCGAGAACGAGACGAGCTCGACGACCACCTCGAAACGCTCCGGTTGCACCTCGGCCGGCAACTGGCGGCCAGGGTGAGTGAGGTAGTCCACCCCCGTCACCCCGATACAGCTCTCGAAGCCGTCCCGGTAGAGGGCTTCCATCAAGGGCAGGTAACCCTTGGCGTCGGTGTGGACAGCCCGCTGCCCGAGCTCGTCGGTAACGGGGCAGCCGTGCAGCGCGAGAGGCCCGCCGCCCTCCTCCGAAGGCGCCCCCGCACCAGCCTCCTCGGTTTGGCCCACCTGGCTTTCGTGAGCCGCGTCGCTCACGAGCGCGCTCCCTCCGCCCCGCTGACCGTGACGGGCAGCCGGTGCCGGGCGACCTGCAAAGGTCCAGCCGACTCCAGGTGGATCCCGGCACCGGCACCTGTGACGGCCCGCCGGCGGGCTATCTCGCCCCGACGGATCTTCTCGTGCAAGGTGAGGATCGAATGGATGAGGGTCTCGGGGCCGGGCGGGCACCCCGGCGTGTACACGTCCACCGGGACGACCTGGTCAACGCCCTGTACGACCGCGTAGTTGTTGAACATCCCTCCCGTAGAGGCGCACACGCCCATCGAGATCACCCACTTGGGCTCCATCATCTGGTCGTAGACCTGGCGCAGCACCGGTGCCATCTTCTGGGAGACCCGGCCGGCGACTATCATCAGGTCAGCTTGGCGGGGGGAGGCCCGGAAAACTTCCATGCCGAAGCGGGCGAGGTCGAAGTTGGCTGCGCCACTCGCCATCATCTCGATCGCGCAGCAGGCGAGGCCGAAGTTGGCGCCCCAAGAGCTAGACGCCCGGGCCCACTTCACGACCTCCTCCAAAGTGCCGGTGAAGAAATTGTGGTTGAGGTCTTCGAGCCCCATCAACCCTCCTCTCCATGAGGACCGCTCGCGCCTGCCCTGACCGGGTCCAGCCCTCGTGCCCCTGCGCCGGAGCCAGTACTCGCGCCCTCCACCAGCACCGGCGGTCGTGCCGAGGGCGGCGTGCCCGGGCGGGCCACCCGGCGCACTGTGGCGTTGAGGCTTCGCGTCACTGGGGCGCCGGCACGGCTGCCGAGGCGCTTCCCCGGGCCCCAGTCCAGCGCGCCCTCGGAGACGAGGTAGGCAAACGCGATGAACACGACGGCGGCGAACGAGGCCATTTCGACCAACCCGAAGGTGGACAGCTGGCGGAACATGACCGCGAACGGGTAGAGGAACACCACCTCTATGTCGAAGATGACAAAGATCATCGCCACGAGGTAGAACCGGACGGGAAAACGCGCCGCCAGCTCCCGGCGGGGGGCTATCCCAGACTCGTAAGGCCCGACCTTGGCCGCGTGGAGGTGGCTCCTCGGCCCGAGCATCTTGGACGCGATAAACGAGCCGATCGCGAATGCCGAGGCCAGGACGACCATTAGCAGGATCGGCAGGAACTGGTCCATCGTCCCTCACGCTAGTACCGAAGAGCACATACGCACACACTGGGGCCCTCCGGGCGCCGCCCACCCGCTCCTCCACTACCATTGGGAAGGTGGCACGGCGCTGCGAGGTCCTCGTCGTGGGCGCGGGGCCGGGTGGCGCCTCCTGTGCTTACTGGCTGGCCAAGGCCGGCCGCGAGGTGGTGTTTGTCGAGAAAAAGGCGTTCCCTCGGGAGAAGACCTGTGGCGACGGGCTTACGCCGAGGTCGGTCCGCCAGCTGGAAGACATGGGCCTCGGCGGGGAGCTGTCCGCCCACCACCGCTACTTCGGCCTGCGCTCGCACGGCTTCGGGCGGGCACTCGAACTGGCCTGGCCCGATACGCCCGACCTGCCCCGCTACGGCTACGTGGTCACGAGGAAGGACCTCGACGCCCTCGTCGCCGCCCAGGCCACCAAACAGGGTGCGGTGCTCTGGGAGCACACCGAGGCCGTCGAGCCGCTCGTAGAAGACGGCAGGGTGCGGGGGGCACGCCTCAGGGCCACGGGCGAGGGAGGCCAAGAGGGCGAGGTCGAGGCGCGCTATGTCGTGGTGGCGGACGGGGCCAACTCCCGCTTCGGGTGGGCGCTCGGTAACCAGCGGCAACGTTCCTACCCACAGGGCATGGCCCTGCGCGGCTACTGGACGTCGCCCATGCACGACGCACCCTGGATCGATTCCTGGCTCGACGTGCGCGACAAGACCGGGTATTCAGTACCCGGCTACGGCTGGGTATTCCCGCTCGGCGACGGTCGGGTCAACGTCGGCGTCGGGCTCCTGAGCACTTCTTCTATGTGGAAAGGCGCCAACACCAGCCGTCTCATGGACGCCTTCTGCGAGACACTGCCTGAGGAGTGGGGCATCAAGCCCGAGACCTGCCTCGGCCCGCCGACGGGCGGCCGGCTGCCGATGGGGCTCTCCGTGGTGCCGCGCTCGGGGCGGGGCCATCTGGTGGTCGGCGACGCGGCAGGGACGATCAACCCGTTCAACGGCGAGGGGATCGCATACGCGTACGAGACTGGCCGCCTCGCCGCCTACGTGCTCGACGAGGCGCTCTCCTCGGGCAACCCGGGCGCTCTGGCACTTTACGAGGACGGCCTCGAGGCCCGGTACGGTCCCTATTACCGGGTGGCGAGGGCCTTTGTCCGGGCGATCAGCCGCCCGGAAATAATGCGCGTGTGCGTGGCGACAGGGATGCACAACCGGACGCTCATGGAGTGGGTGCTAAGGATCATGTCCAACATGCTCCGCCCCGACGAGATCGGGCCGGCTGAGGCCATCTACAAAGCGCTGTCGGCGCTCGCCTGGGCCAAAGGCGCTTAGCCCTGAGCGGGCCCTTTAGGCGGAGGGCTCCTGCGCCGGCGCCAGCTTCTTCGCCACTTCGGCAAAGGCGTCGAGGGTCTCGTGGAGGTCCTGCTCGCCGTGAGCCAGGCTGGGGAACAATATTTCGTAAGGGCCGGGCGCGATCGCCACTCCCTTTTCCAATAGGCCTCTCATCAAGGGCGGGAAAAGACCCGTGGCGGCCGAGCGGCGCGCCCCCTCGTAGTCGAGCACGGGCTCGGTCCCGAAGAACACTCCGAGCAGAGGCCCCGCCACGGGCACCTGGAGCTCGAGGCCTGCTTCGCGGGCGATGCCGGCGAGCCCCGCGGCCAGCCGCCCCGTGTAGGCGGAAAGCGCTGTGTAGCCGCCGTCGTCCAGGAGGGAAAGGGTAGCGAGCGCGGCGGCGGTCGCCACCGGGTTGCCCGAGAGGGTGCCCGCTTGGTAAACGGCCCCGGCCGGCGCAAGTTGTTCCATGAGCTCCCGGCGGCCGCCGAAGCCGGCCAGGGGGAAGCCGCCACCCACGACCTTGCCGAAGCACCAGAGATCCGGCTGGAGGCGGACAAGGGTGGAGGCCCCTCCCCTCGCCACCCTGAAGCCGGTTATGACCTCGTCGAAGATGAGCAGCGCGCCTGCCTTCGTGCACGCCTCTCGCAGGCCGGCGAGGAACCCGGGTGCCGGCGGGACGAGGCCCATGTTGGCGGCGATCGGTTCGACGATCACGGCGGCCACGTCGTTACCGAGGTCGGGCACCCGGTTGTAGGGGACGACGAGCGTGTCGGCCACGGCCGACCTGGCCACGCCGGCGCTGGCCGGCACACCAAGGGTCGCCATACCGCTCCCGCCGCCGGCCAGGAGGGCGTCGCTGTGGCCGTGGTAACAGCCGGCGAACAAGACGACACGGTCCCGACCGGTCACCCCCCGGGCCAAGCGCACCGCCGACATGGCCGCCTCCGTCCCGCTGCTCACGAGCCTCACCTCCTGACAGCCCTCCACGCGGGCGCAGATCTCCTCGGCCAGCTCGACCTCCCCGGGCGTCGGCGCGCCGAAGGTCGACCCTCTCCCGGCTGCTTTCCTGGCCGCCTCGACAACCTTTGGGTGGGCGTGGCCGAGGATGGACGCCCCGTAGGACTGGACGTAGTCGATGTAGCGCCGGCCTTCCACGTCGAAGACATAAGCGCCCTCCCCTCGGGCGACAAAGTAGGGCGTGCCGCCGCCGACCGCCCGGAAGGCCCTGACCGGTGAGTTCACACCCCCCGGGCTGACCCGGAGTGCGCGCTCCCATAGCTCCTCGTTGGTCGTCATGGGAGCTTTATCGTCTGGTCGCCGCCGGCCCTATGACCCGAGCGTCTCTGCCAGTTCACCGGCGAAATAGGTGAGGATGAGGTCGGCGCCGGCCCTTTTCACGGCCGTCAGCTGTTCGAGGGCAACCGCTGGGCCGTCTATCCAGCCGCGCTCGGCGGCCGCCTTCACCATGGCGTACTCGCCGCTCACGTGGTAGGCCGCGACAGGCACCCGCACCGCTGCCCGCACGGCCGCCACCACGTCCAGGTAGGTGAGGGCCGGCTTCACCATCACCATGTCCGCGCCCTCGGCCACGTCGAGCTCGACCTCCCGGAGCGCCTCGCGCCCGTTGCGGTAGTCCTGCTGGTAGGCGCGGCGGTCTCCCCCGCCGGCGATCGTCACGTCCACCGCTTCCCGGAACGGCCCGTAGAGCGCCGACGCGAACTTGGCCGAGTAGGCCAGGATCCCGACTTCGCTGTAGCCCCCCTGGTCGAGGGCGGCTCGTATGGCGCCGACCTGGCCGTCCATCATCCCCGACGGTGCCACCATGTGGGCACCGGCTTCCGCTTGGGCGAGGGCTACCTCGCAGTAACGCTCGAGCGTGGCGTCGTTGTCCACCCCGCCCCGCTTGTCGAGGAGCCCGCAGTGACCATGGTCGGTGTACTCGTCGAGGCAGAGGTCGGGGATGAGCACCATCTCGTCGGCAAGCTCCGCCCGGAGCGCCCGGAGCACAACCTGCACCACCCCGTCGGGCGCGCTGGCCCCCCTGCCGGTTGGGTCCTTGTGGGCCGGCACCCCGAACACTACGAGCGCCGGCACCCCCAGGCCGACGAGCCGGCGCGCCTCTTTTACTAGCGACTCGGTGGTGTGCTGGACGACGCCTGGGAGCGAGGCTATCGGCACGGGGGCGTCGATACCCTCCCGCACGAAGAGGGGGGCGACGAGATCCTTCACCGACAGCCTGGTCTCCGCAAGCATGTCCCGGAGGAGGGGCGAGCGGCGGAGCCGGCGCATCCGCGTCTCTGGGAAGGCCACGGCGCCAGGGTACCCCGGCCGACCGGCCGTGCACCTCGCTGGCCGCCCTTAGACCGCCCTGAGGACCGGCTCGGTTAGGCTCGCCCGGTGACCGGCAAGACCCTCTGGCAGAGGGCCAGGGACCACCGAGGCCACCCCATGCTCGGTTTGGCCGTCGTCATGGTCGGCCTGCTGATGACGGCCGTTGACACCACGATCGTGGTGCTCGCCCTGCCCGAGATCGAGCGCGGGCTGCACTTGTCGCTCTCCTCGGTCATCTGGGTCGTGATCGGGTACCTCCTTGTGATCACGCTGCTCGCCACGCAGGTGGGCCGGTTGGGGGACATGTTCGGGCGGGTACGCATGTACGAAGCGGGCCTCGTGGTCTTCGTCGCCGGCTCCGCCCTTTGCGCCCTGTCGTGGAACGAGGGGGCGATCGTGGGCTTCCGCATCCTCCAAGGCATCGGCGGCGCGCTCATGACCGCCAATACCGGGGCCATAATCGCCGACCTCTTTCCTCCCGAGCAGAGAGGCAAGGCCTACGGCTACAACTCCGTCGGCTGGAGCCTCGGCGCCGTGCTCGGCATCGTCATCGGCGGCCTCGTCGTCACTTACGTCTCGTGGCGTTGGATCTTTTGGATCAACGTGCCGATCGGGGTCGTCGCCATCGCCCTCACGGGGGCCTTGCTGCACGACACCGGGCAGCGGGCCAAGCGCCGCCTCGACCTAGCCGGCATGTTCCTCTTGGGCGCGGGGCTCTTCGGGGTCCTCTGGGCGGTGACGAGGCTCACGACCTCACCCTTCGACGCCAGCACGACCGGGTTCCTCGTCGGAGGCGCCGTCTTGGTAGCGAGCTTCGTTTTCGTCGAAAGGAAACGGGCCGCCCCGATGCTCGACCTCTCGCTCCTGGCCGTGCCCACGGTGAGCCCGACCCTGCTCGCCGCGCTCCTCCAGGGCCTCGCCAACTACGCCGTCCTTTTCCTCCTGATCATGTACCTGCAAGGGCCGCGGGGCCTCTCCCCCCTCGACGCCTCGCTGCTGCTCGTGCCCGGGTACGTGGTGGGCAGCGTGTTCGGCCCGTTGGCGGGCAGGCTGTCCGACCGCTTCGGGCCGGTCCTCCCCGCAACGGCCGGTTTGGCGCTCCAAGGTGTGGCCCTTTTGTGGTTCGCCACCCTCTCGGTCGGCAGCGGGCTTTGGGTCGTGGTGCTGGCGAGCATCGTAAACGGGGTCGGGGCGAGCGGATTCTTCCCAGCCAACTCGGCGGCGCTGATGAGAGCCGTGAAACCGCAAGTGTTCGGCATAGCCTCGGGTATGCTGCGGACGTTTTCCAATGTCGGGATGGTGTTCTCCTTCTCGGTGGCGATCCTGGCCGCGTCCCGGTCGATCTCCCGCTCGCTAGCATTCGCCATCTTCGTCGGGACCGCGAAGCTCCACGGGGCCGTGGCGAGGGCGTTTACAACTGGCCTGCACACTGCGTTTTACGTGTCCGTCGCGGTCATGGCGCTGGCGGCCGCTTTTTCGGCCACCCGGGGCGCCCGCCGACAGGGCGAACTGCCGGCGCCGGCGCCATCTCGGGCCGGCGAGGAAGTGCCGGCGGGCCGCTAGGGCCCCCTGGGCACCGGCCCGCTGGGCACCGGCCAGACGATCGGGCCAGAGGCTCGGGCCAGACGCTCGGGCCAGGCGCTCGGGCCAGGCGCTCGAGTTGGCCAGTGGAGGTAGGGTTCTCGGTTTCTCGGTGCGGATCTGCTTTCAGGGCGCGGCCGGGGTCGTAATAACGCCGGAACGTGCACCCAGTTTGGCAAACTGCACCCAGATGGCCACTGCGACCGCAAACTGGGTGCAGCTGGCGCTGCGCCCCGGTCACCTCCGCTTGGCGATGCGCCCCGGTCACCTCTTCGGCTTGGACAAGGCGCCGGCGAGGGCTGCGGCCAACCCGCCGGCAGTGTGCTCCGAGGCCTCGGCAACGACCTCCAGGCCGCGCTCGCGGGCCGTGGCCGCCGTGGTCCCGCCTATGCACGCGACAACGGGTGGCACCTTGGCGCCGGCCGCCTTCGCCTGGTCGAGGTAGCTCGTGACAGCCGAGGGGGAGGCAAAGCAGATGGCGTCGGCCCCGCCGGCGGCGCTGAGCACCTCCAGGGGAAGCGGGCGAGGAACGGTCCGGTAGGCCTCGACCGCCTCGACCCGCCAACCGAGCGCCTCGAGCCCGCGCCGCAGCGCCGGCTGGGCACCGGCGGCTTGAGGGAGCAAGACGGCGCGGTCGTGGCACGCGCCGGCAGGGCCCGGCGGCGGGGCCAAAGCCGTGGTGCCTGGCCCCGTGGTGCCTGGCCCCGTGGTGCCTGGCCCGCCCTGCGCCTCGCCGTCGGCAGGCGGCGCCGGGAAGGCGCCCGCGAGGCCTTCCGCGCTGTGGTCCTCCGCCACCAAGTCAGCCACGACCCGGTAACGCCGCAGGGCCTCAGCGGTCGCCGGACCGACCGCGGCCACCCTGGTCGCGCGGAAAGCCCGGGCGTCGGGGACCAGTTCGAAGAAGCGCTCGACGGCGTTCGCCGAACTGAAAGCCACCCAGGCGTAGGCGCCAGCCTGGAGCCTCCCTACGGCTCCGGCCAGGGCTGCGCCGGCGTCCGCCGGCGGTGCCAGCATGATCGCGGGGGCTTCGACCACCTGAGCCCCGAGGTCACGGAGCGCGGCCGAGAGAGCCCCCGCCTGGTGGGCGGCGCGCGTCACGACGACCGACCTGCCGGCGAGGGGCCCCTGGTCACGCCAAGAAAGATCGAGCGCGGCCACTTGCCCGACCACGATCGTGACCGGGGGCGCGACGGGGGCTTCGGGCAACTCGCCGAGCGTGGTGCGCAGGACCGACTGGTAGCTGTGAGTACCCCACTGCACCGCCATCACCGGGGTCGAGGCCGGCAGCCCGCCCCCCATCAGGCGACCGGCCCAGCGCCTGCGGTGTGCCGCACCCATTAGGACCACGATGGTCCCGCCGGCAGAAGCCAGCGCCTCCCAGTTCGTGCCGCCCTCCCCTGCCGGCAAATCCACCGAACGGCGGTGGCCAGCGACCACCGTGAACCAGCCGGCCAGCCCCCGGTGCGTGACCGGGACACCGGCGAAGGCCGGGGCCGCCACGGCCGAAGTGACTCCCGGCACGACCTCGAAGGTCACGCCGGCGGCGCGAAGGGCCATCGCCTCCTCTCCGCCTCGGCCAAAGACAAAAGGGTCCCCGCCCTTCAGCCGCACCACGGTAAGGCCCTGCCTCGCCTTGGCCACCAGCAGTTCGTTGATGGCCTCCTGGTCACCCCGGTCGTCGGGTTGCTTGCCCACATCGACGGGTTCGGCGTGCGCGGGAGCGAGGGCGAGCAGAGAAGCGTCGCTCAGCCGGTCGTGCACCACCACGTCGGCACGGGCCAGCACCTCGGCCCCCCTGACAGTGAGGAGCCCAGGGTCCCCCGGGCCGGCTCCTACCAGGTAGACGATGCCTGTCACCGGCGCCACCAGGCCCAGGGCACGTCGCCGGGGGCCAGGGCGAGCTGGCTCACCGCCGGCTCCTGTACGAGGCCAGGAGTTTGTCCCCGCCTCCCGCCAGCACGGCCTCGCCCACCTCACGCCCGAGAACAAGGCGGTCACCGGCCGGCGCCTCGGCCGAGCGGCGCACGACGGCGCTCCCGTCCGGCGCGGCGAGCAGGGCCTCCAGCCGGAGGCGCCCGCCGGCGAGCAGGGTCGCGTGGGCGGCCACCGGCAGGTCGCAGCCCCCGCCGACAAAAGCTAGGAAGGCCCGCTCCGCGTCGACCGCGGCCCGAGTAGCAGCATCGTCGAGGCGAAGCACCAGCGCCCGCGTCCCGTCGTCGTCCGCCCGGCACTCGACCGCGATCGCGCCCTGCGCCACCTGGGGGAGCATCACGTCTATGCCGAGCACTTCCATCGGCTGGGGGGAGAGACCGAGCCGGCCGAGCGCCGCAGCCGCCACCACGGCCGCACCCCCCGCTGGCACTCGTTCCAAGCGGGTTGCGATGTTGCCTCGCAGGCTCTCGAAGACGAGGCCCGGTTGCAACGCCGCCAGCTGCGCCCGCCGGCGCTGGCTCCCGGTCGCGACGACGCTGCCGGGCCGGAGCTCGGAAAGGCAGCACCCGACCAGGGCGTCCCGGGGGTCGCCCCGTTCGGGTGTCGCCGCGAGGCATAGCCCCGGCGCCTCGATTGGCTGGAGGTCCTTGGCGGAGTGGACGGCCGCTTCGGCCCTGCCAGCGAGCACGGCTGCCTGGACCTCCCCCACGAACACGCCCCGGCCGCCCATTTCCCACACCGGGACCTCAACGGCGCGGTCGCCGGCGGTGGCTACGGGCAACAGTTCGACTTGCAGGCCGGGGTGGGCTGCTTGGAGCAAGCCAGCAACGTGACGAGCCTGCCAGAGCGCGAGCGGGCTCCCCCGGGTGGCCAGGCGGAGCACTACCGATGCTCTGGGTTCCTTGGGCCGCCTGTGGCCCCTGCCGCGGGCTCCTCCCCGAGGCGGGGGCCCCGACCCCGCCCCGAGCCGAGGCCGAACAGCTCCCGGAACGCCTCCGCCAGCGCCTCCCCCCGAGGCGTCCCCGCCGCTGCTTTCAAGTTGACCGTGGGCTCATGCAGGATCTTAGCGACCACGCGCCGTGTGACCAGCTCGACAGCTTCCCTCTCGGAAGGCCCGAGGGAGGCCAAGCGGCCGTCGAGCCGAGAAAGCTCAGCCCGGCGCAGCTCCTCGGCCCACTCGTGCAGGCGGCTCACCAGGGGGGCCACCGTACGGGCAGCCTGGACGCTGCCATAGCGGGCGAGCTCGTCGGCCACAATGCGCTCGACGGCGGGCACCTCCGCCCAGCGCTCGCCCACCCTGGCGGCGACGAAGGCCTTCAGGTCGTCCATGTCGAGCAGTTGCACGCCGGCAACGTCACGCACAGTCGCCTCGACGCTGCGGGGCACCGCCAGGTCGACCACGACCAGGGCGCGCTCAGGCCGGCGGGAAACCGCACCAGCCAGGCTCTCCGCGCTGAGGAGGGCGTGCCTGGCGCCCGTGCAGGAAACGACGACGTCGGCTTGGGAGAGCGCCAATGGCAGCGCGTCCCAGGCCACGACGCTGCCACCCAGGGCGCTCGCCAGCTTCTCCGTCTTCGCCCGGGTCCGGTTGGCGAGCATGACCGGATGAGCCCCCTCGGCATCGGAGAAGGCCCGGGCAGCGGCCTCGCCCATTTCGCCCAGGCCGATCACGAGGGGCTGCTTGCCGGCGAGGCCGCCCAAGGCCTTTTCGGACAGGTCTACTGCCGCATAAGAAAGAGACGTCGTCCCGCGTGAGATCGTGGTCTCCGTACGGGCACGTTTGCCGACTCGGAGCGCATCGCGAAACGCGACACCGAGCATCGTGCCCACCGCGCCCTCCCGCCGGGCCACCTCGAACGCGTGCCGGACCTGGCCGAGCACCTCGTTCTCGCCGAGCGAAGCCGAGTCCAGGCCCGCCGCCACCCGGAACAGGTGGTTGACCGCGGCTTCGTCGAAGTACGAATACAAGCTGCCGGAGAACTCCTCGGGTGCCTTGCCGCTCCAAGTGACGAGGAACTCCCGGATATCCGCCATGGCACCGTGGAACCGGCTCACGACCGCATAGACCTCGGTACGCATGCAAGTCGACAGCACGACCACCTCGTCGAGGTAGGGCCGGCCGCACAGGTCGGAAAGCGCCTTGCTCAGATCTTCGGGCGCGACGATCAACGGCTCGAGGGCCTCGAGGGGTACGGTCCGGTGGTTTATCCCGACTACTGCGATAGACAAGCTTCCACGCGCTCCTTTGCTTCGGCCTGCCTGCCTTGGCGGATCAAGTCGAGCATGTCCCAGCCGAGCGCCGGCCGCCAGTCGACCTCTTCCGTGCTGCGGCCGCTGCCGCGTAGCTCGGCACGCGCCGCAGCCAAGAGCTCCGCCAGCAGCGCCACTTCGGGCCCCAGGTGCTCGGTCACGTGCCCCTTCAGCCAGCTCGCCAGCGCCGGGCTGTAGCCCGAAGTCGAGATCGCCACGCTCACCGGCCCCTGGCGTGCCACCGCGGGCAGTACCAAAGAGCACCGTCCCGGGTCGTCGGCGCTGTTCACCCACACGCCGGCCGCTTCCCCGTCGTCGTAGACGGCCTGGTTGGCCGATGGGTCGCCGGTCGCCGCCACCACCAGCCAGTAGCCGGCGGCCTCTCCCCGCCGGTAGCGCCGCTCTTCGATGCTCGCCAACCCTCTCACCTGGGTCATGGCCGGGCGCACCTCTTCGGCGACCACGTGCACCTGTGCCTCGGCCTCCACGAGGCCGGTGGCCTTGCGAGCGGCGACCTCGCCTCCCCCCACCACGAGGCAGCGCTTGCCGCGCATCACCAAACCGACCGGGTATACGGGCGCCTCGATGGGCATGCCAGCCCTCAGCTGCCGGTGCCGGCGTACTCGTGCCGGCGGGAGGAGTCGTAGTAGGAGAGGATCTGGAGCTCGACGGCCAAGTCGACCCTCCTTATGGAAATATCGGGCGCGACGTTGAGCACCGCTGGCGCGAAGTTGAGCACGGAGGTGACCCCGGCTTCGACCAGGCTGTCCACGACCTGCTGCGCCACAGCTGCCGGCGTGGCGACGAGCGCCATCGTGATGGCGCGGTCCTTTACCACCCGCGCCAGGTCCCGTACCGAGAAGACCTCGGTGCCCTCGATGAACCCGCCGACCTTGGCCGGGTCGGTATCGAAAGCCGCGACCACATGGAAGCCCCTCTCGGTGAAACCGCGATAATGCCCGAGCGCCCTGCCCAAGTTGCCGGCCCCTACCAGGGCCACGTTGTACTCCTTCTCCAAGCCGAGCTCGTGCCTCAGGTGCTGGCGGAGCAGGCCGGTGTCGTAGCCGATGCCCCGCGTGCCGTACGAGCCCAGGTAGGACAGGTCCTTGCGCACCTGGGCCGCGTTGACGCCGGCGTGCGCAGCCAGCTCCTCGGAGGAGATCGTCGCCTGCTGCTGGTCACCGGCATCCGCCAACGCCCGCAGGTACAGGGGAAGCCGCTTGACAGTCGCCTCAGGCAGGAGCCGGCGCTCCCCGGCGGCGAGGGGCACACGGCGGCGGGCCGGCGGCGGCCCGCTCCCGTCGCCTGCTGCCGTCTTTGGGCTGGGAGCCGGCGACCCTGGCATTGCCACAATGTTACGCGAGGACCGGTTGCAACCAGTCCCTGGTCGTCGGCATGCCGCCGGCGGTTGGCCTCGTGCCGCGCCCCGAAAATCGGTGCCGGGACAGCAGGCGGCTGAGCCAAGATCGTCCGGTGAACAAGCTCGAGCCGAGACGCCTGACCCGAGAGCAGGCCCCAGCCTTCGCACGGACGATGGAGCTCTGCTTCGGCAACGTGGCGACCGAGCAAGATGTGGCGGCGATCGTCGCAGAGGACTTCGAACAGGACTGGGCGATCGGGGTGCACGATGGGGGCGATCTCGTCGCCACTGCCTGCGCGACCCCACTCGAGCTGACTCTCCCGGCGGGCCCGGGACGGCCCTTCCCGGTCTTGGGAGTGGCGGGGGTCACCTGCGTCGGGGTGCTGCCGACCCACCGCCGGCGGGGTCTTCTGCGCCAGATGATGGCCTACCAGCTGGCGCAGTTCCGCGAGCGGGAAATCCCGGTCGCGATCCTGACGGCCTCCGAGTCGGTCATCTATGGGCGCTTTGGCTACGGCCTGGCCTCCAGCCACCAGTCCCTCGAGATCGCGACCAGGCGCTCCGCCTTCCGAGAGCTGCCCTACCTGGCCCTGCCCGGGGAGGGCAGGGTGCACATCGTGGGGAAGGACGAAGCCGCCAAGGTCCTGCCCAGCTTGCACGCGGAGGCCAGGGTCCTCCGACCAGGGGAAATAGACCGCGCCGAGGCGCGCTGGACCGGCATACTGGACGACCCCGAGCGGCACCGCCACGGCACCAGCGCACGGATGTACGTGGTCCACGAAGACGCAACCGGGAAGCCGGACGGCTACGCCAGCTACCGCTTCCAGTACCAGGCCGACGGGCCCTCCCGTGGCCACCGGGTGGTGGTAGTCGAGGACATCTACTCCCTGGTTGCGCCCGTGCAGGCGCGTCTTTGGCGGTACCTGCTCGACCTCGACCTCGTCGAGGAGCTACGCACAGGAGCGCGGCCCGTCGACGAAACCCTGCGCTGGATGCTCGCCGACCCCCGCCAATTACGGACCACAGGGCTGGGCGACATGCTCTGGGCCAAGCTGGTGGACATTCCGGCCGCGCTCTCGGCGAGGGGTTACGCGGCCTCCACAGAGCTGGTGCTCGAAGTGAGGGGGGCCGGCGAAAGGCTGGGGCGTTACCGGCTGGAGACCGGGCCAGGAGCGGCTGACTGCCGACGCGCCAAGGCCGGGGAAAAGACGGACCTCGTCTTGGGCTTGGGCGACCTCGCTGCTGTCTACCTGGGAGGCTGCCGGCCGTCCGTGCAAGCTGCCGCCGGCCGTGTCCAAGAGGCCCGGCCCGGTGCGCTGGCTCGCGCCGATGCCGCCTTCACCGGCCCGCTCGCACCTTTCTGCGGTACGCATTTTTGAGCGCCGACGCCGAAACGCGCGGACGCTGCCTGGGCTCGACCTCTTACGAGGAGCCGGAGCCGGCGAGACCTGGCCACACCGTGGGCTCTCGGTGATGCACGGCCGTACGGGCCCGGCCGTGGGGGCCCGACCGGGCCGCGATGGCCAACAGGTGGGCAGACGCCGCCGAGGGCGGCCTCGCGGCCGCCCAGATCGCCCGGATCGAGCGCTGGAGGGACAGTTCCTCGCAGGGGACAGCCACCAGCTGGCCGGCCTCCAATTCAGAACGGACCGCCAGCGCCGAGACGACCGCCGGGCCGCCGCTGGCGATCGTCGCCGCCTTGATGGCAGTCGTGGAACCGAGCTCCATGGCTACGGTCGCCCGGAGACCGTGAGCCGCGAGAGCTTCGGCCAGTACATCTCGCGTACCCGACCCAGGCTCGCGAAGCACCAGCGGCATGGCTGCGAGATCGCGCGCGGACACCGGCCTCCGGCGGTGGCTCCAGCGATGGCCGGCCGCGACCACGATGAGCAGTTCGTCGGCAAGGAGGTCCTTAGACCGCAGGCTCCCGGGCGGCCTCGGGCCTTCGATGAACCCGAGGTCGGCGTCCCCTCGGGTGACCCGCTCGGCAACGCGGGCGGAATTGCCCATTTCGAGCGACACCTGGGTCGTGGAGTAC
>JAJYMB010000125.1 GCA_021787365.1 Actinomycetes bacterium | reverse complement strand
CTTCTCGGGTGCCCGCCGTTGCGGGTGGGGCAAGCCCTGAAAAGACCAAAGCCGCACCGGCCACCAGCGCCGTTGCCTTGACCAGGCAAGGACGCAGTGAGATAGCCATCGATGACACGACGCCAAGGCCCGCCATCCTAAGGCTGGCCCCAGGTGCAAGGTTGGGAACCGTGGCCCGTCAGGGGCCTCGCAGCAGTTCGGGCTTCGGGCCGTCCGGCTCCCTGGAAGCGGTGGTGTGCAAAGGCGTGACCAGGAAGAATGTACTAGTTTGCACCTGGGGCTCGTTTAGGAGTACGGGGCCTGTTCAAGGGTTGAGACCGGTCCTTGGGGAAGTCCTGGACCTTACGGGCCAATACTGCCCTTTTCCTCGGGGAGGCGCAATGAGCAGACAGCGCACGGGTGAAGCATTGTTCCGGATGTTGGCGGTGCTGGCGGTCTTAGGGACGGTGGAGACGATGCGGTCTTTGGCGACCCGTCGGGCGATGCGGAAGGTGGCGTCCTCGGCGGTTTCCAGGTCCTGGCCGAGCACGCTCGCCAACAGCTCCGCCGCTTCTTTTACCTCGGGGGCGAGCTCACGGCCTTCGAGCAGTGCCAAGGCGGCGTAGGCGTCCTTGGCGCGGCTGTCGATGAGGTTCTTACGCGCCTCTTCGTCGTCCCAGTCGAGCTGTGGCTAGGCCGAGGGCTTCTTAGCATAGTCGTCACCGCTCTTTATCACCGCCCGCAGCTCGGCCTCAAGCTCAGTCCCGGCAACCTTGAGCAGCCCCCGCATGGCCGAGAGCATGAGCGTGATGGTGTCCATGGTGGCCACGGCGTCGTAGAGGGGCGTGTAGTCGAGCACGCGCTTCAGCCCGACCCCGCCGATGGGGCTGCCCTCCCCTGCGCGTGGGGGCAGCCAAGGCGGGCCGGCTCGCCGGCTTGGAGGTCGGTCTCTACTCCCTCTGCGACCATGCCAATCCAAGCACGTGGTGAGGGTGACTACCGCTGCCACGATGGCGGTATCCGCGGGGTCGGTGCCGAACCCGGTGCCGAACGAGCGGTCGATCTTCAGCGCGTCCACGGGGAGGACCTTGAGGTAGGCGAGGGAGGAGTAGCCGGTGCCGAAGTCGTCTCTAGAAAACTTCACGCCACGCTCGCTGAGGGCGGCGGATGACGGCTCCGGGGTCGCCGACGAGCACGCTTTCGGTCACCTCCAAGGTGAGCCATGCCGGTTCCAGGCCAGCGTCACCCAAAGCCCTTTTCACCACTGCAGGCAGTCTCGGGCCCTCGAGCTGGTGGGCCGAGATGTTGACGGCCACGTGCTTGCTGGTGGGCAGCCCAGGACCCAGGTGAAAGTCCTAAACAACGGAAATGTCGCCGCTACTCAGGTAACCCCTATCTAAGCCGAGATGGCTACCTACCTCCCAGCCGGGCTCGGGGAGCAACTGGGGTAGCTCGAAAAGCAGTACGGGGGAGCCCTGCTCGCAGCCTTCCCCGCCCGGGACCGCAACCGGCGCCTGCGAGCCCTTGTCTCTCATGCAGCGTCATTTTGGACCGGGTGGTCGCTGTGCTTCGAGGAGGGGCCTCCCCAACCGCGACATCACGACGGCCTTGGTGCTTGGTACCGGGCCGTCCGGACTTGCCCGCTGAGCTGCGCGAGATCCAAGGGCCGCCGACACGTCTCGCCGCTCGCGCCCTGCGGTACCGAGCCGGGCTTTAGCGCACGCATGGCCAGTTGGACAGGAGGTTGTCGGTGGCGGCGGGGTTGGGGCTCACGATGTTGCTGCGCCAGGTGTTCACACCGCAACGGTTGTAGTCCCAAAGAGGGAAGTCGTGGTAGGGCTGCCAAGCGACATGGTTGGCGACGACCACGTTGCCGGCGGTGCTCGAGTCGAGGGCGATGGCGGGGCCAAGAGGCCCGGCCGCTGTCATGGTCAGGTGGTTCCCCGTGATCTCGTTGCCCGTGCTGGGTTTGCAGGTCGTGTGGGTGAGCGGGTGGGCCGGGGGGTTGGCGACGAACCCGTTGCAGCCGGCGTATATGGCGTTGCCAGCGGCGAGGACAGAGTTGTCCTCGACCCGGTTCCCCGACGAGCCCAGCAGGACGATGCCGACGTCGCCCGGGGTGCCGCCCTGGAGGGTGTCCCGGGCCACCGTCGTGTTGTCCGCACGGTCGAGGCTGACCCCCCCGTAGGAGACCGTCACCATGCCCGGTACGGGCCCGGCCCCGAGGTCCGACCAGGGCGAGGTACCGGCCTGACCACCGTACGGGCTGACGATGTTGCCGACGAAGCGGCTGTAGTCCGTCCCCGCCGCCAGGAAGGCCATTCGTTCGTTGAGGACTTGGAGACGCGTGGCCATCGCTCCTGAAGCCAGGTCGACGACCCCCATGCCAAAACAGCAGCCGGCCCCTTCTCCAACTGTCCCGTTGCTCACGACGCTGCCGGCCGCAGCTTGACCCAGCCACACCCCTACGTCGCTCGACGCCATGAAGATGGCATGGCCGTTGAGGTCGAGGCTCACACCTGGCGCGGCGATGTCAACTCCTGTCAGGAGCCTGAGGCCGGGGACGCTGCAATTTGGCGCATACCCGGTGCTGAGGTCCGACACGAGCGAGCTCACCGGCAGCACGTACTGGCCGGGCTCGCTGATGACGGTGCCGCAGAGGCTGAACGGTACCGCATGGGCCGGTGCGGTGGGAAAGCGCGTCGCGACCGCGGCGAGGGCGGCGTCGCCGCTTGCCTGGGCCAACCCCGGTACGAGGCCCGAAGCCTGGCGGCGGTCGAAGCTCTCGTTCGAGCGCCAGGACGCGACGTTGTCCGCCGCCGGGTGGACGCCGACCAAGGCTTCGAGGCCGGCGAAGTGCGAGTCGACCGCCTGGCCCCACTGGTCGAGGTGGACGATGGCGATGCACGCCGCGTAGAAGTCGGCCATGGTGTTGCGGGCCAGGCGCCAGGCCAGCAGGGCGCCGTCGAGCTGGCCGGGTGTGGGGGCGGGAGTGGAGGCGATCGAGGTTTCGAGCGCCTGGGCGGCGTCGACCATGGCCCGCTCGGCGTCGGCCTGCTCGACCGCCTGGTAAAAGGCAGCGCGGAGCTTGTCCCAGCCGGTGAAGCTGGCAATGAAGAACCCGATGTCCAGCCCGGCCACCACGGCTGCCGCGACCGGGTCGGAGTCGGCAGCCAGTTCCTTGGCCACGTCGGCGCTCAGGCCGTAGGCCTGGTTGGTGGCATAGCTGGCCGCCGCCCTCGCTATGGCGGCTTGTTCGCTGGCCAGGCTGAAGTGCAGCAGGCCCGAGATGTCGGACGCCATGAAGGCGTCCGACGACGGCAGCGCCGAGGCGATCGCCCGAAGGGGCCCGGCTTCCGCGGCAGCCTGGGAGGCCTCCCATTCGGCCTGGTAGAGCTCTTGGAGCGTACCGAGCGAGAAGTTGGCGGCCCCGTTTACGACTTTCAGCACGTGGAGCATGGCCTTGGCCGCGTCGGCGCCTGGGAGCGACAGGGTGCCTTCGGAGAGCAGGGTCGTGAGCTGCTGGGCCAGCACGTAGCCCTTGGTCGCGGTCTGCGCCATGTCCAGGGCGGACTTGTCGGATGCGAGCTCTGAGGCCCAGGTGCCGGGGGGCCCCTCGTCCGCGAGCGCCGTGGCCAGCTCGGCGTCGTCCACGTCGGCCTGCGACGGTGGGGTGGCCACGTCCTCGCCGAGAGACTTGGCCAAGCCGTAAAGGTAATCGCCAAGGGCGCTGTTGGGGCCGTTGTCCGTGGCCCAGGTGACGGTATTGGGGTCGAGCTCCAGCGCACCGGGCACCAGCGAGGGCCGCTGGAGCCGGAGCCAACCGTCTTCCTCCGCGTAGGCCTCGAGCTGCGAGGACAGGGCGTTGTTCGTCACCAAGCGGCCCCGGTAGTCCGTCGCGTAAACGGAGAGGACGTGCTGGCCACCTGTCAGGACGGTGCCCCTGGCCCCCTCGACCAGGTACTGGTCGTCGCGGGCCGGCCCGGCGGCACCGGTGGTGACCGCCCAGACGTCGTAGCGTTCGGTGCCGACCGTGACCGTTTCCCACAGGGAGCGGTCCGGGGCGACCACGAAGTCGGTGACCGACGCGTACATCATCGCCGTGCCCGAGGCGGACTCGGCAGCGGGCCCGATCACGAGGGAATAGGCCCCTCCGGGCAGTGGGCGGCTCCTATGGGCCAGGCCCAGCACGACGGTCCGGCCCCCGGCAACAGGCTGGGCTGACAGCGGGGCCATTACTTTCCACTTGGCCAGGCCGCCGGCCTGGTTGCCTTGTGCGAGCACCAAGGTGGCGGCGTAGCGGACCGAAGGCAGGTCCATCGGCACGTTGAAGGAGACCGCGACGCGCGTTGCGGAGCGCACGACGCTGTCCTGCGCGATGCTGAGGCTCACTACGTGAGGCGGCGCCGGGGCGCTGGCAAGCTGGGCCCCGGCGGGCATCGTCGCCCCGACCAGGGCGGCGGCTGACACAGTCGCCAATAACAAGCTCGTCTTCCGGGCCATTTGCGCTCCCCTTCGGGCCGGTCCAGCAAAATATAGACGTTGCCAACCGCTGTCGCTTACACGGCCAGCACCTTCCGGGTTGGCACCCGTCCAGTTTGGCACTGTCCAGGTTGGCCGCCCACGGTGGGCCATCCCATCGGCCTCGCTGAGAGGGACCTCGGCGTGAAGGCCATGGGCGTTGGCGACGGGTGCCGGGCCACACCCACACGGTTGGCTTCCTGCTCGTCATCACCCTGCTGGCCACCCTGCGCCGGGGGACACATTGGTCATCTGGCGCCTGGACCGCCTCGGCCTGAACCTGGCCGACCTCGTCAACATCATCACCGAGCTCGGTACCAGGGGGTGGCGGTGAGGTCGCTCACCGACGGGCTCGTGGGCTCGACAACCGCCCATGGCAAGCTCGTCTTCGGGCTGTTCGCGCTGCTGGCCGAGTACGAGGGTGGCCACCGCCAGGGCCAGGGGGCGTAAGGGCACGCGCAAGCCCAAGGTGACCCTCGAGCTCATCGACAAGGCCCAACGCATGTACGACTCCCGGAACTTCACCATGGCCGAGATCGCCCAGTCCTGCCGGGTCACCCCTATGACCATCTACCGCAACATCCGGGTCCTCCGCGGAGCGCTTAGCGTGACTTTTGTGTGCCCAGCAGTGCGGGCACCTGACCCAGAAGGAGGTGGTCCAACTGAGATGAGGTGACCCGCACGCAAGCTCGTGTCCGCCAGCCGGTGCAAGTCCGGTCCGGGTAGCTGCCAGGAGGCCCGGTAGCAGGCTGGCGGCGTCGGGGGGAAACGCCCGGCGTCGGAGCCCAGCGTCGAAAGCCCCTCCGGGGGGAGCAACTGACCAGCCCGTAGCATCAAGCGAACTCTGCAGCCTCGTGAGGCTAACCCCGCAAGGGGACAAGAGAGAGCCGAGCCGCTGAAATCACGGCGAAGGCCTATGGAAGGCGCCGAAGACCTGGAGGCGCAGGCGCCGAGGAACTCTCCGGGGTAGGGGAGGCGGAATGGCCAGAAGGTGGGCACGAGAACTGGGGATGCCCTCGCGGCGGCTTCTATATAGTTGCCAGCTCCTTCGCCGAAAGAGGCATGGCGGGCTTGCTCGACGAGCGCCGTGGCCGCAAGGGCCCGGTGAAGCTGACCGAGGAGGTCGTAACCTTCGTGAGGTCGGCGCCGCGCAGCGCGTCGGTGCCCGCCCTCGTCGAAGCAGTCTCGGAGCGGTTCGGTGTCAGCGTGCACCGGCGCACGATCGAGCGGGTGCTGAAGCGGTGAGGGCGTTCCTCGCCCCAGGGGAGCCGGCACAGGCCGACTACGAGAGCCTCCGCGCCGCCGTGGTCGAAGGCACGCCGTTGCTCTCTTCTTTCGCAGTTCGCTTTGAGAGCGGTGGCCTGGCCGCGCTCATCTGCTCCCCCCGAGGCTCTTCACCTTGCTTCGTCGCCGAGCTCTTGGGCGCTGCCCGCCCGGCATGGGCACCTTATGCCGACCCCAGGGCCGAGGCTCTTGCAGATATATACAGCCTCCTTACCGGGCAAGGGGGCGCTGAGAGGCTCGTAACCGTAGCCACGGCAAGGGAGGCATAGCATGCGCGCTGCTATATATGCCAGGGTGTCGTCGGAAGCCCAGGCGGAGCGAGGCACGATCGCTTCCCAGCTCGAGGCCCTCGAGCAAAGAGCCGCCCGCGAAGGCGACGAGCTCGTCGGCCGTTTCGTCGATGACGGCTACTCGGGTGCCCGCTTCAACCGCCCAGGCCTCGACGCGCTGAGGGACCAGGCCGAAGCAGGCGTGTTCGAGCGCGTCTGGTGCTTGACGCCGGACCGCTTGGCGCGCAACTTCGCATACCAGATGCTCGTGGTGGACGAGTTTGCCCGGCTCGGTGTCGAGCTGCGCTTCGTCGACGCGCCGCCCCTCGACGACCCCCAGGCAAGGTTGCTCGTCCAGGTGCAAGGCGTCATAGCCGAGTACGAAAGGGCCCATTCGGCAGAGCGGCAGCGTCGGGGCAAGCTCTACAAGGTGCGAGCCGGCGAGGCGATCTTCACCAAGGTCCCTTACGGCTACCGGCGCGTTCCCCGGAGCGGGGACGTCCCGGCCCACCTCGAAGTCTCAGACCTCCGGAAGTGGGACTGTCCGA
>JAJYMB010000110.1 GCA_021787365.1 Actinomycetes bacterium | reverse complement strand
AGGTGACCTACGCCTGGGGACTGCGACGTCGGAGTTTTCAGCAGTCGGCTGCGCCTGGGACAGGTCCAAACCTTGCATTCCTGATCTGTCACAAGGGCTTCTTGGCTTGGCAACCGGCGCGCCACGTGAGCTACAGGTGTGTCCCACGGGATAAGCAAGCCGAGGGGGCCCTCAAGTTTCTCGGTAGGCAACGGGTGGGTGGCTGCCCCCTAGCTGGCGCGGTGGGGTGATCTCGAGGTGGATGCCACTGGGCGTCACGCCGCGCGCCCGCAGGCCGTTCGTGAGGGCGAGCAGCATGTCGACGGCGGTGTACTCCTGGTCGGGGTCGTCAGGTATTTCGGCGGAGACCGTTATGCGCATCTGAGGTGCGGGCAGCTCTTTGGTAGCTGTGGGCGGGTTTTCTCTCATGGCCGTTCCTCCTTGGTGGTGGGTGGCCCGTTCGGCCCTGGTGACTGGCGGGGCCGGTTTGCTTGTTGCATCAGTTCGCGGTTGATGGCCCGGGCTGCCTCGAGCTCTTCGGCCATATGCCGCAATTGTTCTTTTGCCTCGAAGAGGTCCTGGTCGAGCTCGGCGGCCCGTCTGGCGAGCTGCTGGTCGGCGATCTCGGCCAAGGCGTGCTCGGGCAGGAGGCCGTCGGCGACGAGGCCGGCACCTTCGGTTTTGGATAGGCGGGCTTCGAGAGCCTGGACCTGCTTGGACAGGCGGTAGGCCTGGGCCCGGGCGTTCTCCAGCTCCGCCCGGAGGGACGCGCTGGTCACCCGGGCAGCGGATGTCATGCCGTTGGCAGCGCGAGTGGCCGCTCGGGCGACCTTGAGCTCGATGGCCGCCTTCAGGTCGGGGTGGTCGTAGATGAACTTGCGGCCGACCCCTGCGTGCCGGGCGATGCCGGCGATGCTCGGGTGCCACCCGGCCTCGAGCTGGGCGTCGGCAGCAGCGAGGACCAGGGCACGCTTGTGCTCGCTGGCCACCCTCCTCGCTCGAAGCATCGGCGCGGACCTCTCAGCGGTGGTCACCGGCGCCTCCCCTCACCTTCAAGGTTGGGAAAGAGCGTTGGTGTTGCCTGGGAAATAGAACCCCGGAACCTCACCGGGACCGAGGTGTCGAGCTGGGCACGGCCTCGCCGGAGGACCTCAGTCGCCTGTTCTACCTGGGCACGTTCGTCGTCGCCCAGGTTGCCCACCAGGGCTTCGCACCGCTCGATCACCCGGCGGACCGCGCTGGTCTCCTCCGCGCTCGGGACAGCCTGCTTGCGGGCCCAGTCTGCCAGCTCGGGGGCGACGGCCCGGAGCCGTTCGCGGTCGGCCAGGAGGCGCCCCAGGTAAGCGCGCAGCTCGGGCAGGAAGCTCGGGTCGCTGCGAAAGTGGGAACAACCGAAGCACTGGTGGCGAAAGGGGCAGGACTGGCCGTGGGCCTTTATGTTGGTCGGCTCGGTGCAGATGCCGAAGGGGACCGCCACCTGGCCGACAGCGTCTCGCAACTGGTCGCTGTCGAGGATCCGCTCGAGCGTGGGCCGGCTCCGGTCGCCGTTGCGGTCGACTTGGAGGGCAGCGAGCAGGTCGACGGCTTTACGCTTGCGTTTGTGGGTAACCCGGTAATAAATCTGGGTAGTGCTGAGTTGTCGGTGGCCCATCAAGGAGGCCAGTACCTCAACCGGGGTGCCGGCGTCGGCGTGGCGTTGCGCAAAGCAATGCCGGAACGAATAGACAGTTATGCCCGAGCGGTAGAAGGGCTCGCCACCTGGCCCCAGGAGCTCGGGCAGGCTGTCGACCCAGGTGCGGAAATTGGCCGCGAACGCGTTGGCACTGAAGGACTTCGTCCCACGGGGGTTCCGGACGACGCTCGGGAACAACGCCAGCAGCGAAGTGGGAGTGCCCGGGTACCTCTTCTTCACCCGCTCCTGTTGGGCGCGGACGACCTCGACGACAGCTTCTCCGACAGGCAAACGGTGGCCCTTTGCGCCCACCTTGGGCATGTCGTGGACCAAGACCGGAGACGGGCGGGCCTGGCCGAGCTCGTCGAGGACCTCCCCGAAGCACAGGCAGTCCCAGCGCAGCTGGCATAGCTCGCCGGTGCGCCGGCCGACTTCGGCTTGCAGCTCGACCATGGCCCGCATGTCGGTGCCGTGCTGGGCTTCCAGCGCCTCGAGGGCGGGGCCGTCCAAGAGCTGGTCGACGACCACCTGAGGCAGCGCCTTCGGCTCCTCGTCGTCAGGGTCATGGCTGCGTGCTCGCGCCCGGTGGCCCGGCTGGAGGACGACGTCGGCCGGCAACCCCGCCATGAGGCTGCCCGGGGCAGTCAAGCCCATGCCCCGGGCCTCACGCAGGAACTGGGCAACCTCGCGCTCGGCGGCGCGCCGGTGATATCGCGACAAACGGCCTGAGCCCTCCAGGTGCGCGAGGTCGTTGCAGAACGCCAAGACGTCGGCGCGCGAGAGCAGGGTGGGGTCGGCGCCCTTGTCGGGACGGTGGCGGCAAAGAGAGGCCGAGAACAAGCCGACTGATTTGGCGACCCGCTCCAGGTGCCCCGAGGACTCCACGGTGCTGAGGCGCTCGAAGGCCCACTGCTTGGCGCCCTTGGCCAACCACACCTGCCTGATCTGGCCGAAGCGCAACGTGCGGCCAGCACGGCCGAACACCCGCAGGTCCCAGGTGTCCTTGGCCTTCTCGGTCTCCGGGCGGGCCATGGCCAGGGTGAGGTGGTCCCGCACGAAGAGGACGAAAAGCCGCCGTTCGTCCGCGATACCCTCGACGGACAGGTCAAAAACGCTCGCTGCCCCCTGGGAGCGGAAGAGGTTGGCCACCATCTGCACGTGCGTCGGCGGGGTGCGCCGCTCGGCCATGGCGCGGCACTGGAGGCCGTAGAGGACCTCGAGACGGGCCCGCTCCCCAAGGCCGCCCAGGTACGCCCTCCGGCGGTCAGAGTCCAAGGTCGTCTCCTGGGAGCACCACGCCCTGAAAGCGCCGGCGGTGGGCCGGCCCGCCTTTACCCAACGGCGGTAATGCGAAGCGCACACGGTCGGCTCGCGATGGTGTGCCCAGCGCTGGCAGGCGGCGACTTGGCACTTCCCAAAGCTCTGCCGAGGGCTAGCTGGGGGAAAGACGCCGTCACCGTTCAGGTACTCCTCTTTGCTCTGGCCCCGCTGCAGCATGGAGGTCGTGCAACTGGCGCAGAGGCCCAGCCAGTGCTGGGGGCGCTCATGGCCAGGGGTGCAGCAAACGGTGCACAGAGGGGGGCCGGACCTGTTCTGGGCAGGAGGTGCCGGCGTGGCACAGAACTGCTCCAACTCCGTGCCCGAACGCCGCCACCGGGCCAGGCAGCGGTAGCAGAGCCCCCATCGGTTGGTGGCCGTGCCCTGGTCACAGCCCGCCACCTTGCACTCCGCGAGCCCGAAGACAGGGTCGTCCGGACGAGGCGAGAAGGTCTCGGTGCCCTGGTCCCAGCCCAGCTCTTGGAGGGCCGGCAAGTCGACCAAGCCTCGGAGCACCTTGAGGTCACCCCGCGTTGCCGGCAACGAAGCGGCTTGGGCGACGGCTTTGCTCATCGGGCCCCTCCCGGTCGTTGCTCCTTGCGACGGAGGCCGCGCGCCTCGACGGAGTCGACCGCGTCTCGCAACCGCCTATCGCTGACGTGGGTGTAAACCTGGGTGGAGCTGAGGCGGCGGTGGCCGAGCAGGGCCTGGGCCACGTCGACCGGCACACCGGCCTCGTTCAGCTCGCTGCCAGCCAGGTGGCGTGCCATATGGGGGTGGACGGGGCGGGCAAGGCCGGCTCGGCGGCTGAGCCGCCTGAACAGTTGGCGCACAGCCGAGGCCGTCATGGGCGCCCCGAAAGGGGCGTGGGAGAGGTTGACGAAGACGAAGTCGCTCCCGTCTGCCGCCGGGCAGGCCAGGCGTTCCTGCGAGTACCGGTCGTAATAGGCGAGGACCCACCTCCCGACGGGCACCACCCGGGCGTCGCGGGACTTGGCCCAGGCGCGGTTGGGGTTGTCCCGGCGGACCACGTGCAGGTGCGGGCCCGCCACCTTGCAGCCCACCGAGGTCGACGATGCGCTGAAGTGCAAGTCGCTGCGCCGCAGGCCCAAGGCCTCCCCTATGCGAAGCCCCCCGAAGCGCAACAGCACCAACAAAAAGCGGTCGCGCCACGAACTGGCCGCCTCCAAGAGCGCTTCCCACTCCTGCTCGCTCGCTGCGTCTGGGGCTGCCGCCCGCTCGGTGCGCAAACGGTGGCGGGGCCGGGCGTGGTAGCGGAGCCCGCCCCCCTCGGGACGGAGCTCGGCTGGCAGGTGACGGTCGTCGGCCACCTCGTAGAGCCCGGTCAGGACCTCTGCACTCACCGACCCGGCCGCCACCGCATGCTTGTAGAACTCGCGGGCCACGGCGAGGACGTGGTTGATGCGGGCAACGCCCGGTGGCCGGCCCTGTCCTCGCCCGGGCCGAGCCGTCGGTGTCGTGCGCAAGGCCAGCACGAAGCTGCTCAGGTGGGTGGCGCCCTCTTCCAGGCTCCGCCCCGTGCGGGCGCACCAGCGAAAAAAGCAGGCCAGCTCACCCGCGTACATCCTCGTGGTGCCCTCCGAGCGGTCAAGCCCGAAACGCAAGTCGAACAAGAACCGGTCAGCGACTTCCACCTTCAGGTAGGCGTCGTCGACCACCGTCCAATAAGCCCGGCCGTCGGGCAGCTCCACCCGGAACGACCGGCTGCCCTCGGGCGGGATCAGCAGGGGGCACTTCGGCACGTGAGAGACGGTATGACGCCGAGCTGGCTCCCACGTGAACCAAGCAGGCCCTAAGGTTACAGATCTGCACAGTTAGCCCACTGCTGAAAATCGGGGAGCAGTACTGCGAAGAATGCCGCACGTTCATGAGGTCTTTGGGCAGGGGCGACATGTGCCCGCACTGCGACGGGCCGGTCGCCGTCAGCGACCTCTTGGGCGACGACCAGCCGTTGCCACCGGCGGGGGGGCGAAGGTGACGACGGCACCCGCCCGTCGGCCCGGATCCGCGCGCTTGGTTCCGGTCCTCACCCCTGGGGTTCGCCTACCGGCTCACCCCGGGGCTCGTCCCTCCGCCCAGCGCGCGGAAGGAAGGAGGTGGTCCCCCAACTGACTCCTGGGGTGGGGCGTTTTACTTGGCCACCAGTGGGGCGCGTGAACTGGCCATTGACAATAGCGGACGTCGCAAACGGGGCACTGGTACACAGTGCCCGCTCGCTTTGGCCGTGGCAGAGGGAGGCCAACGGCGGCCTCGGTGGTGACCGGGGCCGGGTGGCGTCTGCGCCAGCCCGTTTGCCGGCACCGGTCACTGCACCATTTTTGCCGGCCGGTGCGGGTGAACGGTTCCCCACAGGCAGGGCACGGGGGGGCACGGGGTACTATCATCGTTACAGCTATCGTTACGCGACGGCACTCGCGGCGTCACCACTGGCTCCCCCCGGATGCCGTCACGACAGTCCAAGGGCCTCGCGCCTGGCCCGCGTCAGCCAGCAAGAATTGGTAAGTAGCGGCCAAGGCCTCGAGGCGGGGGTCACCGTAGGGAGTCCAGGGCCGGCGGGCGGCCCCGGTCACGACAGCGGCGAAAACCGGCTCGGTGATCGGCCAGGAGATCAGCCCAGCGAGGCCCCTTCGCCCGAAGCGGACGGCGGCCAGGTCTTCTGGGAGCCGCCCAGTGGACAAGACGGCGGCGCGCAGGCGCTCGTAGTCCGTCTGGGCAGGTTCGTCAGCTGGCCAGGACCGCCTCACCGTCGGCGCGCCCGTTGGATGCTCCGGGGGGACAGCGAGACCGCCATGGCCTCTTCTAAGGCACGGGCTGCCTCCGCGGCCGAGCACGGCCCCAGGCTGTCCAGGAAATTGCCCACTTCCTCTGTCAGTTTGGTCGGCCCTTTTCGGCCACGGCGCCCGTCGAGCAGGCCGGTCATGCCCGCCTCGTCGAAAGCGGCAGCCACCAAGTAGAACTCGGCGCGCGAGTAGCCGTGGTCGCGGGCGGCGACGGTGACGCTGGCCCCCTCCACGACATGAGCCCGCAACATCTCGTATTTGACTTGCAATTTGTCCAGGGCGAAAAAGAACGGGTTTCCCTGGGTAAACAGCGGGGAAGTCACCGCCTCGGGCCTTGGGTGCACCAGCCCGGCGGCCTCTAGGGCCTGGCGGCGGCTGTTGTTGCTCATTGGCTTCACCTCCGCCGCGAGTGTATGGGAGAACTACACGCGTGTCAAGCATTGTAGTGCGGTATGTGGTGGACGCTACCAAATACAATTATATACTCCTTGAATTACAGGAACTTTCACCTTTCAATGACCTGACAGCTCCCGAACCCCGACACACATCACTGACGCCACGCCAAAAAGTGCTAGGCAGAAGGGCCTACCTTCGGTCGGGGACCGCCGTGGTCGGGATCAGGGCCGGGGCTCGCGTATATCCCTGCTGGCCGGGCGTCGAGTACGCGGCTTGTGCGAAAGACCAGCTTTGCGTTCCGCACGTGCTTGGCTGGAAGGCCGGCAGGCCATTGCTCCTCGGCTACCAGACCGGCGGCCAAACAAGTACGGGGGCGCTCCCGGCCGACCCTCGCCAGAGGTGGCGTTGCATGTTCGTAGACGAAGTCGACCATGGTGCGTCCTGAAAGCTGGACCAGACCTGCGGGTGTAAGTCCCGCCTGGGTAATCGCCGGAGAGCCCGGTAGCAGGCCCCGGTTCGTCGTCGAGA
>JAJYMB010000090.1 GCA_021787365.1 Actinomycetes bacterium | reverse complement strand
GCCCGGCGGTTACGGCGCGCTCAGCACAACGGCCTTGACCGACGGTGCGCTCGACGCCAAGGCCAACCAGCTCGCTGCGTGGGCAATCGCCAAGGCCGAGCAGGGGACGGCTGCATCGCCCGCCCACCGCCACAGCGCCGCCGGACATGACGCGACCGGAGTCGAGGTCGCTGAAGCGTTGGGTGTCGCCATCATGATGAACGGTCGGCCGGGCAGGGTGCGCGCATGACGGGCTATCGCCCCGATCGAACACTTCGCGACCGAGCCGTGAGCCCCTCCGAACCGGTCAGCACCGATACCTCCCAGCTCCTCGAGCCTGCGCGGTCGGCCTCTCGAGACCGGCATGTGCGCCACGATGAGCTTCGCCCCGCGCCTGCAGGTGTCCAAGGTCACGGGCAGTCGGTCCCAGGACCCACTCGCACGCGACAGCCGATGCGGGCACAATCGGGGGGATGAGCCTTCCAACGGGCCCGTCGCCCGCCGCTTCGGTCCTCTCGGGGCTCGGAGCCGTTCGGGGCTGGGCGGCGGACTTCTACCGTGACCTGCACGCCCACCCCGAGCTCTCCCACCAAGAGCACGCCACCGCGTCCAAGGTGGCCCAGCGCCTCGGAGCCTCGGACATCGAGGTTCACGCGGGGCTGGGGGGCACCGGGGTGGTCGGCCTGGTGAGGAACGGCGACGGGCCGACGGTGCTGTTGCGCGCCGACATGGACGCCCTTCCCGTCGCCGAGGCGACCGGCCTCGACTACGCCAGCCACACCACCACTGCGGATGCGGCCGGCCACGAGGTGCCGGTGATGCACGCCTGCGGGCACGACATGCACGTCGCCTGCCTGCTCGGCGCCGCCCATCTGCTCGCCACGGATCCTGGGGCCTGGTCCGGCACCCTCATCGCCCTGTTCCAGCCCGCCGAGGAGACCGGTGACGGGGCGCGTGGCATGCTCGACGACAACTTGGCGAATGTGCTCCCCAGACCCGACGTGGCCCTGGCCCAGCACGTGCTGCCCGCGCCCTCAGGTCTCGTCGGCACCCACCCCGGGCCCACCCTGTCGGCGGCGGACAGCATGCGCATCACGCTGCACGGTCGTGGGGCGCACGGATCGATGCCCCAGGCCGCCGTCGACCCGGTCGTCCTCGCGGCGATGATCGTGGTCCGTCTCCAGACGGTCGTGGCCCGCGAGACCCGCCCGGGGGAGCCGGTTGTCGTCACCGTCGGGAGCATCCAGGCGGGAACCAAGAGCAACGTCATCGCCGACCACGCCGTGATCGAGCTCAACGTCCGCACCTACAGCGAGCAGACCCGAACCTCTGTCCTCGACGCCATCCACAGGATCGTCGACGCCGAATGCCAGGCGTCGGGCTGCCCAAAACCGGCCGACTACGAGCTGTTCGACCGATTCCCGCTCACCGACAACGACGCCGAGACCACCCACAAGGTGGCCGCGGCCTTCTCGGCGTTCTTCGGGGAGCGCGCCCGGCCGCTGCCGATGCAGACCGCCAGCGAGGACTTCAGCGACATCCCCAGAGCCCTCGGGGTCCCTTACTGCTACTGGGGGATCGGTGGCATCGACCCCGAGCGTTACGAGGCGGCCGAACGGGCGGGTCGCGTCGCCCAGGACATCCCCGTCAACCACTCGGCGTACTTCGCGCCGGTCATCCAACCCACCCTCGACATCGGGATCCAAGCGATGGTCGTCGCCGCCCTGGCCTGGCTCGCCCCGCCTCGGACCGGCGAGCAGTAAGCGGGGTGTCACACGCTGGCTCAACGCTCCAGCTGGCACTCGACCTCTCGGGCACCTTCGTGTTCGGGTTGAACGGCGCCCTCACGGCGATGGAGGCAGAGAACCTCGACATCGTGGGGGTCGTCGTCCTCGCCGTGATCACCGCCCTTGGCGGCGGCGTCATCCGCGACGTGCTCATCGGATCGCTTCCCCCCGCAGCGTTCAGAGACTGGCGCTACCTGGCGGTCGGCGGCGGGGCCGGCATCGCCGCCTTCTTCGCCCGCCGGCTGTGGGTGCGCGTCCAGCGCTCGATCACCGTCTTCGACGCGGCCGGCCTGGCGCTGTTCTGCGTCACGGGCACCACTACCGCCTTCGCCGCCCATCTCGGACCCTTCCAGTCGGTCGTCCTCGGCACCATCACCGGGGTGGGCGGCGGCACCGTGCGTGACGTGGTGATCAGGAGGGTGCCGACGGTGCTCTCGAGCGGCCTATACGCCATCCCGGCCGCCTGCGGCGCCACCCTCACCGCCCTGGCCCTGGAGTTCCACTTCCACAGCAGCGCCATCGCCATCGTGGCCGCCGCGCTCTGCTTCTCGATCCGCATGGCCGGAGTGCACTTCAACCTGAACGTCCCCATCTCACACCCCCGCACCACGCCCCGAGCCGAACCACCCAAGGAGAAGCAGTGACTGCCACCGTCAGCGATCGGGGCACTGTCATCATCTGCGGCGACCACTTCGACGGACGCGCCGATGCGCTGGGCGGCCCGACCGAAATCCTCGTCAAGGACGGAAGGATCGCCCAGCTCGCCCCCGCCGTCTCTCGCCCCCCGGGCGCCCCAGTCATCGACCTGGGCGGCCACACCGTGACTCCGGGCTTCATCGACTGCCACGTACACCTCACCATGGACGCATCCGACCTCTCCACCCAGCTACTCGACTCGACGGCCACCAAAGCTCTGGTCGGGCTGCGCCTCGCGAACGACTACCTCGATCAGGGCTTCACCACGCTGCGAGACCTGGGCAGCGCCGATCCCGAGTGGCCGACCATCGACCTGCGCAACGCCATCGCAGCCGGCACCGTCGAGGGGCCCCGACTCGTCGTGGCCGCCCACCTGATCGGCTCGACCGGCAGCCACGCCGCCGTGAGCAGCCTCTACCCACCCCGATGGAACCTGCCGGTCAGCGACCCCGCCGACAGTCCCGATGCCATCCGACGCCAGGTTCGACAAGAGCACAAGTACGGCAGCGACTGGATTAAGCCTCGATCCACCGATTGACCAGGACTGACCGCAGCTCCTGATCCACCAGAAAGGCCTCCCCGGCTGGGAGAATGGCGATGCTCAAGTCGCTATTCAGGCCAGTCCGAGGAGGCACGTTCTGTGTCGTCAGTATCGCGCCATTGACCGGCCATCCCGACCGAGAGGACAACACCGTTCGCCCGGGCCAGCTTGCCGTAGTCCAGGCTCGTGTACTGGGCGGGCTCAACCGGTCGATGCAACACCGGGCTCTTGGAGAGAGCGTAGGTGCTCGCCGAAGACCTCGGCCGGAGTGGAAGATCACGCCCTTGTCGGGCCGCCGAGTGACGAACGCCATCTTCAGGGCGTCTTCGACCAGCTCGGTGCGCATGTGGTCCGCCAACGCCCAGCCGACCACCCGGCGACTGGCCAGGTCGATCACCGTCGCCAGGTAGGACCAGCCCTCCCAGGTCATGATGTAGGTGATGTCGCCGACGTAGCGGCGGTCGAGCTCGGTGCACGGCCCGAAGTGACGTTGCATCAGGTCCTTTGCCCGCTCGGCGGCCGGATCGGGGACCGTCGTCTTGCGCCACCGCTTCTTGCACCGGCCCTCGAGACCGGCCCGGTGCATCAGCCGGCGCACCCGGCGTCGCCCGCAGGGAACGCCCCGCTTGACGAGCTCCTGGTGCACCCTCGGCGATCCGTAGGTGCCCTTGGACTCCGTGTGGACGGCGATGATCTTCTCGGTCAGCTCGGCGTCTGCTACCTCCCTGGCCGAGGGGGCATCCTTCTTGCGCTCGTAGTAGGCGGCACGGGAGACCTCGAACAGCTCACAGCAGTGCTTCACGCTGTGACCTGCGACTTCCTCCGCCTCAGGTGTTGGGGTCCATCTTCACCGGGTCTCCTTCGCGAAGAAAGCCGTCGCACGCTCGAGCAGGTCCACATCGGCCTGCAGGCGCTTGTTCTCCCGCCGAAGTCGGGAGAGCTCCTCGCGCTCCTCGCTGGTCAGGCCCGCCCGCTCGCCGGCGTCGATCTCGGCCTGGGCCACCCACCTGCGTACTGCCGACTCCGTGAGGTCGAAGTCCCGGGCCACCTCGGAGATCGACCGGTCACCGGCTCGACACCGGTCCACGATCTCCGACTTGAACTCCGGGGTGTACGACCGACGGTCACGGCGCTTGCTCCGCTCCATGGTCTCCATGATGGACATCCTCTCCGGCGCTGCGCGCCTCTTGGTGGATGTCCGTCAGACCGTGCCAACCCCACCCCATCGCCTACGAGCTATCGTTGGCCCGACTCAACCAAGCTGCTTAACACCGTGTCCACTTTCTCTGGGGAAGCTCACGTCTCTTGGTCCACCAGGCGGTCATCTCCGTCGCCTACGCCCTCCAAGGCGCGGACGTCAAGACCGGCACCAGCCGCCGCACCATCGACCTCGACCCGAGAACCGTCGCCGTCCTGCGCTCCTGGAGGAAGCATCAGCTCGAAGAGCGCCTCGCCATCGGCGAGGAGCACCACGACCACGGGCTCGTGTTCGCCCACCCCGACGGCACCCCGATCCACCCAGACCTGTTCTCCGAGGCCTTCGACCGCCTCGTCGCCCGCTCCGGACTTCCCGTCATCCGCCTCCACGACCTCCGCCACAGCCACGCCAGCCTGCTTCTCAAATCGCTTGTCCCGGTCAAGGTCGTCAGCGAACGACTCGGCCACGCCACACCCGCGTTCACCATGACCGTCTACCAGCACGTCCTGCCCGGCATGCAAGCCGAAGCAGCCACCACCTTTGCCGAGCTCGTGTTCGGACCCGAGTGACGGGGAGGAACCGTGACCAGGGAGCCGTCGCAGCGGTAGAGACTGGAGACCTGGGCGGCCCGTCGGTACGGCGCGTGGACTTCGGCTACTTCGTCCGCCCGGCCAAGGAGACGGGCACCGGAGCGAGCCGTGTCGAGCCATGCCTGGGCTACCTGGTCTGCCATCCCAACGGTCTGGTGCTCTTCGACACGGCATGGGCAGCCACCCGGAGGTCGACGCCCACTACCGCCCCCGTCGCCGGGCCTTGCCCGAGGCGCTCGCCGCAGCCGGCGCCAGCGTCGCCGAGGTGACCTTGGTGGTGAACTGCCACCTGCACTTCGACCACTGCGGTGGGAACCCGTCGTTGGCCGGCCGGCCGGTGGTCGCCCAGCGAATCGAGCTGGAGCTGGCCCGGAGCGTCGACTACACCCTCCCAGAGCTGGTCGACGCCCCAGGACTGCACTGCCTCGAGGTGGACGGCGAGGCCGAGGTCCTGCCAGGAGTGATAGTGGTGCCGACACCGGGTCACACCGCCGGGCACCAGTCACTTCTCGTGCGGCTCGGCGACGGCACCGTGATCGTCGCCGGCCAGAGCCACGACACGGCCAGCGCCTACGGGGCGGACGTGCTGGCCTGGCAGGCAGGGCGCGACCACCACGACGCAGTGGTGCCGCTCACGCCAGCATGGATCGACCGCTTGGCGCAACTCGACCCTCGCCGGGTGGTCTTCGCCCACGACCACGCCGTCTGGGAGCCCTGAAGCTCTGGCGCCGTTGCGACAAACGGACGCCGGAACGGAGGCGGCATGCTCGCAGACGAAGGAGCCGCCCGGTACGATCGAGGCATGGCCACCGAGCTTCATCTCGACCCGGAGCTGGCCGAAGCGGTCCGCCTCGCTCGGCGTCGGGCCGAGGAGATGGGCGAGCTGCCGCGTGGGCCGTTCGCGCCGTTCGAATCGACGCTGCCTCCCGAGGCTAGGGAACTGATCGCCGGGTGGCTCCGAGACGGCGGCTACGACGAAGCCATCGCTCGCATCGCCCTCGAAGACCCCGACCTCGCCAACCTGTAGCCCCGATCGATGGCCGTCGTCATCGACGACCGCCTCCTGCTCGACGTTCTGGCCGGCCAGGCGCCTGACGAGATCACCGCCCAGCTGGGCGGCGGCGGGGTCTTCACCGCCAGCGCCTGGTACTACCGGCTCGGACGCGCCGTGCTCGGCGACTCGGGCTCAGGGGCTCTCTCCGGCAGGTTCGCATCCCTTGACCGTGACGTTGCCCGACGGGTGCGAGCCCAGTTGGGGGACTTGCCTTCGAACGTCGGCCTGCTGCACCCCCGGGTCGTCGTCCCCGTCATGTTCACCCTCCGGGTGCGACGACAGCTGAACTTTCTCGGCGCCGAGGCCCTGGTCGTAGCCCTGCTGCTCCCAGCCCGCCTACTCGTTACGACCGACTCCCCTTTACTGCGCTCGGCCGTCGACGAGACTGGCATCGACTACCAGGTCGTGGGCTGACTCCGCTCCACGCAGACCGGCCAGGACGACGGTCCTTGGTTTACCCTTGACCCTGGTGACCGCTGTCGACATCATCGCTGACCTCAACGACGAGGACGACACCGGCTACGTCTGGACGTTCCTCGACGAGGCACGGGACACTTCCGTTGTCGTGCCCGGCGCCATCGTCGTGGCCGGCACTCCCGGCGCTCCGGCCGTCGCCGAGGTCGTCGACCTCGTCACCAAGCCGCCCGGCACCGTCGTGCACCTGCGCATCCTCCCCGGGTCGGTCAGCGATTACGCCGCTGCGGTCCTACGCGCCACCGCGTCTGCCTGACCGTTCCCCGAACCGAGCGAGAGACGCTCCGCCCGGCTGCCGCCACGCTCGGCGAGGCGGGGCCAACGGGCCTCGTCGTGCCGTCCTGTGCCTGACAGGACCGAGCCGTGCCAGCGCCTACCGGTCGGTCCGGTAGAAAACCCGGTAGAAATCCGGAGACAGAAGAGGGGTCTCCTCGACAGAGACCCCTCTTGACTGTCAAGGGACACGAGGAACTCCCCACAGACGGCCAGCTCTTCTCCCCAGGGACGGCCACGACCACTCCCCGCGGACGGCCACCGCACTCCCCGGGGACGGCCAGGACCATTCCCCGGGGAGCGTGACG
>JAJYMB010000031.1 GCA_021787365.1 Actinomycetes bacterium | reverse complement strand
CACACGGCCCAAGTGGCCGAGCACACGGCCCAAGTGGCCGAGCACACGGCCCAAGTGGCCGAGCACACGGCCCAAGTGGCCGAGCACACGGCCCAAGTGGCCGAGCACACGGCCCAAGTGGCCGAGCACACGGCCCAAGTGGCCGAGCACACGGCCCAAGTGGCCGAGCACACGGCCCAAGTGGCCGAGCACACGGCCCAAGTGGCCGAGCACACGGCCCAAGTGGCCGAGCGGCGGCCCTCAGGAGGGGTGGGCGCCGGCAGGGGCTCGCCGGCGGGTAGCCGCCCCCGCCACCACGAGGGCAAAGATGGCGACTATGCCGCCGAGCAGGGCCGTCGGGCGGGGGCCGTAGCCGTGGAGGACCAGGCCGCCGGCCAGGGAGCCGCCGGCGATGCCGGCGTTGAAGGCTGCCGATGCCCAGGCCGACGCGATGTCGGTGCTGGCCGGCGCCACCTCCAGGACGCGGTTTTGGTTGCTCACGTCGTAGGCACCGAGGGCGACACAGGTCGCAGCGATGAGGGCGATGGCGGCCGGCGCCATGCGTCCTGCCGCCCACAGCAAGAGGAGAGCCGGCACCATCACGGCCACGGGGACGAACGGCGCCACCGCCGGGAAGCGCTTGGAGAGCGCGGAACCAGCGGCGACGCCTCCCACCGTGGCCGACCCGGTAATGAGGAGCACGCCGGCGACGTCGTGCAGGGCGAGGCCGGCCACCTCCGTGAGGAACGGGCTCACGTAGGTGTACATGCAAAAGAACCCGCCCACGGCCAAGGCGGTGGTCGCCATGGCGAGGCGGTACCGGCGCCGGTCGGGTGCCGAGCCCGTGCCGGCGTGGGTCTCGGCCGGGTGGTAGGCGGGCAGGGCCATCACGATCGGGATGGACAGGACCGCTCCCAGTACGGCCACGCCGACGAACGCGAAGCGCCAACCGGCGAGCTGCCCGAGCCAGGTGCCTGCCGGGACCCCGAGCACGACGGCGAGGGATGCCCCGCCGAGGACCCACCCCACCGCCCGGCCGCTCATAGCGGGTGGGAACAGGCTGGCCGCCGTCGGGATGACGAGGGACCAGAACACGGCTTGGGCGAGGGCGGTCACGACCCGGACCGCCATGAGCCACCCGTAACCGGGGACGGCGGCGGCAGCCAGGGACGTGAGCACGAGGGCGGCCATCAGGGCGCAGATGGTGGCTTTCCGGGGCAGCCCTCGGGTGAGGTGTGCGAGCGGGGCCGAGAGGGTCACGTTTATCGCCGCGTAGACGGTCACCAGCCGGCCGGTCGCAACGAGCGAGGAGTGCAGGCTGGTGGAAATGGGCTGGAGGAGCCCGACGGGGAGGCTCTCGGTCGTAACGTAGGCGAAGGCGGACGCGCCCAAGGCGGCGAGCGCGGCCGTGGCGGCCAGGGGGCTGCGGTGGTGCAGGACGCCAGCGGCAACGCCGGGCGCGCTCTCGTAACCCCCCGACGTTGCCTCGTAACCTCCAGACGTTTCTGCGCAGCACACGGGCCCTCCCAGGTGGGGCCCGCGCCACCCGCACGCGCCCAGCCGAGCAGGCTACTGCCGGTATTCCTCCCGTGCTTGGGCCAAGATGGTTGGTGTTATGAGCGACTCGTCGGACAACAAAACAGACAACGAGCCCAGGTTGCTGGTCGTGAAGGCCGTCCCGGCCGAAGAAGAAGAGGCGCGCGAGCGAGCGGGCGGGCAGGCCCAGGAGACTGGTGAGAGCGTCGAACGGCCGGCCAAGGTGATGCGGATCGGTTCGATGATCCGCCAGCTCCTCGAAGAGGCCCGGCAGGCTCCCTTGGACGAGGCAGGCAGGGCCCGCCTGGCCGAGATCTACGACACGTCTCGGCGCGAGCTCCAAGACGGCCTCTCACCCGAGCTGGTGGAGGAGCTCAGCCGGATCGCCCCGCCGTTCAACCCGGGGTCGGTGCCGAGCGAGTCCGAGCTGCGGGTCGCCCAGGCCCAGCTGGTCGGGTGGCTGGAGGGCCTCTTCGCCGGCATCCAGGCGACCATGTACGCCCAGCAGATGGCCCAGCGGGCCGCCCTCGAAGACGCCCGCCGGCGGGGGCTGCCCTCGGGCCGCGACGAGAGGGACGAGCGCCCGATGCCGGGTACGTACCTCTGAGGCCCGGCGGCGTGGCGTGCTAGGTTCGAGGGCGAACCACACGGTTGTAATCCTTGCTCGCCGTCCCCAGGGGAGGTAGACCGAAAATGAGTTCCTCCTTCGCCCACCTGCACCTCCACACGGAGTTTTCCATGCTCGACGGGGCGGCGAGGGTGGACGAGGTGGTGAAGCGTGCGGCGGAGGACGGCCAGCCGGCGATCGCCATCACGGACCACGGCAACATGTACGGGGTCCTCGACTTCTACAAGGCGGCGCGGGCGGCGGGCATCAAGCCTGTGATCGGGATAGAGGCTTACATGGCCGGCGCGAGCCGAGCCGAGAGGCCGGTGCGGCGGGGACGCTTGGACGACACCGGCGGCGAAGGAGAAGGTGGTGAAAAGAGCTACTACCACCTGACCCTCCTGGCCGAGGACGCGAGAGGCTACAAAAACCTGATGAAGCTGTCCTCTGAGGCGTACCTAACCGGCTACTGGTACAAGCCGCGCGCAGACTGGGAGCTGCTCGAGCGCTACCACGAAGGGGTCATCGCGACCTCGGGCTGCCTCGGCGGCGTGGTGGCGCAGGCGCTCCTGAAAGGCGACTACGAGCAGGCGACCGCGAACGCTGCGCGCCTGCAGGACATATTCGGCCGGGACAACTTCTTCATCGAGTTGCAGGACCACGGCATCGAGCAGCAGAAAAAGACCAACCCGCAGCTCGTGGAAATAGCGCGCCACATCGGCGCCCCTCTGGTGGCGACCAACGACAGCCACTACACGGCGAGAGAGGACCACCTCGCCCACGACGCGCTCTTGTGCGTCCAGACGGCGTCCAACATGGACGACCCCAAGCGTTTCCGCTTCGAGGGGTCGGAGCATTACCTGAAAAGTGCGGCGGAGATGCGGGCACTTTTTTCCGAGCTCCCCGAGGCCTGCGACAACACGCTTTGGGTGGCGGAACGGGCTGACGTCACGATCGAGCTGGGCAAGCCCAAGCTGCCGGCGTTCCCGTTGCCCGAGAGCTTTTCGGGCTCCGACGAGTACTTGCGGCACTTGACCTACGAGGGGGCGAGAGAGCGCTACGGCTCGCCTGTTCCGGGGCAAGTGGCGGAGCGGCTCGATTACGAGCTCGCGGTCATCGCGTCGATGGGCTACTCGGACTATTTCCTTATCGTGTGGGACCTGATCCGCCACGCCCGGGAAAACAACATCCGCGTCGGGCCCGGCCGGGGCAGCTCGGCGGGGAGCTGCGTCGCCTACTGCCTCCGGATCGTCGGGATCGACCCGATCCGCTACGACCTCATATTCGAGAGGTTCTTGAACCCCGGGCGCAAGCAGATGCCCGACATCGACATGGACTTCGACGAGCGCTACCGGGGAGAGATGATCCGCTACGCGTCGGAGCGCTGGGGTTGGGACCATGTCGCCCAGATAGTGACCTTCTCGACGATAAAGGCACGAGCGGCGGTGCGCGATGCTGCGCGGGTCCTCGGCTACCCCTACGGCCTCGGTGACCGGGTAGCCAAGCTGATGCCCCCTCTCGTGATGGGGCGCGACACGCCGCTTTGGGCGTGCTTCAAGGAGGACCCCAAGCACTCCGACGGCTACAGGGTCGCCTCCGAGCTCCGGGAGCTCTACGCGAGCGACACCGATGTGAAGAGGGTGGTCGACGTGGCCATGGGGTTAGAGGGCCTGCGCCGCCAGGACGGGATCCATGCCGCGGCCGTCGTCATTTCCTCCGACCCTCTGACAGAGCACATGCCCATCCAGCGCAAGCCCGAGCCGGGGGGCCGGCCCGAGGACGCGCCGATAGTGAGCCAGTACGAGATGCACGGCGTCGAGGAACTGGGCCTACTCAAGATGGACTTCCTCGGCCTGCGCAACCTCTCGGTCATCGAGCGCACGCTCGACATGGTCGAGGCCAACACGGGGCCCCGGCCGGACCTCGACAGCGTGCCCTTCGACGACCCGGCTACCTACGAGATGCTCCAGCGGGGCGACAGCGTAGGCGTCTTCCAGATGGAGGGCGCCAACATGCGGGCGCTCCTACGTTCGGCCGCTCCCACCAGCCTCCCCGACCTGGCGGCCCTGAACGCTCTCTACCGCCCTGGCCCGATGGCGGCCAACATGCACAACGACTTCGCGGACAGGAAAAACGGCCGTAAGCCTGTCACCTCGCTCCATCCCGAGATGGCCGAGGTCCTATCCGACACCTACGGGCTCATGATCTACCAGGAGTCGATGATGCGCGTGGCGCAGCGCTTCGCCGGCTACTCGCTCGCCGAAGCCGAGACGTTGCGCAAGGCGGCGGCCAAAAAGGTGCGCGACATCATGGCCAAGGAGCGGGAGAAGTTCGTTGCCGGCTGCGAGAAGACCGGCTACGGGGCCCAGCTCGGCAACGCCATCTTCGACCTGATCGAGCCGTTCGCCGACTACGCCTTCCCCAAGGCCCACGCCTTCGGCTACGCCTACGTCATCTACTGGACCGCCTGGTTGAAGGCCAACCACCCCGTCGAGTACATGGCGAGCCTGCTCACGAGCGTGAAGGACGACAAGGACAAGCTCGGCGTGTACCTGGCCGAGTGCCGCCAGATGGGGATCGAGGTCCTGGTGCCCGACATCAACCTGTCGGCGTCGGACTTCACGGCCGTGCGGGCTGCCGCCGGCGACGGGGGGGCCGGGACCGGCACCGGCCCCGGCAAGGTGCCCTTCGGGCTGTCGGCCATCCGCAACGTGGGTGAAGGCCTGGTCGAGAGGATCCTGGCCGAGCGGGCGAGCGGCGGGCCGTTCGCGGACTTCTATGACTTCTGCCGGCGGGTGGACCCCATGGTGCTCAACAAACGGACGGTCGAGTCGCTCATCAAGGCGGGTGCCTTCGACTCGCTCGGGCACCCCCGCCAGGGCCTCTGCCTCGTGTTCGAGCAGGTCGTGGACCGCACCCTCGCCCGGCGCAAGGAAGCCGACCAGGGGGTGCTCAGCCTCTTCGGGGGCGCCGGCGGCGACGGGGGCGACGGGGGCTTCGACGATGCCAGGGTGCCCGTGCCCGAGATGGAGTTCGACAAGCACACGAAGCTCTCCTTCGAAAAAGAGATGCTCGGCCTGTACGTGAGCGACCACCCGCTGGTGGGCGCCGAGGCGGCGCTCCGCCGGCACGCCGACTGCACGATCCTCGACCTGCGTGACGACGCCGGCGGGCGAGAGGCCGGCGGGCGAGAGGCCGGCGGGCGAGAGGGCGGTGAGGGGGACGCCGGGCAGGCTGGCTGGCCGGCGCCGCGTTGGGTCGGAGGGGTCGTCACCAGCTTGACCCGCAAGTACACCAAGCGCGGTGAGCTGATGGCGACCTTCGTGCTCGAAGACCTCCAGAGCTCGATCGAGGTCTTCGTGTTCCCGCGGACCATGACCGAGGTGGGCCACCTCCTGGCCGACGACGCGGTCGTGTTCGTGAAGGGACGGCTGGACCTGCGTGACGAAGTGCCCAAACTGGTCTGTTCGGAGCTCAAGCGGCCGCAGCTCAGCCTGGACGGCGTCGAGCCCCTCCGGGTCTCGGTCCCCCTCGGCGCGCTCGACGATGCACGGCTGTCGCGGCTCCGGGAGCTGCTCGCAGAGCACCCGGGCGGCTCTCCGGTGCTGCTGCACGTGGGCCAGCGGGTCGTGCGCCTCCCGGCCGACTCGAGCGTGGAGGCGACGCCAGGGCTGTTGGCGGAGCTGCGCGTCCTGCTCGGACCGGCCTGCCTGTGGAACGGAGGCGTTGGGGCCGGCTAACATTTAACCTGGTCCTAGCATTGAGGAGTGACAGCTGACATGAGCTTTCTGGTCGAGACCAAGGACTGCACGGCGCTCTCGGACGGTGAGCTGGCCGAGATGGCCGACATCGTCGCGGACGGGCCAGCCGGACTGGACATCGGGGTGCTCTCCAAGCAGCGCGACGAATGGGTGCTCATCACCCAAGTGCGCGGGGACGCCCAGCTGCAGGGGTTTTCGTTCTGCACCCTGGAGCGCATCGGGGGTACGCCGTGCGTACTGTGGGGCCTCGTGTCGGTCAGGCGTTCGCCCGAGCGGGCGGCGGTGCTGGAGGCGCTGCGCGCCGAGCAGTTCGGCAAGGCGGTGCTGGCCTTCCCCGACGAGGACGTGCTCGTGGCCACCAAGCTGCGCGAGCCCGGGGGCTTCTCGGCCTTCGCCGGCCTCGAGGACATCTGCCCGCGCCCCGGCTACAAGGTCTCCGGCGAGGAGCGGGCCTGGTCACGGCGCTTGGCCAAGCGCTTCGGGGTGGAGGGCAGAGTGGACGACCGCACGTTCGTGGTGAAGGGGGACGGCTCCCCCTTCCCGGTGCTCGACTACGAACCGGAGGACCTGTCGGTTGTCGACCCCGAGGTGAGCGAGCTCATGGCCTGCCTCGACCGTAAACGCCACGACGTGCTCATTGCGTTCGGCTGGGCGATGGCAGAAAAGTTGGCGTCCGGGTTCTCCGCTTGAGGCTGCCCGGGCCTGGTGCCCGCCCTGGTGTCTTGCCCGGGTGCCGGGGCACCAGGGACTAGCGGCGAGGGACCAGGGACTCGACCACCTTGTGGCAATGGCCCTCGACCGGGGGCTCCAGGGCCACGACCAGGTAGGTGCCTTCCCGCACGGCGGCGCGGTCCCGCCCAGTGCGCTGCATCCAGGCCGCGAGGCGGGGGTCGGCGCACACCAGCACCTGGGGCCGGAGGCCCCAGGCGAAATGGCACCAGATGGTCCCGGAGTCGGTGGTGACGGCCACCTGGCCCTGCGGTTCGGCGATAGCCACGGAGGGGTGGTCTGGCCTTCGCTCCCAGAAGGGCACGGTCGCCCCGTGGAAGCCGAGTAAGGGTGCCTTCTGGGGGTGGAGGAGGGGCCGGATCAAGCGGGCCGCCCGGCGCCCCGTGAGCTGGCCGGCGTAGACCGGCGGGCCGGAGATCACCAGCGCGTCGGGCTCGGAGGGGTCGGGCACCAGGTCCGGCCCGCCGCCCACAGTGACGTCTACCAGATCGTATGGCGAGAGGCGCTGGTCGACAGGCGCGAAGCTCCAAGCCCGGACGAGCACACCCGAAGCCAGGTCGATGCCCACGCAGTGGTGCACGCCAGTAGAGAGGACCATGAGCCGGAGCCGGGTGCCGGGCGTGTCGAGCAGCCGGGGTGTCCTGCGGGCGAGCGGGCTCGGACTAGTGATCATCTGCTTCAATGGTGCCCTCTCGCTGCCCTCCAGCGGTGGATACGTGCAAGCCGGCCTGTCGCGCTAGGGCCAGGGCGAGCCCCACATAACTTAACTCGGGACCAACGGCCCTGCCACCCGACGGCCCGCCTAGCCCATGCTCTTAGGGTGACCTTCGACGAAACCCCTGTCCTTGTCTTTTGGGAGACGACCCAGGCGTGCGGCTTGGCTTGCCGACATTGCCGCGCGTCAGCTGTGCAGGAGCCCAGTCCCGGGCAGCTCACCACCGACGAGGGCTTGGCGCTAGTCGACCAGCTCGGGCACTTCCGGGCCACGCCGAAGGGGCGGGCACCCGTGCTCGTGCTGACGGGCGGGGACGTGATGATGCGCCCGGACCTCCTGGTGCTCGTTGGCCGTGCCCGCCAGGCGGGCCTTCCTGTCGCCTTGGCGCCGAGCGTCACTCCCAAGCTCAGCACCGACTTGCTCGAGGGACTGCGTACCCTCGGCGTGAGCAGCGTGTCGATCAGCCTGGACGGGGCCACTGCTGCTACCCACGAAGGCATCCGAGGCGTGCCCGGCCACTTCAAAGAGACGCTGTCGGCTCTCCGGCAGCTGAGAGAGCTCGGTTTCAGGGTGCAGGTCAACACCGCGGTCATGCGTGCCAATGCCCGAGAACTGGCCGCTACCGCCGCCATCGTGAAGGAGGTGGGGGCGACGGCTTGGGAGGTGTTCTTCCTGGTCAAGGTGGGCCGGGGCCAGCACGAACAGGAACTGTCCCCCGAGGAGAACGAAGACGTCGCCCACTTGCTCTTCGAGGCCTCCCAGTACGGCTTCGCGGTCCGGACGGTGGAGGGGCCTTGGTACCGTCGCGTCGCGGCCAAACGCAGGGAGGTCGAGACCGAGGACCCGGCCACGACCTTTTCCCTCGGTCCTTTGTACCGCGAGCAATCGGCCCGGCTCCGCCAGCTGCTCGGGCCACCAGAGCGGGCGCCGCAGTCGTCCACCGCCGGGACGAGGGACGGCAAAGGCATCTTCTTTATTTCCCACGACGGCTGGGCCTTCCCGGCCGGCTTCCTCCCGTTGCGGCTCGGCAACATAAAAGACCGAGACCCCGTTTCCATCTACCGTGACCACCCCTTGTTGAAAGCGATCCGTCGAGCCGAGTTCTCGGGGCGTTGCGGCCGCTGCGAACTGCGAGACATATGTGGCGGGTCGCGCGCCAGGGCGTGGGCGGCTTCGGGCAACCCTCTCGGCGAGGACCCGGCCTGCGCTTACGTCCCGTCCTGATAGAAAGACCGCGCCTGGCCGGGCGAGGCGGCGACGGCCGGGGAGTGCCCCGGCGGGCCCTTCCCAACGGCTCGGCTAGGTTTTGAACACCGTGCAGGCGCCGGCGGGCAGGCCGTTTGCGCATTTGAAAGTGGGCAGGCCCATCGTCGGGCGATGGCGCACGAGCATGGAGTACGGGGGCGCCAGGTCCACCCCGTCCGGCCCGCTCAAGTAGCCCGGCGCGCTGCCCTCCACTCCCGTGTGCCCGTACTGCCACACGATCTTGTCGGTCCGCGGGTCGACGACGATCACCCGGTCGTTGCTGTCGTCGTTGCAGAGGAAGTCCCCGTTGGTCGGCACCGGTTCGCACAACGACGGGGTGTCGAGCATCCCCGGGCCGCTCCGGGGCCCGTACCGCCACAGCAGCTTTCCCTGCGAGTTGAACTCGACGATCTGGCCGGGCTTGGAATAGTCCACGGTCACGAACACCCCCGGCGAGACTTCGTTGGTGTCCGAGGGGTATGCGACCCCCGGTGGGTGGGTGGACCAGAGGACCCGGCCCGACAGGGTCACCTCGTCAACCCAGTCGCCGTTTATCTCGGTCACGAGGTAGTTGCCGTCCGTGAGCGGGAAAGCCCCGTTTGGGCTCCCGAAACGCAAGGGTGGTTGGTGGGTGCAGTAGGTGTCCTGCATACCGATGCGCTCCAGGGGGACCTGGAGACCGACTTTTGTGATGAGGATGCTGCAGTTTTTGATGTCGGCGATGATCACGTCGTTGTTCGGCAGGAGCATGGCGTCGTCGGGGTTGGAGAGCTGGTCGGGGCCCGAGCCGGGCAGGCCGGGCGTGCCGTAGCGCCAGACCATCCGGTCTTGGGCCAGGCTTATGAGCGACACGACTTGGTCGGTTTCCTCGGTCGCCAGTACGCCCGTGGCGTTGGGGGTGAAAAACCCGTCGTCAGGCCTCAAGAAACCGGCCGCAGGGAGGGGCGACTTGGGGTTGGGGAACTGCCAGACGATGTCCCCGGCCGGGTTGACCACAATGAGGCGGTTGTTGTCCTCGTCGGCGATCATGACATCGCCCGGCAATACCGAGGGGTCGGACCCCGGCGCCAGGTTGGGTCCCGGTGCCATGCCTTTTCCTGACGGCGAAGCAAAGGGCAGGGCCGTGCCCGGGTGGGCTGCCCCGACACGAGCACCGACACGAGCACCGGCACTCCTGCCGACGGTCGTCGCGGTGGCGGCGCGAGCCCGGGGCCTCATGTGGTGCGCCTTCCCGCCCTGCGTGCCCGGCAACAAGCTCACGACGGCGACCCCGGCCACCGTGATCACCGCCGCCAAGACAAGTAGGGGGGCCAAGCGGGCTGGCCCAGGCCGGTGCCCACCCGGGAGGCGTCGGGATGCCGGCGGGGGCGTGGCCATCAGCGCCCCGAGCCTAGTCCACGAGCAACGTCGGGACCCGCTCGGGGTATGCGCGTTGTGCGAGTTGGTGGGCGAAGGCCGCCGCCCCGAACGGGCCAGTGCCGAACGGGCCAGCACCGGCAGCTTCTCTCGGCCCGAAGGCGGCTTGGGTGACGACCGTCGCCGCCTTGGCCTCGAGGGTGCGCCGCATGACGGGCAGGGTCGCCTTGGGCGATACGCCGTAGGTGCAAAAGATGGCCACCCGCTTGCCCGGGAGCCGAGGTAGGCCCTCCAGCCACCTACGGGTGGTTTTGGCCGGCCCTACGCCGGCGACGACGAAGCCCTCGACCCAGGTGCCGACGACGAGGAGGTCGCAGTTCGCCAGTTCCGCCGGCCCGACACGCTCGAGCGGGAGGGTGGTGACCGGGCCGAGCCTGTCAGCCAGCTCGCGAGAGATGGCTTCTGCCACGCGCTGGGTGTGCCCCCCCAGGCTCTCGTAGGCCACGAGCACGCGCAGTGGCCGCGAGTCGGGGGACTGACCGGGCCGGCGGGGACGGGCCTTGACGACGGCGCGGGCCACCTGCCGGCCTTGAGCCATGGCCTCGACGACTGTGGACGGCCCGACGAGGGCGTCGCCGGCCACCCAGGTGCGCTCACGGAAGGGGAGCGCCGACACCGCGAGGGCCGTCTCCCGGCCGAGGGCCAAGCGGCCCACCGGCCGGTGCCGAGCGAAGGCCGGCGCCGGGTTGGCCAGGATCCCGCTGGCCTGCCAACGCCTGTCGGGGACGCCGTTGGCTTCGCGGCGTACCGGCGTCCCCGGCAGGTTGGCCGCGAACTCCGGGTCGATGCGGTAACCCATGGCGGCGACGACCACATCGACTGCCTGCACTTCTCCTGCGCCTTTGACGATCTCGGGGCGTTCGCCAGCGCGGCGCTGGACGGTGCGCGACAGTACGGCCCGCCCGACTCGGCCGTCCACTTCCTCGAGGGAACGAAGCGTCGTCGCGAAGCGCACCTCGACTCCCTCGGCCTCGGCCTCCTCCAGTTCGTCTGTGCGCACCGGGGCGAAACGGCGGTCCATCCAGTCGACACACACAGCCCTCGCCCCGAGCCGGCGGGCGCTCCTCGCCACGTCCATCGCCGTGTTGCCCGCCCCGAGGACAAGGACAACGGGCGGGCCGGCCCCGGGCCGGCCGGACAGTTCGGAAAAGTCGGGAAGCGGCCGGCCTTCGGCCAGGGCTGCCTTGGCCCGGCCGAGGAAGCTGGTGGCGTCTTCGACCCCGGGCAGGTCGGCACCCGGGACCGGCAGCCGCAGCGGAAGGCCGGCCCCATGGGCGAGCACGAGCGCATCGTGACGCTCCAACAGGCCGTCGAGATCCGACGGGTTGACCTTGGACCGGCAGCGCAGATCCACGCCCGCCTCTTGGAGCTGGCGCCAGGGCCGGCCGCTCACCTCCGAGGGGAGGGTGAAGGCCGGGATCCCCCAACGCAGCAGGCCGCCGGGCGCGTCGTCGGCCTCGTAGACGGTCACGTTGGCACCGCGGGACACAAGCTCGAACGCGGCGCCTATCCCGGCCGGGCCAGAGCCCACGATGCCGACCGATAGCCCCTCGGCGTCGTCCGAGACCACCCTGGGCGGGGGGACGGGGGCGTGGTCGGCCACGAAGCGTTCCAGAGCACCTATGGCCACGGGCGTCCCTCCTGCCAGCGACCACGTGCACGCCCCCTCGCACTGCACGGCCTGGTCACAGACGCGCGCGCAGATGTCGGGCATCACGGTCGTGCGTCGCAGCACCTCGTGGGCCTGGCCCAGGTCGCCGGCCGCCACGGCAGCGATGAAGCCGGGGATGTCGTTGTGGGCCGGGCAACCCCGCAGGCAGGTCGGGTCCGGGCAGCTCAAGCAGCGGGACGCCTCGGCCTCCGCCTCGGCCAGGGAGCCGAACCCGGGGCGGAGCTCGGCCGTGTCGCCCTCGAGGGTGCTTGGGTGGGTGGCCTCGAGCACGGCCCGAGGGCCGACCTGCACCGGGCCATCCACGAGGATCGCAGAGAACGGGCATGTCCTCACGCACTGGCGGCACCCGGCACAAGCCGCGTCGTCAGCCACGACCACCCATCGCGCCGGGTCGAGGTGCAAAGCCTCGGTGGGGCAGCGGACGATGCACTCCTGGCAACCGGCGCAGCGGTCGGTCAGGATGGTGACGTGGCAGCCCGGCTCGGGTTGCTCGGCGTGGGGCCTCTCGGTGGTGAGCGGTTCGGCAAGGGTCATTCGGTCGCTCCTTCTCTAGTCCGCCGCGTGCATCATCACGTAGAGCACGGCAGCTGCGGCACCACAGGCCAAGACGAAGCCGACCGTGGCCAGCCGTACGCCCAAGGCGTTGCGGCTGACGGGTACGAGCTCGCGGCCGGCGATCTTCCAAGTGCTCCACGAGGCGGCCATTGTCCCGACGACCACCACCGCTACCTGGGTGAACACGATCCACCCGTTGGTCATGATGGAGAACGAGTAGATCGGCGACCTCACCGAGGAGAACCCGCCGATGTGGGCGAGGGCTGGCACCACGCGGGTGGCGTGCTGGAGGAACTTCGGCAGCTGCCTGGCGAAGTAGTCGGCGCCGACCACCGGCACCAGCCCGTAGGCCATCGGGGCAAAGAACGACCTGAAGCGGGAAAGGCGGTCGAGGAAGTTGCCCGGGCGCTCCAAGTTGGCCGAGCGGCTGGCAAATGCGGTGGCCATCAGCCGGCCCACCCCAGCGGTGGCCAGAGCGGCCAAGACTATGAAGCCGATGTAGTCGATGGGGTCGGGGTAGTGGGGGAACCCGAGTTGGCGGTTGAGCCAGCTGTCGGCAGAGGCGAAGCCATTGGTGGCGTTGACCTGCTGGTACAGCACGAGGCCCCAGAGAAAGGCGATGCCCCAGGCGACGTCGGCGCGCCGGCGCTTCGGGGCGACCACGGAGGTGAGAGGCTTTTGCACGAACAGCCCGACGTTGCCCTCGGGGCAGGACTTGTAGCACTCGCTGCACAGGCCGCAGTAAAGGTTCGAGTCGGCGCTGCCGGGCCAGGTGTACCACGGGCAGCCGTAGCCCTTCTCACTGCCGCGCATGCAGTCCTTGGTCCGGCAGCTGAGGCACACCTCGCGGTCACGGGTGCGGAAGCCGGCCACCGAGCCCATCGAGCCCACCGTGCCGATCAGGGTGCTGAGGGGGCAGATGTAGCGGCAGAAGGTCCGGCGCTCGAAAAGGAGGAAGAAGATCAAGGCGCTCGACACGATCCCGACGACCATCCACGAGGTGTAGGCCGGGGAGCCGGGGCCGGCGATGTTGAAGAACTCCTCGATCCAGGTGAGCAACACGAACGAAGCGACCGGGATCAAGAACCCGTAGCGGGCCAGCGGCTCGGGGAACTTCCAGCCGAGGCCGAGCGTCTTCTGGGTGCGCTGCCAGAACGTCCGCCGCTGTACCCATTCTGCGAACCCACCGAAGGGGCACATCGAGCACCAGGCCCGCCCGACTACCACCATCATCACGAACACGAGGCAGAACCAGACGTACCAGGTGATGGCCGTACCGAAGTTCAACCCCGGCACAACCGTGCCGAACAGGCCGACGAAGATGACCGTCCAGAAGACGATCTGGTTGGGCAGGATCAAGAAGAACTGGAAGCGGCGGCTCTTCACCAGCCGTGCCAGCCGGGGTGACCGGGCGGTGAGGTCCCACCCGGGGGAAGGGTCGCTCGGCGCGAAGCGCTCATGGAGCCCCTCCCTCTGCGCGGGGCGCAGCCGCAAAGCGACCGGGATGGGGTCGTCGACAAGGGTGGCCGGCCGCTCTTGCTCTGCCAGGGCCATTTCACATTCCTCCCGTACGGTTACCTGAGTGGTGTTACGTAGAGTATAAACACGGAGGTGCTCCACGTCAAGTCTGTTACTATACGTAGTTGGTGAACCTGGCCCTGACGAAGCGTGGCGATTACGTCGTGCGGTCGGCTTTGGTGCTCGCCCGGGCCTACCCCAAGGCCCGCAAGGTGCGGGAGGTGGTGGGCGAGATGGCGGTCCCCGCCGCTTTCGCCTCCCAGATCCTCGCGTGCCTAGGCCGGGCCGGGCTGGCCAGCTCGAAGGCCGGGCGCGACGGCGGCTACCGCCTGGCCCGTCCCCCAGAGCAGGTCAGCCTGCTCGAGGTGGTGGAGGCGGGCGAGGGGCCCTTGCACAGCCAGCGCTGCGCCCTCGGTGACGGCCCTTGCCACTGGCGGGCGGTCTGCCCCCTCCACGAGACCTGGACCGTGGCTGTGGGGAGGTTGCGCGAAACCCTCGCTGCCACCAGCCTGGCCGAGGTTGCCCACCAGGACGAGGCCCTCGAGCTGGGCACGTACCTGGCGCCCCCGGGCTCTCACCGCCTGGCCGAGATGGTCGTTGGCGTCGAGGACACCATCCAGGTGGAGATGGCAGCGGCGGCGGCGGCGGAGCGCCTGGGCACAGGCAGTTCGTGGCTGTGCCCGCTGGCGGAGGCCGCTCACGCCGAGGGCGACCTCTTGCGGGTGCGGGTCGGCCCGCGCGGCCCTGCCTGGCTGGGGAAGACCGTCCTCGTCAGGACGGGCCGGGTCGAGGAGCGGGGCGAGGAGCGAGCCCTCCCCATCACCTGGGAGGCAACGGGGCCGTCAGGTCTGTTCCCCCGTATGGAAGCAGAAGTAGTGGTGCGAGCCCTGGACGCCGAGCGGTCGGAACTGCACCTGCGCGGCCGCTACCACCCACCTCTCGGGCGGGCCGGCCAGTTGCTCGACGAAGCGCTGCTCCATCGTGTCGCCAAGGCAACCGTGCGCGGGTTCCTCCGTCGGGTCGCCCACGCCCTCGAGGCGGATCTGGAGCCCGGGAGCCTCGAGGCGCCGTCGTTGCCGGTACCGAGCACCGTTCTGGGACCAACGTGGCACACGACAGCGGCCCCTTGACCGACGGCGAGCTGGGCGGCAGCTCAGGGACGTGGCCGGGCTGCGCGCCCAGCCGCCAACTCGCGGCGAGGCGCCCTCCGGGCGTGCCGGCGGAAGAACCGGGAGCCGAGGCCCGGGCCAGTGTGCGGAGCGCCAGGGATAACGCCGTCGCGAGGGCCGAGCACCCCGACAAGGAACGCGTCGAGCTCGTCTTGGAGGGGGTCAGGAGGCGGGCCGGCGAGGAGGGCCCGGACAACCAGGATGACGGCCACGAGCATGTAAGCGACGACGGCCAAGAGGGCGCCAGCCACCACGACGGTCACCACGACCCGCACCAGTTCGGCCACGAGACAATTGTCGCCTCGGCCTCGCCTCCCCGGTACCGGGGTGCTACGGCTTCTGGCCCCGAGATCCCACCCGACGGTCAAGCCGCAGAGCCTCGGTCGCAACTTGCACGCACAGGTGGGGCCCCGGTCCGGCTGGTCATCGTCGACGACCACGCCCTCGTCCGTGAGGGCACCTCCCGCCTGCTCGACCAGGAGCCCGACCTCTCCGTGGTCGGCACCGCCGGTAGCGCCGAGGAAGCCGAGGAGCTCTTCGGGGGGCTCCGACCCGATGTCGCCCTGGTCGACGTCAGCCTCCCGGGCCGGAGCGGCCTGGAGCTGGCCCGCTGGGCGTCAGAAAGCGAGCCGGACGTGCGGGTCGTCATCTTGAGCGCCTACGACGACATCGCATTTGTGGACGAAGCGCTCAACACCGGCGTGGCCGGGTACCTGCTGAAGACCGCCTCCGGGCACGAACTGGCCGACGCCGTGCGGGCGGCGGCCGGCGGGGTGTTCGTGCTCGACGGGGCCATTTCGCGCCGCCTCGCCCGGCGCCCGAGCAACGAGCGGCCCCGACAGCCGGCCGCCCTGACCCCGCGGGAGGCCGAAGTGCTCGCATTGGTTGCCCGTGGCCTGCCGAACAAGCGCATTGCCGCCGAACTCGGGCTCGGGGTGCGGACCGTCGAGGGCTACGTGTCGGGCCTGCTCGGCAAGCTCGGTGTCGCGTCTAGGACGGAAGCCGCTCTTTACGCCCTCAGCCACGGCGTGCTGGGCCAAGATGAGTGAAGAGCCGGGCTTCGTAACGGTCTTGCGAGGGGCCTTGCACCCTCCGGTGAGAGAGGCCCCTTTCTGGGCCGTGCAGGCCATGGTCGTTGTCATCGCGGCCGCCCACCTGGCCGTCGACCTCAACATCCCGACCTCTACGGGGGTGTTCCCCGCTGGTATCCCGGTGGCCCTCTTGGTAGTGCCGGTCGGCTACGCGGCGCTCCGCTACGGTCTGGCCGGCTCGGCCGCCACTGGGCTGTGGGCCACCCTTTTGTGGTTGCCCGACCTGCTGCTGCCCCACGACGAGGGCCACATCGGGGCCGACTCGGCCAACCTCATCCTGGTCGACGTCGTCGCCCTCTTCGTGGGCCAGCGGATCGAAGCGCAACGTCTCGCGCACCGCCGTGCCCAGCAGGCCACGAGCGAACGTCTCGAGGCAGAGGTGCGCTACCGCCACCTCTTCGAGACGACGAGCGTGCCCATCTTGGTCCTGGACGACCAAGGCACGGTCCGCGACGCCAACCCCGCGGCGTCGGCATTGTTCGGCCCCGTCCTGCTCGGCCGGCCGGCCCCGAGCCTGGTAAATGCCTGCACGGCGATCGAGGCCCTGTCGGGCCAGGTGCTCGTCCTGCCCGACGGGCGCGACTACCGCCTCAGCGTCGTGCCGCTACCCAATAACGTCGGCGGCTCGGGGGCCGGGGGATCGGGGGCCGGGGGATCGGCGGTGGGCGGCTCGGCGGTGGGCGGCTCGGCGGCGGGCGGCTCGGCGGTGGGCGGCTCGGAGGGCGGCTCGGAGGGCGGCTCGGTGCAGGTGATCTTCGAGGACGTCACGGAGGAGCGGAGCAAGCGGCGGAGGGCGTCGCTGCACGCGGCGTTCGTGGTGCGGGCGGAGGAGGAACAGCGGCGCCGGCTGGCGCGCGAACTGCACGACGAACCTCTCCAGCTTTTCTTGCACCTGGCCCGGCGGCTCGAGAGCCTCGCGGGGGCGCCCGGCGTCCCCGAAGCTGTCACCAAGGACCTGGACGAGAGCAGGCTCCAAGCCCTCGACGCGGCCACGCGGTTGCGGGATCTGGCCCGGGGTTTGCGGTCGCCGGCTCTCGACCAGCTGGGCCTGGCCCCCGCCCTGTCGAGCCTGCTGGCAGCGACGGAAGAAGAATGTGCGGCGTTGGCCACCGACCTCGAGGTCACGGGCACGGCGGCCCGGCTGGCTGGTGATGTGGAGCTGGGGGTTTTCCGCATCGCCGAGGAGGCCGTGCGCAACGCGGTCCACCATGCCGGCGCCCACCGCCTGGAGGTGGCCCTGGACTTCGCGCCCGACAGCGTCGGCCTCACCGTGAAAGACGACGGGCGCGGCTTCGAACGTGACAGGGCCGAACAGGTCGGCTCGGGCCACTTCGGCCTCATGGGCATGGCCGAGCGAGCGAGCCTGCTAGGCGGCGACTTCGAAGTGCAGTCGGCTCCGGGCGCGGGCACCGTGGTGGCGGCCAGGGTGCCACTCGGCGCGGGCTCCTGACAGCCCGGCACCAGCAGCGGCGCCGAAAAGGCTACGCCGCGTAAGTAACATCACCCAGAGCTAGGGAGTAGACGTGCAGTCATGAACATGACCTTGTCCAAGCGGGGCGACTACGTGATGCGCTCCGCGATTTTCTTGGCACGCGCCTTCGGCGAGGCCGGCAACCGCAAGATCCGGGAGGTAGTGGCCGACACAAACGTGCCCACGACCTTTGCCTCCCAGGTCCTGGCCGACCTCGTACGGGCCGGTCTGGCGACCTCGAGGTCTGGGCGGGAGGGCGGTTACCGCCTCACCCGTCCTCCCGGCGAGATCACCGTGCTCGAGGTCGTCGAAGCGGCCGAGGGCCCGCTCCGGGCCGAGCGGTGCGCGCTGGGCGAGGGCCCGTGCCGCTGGGAGGCGGTCTGCCCTCTCCACGAGACCTGGTCGGAGGCGACGGTCATGTTGCGGGACCTGCTGGCCAGGACCACCCTCGCCGAGATGGCGTCACGTGACGCGGCCATAGAAGCGGGCACTTACTCGGCACCGGCCGACTCCCACCGGCTGCACCGGGCATCGGTTGCCGTTTCCGACGTGGTCCAGGTCGAGTTGTCCACGACGGAGGCCCGCCTGGCCTTGGCCCGCAGCGCGCGCCACCTGGGCGGGCTCGCCAAAGCCGCTATCTTCGGGGCCAGCGGAGGCGCCGGGGGGACCGCGAGCGAGCGACCGCAGCGCGGAGCACGCCCGACCGTCGAGGCCACCTTGGCGCCAGCTGGCCAGGGAGCCGGCGAGGAAGGGGCGGCTGGCGACCGCTACCTCCTCGCCTGGCGGGCGCTCGGGGCCCGAGGTGAAAAGTCGAGCCGCTTCGAAGCGGACCTCTTTGTCAACGCGCTCGATGCCGAGCGAAGTGAGCTGCGCGTCGAGGGGACCTGGTACCAAGACGAAGTTGGCAGCGCTCTTGGCCCGGCCGAGCTCGAGGGCCGGGCCCGGCGAACGCTCCGTGCTTTCCTCCGGAGCCTGGCGTGGGAGCTGGAGGTGCCCGTGAACCCACAAGCGCCGGCGAGGACAGTAGCGCCGGCGGGGGCGGTAGCGCCGGCGGGGGCAGTAGCGCCGGCGAGGACGGTAGCGCCGGCGGGGGCAGTAGCGCCGGCGAGGACGGTAGCGCCGGCGATGTCCCTCGGCCAGACACGCAGGAAGCCGGCAGGGTCAGGCACTGGCCGGGCCCGAGCGGGGTGAGGATGGTGCCAGCGGCTAGCGGGCGCCGAGGAGCCGGGCGAGCTCCCCGGGGCTGTTGAGGGGCAGCCTGCACTGGTACCCCTCGCACACGAAGGCTTGGCCGGCGGCGGCGGGGCCGTCCCGCCCCTCCCAGAGGGGAGAGGCAAAGGGCTCGCACCAAGCGAGGACCGTGTCGGGGAGGTAGCGCTCCCAGACGGGCCTTACGAGCTCGGGTTCGCAGGAGCTCACCACGACCTGGCGCCGGGGCGAAGCCAGGTAGTCAGCCGCCCGAGCGAGCCAGCAGAAGGCGCCGGGCGCCCTGGCGAGGGCGGGAGAGGCTAGCTCGAGCGTGGACGTGGCGAGCTCTTCCCACCGGTGTTCCCCGGTCAATTCCCCGAGACGGGCGAGTGCGAAGGACGCGGTCGAGTTGGCGGAGGGGACGGCGCCGTCGTAGAAGTCCTTTTGCCGCGCTACTAGTTCTTCCGCGTCGTCTCCCGAGGTGAAAAAACCTCGGTGGTCGCGGTCCCAGAAGCGCTCGGCGAGCCCCGAGGCGGTTTCGCCGGCGGCGTCGGTCCACGAGGCTTGGCCCGTGGCCTCTCCCAAGCGGGTGAACGCCTCGACCAGCCAGGCGTAGTCAGCAGCGACGGCGAGGTGCTTGGGGGCCGCCGGCGAGCCCGGCCGCCAGCTGCGCAGCCAGCGCCCGTCGGGCCGGCGGAGCTTTGCCATCAGCACGCCGGCGGTCTCGGTGGCGGCCGATACCCACTCGGGCTTGGCGAAGGCCCGGCCAGCGTAGGCGAGCGAGGAGACCGCCATCGCGTTCCATTCGGTGAGCACCTTGTCGTCGAGGCCCGGACGGGGACGTTCGGCGCGCTTGGCGGCCAGCTTGCGCCGGGCCTCTTCGATCTCGGGAGGGCGCTCGAGCGTGCCGGCGCCTGGGCGCCAGAGGATGTTGGCCCCTTCCCAGTTGCCCCTCGGGGTGGCCCCGTACCAGGCGGCCGCCTCGGCGCCCGCAGTGGCGACGAGCTCGTCGTACGACCAGGCGTAGAAACGTCCCTCCTGGCCCTCGCTGTCCGCGTCCTCCGAAGCCGCCCACGCCCCCTCGGGGAGCCGGATGGGAGGGGAGAGCAGGTAGGCGACGGTCTCCTCCACGACCTGGCGGTAGCGCGGCGCGCCCGTGAGCTGCCAGGCGTGGGTATAGACGGCAACGAGGAGGGCGTTGTCGTAGAGCATCTTCTCGAAGTGGGGGACGAGCCAGTACCTGTCGGTGCTGTAGCGGGCGAAGCCACCGCCGAGGTGGTCGTAGATGCCGCCCGAGCTCATGGCGTCGAGGGTGCGGCAAAGGGCAGCGAGCGCGGCGTCGTCACCGAAGCGCCAGGCGTAGCGGGCCAGCGCTTCGAGCCTCGCCGGCTCGGGGAACTTGGGTGCGCCGACGCTGCCGCCCCACTCGGTGTCGTGATGGGCGAGCACGTCGTGCGCGGCTGCGGAAAGGGCGTCGGCCCAGGTGAGCTCAGCGCCGGCGAGCTCGCCGGCGGCCGTCATGGCCGGACGGGAGGTGGTCCCGGTGCTGGTCCCAGTGGTGCCTGCGGTCGTCGAGGTGCCGACGGGCGAGGCATGCCGGCGGAGCGCCTCGGACAGGGTGTCGGCGTCCTTTTCGAGCTGGGCACGCTGCGAGCCCCAGAGCTCCACGACCCGCCCGAGGAGGCGGAGGAAGGCGTATTTCGGCAGGTAAGTGCCGCCCCAGAAGGGACGGCCGTCCGGCGTGGCTACGACCGTCATCGGCCACCCGCCCGAACCGGTGGCCAGCTGGACAGCGGTCATGTAGAGAGCGTCCACGTCGGGGCGCTCCTCCCGGTCGACTTTGACCGCGACGAAACCGTCGTTGAGCACCCTGGCCACTTCGGGGTCCTCGAAGCTCTCGTGGGCCATGACGTGGCACCAGTGGCAGGCCGAGTAGCCGACCGAGATGATGACCGGGACGTCCCGCCGGCGGGCCTCAGCGAAGGCCTCCTCGCCCCAGGGCCACCAATCGACGGGGTTGGCGGCGTGCTGTTGGAGGTAAGGGCTCGCCTCGGTGGCGAGGCGGTTGCGGCTGTCCACGGGGCCAAGCTAGGTGCTTGCCAATATTGTCTAGGTGATGGCGAGCCACACCGAGCGCGAGAGCGTCGTAGGCAAGTCCGCCCACGTCAGCGTTGCGATACCGGGCGGAGCGAAGGCCGGCGAGGTGGTCGTGCGCATCCGGGGAGGCAGCGAGGCCTACATAGCGTACTCTGATGAGCAGATCGACGCCGGGGCAGAGGTAGTCGTGATAGCGGACCTCGGCGCCAGGTCGGTGTCGGTGACACCTTTGTAGAGAAAGGGGACACAGTGCTCGGTTGGCACGTTCCGGCGCCCAACGCGGCGATGCTCATATCGGGGAGCAAAAATAGAGATGAGGCCCCGTTCCGTATAGTTGTTGGGCACGGCGCCTTTGCTCTGCCCGTCCGCAACAAGATCTCGTTCCTGGCTCTTGCCATGCAGGAGGCCGAGGTCGCCGAGCCCTGCGTGACACAGCAGGGGATCACCCTCCAGGTGAGAGCTGTGATCGCCTTCAAGGTCGGTGACGACAACGAGTCGATAGCCAACGCCGGCAGAAGGTTCCTCGACGACCAGAAGTCGATGCCCATGTTGGTGGGGCGTATCTTCGCGGGCCACCTGCGGTCGATCGTCGGCTCGATGACCGTCGAAGAGATCATCCGCGAGCGCCAGAAGCTGGCTTCGGAGGTGCTTGGCGCGTCCAAGCCCGAGATGGCAAAGCTCGGGCTGGTGGTGGACTCGTTCCAGATCGAGTCGATCGACGACGGCCAGGCCGGTTACATAAGGGCGCTTTCCCAGCCCCACGTGGCGGCCGTCAACCAGGTCGCCCAGGTGGCTCAAGCGCAGGCAGACCAGGCCGCTGCCAAGGCGAGGCAGGAGTCCGAACGCAACCAGGCCCAGTACCTTCAAGAGACGGCGGTAGCCAAGGCCCAGTACCAGGCCCAGATCGACCAGGCCCAGCAAACCGCCAACCAGTCGGGGCCCCTGGCTCAAGCCAGGGCGCAGCAGGAGGTGCTGTCAGAGCAAGCCAAGGTGGCCGAGGCTCAGGGGGAGCTGCGGCGCCAGCAGCTTGTCTCGGAGGTGGTACGGCCGGCCGAGGCCGAGGCCGAGAAGACCCGCACCCTGGCGCGGGCGCAGGCGGACGCTACCCGCCTGCAGGCCGAGGCCACCGCTACCCAGGGCGGGCTGGTGCTCGAACGGCTCCTCGTGGAACAGATGCCTCAAATCCTGGGCGCTGTCGCGAGCGAGCTCCGCCAGGCCAACGTGACGGTCTTGAACGGCAGCGAGGGCCTCGGCGAGCTCGTCGCGGGCCTGGCCGCACAGGCCAGTTCCATATTGAACGTGGTGCGCAACGGCAGCACCCATTTCGGCGGGGGTGTGTCGGCACCGCTCGTGCCCTTCGGCGCGCCGCCTGCGCCGCCCGCGCAGGGGCCGGCGGCCTCCAAATGAGGGGTTGGCCAAATGAGGGGTTGGCCAAATGAGGGGTTCGTTAGTCGGTTAGTGGTTCGCGGTCAGGGCGGATAGCCGCCGGCGCAGTTCGTCGCGGCGGACCTTGCCGCTCGGGGTCTTCGGGAGCTCGTCCATGATCACGAGCTCTTTGGGCGCTGCGAACGGGGCGAGTTCTTCGCTCACGAGGGCGCGGAGGTCGGCCAGCACGGGTGGCGACGCGGGGTCTCTGGGGACGACGCAGGCTACGAGCCGTTCCCCCCACTCGGGGTCCGGTCGGCTGGAGACGGCCACTTCGGAAATGCCCTTGTGGTGGCGGAGGGCGTGTTCGACCGCCGCGGGCCACACATTTTCCCCTCCCGTAACGACCATGTCGGAAAGGCGGCCGTCCACCTGGAGGCGTCCGCTGGCATCGAAGTGCCCGGCGTCCCCCGTGGCGAGCCAGCCGTCCTCGTCCAGGGGCACCGTCCCGTCCCGGTAGGCGCGCAACAGCATCGGGCCACGCAGGAGGACCTCGCCGGCGGAGGAGAGCCGCACCTCCATGCCGGGGAGGGGCACGCCGTCATAGACGACCCCGCTCCCGGTCTCGGTCATCCCGTAGGTGGTGACCACGTTGGCTGGCAAGCCTGCCGGCGGGGCAGAGCCGCCTAGGAGCACCTTCGCGAACTGGCCGGCGCCAACCCGGGCGAGTGCCGTCGGTACGAGGGACACGAGCACTTCCGGCCCGGCGGCGGCTGTGACCCGGTCTGCGTCGAAGCCGTCGTGGACCACGAGGTCCGTGCCGGTGAGGAGGGCCCGGGTGACCACCGACAGACCGCCTATGTGGGAGAGGGGCAAGCAGGCGAGCCAGCGGTGGCGGCCAGGTTGAACCCCGAGGCGAGCAGACGTGGCGCGGGCGGAGGCGGCCACGGCCGTGTGAGTGAGCACCGCCGCCTTGGGTACGCCGGTACTGCCGCTCGTAGCGACGACCAGGGCATCGCCGTCTTGGGTCTCGAGGGCGCCCTGGCAGGGGTGGCGTCCCTCCTCGTCGACGACCCAACTGGGGCGGAGGGCATCGAGGAGGCGCCGGCGGGCGGGCGCGCCGAGCCGGCGGTCGAGCGGGGCGACCGCCTGGCCGCGCTCCCATGCCTCACTGAGGGCTCTTACGAAGGCGGGGCCGCCGGGGAGGTCGAGGGCGACGAGTTCGGCCATGGTGACAGTCTGGGGCCAGTCGGGCCGAAGGTGCGCCTGCTAGCCCGTGGCCGGCGTGCTCCCTCTTGGGTTCTCGTGGCCAGGCCTCGTAGGCGCCCTCGTAGCTGGCCCTCGTAGCTGGCCCTCGTAGCTGGCCCTCGTAGCCAGCGTCTTCGCTCGAGGACGTTTGGCTGTAGCGTCGCCGGCGTGGTGAAGCAGCGGGGAGGCGAGCCGGTAACCACTTCGGGCCAGGGTCCGGGCCGGGGTGCGGGCCACGGCGCGGTGCCGAAGCACCCGTGGCTGGCCGGCGCCCGGCCGAGGACCCTTCCTGCCTCGCTCGTCCCTGTGCTCGTGGGCACCGGGGCCGCCGTTGCGTACGGCCACGCCATCTGGTGGAGGGCTCTGCTGGCGGGTGTCGTGTCCCTGTCGCTCCAGGTGGGGGTCAACTACGCCAACGACTACAGCGATGGCGTGAGGGGCACTGACACGGCTCGGGTCGGCCCGGTCAGGCTGGTGGCGTCGGGGCTGGCGAGCCCGGGGGCGGTGAAGGGGGCGTCGCTCCTCGCTTTTGGCACCGCCGGCATGGCCGGGCTGGCCCTGGCTGCCGTCGCAGGCTGGTGGCTCGTGGCCATCGGCTTGGCGTGCGTGGCCGCGGCTTGGTTTTACACGGGCGGGCCCAAGCCTTACGGGTACGCGGGCTTGGGCGAGGTCTTCGTGTTCGCCTTCTTCGGCCTCGTGGCGACGGTCGGTACGGCGTACGTGCAGACCCATAGCGTGACCGGGTTGGAAGTGCTGGCCGCCCTGCCGGTCGGCCTGCTGGCGGTAGCCCTGCTCGTTGTCAACAACCTGCGGGACATAGCCGGCGACGCCGCCGCAGGGAAGCGGACGCTGGCCGTGCGCCTCGGCGCGCGCCGCACGAGGTGGGTTTACTGCGGCTGTGTCCTCGGGGCTGGCGTCCTCGTGGTGCCACCTGCCCTCACGCGGCCCTGGGCGCTCCTAGGGCTGGCGTCGCTGGCGCTGTTATGGGCACCGGTACGCAGCGTGGTCGGTGGGGCCGAGGGGCCTTCTCTGGTGCGGGCCCTGGGCGCCACTGGGCGCGCCCAGCTGGCGCTGGGGTTGCTGCTGGCCGTCGGGCTGGCGCTCTAGTTCGGGCTGGCGCTCCAGCTCGGGCTGGCGCTCTCGGGCCTGGGCTCCAGGAGGAACGCGCAAAAAACAGATCGATGTGCGCCGGCGGAGGCCACATCGGTCGGAAAGTTGCGCGTTTTCGCGCCAAATACTGACAGATGTGCCGACGACGACTTCACATCTGTCGGTTTTCTGCGCGGGATGTTGTTGATCCCCGCCCAGTGCGGGCCGGCAAAGTGGTGTCGGGCGGACTTGCTTGCAAGGGCATCTAACTGAGCCAGCGGGAGATCAGGCCGGCGACCTCCTCTGGGCGTTCGAGGTGGCAGGCGTGGCCCGCTCCCGGCACGACGTGGGTACGGGCGCTCGGCCCGATCCTGGCCGCCATGGCTGCGGCTTGGTCGCAGTACTTGCGGTCGAGTTCTCCCGCGACCAGGAGCACTGGGACCCCGCGGTCGCCGAGCTCGTGGAGCCGCCCCCAGAGGGGTTCCGCCGCGCCGGCGCCGGCGAGACGGAGGCTCGAGGCCAGGCCTGCGGGGGAGTTGGCCAGCCGTTGCCCGAGGCCGGCCCGGTCGGCGGGGAGGGTCGCGAAGAGGGGCTGGGCCAGCCACCCGGTGAGGAAGTCCTGGAGGCCGTCGGTGCCACCTTCCTCGATCCGTTGGGCCAGGGCTTCGTCGGCGCGGCGGCGTGCCGCCCTTTCACCGGGGTCTTCGATCCCCGCCGAGGTGCTTATGAGGACCAGCTTGGCGACGCGTCCTGGGTGTGAAAGTGCCAGGTGGAGTGCCATGCGGCCCCCCATCGAGTAGCCGGCCCAGTTGGCCCGCTCGACGCCGCTGGCGGCGAGCGTGGCAGCAAGGAGGTCCGCCGTGGCCCAAAGGTCGGCCGCGACCGATGACGCCGCGCCGTGGCCGGGCGCGTCTGGCGCGAGGAGCCGGTAGCCGGCGAGGAGATCCGCGAGGGGCGCCCATGACTTGCCGGTTTGGGTGAAGCCGTGGAGGAGGACGAGGGTGGGCGCACCGGGCGCCGGGGCGCGCCCGAACGTACGGGCGGGTAACGCGGTTAGGCTTTTCATTAGACGATATTGCCTCGCCCTCCGCCTGCCTTGACCATGGAACAGCCGCCCTACCTGCCCGAAGACGTCCAGGCGGCCTTTGCCAGGGTGCTGGTGGACGAGTGGGGCCGGGCGGGGGTGACCGATGCCGTAGCCTGCCCGGGGTCGAGGTCGACGCCTCTTTTGGTGGCGTTGGCCGAAGCCGCCGAGGAGGGGCGGCTCCGGCTGCACGTCTTCTTGGACGAGCGGGCCGCCGGCTTTTTTGCCCTCGGCCTGGGGCTGGCGTCGGGCATGCCGGCGCCGGTGGTCACCACCAGCGGCACAGCCGCGGTCGAACTGCACCCCGCGGTCGTCGAGGCACACCACGCCGGCGTGCCGATGCTGGTCGTGACCGCGGACAGGCCGGCAGAGCTGCACGACTGCGGCGCCCCCCAGACCGTGCGCCAGGAAGGGCTCTACGGCGAAGCGGCCCGGTGGCAGGCCTCGCCCGGGGCCCCGGACGTGGCATCGGCCGGGACATGGAGGTCATTGGGTTCCCGGGCCGTAGCGGAGGCCCGAGGTGGCAGCCGGCGGCCGGGACCGGTGCACCTCAACCTGGCTTTCAGGGAGCCCCTGGTCGGGAGGGCGGATTCTTTCCTGCGGGCCAACGGCGTGCGGGCCGGGCTCGACGCGGGTGCCACTTCGGGAGGGCAACCGGCCGGCGGGACAAGCGGGCCGGCGGGGCTCGGCGCGGGTGCCACTTCGGGAGGGCAACCGGCCGGCGGGACAAGCGGGCCGGCGGGGCTCGGCGCGAGCGCCGTAGCGAACGGGCAACCAGCTGCCGGGACGGGCGGGCCCGCCCCGAGCCTCGCCCCTGCGTTGGACCTCCTGGCGGCCGGCCGGCCGGAGGGGGCGCCCTGGCATGAGGTCGTGGCGCCGGCGGAGCAAGCCGTTCCCGAGGAGACGGCCCGGGCCGTCGTCGGAGCCGGGGAACGGGGACTGGTGGTCGCGGGGGCCGGCGCTGGCAGCCCCGGGGCCGTGTCTGCCCTGGCTCGCGCGACCGGATGGCCGGTGCTCGCCGACGCGGTCAGCGGTTGCCGCGCGGAGGGGACGGTCTCGGCGGCCGACGCCTTGTTGCGCGTCGGCGAGGTGCGGCGGTGGCGGCCGGACGTGGTCGTCCGCCTCGGCAGGCCATGGTCGTCGAGGGTGGTGGCCGAGTGGCTGGCGGACCTCGACTGCCGCCAGGTGCTCGTAGACCCCTGGGGGACGTGGGAAGCGCCGGACCGCTTGGCCGCCAGGGTGGTGGTGGCGAGCCCCGACGCGTTTTGCCGGGCCGCGGCCAAGGCCGTCGGGGCGGCGGCGATGCCCGGGTCGCTGCCGGCGGGCCAATGGTCACGGCGCTGGGCCTTGGCAGAAGCGGCCGCTCAGGGCGCCATCGACGCAGTCCTCGCCGGCGAGGAAGGGCTCACGGAGCCCGGGATCGCCAGGGCGCTGGTGGGGGCGCTCCCCGAAGGCAGCACGCTGGTCGTGGCGTCGTCCATGCCGGTCAGGGAGGTCGAGTGGTGGGGGAAGCCCCGTAGTGGCCTACGGGTCGTCGCCAACCGCGGCGCCAACGGGATCGACGGGGTGCTGTCCACGGCTTTGGGGGTGGCATCTGGGTGTCGGGCGGGCGGGCGCGGGCGTCGCGTGGCGGCCTTGATCGGTGACCTCGCCTTTGCCTACGACGCGTCTTGCTTGCTGGGGGCCGGCACGCGTGACCTCTCCCTCGACGTCGTGGTCGTGGACAACGATGGCGGCGGGATCTTCAGCTTCTTGCCCCAGGCGAGCTCGCAACCGCGGGAGCGCTTCGAGCGGCTGTGGTCAACCCCCCATGGGAGTGACCTGGTGGCGGTGGCTCGCGCCTACGGGGTGGAGGCGGCGCCGGTGCACGACGTGGCCAGCCTGCAGCAGGCGCTCTCCGGGCCCGAGGCGCCGCCTGGCGTCCGAGTATGGGTGGCCAGGACGTCCCGGGAGGACAACGTCAAGGTTCACCAAAGGCTCTGGTCGGCCGTGGGGGAAGCCGTGGCCGGGCTCGGAGGGTAGTTCGGCGAGAAGTCAGGGCCGCACGAGCGCAGCCAGGAGCGCCTGCAGCTTGAGCTGGGTCTCCGCTAGCTCGGCCTGGGGGTCAGAGCCGGCGACGATGCCGTTGCCGGCGTAGAGCGAGGCGCGTTGACCTTCGAGGTAGGCGCTTCGCAACCCAAGCACCCATTCACCGTCACCCCGGGAGTCCACCCAGCCCACGGGACCGGCGTACCAACCGCGGTCGAAACCCTCGTTGGCGGCCTGCCAAGCCAGCGCGGCGTCCGTAGGGGCGCCGCCAACAGCCGGGGTGGGCTGGAGGAGGGCGGCCACCTCGAGGGCGGTCGGAGCGCGGGCGGTGCTCTCGTCGCCGCCGTCGTGGTCGTTGGGGCCGACGCCGGCACCAGCGCCGGCGTCGTTTGGCGTGTGGGCGGTGTTGGGGGCGTTCAGCTTGCGGACGGCGCCGGCGTGGGGGAGCAAGGTGCCGGTGAGGACGGTACCGAGGTGGGAAACATTGCGAAGGGCGATGACGGAGGGCTCGTCTGGAACGTCCAGCCCGCTGCACAGGGGCTGCAGCCGGGAAGCGATCTCGTCCACTACCAGTCTGTGTTCACGCCGGTGCTTGGGCGAGGCCAGGAGGCCGGCGAGCAGGGTGTCGTCGCTCGCTTGGTTGCCGCTTCGCGCCACGGTGCCGGCGAGAGGGTGGCTCAGGATCTCTGTGCCGGTCCGCCGCACCAAGATTTCGGGGCTCGCCCCGATGAAGCCTTCGACCCTGAAGACGGCGCAGGAGGGGTAGAGGGAAACCAGCCGGGCCAGCGCGTCGTGCAGCACGAAGGGGCGGTTGGCGTCGACGTCGACCCGGCGGGCCAGTACGACTTTGGCCAGGCGGCCCTCCTCGAGCTCGCTGAGCGCCCGCTGGACGAGGGCCTGCCACTCGTCGTGGGGCAGGCTGGGCGTGAGGGTAAAAGTGTCCGGGGGCCGGCCCGCCGGCACCGCGCCAACGAGCTTGCGCAGCTCAGCGTGAAGCGTCTCGGACCTTGGCGCCGGCTCGTTCTTGTTGCAGACGAGCGTGGCCCACGCCTCACCGCCCCTCTGGGCAACGAGTAACCGGGGGATGGACAGGTAACCGCTGCGAGAGGGGTCGTAAGGCAGGGCCCCCATGGCGACCGGGCCGCCCACAGGGCCCGCGGCGCCCGCCTCGGTTTCGATCGCCTCGAGCGTCCGGGCGACCAGGGCCGTGCTCCCGGCCCATGGTGCCCGGAGGGAGATCCGGAGGGCTTCGCCGGCACCGAGCAGGCAGTACTCGCTGCGCCGGAGGAGGGTGCACCCTGGCGCGCCGGCGGCCCGGACCAGGTCTGGAAGCGCCTCTGGAGCGACCTCGAAGGTGAAGGCCCGGAGGTCCTCTGGGTCGTTGGCTCTACCGCGGTTTGCTTCGTTTCCTTGGTCCCGGGCAGCCCTGCCGCGCTTTTCGCTGCCGGCAGCGGCGTCGCCCGCGACTTCGTCGGCTCGGCTCTCGTCTGGCTGGACATCGTCTTGGCGGACTTCGTCCGGCCCGCTGGAGGTGAGCGTCACGCTCGGGGGCGTCCGGCCCGGGTTGCGACGTATACCTGGCTGGTCCCGCCGGCCAGGAGCAGGCGCTCCACTGCCTTCCACCCTGCCTCCTCCAAGAGGCCCACGACCCGCTCGGGTGCTGGGAGGTAGGCGAGGCTCTTCGGCAGGTAGCGGTAGGCGTCGCCATCGGAGAAGAGAGAGCCCACCAACGGCACGGCGTGCTTGGTCCAAAGCCCGTGGCCGAACCTGAGCAGGCGCCCTTCCGGCTCGCCGAGATCCAACAGGGAGATGCGCCCTGCGGGGCGGACCAGGCGAGCCAGCTCCTTGAACAGTTCGCCGAGGTCCACGACGTTGCGGAGCGCAAAAGCGCTCACGGCCCCGTCGAAGGACGCTGGCCGGAACGGCGCGGCCAGGGCATCGCCGAGGACGAGGGGGGCCGCGCCGGAGCTGGCGGGGCGCTCCCCGTTACCGCCGGCGCGGCGACGGCGCGCCTCGGCGAGCATGCCGGAGGACAGGTCGAGCCCCACGGGCTGAATGTGCCGGCGGACCAGCTCGTCGCAGAGGTCGCCGGTGCCGCACGCAACGTCGAGCACCAGCGAGCCGGCGGGTAGGTCGAGGGCGTTCACACAACGCCGGCGCCAGTAGCGGTCCATGCCGAGCGAGTTGACCCGGTTGAGCACGTCGTAGCGGCCGGCGATCGTGTCGAACATCTGGCGGACGGCGCGGCGCTTCTCGTCGCCGGCGGGGAGTGAGGCCTCCTCCGGGCCCCCGACGGGCTGGTCGCCGGCCAGCCGCGCCCCTCCCTGGCTGGGTGGCGCGTCGGGTGCGGGCACGCCGGCGGAGTCCCCGGTTGGCATCCTGGCCCGGCTCATGCCGGCAGGCTAGCCAGGGCTCAGGCGCAAGCTCAAAGTGTGTGGAGAGGCAGTCGCAACCGGCGAAGGTTGCCCGTTGCGGCAGTAGCATGGCCCGCTGATGTTCGACGTCCTCTCGGATCGCCTCGAAGGCATCTTCACGCGCCTTCGCGGCCGCGGCCGGCTCTCCGGCGAGGACGTCGACGAGGCCCTCCGAGAGATCCGCCTCGCGCTCCTCCAGGCCGACGTCAACCTCCTCGTGGTGCGCGACATCATCTCCCGGCTGCGCGCCGAACTGGTCGGGTCCGACCTTTCGCGCAGCCTGACCCCTGGCCAGCAGGTTGTGAAGGCCGTGCACGACGAACTGGTGCGGGTGCTCGGCGGCACGGCGCTCAAGGTCACGTACGCGCCCCGCCCGCCCACAGTCGTCTTGCTGGCGGGCCTTCAGGGCTCCGGCAAGACGACCGCCGCCGCCAAGCTGGCCCGCTGGTTCAAGCAGCAGGGCCGCAACCCCCTCCTCGTCGGTGCCGACCTGCAGCGGCCGGCGGCGGTCGAGCAGCTCAGGGTGCTCGGCGCCCAGGTGCGCGTGCCGGTCTTCTCCGAGCCGTCGGACCCGGTCACCGTGGCCAAGAAGGGGCTCGCCGAGGCTCAGCGAGTAGGCCGCGACGTGCTGGTCGTGGACACGGCGGGGCGCCTCAGCATCGATGCCGAGATGATGGAGCAGGCCCGGCAAATTTCCGAGAGCGTCCAGCCCCACTACACGTTCCTCGTGATCGACTCCATGACCGGGCAGGACGCTGTGGCGACGGCGGAGGCGTTCCACAAGACCCTGGCGCTCGATGGCGTGATCCTCACCAAGATCGATGGCGACGCCCGGGGAGGTGCCGCCCTCTCGGTGAAAGAGGTCGTCGGCAAGCCGATCGCGTTCGCCTCCACCGGTGAGAAGCTCGAGGACTTCGAGCTTTTCCATCCCGACCGCATGGCCGGGCGCATCCTCGGCATGGGCGACGTGCTCACGCTCATCGACAAGGCCGAGGAGGCCGTAGAGCGCGAGGACGCCGAGCGGGCGATGACCAAGCTGGTCGAGGGCCGCTTCGGCCTCGACGACTTCCTGGCCCAGCTCCAGTCGGTGAAGAAGATGGGGCCTTTGTCGGGGCTGATCGGGATGCTCCCGATGGTCCCGAAGGAGATCAAAAACGCTCAGATCGACGACTCCGCGCTCACGCCGGTCGAGGCGATCATCCATTCGATGACCCCGGAGGAACGCGCCGAGCCTTCGATCATCAACGGTTCCCGGCGCGCCCGTATCGCTGCCGGCTCGGGCACCTCGGTGCAGCAGGTCAACGAGCTGCTCGAGCGGTTCAAGCAGGCCCAAGCCTTCATGCGCCAGGTGCCGGGGCTCGCCGGGATGACCCGGCGCAGCTCGGCCAAAGCATCGGGGAAAAAGGCGGGCGCTAAGCGGAAGAAGCGGCGCTGAGCAGGCAGTACCCGGAGCCAGCCGCCGGGGCCCCGTCCACAGTGCCTATATTTGTCGCGCCCACTACGAGGAGAACCTGAATGGCAGTAAAGCTCCGCCTCATGCGGATGGGGAAGACAAAGCAGCCGACGTACCGGTTGGTGGCAGCGGACAGCCGCTCACCCCGTGACGGCCGTTTCATCGAGGTCGTCGGGACGTACGCTCCGAGAGAGGCGGAACACAAGGTCGTGTTGAAGGCCGACCGTGTGGCCCGCTGGTTGAAAGAGGGTGCCCAGCCGACAGACCGGGTGCGCCGCATCCTCGTGAGCGAGGGGCTGCTCCAGGCGCCGGCGCAGCCGGCCGACAAGTGAGCGACCCCTACAACCGCCTGCCGGCGGCCACGGCCCGGGCGGTCCTCGAGTACATCGCACGCCAGGTCGTCGACCAGCCGGACGCGGTGTCGGTCACAGAGAGCGAGGGTAGCGGCCATGCCGTGCGGCTCCACCTGGTGGTGGCCGCCGATGACGTGGGCAGAGTGATCGGGCGGAGGGGGCGCACGGCCCAGGCCATCCGTGCTGTGACCCGTGCCGCTGCGGCCAAAGACGGCGACGAGGTCTTGGTCGAGATCGCGGATTAGGGAGCGTGCTGCTCGAGGTCGGGCAGGTGACCCGGCCCCACGGCCTGCGGGGCGAGGTGGTGGTGCGCTTGGTGAGCAACGCGACCGAGAGGATGGCGCCGGGCAGCACGCTCAGGTGCCGGGGCGCCGAGGTGGTGGTCGAGCAGGCTCGGGAGCTTCCCAGCCGGGGAGGCGGCCACGCTGGCTCGTGCAGCCACTGGCTGGTGAGCTTCGCCGGCGTCTCCACCAGGGAGGGGGCCGAGGAACTCGCCGGCGCCGAGCTCTTCGCCGAGGCCATGGGCGGGCGGGAGGGGCTGTGGGTGCACGAGCTCATTGGTTCGGAGGTGTGCAGCGCGTCCGGCGAGGAGCACGGCAAAGTGACGGCCGTCCAGGCCAATCCCGCGAGCGACCTGCTCGTGCTGGATGGCGGGGCGCTCGTGCCCCTTCGCTTCGTGGTCAACGTCGTACCCGGGCGGGTCATTGTCAATGCCCCGGAGGGGCTCTTCGACCTTTGAGGCCCAGCCCAGAGCGTGAGGCCCAGAGCGTGAGGCCCAGAGCGTGAGGCCCCGATGAGGGTCGAGATCTTCACGATCTTCCCCGACCTGGTCACCGGCTGGTGCAACGCCAGCCTTCTCGGCAAGGGGTGGCGCTCGGGTGCGATAGACCTAGCCGTTCACGACTTGCGGGCGGGAGCGGACGACCCCCACCGCAGCGTCGACGACGCCCCCTTTGGCGGGGGGGCGGGGATGGTGCTCGCCCCCCGTCCGCTGTTCGCCGCCGTCGAGGCGGCTGCTCCGGCGAGGCCGCTTCTCCTGCTCGGCCCCGGAGGCCGGCGCTTCGACCAGGCGATGGCGCGAGAACTGGCGGCCTCTCCCGGCTTTTCGCTCCTGTGCGGGCGTTACGAGGGGGTCGACCAGAGGGTCGCTGACCACCTGGTGGACGGGGAGCTGTCCATAGGCGACTATGTCCTGGCCGGCGGCGAGGCGGCGGCCGTGGTGGTGGTGGAAGCGGTCGCGCGCCTCGTCCCCGGCGTGATGGGCAACCTGGCCTCCGGTGAAGAGGAGAGCTTCAGCGAGGGCCTCTTGGAGTACCCCCAGTACACGAGGCCGGCGGAGTTCCGGGGGTGGGCCGTGCCCGAAGTCCTGCTTTCGGGCAACCACCAACGCGTGGCCCGGTGGAGGCGCGCTGCCGCGATTGCCAGGACCCTGGAGCGCCGGCCCGACCTGATCGCCGCGGCGGGCGGCCTTTCCCGCGAGGACCGGGCGTTGCTCACGGAGATGGGCTTCGATCAGGTAACGTGTGCGGGCTATGGGCCCGACCGACCTGATTGACGCTGAGAGCCTTCGCGACGACATACCCAAGTTCGCACCCGGGGACACGGTGAGGGTCCACGTCCGGGTCGTCGAGGGCAACCGGGAGCGGGTCCAGGCTTTTCAGGGCGCGGTCATAGCCCGGCGGGGCTCGGGGGTGCGCGAGACGTTCACGGTGCGCAAGCTGAGCTCGGGCGTGGGCGTCGAACGGACGTGGCCGGTGCACTCGCCGGCGGTGGCCAAGATCGAGGTGGTGACCCAGGGCGACGTGCACAGGGCCAAGCTTTACTACCTGCGCCAACGCACCGGGAAGGCCGCCAAGATCAAGGAGAAGCGCGCGCCTGCGAAGGCCTGAGGCCGCGCGAGCTTCGCCGGCGGTGCCCGAAGGTGGTCGGCCGCTGAGTACCCAGATCAGCCGGGGCGCCGTACGATTAACTGAGGAAGATCTACCCGGGGAGTGATGTCATGAGCGCCGAGGACCTCGAACGCTACGAGACCGAGATCGAGCTGGCGCTCTTCCAGGAGTACCGCGCCGTCCTCCCCATGTTCCGCTATGTGGTGGAGACGGAGAGGCGCTTCTACCTCGCCAACGAGGTCCAGATGGAGGCCCACGGGGAGGGCGCCCGCACGTACTTCGAGGTGAAGTTGACCGACGCCTGGGTGTGGGACATGTACCGGCCGGCACGCTTTGTGACCAACGTGAGGGTGGTCACGTTCAAGGACGTCAACGTCGAGGAGCTGCCCGAAAAGGAGCTCTGACGGGCCGGCGCCAAGTCCTGGTCCGGCGCCGGCGCCGACCATGCCCTCCTGGCTGCCTCGGTCCTGCCAGCCGGTGCCGGCCCGGGGCCTGTGCCCCGCCCGCCGGCCCGGGCCTGTGCCCCGCCGCCGGCCCGGGCCTGTGCCCCGCCGCCGGCCAGTGGGCAAAAAGCTCATCGATGTGATTTGGCCGAGGGCACATCGGTCAGAAAATGAGCCTGTTTTGTACCAGAAACCAACAAATGTGGCGTTGCGGTGCTGACATCTGTTGGTTTTTTGACCGCCATCAGCTGTTGTGGTCGGCGAAGTCGGCCGTGAGGCCGCCAGCCGGTGCTGCGAGTGGCCGGCTCCCGGCGATCGACCACGCTTCGCGCAGTTTTGAGCAGGTCTGGCTCATGTACGGCTCTGCTACGAGGTCGTGCCAGCTGAAGCGGAGCAGCAGCCACCCTGCCGAAGCAAATGCCAGCACGATCGCGTTCTGCCGGCGGAGGTCGCGGGCGAGCGCACCGGCACTGGCGTGAACGGCCGCACCATCTATCTCGATGGCTATGCGCATGAGGGGCCACGCAAAGTCCACCCGGAAATTGCCTTCTGGGGTAGGGACGGTGAACTGCCTAATAGGTGCCGGGAACCCGGCTCGGCGGACAAGCTGCACGAAGAGGGTTTCGGCGTCGCTCTCTGTCGGCGGGAGCCTTGGGGGGCGATCGGCGAGAAGCGAACGGAGAGCGCTCGTGCCTCGGAGCCTGGGTGCGGCGTCGAGAGCGCCCAGGAGGCCGTCCATTGTTGCAAGGCGCTTCCGCAGGGCGGACTCGAGCGCCCTCTCCAGGGTGTCTGCATCTACCACCTGGCCGATGTCGACCAGGGTGCGCACGGGGGAGGTGACCGGCAGGCCCTCGACCTCGGCTCGGTCAGCAGGAGCCACGGGCCGCACCCGGAACAGAGCCCCAGAAACAGTATCGCCTCTGGCCACGGCGATCTCGGTCGGCACTGCGCTGGCGGCGAGGCCGTCGAGGCTCCAGAGGGCCGCCGCGGACCGGCGGAAGACCAGTGCTGTCGCGCGCTGGCGGGGGGCGCACTCGAAAAGGGCAGCGAAGAGCCGGCGCCGCAACTCGGCCCTTTCGTCGCCCTCCGAGGACCAGTGGGGATCGACGACGAGGCGCGGGCCGCGGCGTTGGAGCACACCGGTCGCAACTGCCCGCTCCAAGCCACGTCGCGAGAGGCCGGCTCGAGCGAGCTGGTCGCGAGCGGCGACTCCGCATTGTCTGGCGATGACTTCGAGGTAGGGTAACATATAAGAACATGAGATACTATGTGACAGCTCGACACTCGTCAAGCACCAACGAAACAGTCATTACCGGCTCGCCGGACGCGGGTGGGACCCGATGGGGCCTCGAAGCACAGTGCGAGCCGGCACGTTGTGCAACTGGCGGACCAATCGGCACGAAGGAGCGGCGCTGGCGAGGCCATCTACCCGTACTTCGAGATGTCGCACCCCTGCGGCATCCTCGCTGAGTGGACGCAAAGGCGGCTCGCCGGCGGGAGATCGGTCACCGGGGCGAGGACCTCGCGGCCGAGTGGTACGAGGCGCACGGCTACGAGGTGGTCGCACGCAATTGGAGGTGCCGCGCCGGCGAGTTGGACATAGTGGCGCGGAAGGGTTCCCAGCTCGTCTTCTGCGAAGTCAAGACGCGCTCGTCGGACTCGTTTGGGCTACCGGCCGAGGCCGTCGGCTACGCCAAGCAAGCGCGGGTTCGCCGGCTCGCCGGTATGTGGCTGACGGCGGCCCGTTCGGGTGCGCGGGCAAGACCCGTGGGAGAGCGACGGGGTTCGGGAAAGGAGGCGGGCCTCTCGGCGGACGAGGGACGCGGTTCGAGGCCGCCGGCGCCGTCTCAGGGCAGCTCCATTTGGCGCAGCCGCACTTGGCGGGTGCGCTTCGACGTCGCCAGTGTGCTCGATGGCACGGTGGAGATCATCGAAGAGGCATTTTGAGGGTCGGTTCTCGGCACGAAAGCGGGCAGGTTTGCGACTGAGGCGGCTTCCGCCTCCGGACATCGGTCTGTTTATCGGCCGGGCCGGCGGCGGCCCCGCATGACCCAGCAGGAGGTGTGCCAGTGGCGGCGGAGGTCAGGCGCCTCCAGCGGCACCACGACGACATGGCCGGTCCCTACGGCGATTTCTTGCTGGCAGCCTGGGCAGCGGTAGACCTTTCGAGCCTGGGAGGGCTGGATGCGCCGTACCTGGACGCCTTCGTCCGCGACACCCGCCGCAAGCTCGATGACGCCCGATAGTTCTTGAAAATCTCCGCTCTCATGTCCTGCCGCGGCGCGAGCTGCCGGTGAGCGGCGGCGCCGGCGGGGACGAGCTGGGCGGGTCACGCCGACACGCTAACGGCCGCATTGGTCGTCACAGGGCCCTGTTATCGTGTGACCGAACGCTCGTGGCCAGCGCTGGCCTCTTCGCAAACGCCGACAGCCTTTGTGCCCGGAAGCAGGAAGGGGCCGCACATGCTCGCAACGGTCGCCTCGGCAACGCTCGTAGGCGTCGATGGCCGCTTCGTCACCGTCGAGGTGCACGTGAGCACCGGGGTACCGAGCTTTCAGGTGGTCGGGCTGCCGGACGCTTCGTGTCGTGAAGCGAGGGACCGCGCACGCGCCGCAGTTGTCTCCAGCGGGCTCACCTGGCCCCAAACACGGTTGACGGTCAACTTGGCGCCCTCGGGCGTACGAAAAGCAGGCCCTGGGCTCGACCTGCCGATAGCGCTCGGAGTGCTGGCTGCGTCGGGCCAGTTGAAGCTGTCGTCGTTGAAGGGCTTAGCGTTCGTCGGCGAGCTCGGCTTGGACGGGTCGCTCAGGAAAGTGCCGGGCGTGCTGCCCTTGGTCGCCGCGATCTCCGAGGCCGGTGGCGGTGCCGGTGCCGGTGGACCGGGAGCGGCGCCGGAGGTAGTCGTCGTCCCTCCTGACTGCGCCGTCGAGGCAGGGCTACTCGGCCGGCTCGAGGTGCGGACGTCAGCCCACCTGCGCGAACTCGTGGCCGCCCTCGAGGGGAGGGGCGGGTGGCCCCCATTGCCCGAAGCGGCGGGCGAGCCGGACGACCCAGCGCCTCCCGACCTCGCCGACGTGAAGGGCCAAGCGCTCGGCCGCCAAGCGCTCGAGGTGGCCGCGGCGGGAGGTCACCACTTGCTGCTCGTAGGCCCCGCCGGCGCCGGGAAGACGATGCTTGCCACGCGCCTGCCCGGGCTCTTGCCCGAGCTGTCAACAGAGGAGGCCCTGGAGGTGGCCAAAATCCATTCGGCTGCCGGCTTGAACGTGGCGTCGGGGGCTTTGTGCCGGCGGCCCCCGTTCCGTTCCCCGCACCACAGCGCCTCGGCCGTGTCCCTGGTCGGGGGCGGTGGGGCGCGGTTGCGCCCAGGAGAAATTAGCTGCGCGCACAACGGGGTGTTGTTTTTGGATGAGCTGGCCGAGTTCCCGGGGTCTGTACTGGACAACTTGCGCCAGCCGCTGGAGGAGGGACGGGTGGTCGTGTGCCGCGCCAGCGCGACGGTGGCGTTCCCAGCCCGGTTCATGTTGGTTGCTGCCATGAACGCCTGCCGATGCGGCGCCGACGGCTCCCCCGGGTCGTGCAGGTGCCCGCCGGCGGCGCGCGCGAGGTACGTGGGGAGGATTTCGGGGCCGCTCCTCGACCGCTTCGACCTCCGCGTGAGGGTGAGGTGCCCCGAAGTGGACGAGCTGCTCGGGTCCTCCGTGAATGTGGCCTCGGGGGAGCCTTCGCTGGTGGCAGCGCGGAGGGTGGAGGGGGCGCGTGAGAGGGCGCGCCAGCGCGGCGTTCGTTGCAACGCCGAGCTCCCAGCTGTTGCCCTGAGCGAGGTCGCCCCTCTCAGTGCTGGGGCGAGGCGGCTCCTCGAGCGCCGCCTCCGCGAGGGGCGGCTGTCGGCCCGCGGCCTCGACCGTTCCCGGCGCGTGGCGCTGACGGTGGCGGACCTCGCCGGCGACGACGCGCCGCTCCGGGAAGAGCATGTCCTCGTGGCGTTGGCCCTCCGGGCACCAGGGATCTTGGGGCACGATGCCGGCGAGGGCGCCCACTGGCCGACAGGGGAGACCCAGAGAGTGAGGGCGACGGCGACATGAGAGACACGGGCGAAGCGGGCGATGTGGCCGGCACGGGCGATGTGGCCGGCACGGGCGATGTGGCCGGCACGGGCGACACGCGTGACGCAAGCGGCATGAGCATGCGGCCGACATGGAGCGGCACGGGCCGCACGACCAGCCTGAGCGAGATGAGCGGCCTGGGCGCGCCTGGCTCAGGTCCGCCGCTTGGCCTGCCCCCTGGGGCGTACGCGGCGGCGCTGGCGAGCCTCCCGGGTGTGGGACCCGGTTGGCTTGCCGAGCTGTTGGCCAACTGGGGGCCAGAGCAGGCTTGGGTGCGGGCGCTTGCAGGGCAGGTCGCACCTCCGAGGGTGCCGGCGCAACGGGGAGAGCGGAATGCCGGTGCTTCGGGGCGGGTGAGCGATGCGGCGAGGCGCATGGATGTCGCGGGGCTTTGGCAGCGCTGCCTCCAGCGAGGCATCGAGGTGACGTGGTTTGGCGGCCAGGGCTACCCGAGCGCGCTGGCGTCGGGGCCGGCGCCTCCCGGAGTGCTGTTCTCGGTGGGCGACATCGGGTGGGTGGAGCGCTGCCCCGTAGTCGCGGTGGTCGGGACGCGGCGCTGCAGTCCCGAGGGGGCAGCCACTGCTTACGAGCTGGCGCGGGATCTCGCCCTCGCCGGCGTGTGCGTGGTGTCCGGCCTGGCGCTCGGCATCGACGGGGCCGCGCACGCCGGCGCCCTTTCAGGGTTCCAGCAGGCGGGAGAGGTCCCGCCGGCGGCTTCGACGGTCGGGGTCGCGGCGAGCGGGGTCGACGTCGTCTACCCCCGCCAGCACGCTGCCCTCTGGCGGCGTGTCGCGAGCGCAGGGGCGGTCGTCTCCGAGACGCCTCCGGGCAGCCCAGCCCAGCCCTGGCGCTTCCCGGCTCGAAATCGCGTCATCGCCGGCTTGGCGCGCTTGGTCGTGGTGGTGGAGTCGCACACGACCGGAGGGTCGTGGCACACGGTTGACGCTGCGCTGCGGCGCGGGGTGGAGGTCGCCGCGGTGCCCGGGTCGGTCCACTCGCCGTCCTGCGCCGGGACCAACAGCCTGCTCCGGGACGGTGCCACGCCCGTGCGAGGGGCAGAGGACGTGCTTGACGCCCTGGGGCTGTGCGCCAGCGTGGGCGCGCCCCAGGCTCCGCCCAAGGGAGCGGGCAGCCCGGACGGGCTCGACCCGATTGGCCCAGTCGAGGAAAAGGTGCTGGTAGCACTGGGCTGGCGGCCGCTCTGCCTCGAAGATGTCGTCGAGCGGAGCGGTCTCCCGGTTGGTGCCGTCGTGGTGGCGCTCGAGCGCCTCGAGGCGGCCGGCGCCGTCGTCAGCGAGGAGGGCGGTTGGTGGTCTCGACGGGCGTGAGGGCGTGGACCCTGCTCCCCGTGGCTAGAGCCGCTCGCATGGCGCTGCTTGGTGTCAGTCGATCGGCAGTGGGGTGGGCGGAGGGCCGGCGGAAAGCCAGGCCTCCACCAGTTCTGCGAGCTTGGCAGGGAAAATGACCTCGCTTGTCGCGGCCAGTTCGGCGAGCGGCCACCAGCGGGCACCGGTGGTGAAGCGGCTTTCCAGTTCGGTCAGGGCAGTCGGGACGGGGGTGAAGCGCGGGGTGCGGACGACGAAGAAGAGTTCTTTCTGGTCGTAGTGCCGCCCGTCGAAGACAAAGCTCGTGTGCCGGCGCCACACGGGAGGCCCGAGGTCGCCGAGACGCGTGCCGAGCTCCTCGTAGGCCTCTCGGCGAGCTGCATCCTCCGGCGCCTCACCTTCCTTGCCACCACCGCCGGGTACCAACCAGAAGGGCCCCACGCCGGCGCCCGAGGGGTCGCGGCCTGAGAGGAGGAGCACGCTGTCGTCCGGCGCGAGCAGGACGACGCGGGCCGCTTGCCTGCGGAGCCGGCCACGGTTGCCGGAGGCTCGACCAGGCCCTGTGCTAGGCGGTGGCGACGGCACGGCAACCAGGGTCGGCGGAGGCGAGGAAGCTACGAGCAGCGGATGCAGGCACGCGGAGAAGGCTACGAGCAGTTCGTGGCGGCACGCGGGAGAAGGCTACGAGCAGTTCGTGGCGGCACGCGGGAGAAGGCTTGTGCAGAACGTGGCGGCATGCGCACAGATGGACCTTGGACCCTGCCCGGAGCAGGCCCGAGCCACTACCATCTAGCGCAGTGTGCCTTGATGGAGACGCTCTGGGTGGCCCTGGGGGGCACCGCGATATCCCTGGGTGGGGGATCGATCGGTGGCAGAATTCACTCACGGAACTTTCTCCGGCAACGAGGAGCGCCTACTCCAACGCTGTCTCGGGCTTCGTCACGTGGGCCTCTCGCGCCGGCCTTTCGGGCCCTGAGGAGGCCGACCGGCTCTGGCTGCGCCGGTACCTGGCATACATGGCCACCCGACGCTACGCCCGCCAAAGCATTGCGCAGGCGGCGGCGGCTCTGCGGCGTTACTTCGGCTGGCTCCGCAGGGCGGGTGTGGTCACCGAAGACCCGACGGTTGGCCTGTCGGTGCGAGCCGGACGGGGCCGCTTGCCCCGGGTGCTGGCGCTGAGCGAGATCTCGGCCATACTCGACCTACCCCAGGCGCCGGCCCCGGCCGTCGGCTCGGGAAAAGCGCGAGCGTTGGGAAAGGCGGCCGCGCGGGGTGCCGAGGAGGGGCGCGAGCATATGCAGGCGAGCACGGCAACGGTGCCAGAGGCCGTGAAGCTTCGCGACGACGCCCTGCTCGAACTGCTATACGGCAGCGGCCTGCGGGTGAGCGAGCTGTGCGGGCTCAGCGAGGCGGACCTGGACTTGGCCCGGGGCTGGGTGACAGTGTGGGGCAAGGGTGCCAAACAGAGGCAGGTGCCCATGTCTGCGACGTCCATGAGGGCGCTGGAGCGTTGGTTGCGAGAGGGCCGGCCTGAGCTCGGCGGCACCGTCTCCGGGCAGGGCCCGGTCTTTCTCAACCTGCGCGGCCGGCGGATCACCCCCCGGGACGTGAGGCGCGTGCTGGACAAGCGTTCGCCTGTGCACACGCACCCGCACGCGCTGCGGCACAGCTTTGCGACTCACATGTTGGACGGTGGCGCGGACCTCCGGGTCGTGCAGGAACTGCTCGGTCATGCCAACCTCCGCACCACCCAGGTGTACACCCACGTCAGCAAGGAGCGCCTGTTGGCCGTGTACGACGAGGCGCACCCAAGGGCCTGATGGAGACAGACGAGCTGGCTCCGACGGCGGACGAGCTCTGGGCCGAGTACAAGCGGACCGGGGCCCAGGACCTGCGCGACAAGCTGATCGTGCGCTATTCGCCGCTCGTCAAGTACGTGGCGGGCCGCGTATCAGTGGGCCTCCCGAGCACGATCGAGCTCGGCGACCTGGTGAGCTATGGGATCTTCGGGCTGATCGACGCCATCGAGAAGTTTGACAACGAGAGGTCCGTCAAGTTCGAGACCTACGCCATTACCCGCATCAAGGGTGCCATCATCGACGAACTGCGGAGCATCGATTGGGTCCCGCGTTCGGTACGGGCCAAGGCGAGGGCGATCGAGAAGGCGTACGCGAAACTGGAGGGTCAGTTCCTGCGGTCGCCGTCGGACGTCGAGGTGGCGGCTGAGCTGGGGCTTTCTGAGCAGGAGCTGCAGGCGCAGTTCTCGCAGATCTCCTTCGTGGGCATCGTGGCTTTGGACGAGGTGCTAGCCGGCGGGGAGCGAGGCGAGTCCACGACCCTCGGGGACACGATCGCCGACCGTCACGACGGCCCGATGGCTTCCTATGAGGTGGAGGAGATGAAGCAGATCTTGGCGGGTGCCATCAACCGGCTGGCCGACCGCGAGAAGATCGTGCTCTCCCTCTACTACTACGAAGGCCTCACGCTGGCCGAGATAGGCCAGGTGCTGGGTGTGACCGAGAGCCGCGTCTGCCAGATCCACACCAAGGCTGTCCTCCAGCTGCGGGCGAAGATGCTCCTGGCGGAGAAAGACATCGCCTGAGCAGGGCCCGGCCGGTCTGTTACCCTGGTCGGCGGCAACCGAACGAGCCAGCAGTACAAATCCACGCCCGGGTGCCTCCACGGTCGCCCTCCCATCCGAGAGGGCGCTAGCGCTCGGGTCTTGACAACCGATGGAGAGGAGTCGACATGGCCGTAGTAACGATGCGGCAGCTTTTGGAGGCGGGAGTGCACTTCGGGCACCAGACGAGGCGCTGGAACCCGAAGATGAAGCGCTTCATATTCGGCGAACGCAATGGCATCTACATCATTGACCTCAACCAGACCCTCCAGAGGCTCGAGGTCGCCTATTCCTTTGTGAGGGACCTCGTGGCCGACGGGGGCACGGTACTGTTCGTGGGTACCAAGAAGCAGGCGCAGGACCCCATAGAGCGCTTCGCCAAGCTCTGCGGCATGCCCTATGTCAACGAACGTTGGCTCGGCGGGATGCTCACCAACTTCGGCACGATCTCCGGTCGCGTAGGCAAGATGCAGGAGTTCGAGCGCATGCGCCGGGCGGGCGACTTCGAGGCGATGCCCAAGAAGGAGGCGCTCGTCCACACCCGCGAGCTCGAGAAGCTCGAGCGCAACCTGGGTGGCATCCGCACCATGTCGCGCTTACCGGACGCCGTTTTCATCATCGACATCAAAAAAGAGCACATCGCGGTGTCCGAAGCCAACAAGATGGGCATCCCCATCCTTGCGGTGGTGGACACCAACTGCGACCCCGACACGGTCCAGTTCCCCATACCGGGCAACGACGACGCCATCCGCAGCGGGACGATCATGTGCCGCGTGGTTGCCGAGGCAGTTCAAGAGGGCCGCTTCGTCGCCTCTCGCCGCACCAACCAGGCAGCAGGCGGGCCCCCGCCGGCGCCCTCAGGGGTGCATGCCGGCGCTCCAGGTCCCGCCGAGGTGGCGGGCCGCGCTCCGGCTGAGCCCGCCATCCCGGTGACGGCCGTTACGGTGCCGGGAGGCCCAGTCGAGACCGCTGGGCCAGTCGAGACCGCTGGGCCAGTCGAGACCGCTGGGCCAGTCGAGACCGCTGGGCCAGTCGAGACCGCTGGGCCAGTCGAGACCGCTGGGCCAGTCGAGACCGCTGGGCCAGTCGAGACCGCAGGGCCAGTTGAGACGGTTGGAACAGTGGAGCCGCAGGCGGAGCCCACCGAGGCCTCGGCCGAGGCCGAGAGCTCGCCGGCGGCGGGCGCTGCCACGAGCAACGCAAGCTAAGTTAGGAGCCCACCATGCCAGAGTTCACTGCCAAGGACGTCCAAGCGCTGCGCAACCTGACCGGCGCCGGCATGCTCGACGCGAAGCGCGCGCTCACCGAGAGCGGCGGCGACCCCCAAGAGGCCGCCAAGTGGTTGCGCGAGCGAGGGCTCGGCAAGGCCGCCGAGCGTGCGGGCCGCGAGAGCGCCGAGGGCGCGGTTGCCGTTTCCTACGACCGGAACGCCAACGCCATGGCGCTGGTCCAGCTACGGGCAGAGACCGACTTTTCGGCCAAGAGCCCCGACTTCGTCAACCTCGTCAACGACCTGGCCGCTCTCGTCGCCGCCGAGGGCGAGGAGGCGGTGGACCAGCGCAAGGCCGCCATCGAGGACCTCAACATCGCGACACGTGAAAACGTCCAGCTCGGTGACGTCGTCCGTTTCCAAGCTGCCCCCGGTAACGCCCTCGGCTCGTACCTCCACGTACAAAACGACCGAGGGGTCAACGGGGTGATCGTGGAGGTGGCCGGCGGGGACGAGGAGCTCGCCCACGACATAGCGGTCCACATAGCCTTCGGGAGGCCCAAGTACCTCGTCCGGGAAGACGTCCCCGACGAGGAGGTCCGCGCCGAACGCGAGACTCTCGAGGCAGAGACTCGCCGCGAGGGGAAGCCGGAGGCCGCGCTTCAGAAGATCGTTGAGGGCCGGTTGGCCGCCTGGTACAAGCGCATGCCAGGCGGGGTGCTGCTCGAGCAGCCCTTCGCCAAGGACGACAAGCGTACGGTCGCCCAGGTCCTCGGCAAAGCGACGATCGTGCGCTTCTCCCAGGTCCTGATCGGCAGCTGAGCCGTGGGCCGGCCGGGCGCGCCCTGGGCGCGCGTCGTGCTCAAGATCTCGGGTGAGGCCTTGGCGAGCGACGCCGCGGACGAGGTGATCGACGGGCGCGTCGTCGAACGCTTGGCCCGCGAGGTGGCCAACGCGCGCGCCGAGTTCGGCACGGAGATCGCGATAGTGGTCGGCGGCGGCAACATCTGGCGTGGGGCCACCGGCTCGGCGAGCGGCATGGACCGGGCCACGGCCGACTACATGGGGATGCTCGCTACCGTCATCAACGCGCTCGCTCTTCGTGACGCCCTCGAGCGCCAGGGCCAGCCGACGCGCGTGCAGACGGCAATAGGCATGTCTGAGCTGGCCGAGCCCTACATCCGTCTCCGCGCCATCCGCCACCTCGAAAAAGGCAGGGTGGTGTTGTTCGCAGCGGGGACGGGCAACCCGTTTTTCACCACCGACACGGCGGGGGCGCTGCGGGCGGTCGAGATCGGTGCCGACATCCTCTTGAAGGGGACCCACGGGGACGTCGACGGCGTCTACACTGCCGACCCGCGGGTGGACCCGACCGCGCTGTTGTTGCACGAGATCGGCTATTCGGAGGTGCTCGAAAAGGACCTCCGGGCCATGGACCTGACCGGCATCACGCTGTGCAAGGAGAACTCGCTACCGATCCTGTACTTCAGCATCGGGAAAGTGGGCAACTTGCGCAGCGCCTTGGCCGGCGAGGAGATAGGTACGCTTATCCACTGATGGCAGGCACTCTCGTAGACGTTGCTATCGAGGACTGCCGGGACCGGATGTCCCGGGCGGTGGAGCACACCAAGGGCGAGTTCGCTGCCATTCGCACTGGCCGTGCTGCCCCGGGCCTCGTCGAGAAGTTGAAGGTCGAGTACTACGGGGCCGAGGTGCCGCTGCAGCAGCTGGCCGGGTTCCACGTGCCCGAAGCCAGGGTCCTCGTGATCACCCCTTACGACAAGAGCCCCGCGGTCTTGAAGGCGATCGAAAAGGCCCTCATGTCCTCGGACCTCGGGGTGATGCCCAGCAACGACGGTTCCGTCGTGCGGCTGGTGTTCCCCGTGCTCACCGAGGAGCGCCGCAAGGAACTGGTGAAGGTTGTCCACCACAAGGCGGAGGAGGGCAGGGTTGCCGTGCGCAACGCGCGCCGCAACGCGCGCAAAGAGCTCGAGGGCCTGGAGCGTGACGGCGAGCTGTCATCCGACGAGCTCGAGCGGGCCGAAAGGGAGCTGGACAAGCTCACCCATGACCAGACCGCCGAGATCGACCGCGTGCTCGCCCACAAAGAGCAGGAACTCCTCCACGATTAGTCCCGTACTGGTAGTCCCGTACTGGTAGTCCCGTACTGGGCCTCGAGCCGAGGAGACGCTGTTGCGCTTACTGCGGGCTAAAGCCTGGGCGCGCGTCGTGCCTTCACCCGAACTGGCACCCGAACTGGCACCCGAACTGGCACCCGAACCGGGCCCCCAGGCGATCGAGCCGGGGGGTTGGGGTGGTGCCGGCGTGCCGGCCTACTACGACCCGGGGGCCCCGACTGACCCCGGTGTAACGACTTACCCCGGGGCCCCGACTGACCCCGGTGTAACGACTTACCCCGGGGCCCCGACTTACCCCGGGACCGGCCCCGCCGGCCTCTCAGGCCCCGCCGGCCTCTCAGGGACCTCAGGCATCTCGGGCATCTCGAGGCATCGCCCCGGCGAGGGGTGGTTGGGTGGCCTGGGCGGGGAGGCGAGGGTACCCATCGCGGACGAGCGACGTGAGATGGAGTACATTCGCGAGGTTGTGCCACCGGCTCGTTTGCCGGCGGTGCTCACAGAGACCATGAGCCGAGGAGAGGGTACGGAACTGCCGCATTGGGCGGACCCGCCCACCGGAGAGGTGCCCCGCGCTCTCGCTGGGCCAGAGGAAGACGACGCGATGCAGGCTTGGCGCCTCCTCGGTTCTCGGGGCCTGCACTGGCGAGACGATGTCAACGCCTGGTCAAACGGGCCAGGTGTCGAGGAGCTCGCTGACGACGACGATGTTTCGTTGTCTGAGGAAACCACCGGCGACCCGTTTTCCTTCGACGAGGATTTCGATCGCCTCGAACGTGAGCGGTCCCAGCGCACCGGCCCGACGGGTGCGCAAGCGCCCGGGCCGCCAGCCGAAGTGAGCGCAGCGGAAAGGGGCGGTGTGGTCTCGGGGCCCGGCTCGCAGGGTGGGGAGGCGGGCGCGCCCGCCCTCGACGTGTTCCCTCCCACGCTGGCGGCCAGCCAGCCTCTCGGGGGAGAGCCAGGCGAGGTCGAGCCGCCCGGCCAAGACAGCGTTCCCGAGGCTCTCCAGGGCCCCGAACCGCGTCAGGGCCCCGAACCGCGTCAGGGCACTAGAGGGGCAGCTCGCCGGGGCGCTGGGGAGCCGCGCCTAGCGAGCCCCGGCGAGCGATCGGCCCGGGGCGCGCCGGCCGCCGCCAACGGAGGGCAGGTCATGGGGCCGGGGCCCAAGGTGTCCGGGCGCCCACAGGCGCCGTACGACGCCTACGCCGACGCTAGCCTTGGCGGCCCGGGGCGCAACGTGGGCGCGGCCGTGGTGACCGGTGCCGGGCTGATTGCCCTCTTCGTGGTCTGCTACCTGATCGGTCCCGTGGCGCTGCTCGTCCTCTCGGCGGTGGCGGTCCTCGGCTGCGCGCTCGAGGCGTTCTCCATGGTCCAGGAGGTCGGCTTCCGTCCAGCCACGCTCGTGGGCGGCCTTGGTGCGGCCGGGGCGGTGCTGGCCGCGTACTGGAAGGGCACGGCCGGTTTGACCGTAGTGGTGACAGTAGTGCTGGTCGCCTCGTTCGTCTGGTACCTTGCCCGCGTCGTCGAGGCGCGCCCTGTCGTCAATGCCGCGGTGACGTTCCTCGTCTTTTCGTGGGTGGGCATCCTTGGTTCCTTCGCCGGGCTGCTGCTCGCTGCGCACAAGGGCAGCCACCTCTTCCTCGGTGCGGTCGTGCCGACGGTGGCTTGCGACATAGCCGCCTGGTTCGCGGGCAGCCGCATCGGGACCCACCACCTGGCCCCGCACACGAGCCCCGGCAAGACCTGGGAAGGCGTTATCGCCGGCGCCATAGTGGCAGTGATAGTGGGAGCGGTGATCGGCCACGAGCTGGCGCCCTGGGGTGGCCTGCGCCACGGGGTCGAGCTAGGGGTCGTGATAGCCATAGCGGCGCCCGTAGGCGACCTCGTGCAGTCGATGGTGAAGCGCGACCTGCACTTGAAGGACTCCGGGGTGCTCCTGCCGGGCCACGGGGGCCTCCTCGACCGCTTCGACTCGATGCTGTTCGTGCTCCCCGCCGTCTATTTCTTGGCCATCGCCCTCCACCTCGCCGGCTGAACGCTCGGGTGAGCGCGACGCGGACGCTTTGCATTGCCGGTAGCACCGGTTCGATCGGTACGCAGGCCCTCGATGTAGTGCGCGCTGCGGGAGGCCGCTTCGAAGTCGTGGCCCTGGGCGCGGGTTCGTCGGTCGAGATGTTGGCGGCCCAGGCCCGGGAGTGGCGGCCGGCCCGGGTCGCGCTAGCCGACGAGTCCAAAGCCGGCGTGCTCGAGGCGCTCGTGCCTCCGGGCACGGAGGTCCTGGCCGGCGAGGGTGCCCTCGCCGAACTGGCACGGGGGGCCGACATCGTGCTCAACGCGGTCGTCGGCTTTGCCGGGCTCCCCGTGACGCTGGCTGCCTTGGAGACGGGCCGGCGGCTGGCCCTGGCCAACAAAGAATCGCTCGTGGCGGGGGGTCCGGTCGTGCAGCGGGCGAGGCGCACGCCGGGCGCCGAACTGCTCCCGGTCGACTCGGAGCACTGCGCTCTCCACCAGTGCCTGGCCGCGGCCGGAATGGCCGGAGCCGGCCCTCCGACAGGCCCGCCGGCGGCGCTGCGGCGCCTCGTGGTCACGGCTTCGGGTGGGCCCTTCAGGGGCCGCTCCCGGGAAGAACTGGCCACTGTCTCAGTCGACGACGCCCTCGCCCACCCCACCTGGAAGATGGGCCCGAAGATCACCGTCGACAGTTCGACGCTCATGAACAAGGGCCTCGAGGTCATCGAGGCGCACCTGCTCTTCGGCGTCCCTTATGACCAGATAGAGGTGGTCGTCCACCCCCAGTCAGTCGTCCACTCGATGGCCGAGATGAGCGACGGGGCCACGATCGCCCAGCTCTCGATGCCGGACATGCGCCTCCCGATTGGCTACGCCCTCACCTACCCTGAGCGTATGGCGGCCGCGTTCGGTGCGATCGATTGGAGCGCGCTCGGGCACCTCGACTTCGAGGCGCCCGACTTGGCGGCTTTCCCGTGCCTGGGCCTCGCCTACGAGGCCGGCCGTCGGGGGGGCACGGCACCGGCGTGCCTCAACGGTGCCAACGAGGTGGCCGTAGAAGGTTTTCTAAGGCACGGTTTACGTTGGGCCGATATACCGGCTGTTGTGGAACACGCCATGGGCTGCCACGTGGCCAGCGATCCCCGGGACCTGGCCGACGTGCTGGCGGCCGACGCCGAGGGCCGCGCGCTGGCTCTCGAGCACGTGAGCAAACTGAGCGGGGCCGCGCGTGCTTGACCAACAACAGCGCGTGCGTAACGGGGAAGAGCGCGAGCAGAGGGGCGCGCTCATCCGCTTGGGGCTCGTGGTGGCGGGCGGTTTGGTCGTGGCGGACCTGTTTGGGGCGCTCGCCACCGTGCTCGTCGTGCTGGCGCTCGTGGTGATAGTCGTGCTCCACGAACTGGGCCACTTCGTCGTGGCCAAGCTCTCGGGCATGCAGGTGACGGAGTTTTTCTTCGGGTTCGGCCCCCGGCTCTGGTCGGTGAAAAAGGGCGAGACGACCTACGGCGTGAAGGCACTGCCCTTGGGGGGCTATTGCCGTATAACGGGGATGACCAGCGCCGAGGAGGTAAAGGCTGAGGACGAGCCCCGGGCGTACCGCAACCAGGTCACCTGGAAGCGCGTGGCGGTGGCGAGCGCCGGCTCGTTGGTGCATTTCCTGCTGGCCTTTTTGATGCTGTTCGTGCTGTTCGTCGGGCCGGGCGACATGGGGACCTTCGTCACCCCTCCTGCCACCAACCCGATAGCGGCCGTGGACGGCTTTGCCCACTCGAAGAGCCCTGCCGAGGTGGCGGGGCTCAGGCCCGGTGACCGCATCCTGGCGGTCAACGGCCGTCATTTCTCCAGTTGGTACGCCATGACGGCGTACATCAAGGCGAGGCCCGGGGACAAGGTCAGCCTCACCTTCGAGCACCACGGGAAGGTGTCAACGGTCCCTGTAGTGCTGGCCAACGGCGCCAAGGTCAGCTTGGCGGGTTCCAGTGCGCCTCTTTACTCCAAGCCCACGGGTTTGCTCGGCGTCCAGGGAGGGGCGACGCGCTTTTCCTTCTTCGGCAGTGTCGAGCACGCCGGAACGGCCTTTGGTTCGACGGTCGTGAGCTCGGTGTCCAACGTGGGCAGGGTGGTGGGCAACGTTTCGGGCTACGCCAAGATGCTCGAGAGCCAAAAGGCGGCCGACAGCCCGCACGCGGTGCGGTTCGTGTCGCCGGTCGGCGTCGTGGAGCTCGCCCACCAGACGGCCCAGGTGGGCCTCTCTTACGTGCTCTGGCTGCTGATAGTCATCAATATCTTCGTCGGTGTTTTCAATATGGTCCCGCTGCTGCCCCTCGACGGGGGCCACGTGGCGATCGCGCTGTACGAGAAGGTGCGGAGCCTGCGTTCGGGACGCCCCTACCACGCCGACGTCAACAAGCTGGCGCCGGTGATCTACGCCGCTTTGGCGCTCATACTCTTCTACGGCGTCACCGCGGTCTTCATGGACTTGCGCCAGGCCCTTTCCTAAATCCTCGTCGCGCTGCGGCGCTAACCTGGGCCCCGTGGAGCGCTATACCCGCAGGAAGACCCGCCAGATCATGGTCGGCTGGGTGCCGGTGGGCGGCGACGCCCCCGTGAGTGTGCAGTCCATGACCACGACCAAGACCGCCGACGTGGACGCCACGCTGGCCCAGATTTACGCCCTGAAAGCCGCCGGCGCCGACATAGTCCGCTGCACCTGCAATGAGAAAGAGGCAGCCGAGGGCCTGGCCCGGATCGTCCCGCGGAGCCCCGTCCCGATCGTCGCGGACATCCACTTCCACGTGGAGATGGCGCTCGCCGCCCTGGAAGCAGGAGTCCACTGCCTCCGGCTCAACCCGGGCAACCTGCGTAAGCCCGAGGAGATCAAGCTCGTGGCGCGCGAATGCAAGGACCGGGGGATCCCGGTGCGCATCGGCGTCAATGCCGGCTCGCTCGACAAGCGCCTGTACGAAAAGCACGGCGGCATCACGCCCGAGGCGCTCGTCGAGTCCGCCATGATAGAGCTCGGCCTGTTCGCCGAGGTCGGCTTCGACGACGTCAAGATCTCAGTGAAGGCGTCGCGCGTGCCGCTCATGGTGGAGGCCTACCGCCAGCTGGCGGAGCGGGTCGACCACCCTCTCCACCTCGGGCTCACCGAGGCGGGGCCGCCTCCCGCCGGCGTGATAAAGGGCACCGCCGGGATCGGGACCCTGCTCATGGAGGGTATCGGCGACACCATCCGCTACTCGCTCACGACCGACCCAGTGGAGGAGGCCAAGGCTGGGCGCACCCTGCTCGAGGCGCTCGGTCTCCGGGAGCGCAAGAACGTCGACCTGATCGCCTGCCCCTCGTGCGGCCGGGCCGAGATCGACGTGTACCGGGTCGCCCAGGAGGCACAAGCGGCTCTCGAGGCGCGGGAGATCCCGCTCCAGGTGGCGGTCATGGGCTGCGTCGTCAACGGGCCCGGCGAGGCGCGCTCGGCCGACCTCGGGATCGCAGCTGGCAAGCACCGGGGGCACCTCTTCATCAGGGGCGAGATCGTCCGGGTGGTCCCCGAGGACGAGATGGTCGAGGCTCTGGTCGAGGAGGCGGAGAAGCTCGTGAAGGAGGGCTTCGAGGCCCGCCTGGCCGCCGCCGACAAGGGCGCGGCCCAGCAGGCCGAAGACGACCGGAGGGAGCTTCTGGGTGCCAAAGGCGCTGACGTCAACTCGAGCGAGTCCCGGGTCGACCTGATCCGGCGCCGGCTGGAGAGCAGCGGGGACGGGGCCGGCGGCCGCCGGCTATAATGGTGCCGTTCACCGTAAGGTGATGTGGCGTGGGCTGTCCTGCGTGGCAGGGTGCCCACGTTTTTGTTTGAGGGACCTTGACCGCTGGAGGAGGTGAGATGGGCGCCGAGGAGCAGATCGCAGAGGCTCTTGCGCCTACCGTGAGGGCTGCCGGGCTCGAGATCTGGGACGTCGAGCGCTCTGGTGCCTCCGTGCGGGTGTTGGTGGAGCGCACCGGCGGGGTGGACCTCGACACCATCTCGGAGCTGAGCCACTCCGTGTCGGCGGTGCTCGATAGTCGCGACGACCTGGTACCGGCGGGGCGCTACGTGCTCGAGGTGTCGAGCCCGGGCCTGGAGCGCCGGCTGCGCCAGCCGCCGCACTTCGCTCGTTGCATCGGGCAAAGGGTGGCCGTGAAGACGGCCGAGCCGGTTCTCGGCTCGCGCCGCCTGGAGGGCACGTTGGTAGGGGCGAACGACAGCGAGATCGAGCTCCTGGTCGATGCCGAGGGGGAGGGCGCCCAGACTGTGCGCCTGCCGCTCGGCTCGGTGGTGCGCGCCCACACGGTGTTCAGCTGGGGCCCGCCCCCCCGCCGAGGCGGTGCCCGGGGGGCCCACCGCGGGACCGCTGCAGCCAAGGCCGCCGGCGGGAAAGCCAAGGGCGCCGCCAGGGCGGCCGGGACCAGGGCCAAGGGGGACAGCCCATGGCTATGAAAGACAACCTCGCGTTTTTGGAGGCCTTGCAGCAGGTCGCTGCCGACAAAGGCATAAGCGTCGACACACTGCTCGACGCCCTGGCCAACGCGCTCGTCGCTGCTTACAAGCGCATGCCTGGCGCGGCAGAGGAGGCCGTGGTCACGATCGAGCCCGACACGGGGGACATCCGTGTTTACGCGCAGGAACTCGACGAAGACGGCACGGTCGTCCGCGAGTGGGACGACACGCCCAAGGACTTCGGGCGCATCGCCGCCCAGACGGCCAAGCAGGTCATCTTCCAGCGCATACGTGAAGCCGAGCGGGACCAGAAGTACGAGGAGTACGCAGGTCGCGAGGGCGACATAGTCACGGGCATCATCCAGCAGAGCGACAACCGCTACACGCTGCTCGACCTCGGCAAGGTCGAGGCTCTGCTGCCCCAGGCGGAGCAGGTGCCCTTCGAGCACTACGAGCACAACGCCCGTCTCAAGGCCTACATCGTGGAGGTCAGAAAGACGAGCAAGGGGCCCCAGATCGTGGTGTCGCGCACCCACCCCGGGCTCATCAAACGCCTCTTCGAGCTCGAAGTGCCCGAGATAGCTAACGGCATCGTGGAGATCAAGGCGGTGGCGCGCGAGCCGGGGCACCGGACCAAGATCGCCGTGTGGTCCAACGACCCTAACGTCGACCCGGTCGGCGCCTGCGTGGGGGCGCGCGGGGCGCGGGTCCGGATGGTCACTACGGAGCTCCGGGGCGAGAAGGTCGACATCGTCCCCTACTCCGAGGACCCGAGGGAGTTCGTAATGCGTGCTCTGCAGCCGGCCAAGGTAAAAGAGGTCCAGCTCGACGAGGAGTCGGGGACGGCCACCGTGATCGTCAACGACTACCAGCTCAGCCTCGCCATCGGCAAGGAAGGTCAAAACGCCCGCCTGGCCGCCCGCCTCACCGGTTGGCGCATCGACATAAAGAGCGAGTCCCAGCTGGCCGAGGAGCAGGCCTACGCCGCCGAGGAGTGGGCCGAAGGCGAGTGGGTGCAAAACGAGTCCGGGGAGATGGTCTGGCAACCCGCCGGCGGGGGCGAACCGGTATCGGCAGAGGAGTGGGAGGCGAGCTCGGGCGGCGAGACGCGTGTGCCGCAGCCGCCCACCGGCGAGGCGCAAGCAGGTGCCACTACCGGTGGCGATGTGCAGGCCGGAGGTCCTGGCGCCGGAGGGGTGCCGGCGACCAGTGCAGCCGATGCCGGTACGGCGCCGCCCGGCCCCTTGCCCGAAGAGGAGGCCGTGCCCGAAGAGGAGGCCGTGGTTGCAGAGGAGGCCGTGGTTGCAGATGCGGCGACGGTCCCAGCTGGCCCGGAGGTGGGCGCTTCGAGCGGCGACCAAGGGACGAACTAGTGCGACGACAGGCAACGCCCGCCCGTTCGCCCTTCGACGGGCGCGTTCCTCATGGCCGGCGGGGCTTGGCCTCGCAGACGGGTGAGCGTTCCTGGACGAAGGGCTAGGCGACGGCCGAGCCGTCCCGCACCTGCATCGGGTGCCGGGTCAAGGCTGGTACAGCTACACTGGTCCGCGTAGTGGTAGGCGCAGACGGCCGGATGGTGCTCGACCGCAAGGGCGCGGGCCGTGGCGCTTGGCTTTGCCAGCTCGGTGATACGGGCCTGGCGCGGCCCGAGTGTGTAGCCATGGCAAAGAAGCGAGGCGCTTTTGCCCGGGCGCTGCGTGTAAAAGTACCACCCGCAGACATCGAGGCGCTCCTCGAAGCGACGGCACGGCCTAGCCGTGAAGAAAGGGACTGAAAGACAACTTTGGCAAGAAAAATCCGGGTCTACGAGCTGGCACGCGAGCTCGGTCTGACGAACAAGGAGGGTCTTGACCTCTGCCTTTCCATGGGCATCGGGGTGAAGAGCCACTCCTCGAGCATCGAGGAAGCCCAGGCGGACAGGGTGAGGCGCCGGGCGGAACGTGATGGGCTGAAGCGCGTTGCCGTTCCGGCGGCTGTGGCGGCCCAAACAGAGCCGGCACAGCCGCCGGCCCCCGCAGAGCCGGCCCCCGCAGAGCCGTCTGAGCAGCCTGCTGCGGCCCAACCGGTGCGGGCCGTCTCCTCGCGGCATGCAGCCGGGGCCACGGCGCCGGCCGCGGGGGAGGCCAAGGCCCCAGCCGCCGCAGCTGCCAATGGCCACCCCAAAGAGACCCCCGCCCCCCACCGGGATGAAGCCGTCGCCGCTCGGGCCGCGCAGCCTGCCGGCGCCGGTCTCCCACCTGCCGGGGTGATGCCAACTCCGCCTCCCGCCGGCCAACCATTGCAGCCGGCTGCCGCTCACCACGTGACCACCGCCGCCCCATCGGCTGAGCACGCCGCGGCGGCAGCTCCTTCGGCCGCGCCTTCCGCGCCTCCGGCCGCCGCGCTCGTACCTACGGCGCACGGGGGGCCGTCCGCCCCGCCAGGGGTGAAGCCAGCCCAACCCGGCGCCGGCCAGGGTGGCGCACCCCGGGCCACTGCGGCCAGGGCGGGCGCCGCCGCGCCCTCTGCAGCGCAGCCGGGGGGCCAGCAGCCCGTCGGAGCCAAGGCCACAGCACCTGGTGCAGCTGCGCCCAAGGCCGCCGCACCTGGTGCAGCTGCGCCCAAGGCCGCCGCACCTGGTGCAGCTGCGCCCAAGGCCGCCGCACCTGGTGCAGCTGCGCCCAAGGCCGCCGCACCTGGTGCAGCAGCACACGCCGGCCCGGGCCAAGCGGCGGCCGCGCGTCAGGCCGGCGACGGGCAGGCACGTCTGCCCAAGGGAGCCGTTTCACCTATCACGGGCAAGCCGATCCCGCCTCCGCCGGGGTTCCGCCGGCCGTTGCCGCCGGGCGCGGCGCGGCCCGATGGGCACCGTCCGGGGGAGCAGGATGGCCGTCCCGGTACGTCGTTCGGGCCCGGCGGTGGGCAGTTCGGCGACCGCGGCAGGTCAGGTCCAGCGGGGGCGCGGCCTCCGGCCGGGCGGAGCGGCCCAGGACAAGGTGGCATGAGGCCCGGAGCGCCGGGAGGGGCCGGCGGACGTCCCGGGGCACCGGGGAGCCGGGCCGGAGGGCCAATGGGTATGCGACCCGGCCAGGGGAGCGGCCCGCCGCGCCCTGGTGGGCCTCGCACGTTCGGAGCGCGCCCGGGACTGACCGGGCGGGGACCGGAGGCCACGTACCGGCCGGCGCCGGGAGGCGGCGGCCCTTATCGCGGTGGCCCCGGTGGAGGGCCCCAGCGCGGGCGGCCGGGCGGAGGGGGTGGCCCAGGTGGGAGGGGGCCGCGGCCGAGCTCGAGGCGGACGCGCAGCCGCAAGGCCATGCGCGAAGAGCTCCAGGCGCAGGCGCCCACCAGCTATGTCCCTTCCAACGCGCCTGTGCCCGAGGGCGAGGTGATCGTGGAGAAGGGCTCGACAGCACAGGACCTCGGCCCGAGGGTCAACCGGAGCGCGGCCGACGTGGTGCGTTTCCTCCTTTCCCAGGGAGAGATGGTCACCGCCACGCAGTCGCTCTCGGACGACATGATCGAACTGTTCGCCACCGAGATCGGCGCCAAGGTGCGCCTGGTCGACCCTGGCCAGCAGGTCGAAGCCGAACTCCAGGCTCGCTACTTTGGGGAGGAGGACGAGCAGGAGGGCGAGGGCCTCCTCCGGCCCCGGCCCCCGGTAGTCACGGTCATGGGGCACGTCGACCACGGCAAGACGAGCCTGCTCGACAGGATCCGTGAGTCTGACGTCGTGTCCGGCGAGACCGGCGGGATCACCCAGCACATCGGGGCCTACCAGGTCACGACGGCGAGCGGCGCCGTGGTCACCTTCATCGACACGCCGGGCCACGAAGCCTTCACGGCCATGCGCGCCCGCGGCGCCGAGGTGACCGACATCGTCGTGCTCGTGGTCGCAGCAGACGACGGGGTCATGCCCCAGACGGTCGAGGCCGTGAACCATGCCAAGGCCGCCGAGGTCCCGATCGTCGTGGCGATCAACAAGATCGACCGGGCGGACGCAGACCCCAACCACGTGATGCAACAGCTCTCAGAGCTCGGCCTCGTGCCCGAGCGCTGGGGCGGCGACACCATCATGGTCGAAGTCTCCGCGCTCCAAAACCTGGGCATCGACGACCTCCTCGAGCAGCTGATGGTCGTGGCCGAAGTGGAGGAACTGCGGGCCAACCCCGAAGCCAGGGCCCGCGGGGTGGTCCTCGAGGCCAACCTGGACCCGGGCAAGGGGCCGGTGGCGACCGTCATCGTCCAAAACGGGACCCTCCGGGTCGGCGACAACGTCGTGGCCGGCGCGGCTTGGGGCCGGGTGAAGGCGCTGATCGACGACAAGGGCGACAACATAAAAGAAGCGCCTCCCGCCTTCCCGGCCCAGGTGCTCGGGTTCGATTCGGTGCCGGCGGCCGGCGACGAGCTGCGCGCCGTCGCCAACGCGCGCACCGCCCGCGAGGTGGCAGAGCAGCGCGAGCAGCGCTTCCGTAGCGCCGACCTGCGCCGGAGCTCCGCGGCCACGAGCGGTGGGGCCAAGCTCGAGGACATCTTCGAGCAGATCCAGCGGGGCGAAACGGCGACGCTCAACCTCGTGGTGAAGGCGGACGTCCAAGGTTCGTTGGAGGCTGTGACCGAGAGCCTTCGCAAGCTCGAACGCGACGAGGTGAAGCTGGCCTTCATCCACCGCGCCGTCGGCGGGATAACCGAAAACGATGTGGCCTTGGCGGCGGCGTCCAACGCGACGATCATCGGGTTCAATGTCCGTCCCGGGCGCGAGGCGCGAGCCATGGCAGCGGCGCAGGGCGTCGAGATCAGGACCTACGAGATCATCTACAAGTTGATCGAAGACGTCCAGGCCGCCATGGTCGGCATGCTGGCGCCCGAGTACGAGGAGGTTGTGACCGGCGACGCCGAGGTCCGGGAGATATTCAGGATCCCGCGGGTCGGGGCGGTCGCGGGTTGCTACGTCCGCAGCGGCGTGATCACCCGAGGTTCCAAGGTCAGGTTCCTGCGTGATGGGGTCATCATCTGGAAGGGGACGATCACGTCGCTCAGGAGGTTCAAGGAGGACGTGCGCGAGGTCCACGAGGGTTTCGAGTGCGGCATCGGCCTGTCCAACAACCAGGACCTGCGCGAGGGCGACGTCATCGAGACCTTCGACGAGCGGGAGATCCCCCATACCTAGGGGAAACTTGCCCCATGGACAGATGGGAGCGGCGCATGCCTGCCTTCTCCTTCTCACATCCCGAGCCAGTTGGACGTCTTAGCCAAGGTGGGCGTACGTCACGCCCATCTGGCCCAGCTGGCAAGTCTTTCCCAAGTAGCTGAGGCCACTTGCACGCCGCCGCGCTCTCCGTGGAGCTGCACTTACCCGAGGTCCGTTCGCTGAAGGAGAAGCGGGCCGTTATCAAGCCGATACTCGAGGGGAGCCGCCACCGCTTCGGGGTGGCAGCGGCCGAGGTGGGCAAGCAGGATCTTTGGCAGGCGTGCGAACTGGCCTTCGCCGCGGTCGCTTCGACGGCGCACCATGTCGATGACGTTCTCGACTCGGTGGAGCGCTTCGTTTGGTCCTTCACCGAGGTGGAGGTCCTCTCCTGCGAACGCCACTGGTGGGGACCGTGACGCGGCACCGGCTGCCCCAGTACTCGCGTTCCAGGTACCCGCGCATGGCGAGGGTCAACGAGGTCCTGCGCGAAGTCCTTGCCGACGCGATCGAGGCGGAGGCGGGCACCGACGAGCGCTTGGAGCTAGTCACCGTGACGGCGGTCGAATGCGACCCCGACCTGCGCCACGCCACGGTGCTGCTCGACTCACTTCCGGCGCCGGTGGCCGAGGCCCTCGGTGAAGCCCGACCGCGCCTCCAGGCTTCCATTGCCCGCCAGGTCCGCATGAAGCGCACGCCGCAGCTCTCGTTCGGGGCCGACCCCGTTATTGCGTACGGCGAGAGGGTCGAGAAGGTCCTGCGAGGCTTGAAGGGCAGCGCGACCGCCGGCGAGGTGCCACCGGTTGCCCCTGACCAGCCGGTTGCCCCTGACCAGCCGGTTGCCCCTGACCAGCCGGTTGCCCCTGACCAGCCGGTTGCCCCTGACCAGCCGGTTGCCCCTGACCAGCCCGGTGGTTCCGACCACTAGCGGGTTCGAGCTGATCTAGCGGTGGCCCCTCGGACCGACGGCCTCCTGGTCGTGGACAAGCCAGCCGGGTGTACCAGTCACGACGTGGTCGACCGGTGCCGGCGGATCTTCGGCCAGCGCAAGGTCGGCCACGCGGGCACCCTTGACCCTGATGCCACCGGCGTCCTACTTGTCGGTCTCGGGCAGGTGACGAGGTTGCTCAGGTGGCTCACCGGTCTACCCAAGAGGTACACGGCCGAAGTCGTGCTGGGTGTCGCTACGACGACCCTCGACGCCTCGGGCGAGGTCACAGAGTCCTGGGACATGCGTGGTGTGACCGTGGAAGCAGCTCGCTCTGCCGCCGGCCGGCTGACGGGCGAGATAACCCAGGTCCCCCCGATGGTCTCCGCCTTGAAGGTGGGGGGCCGGCGCCTGCACGAGCTCGCCCGGGCCGGAGTGGAGGTGGAGCGGGCACCCCGGGCCGTCACCGTGGCTCGCTTTGACGTCGAGTTGGCCGGCGCCGGCGACAACGGGCCCGTCCTCGCCATCGATGTGGAGTGTTCCTCGGGCACCTACGTGCGGAGCCTGGCTGCGGACCTGGGTGCGCTTCTTGGGGGCGGGGCGCACCTGCGCCGGTTGCGCCGGGTCTCGGTGGGGCCCTTCTCCTTGGAGGACGCCGTCAGCCTGGGCACGCTCGAGGCCGGTCCGGAAGAGCTCGTGTCCCGCTACGTGCTGGCGCCGGCGGGGGCCTTGCCGGGCATGGCACGGGCGGTGGTCGGAGGTGAGCTGGCGGGCGCGGTGGCGCACGGGAAGGTCCTGGCGCGGGAGGTCCTGGAGGCTGCCGGCGCCCGGGGTGGCGGCCCCTGGGCCGTGTTGAGCGAGGGCGGGGACCTCCTCGCGGTGTACGAGCGCCGCGGGGGTGAGGAGGCCAAGCCGGCGGTCGTGCTTGTCCAGTGAGCGGCCAGGAAAAGTGAGCGGCGCTACCAATGAGCCGCTCCGCCGGTGGTGAGCGACCCCGCCAGTGAGCGCCCGGCGGGTCGCCCCGGCCACAGACCCGCCCGGGAACTGGCCGATGCAAATCCGGGAACGCCACATCCGTCAGTTTCAAGGCCAAAAATTACCCATGATTCTGACGAATGTGACCTTGGCGCAACTACATCCGTCAGTTTCGTGCCGCGGCGCGGGCCCTCGTAGCTGCCGGCGCCCACAGTTCGTGCCGCGGCTCGGGCCCTCGTAGCTGCCGGCGCCCACAGTTCGTGCCGCGGCGCGGCCCCTCAGTGGCTGCCGCCGCCTACATCTCCTACTTCTCTGTGCCGGCGCGCTCTCGGCGTACCTTGTCCCAGAAGTTGGAGGGCATGACCTCGTAGTGGGAGTGGCGGGCCTTGAACCGGCCCCGGCCCCCGGTCAGGCTGCGCAAGTCGATGGCGTACCGCACGATCTCAGCCGTCGGGACGAGCGCCGTGATCAGCGACTCACCGGTGCCGGCGGTCTCGGTTCCCTGGACCCGGCCGCGGCGGCTGTTGAGGTCGCCGAGGACGTCGCCCTGGTAGGAGTCGGGGACCGTCACTTCGAGGAGTGAGAGCGGTTCGAGGACGACCGGGCTCGCCTTGGCGAGCGCCTCGCGGACCGCCAGGGCGCCGGCCATCTTGAACGAGAGCTCCGAGGAGTCGACAGGGTGGCTCTTGCCGTCGAAGCAGGTGACCCTCACGTCCACGACGGGCCAGCCGAAGGCACCTCCGTCTCCCAGGGCTTCCTCGGCACCTTTTTGGACTGCCGGGATGTACTGGCGGGGTATGACGCCGCCCACGATGTTGTCCACGAACTCGAAGCCGCCCCCCCGCTCCATCGGCTCGATGCGCAGCGAGGCCACGCCGAACTGGCCGTGGCCACCGGTCTGTTTCTTGTACTTGCCCTCGGCCTCGGCGGTGGAAGTGACCGTCTCGCGGTAGGGCGTGACCAGGTCCTCCGTCTCCACGGCGACGCCGAACTTCCGAGCCAGACGCTCCATGGAGATGGCCAGGTGCGTCTCGCCCGTCCCCGAGAGCACGGTCTGGTGGGTCTCGTCGTCGCGGCGGACACTGAGGGAGGGGTCCTCTTCCTGGAGGCGGTGCAGCGCGGTCATCAACTTGTCCTCGTCGGCCTTGCTCTTGGGCCTGATGGCGACCGAGAGGACGGGGGCCGACAGCTCGCCGAGCCAGCCGGCGCCGGCCTGGTCGATCTCCACGGGCATGTTGCGCGGCGTGAGGGTGTCGGTGGTGTTGGTGGACGCCAGCTTCGCCACGGCCCCGATGTCGCCGGCGGCTATCTCGGTGAGAGGGAGCTGTTCCTTGCCACGCAGGGTGAAGAGGGCGTGGAGGCGCTCTTCTGCCTTGCCCCGCGGGTTGTAGAGCACGGCGTCGGGCCGGACCGTACCAGAGGTGACCCTGAAGAGGGAGATTTTCCCCACGTACGGGTCGGCGACGGTCTTGAACACCTGGGCGAGCGGGGAACCAGCCGGGTCGCACGGCACCTCCACGACCTCGTCGCTGCCGGGGGCGTGGGCCCGGGCCGGCGGGCGCTCGAGAGGCGAGGGGCCCACGTCGCAGATGGCGTCGAGGAGGCGGTCCACCCCGATCAAGCTGGCACCCGAGCCGCACACGACCGGGAAGACCTGGCTCGCGACCACGCCTTTGGCGAGCGTCTTGGCGAGCTCGTCGGTCGATATCTCCTCGCCCTCGAGGTAGCGGGCGGTCAGGTCGTCGTCGGCGACGACGATGCCCTCCACCATCGCGTCGTGCTCGGCGTGCTCGCGCTCGGCGATCTCGGCCGGGATCGGGCCGGCGGTGGCAGTGTGCTTACCGGGAGCGTAGGTAAAAGCGGTGTCGGTGAGCAGGTCGACCACGCCGGAGAAGCTGTGCTCCTGGCCTATGGGTAGCTCGAGGGGGGCGATGCCGGCGCCGAAGGCCTTCTGCACCTGTTGTAGGGCGGAGGAAAAGTCGGAGCGCTCTCGGTCGAGCTTGTTCAAGAAGACCAGGCGGGGGATGCCGAGCTCGGCAGCGGCCCTCCACAAGACCTCGGTCTGGACCTCCACACCGTCGACCGCGCTCACGACGACGATGGCGATGTCGGCGACCGCGAGACCGGCGAGCGCCTCGGGGACGAAGTCGGCGTAGCCCGGGCAGTCCAAGACGTTGATCTTGTAACCACGCCACTCGAGCGCGGCCAGGCCAAGAGAGGTCGACATGTGGTGAGAGTGCTCTTCCGGTTCGAAGTCGAGGACGGCTGTCCCGTCGTCGGTCTTCCCAGCCCGGCTGACCGCTCCCGAGCAGAGCAGCATGGCCTCGGCGAGCGTGGTCTTGCCGGAGCCTCCGTGGCCCACCAGGGCAACGTTTCGGACCTGGGCTGGTGAGTAGGCCTTCATGCGAGCACCTCCTAGGTTGTCCCCTTCCGGCCGTCCGGGTGCGGCCGACCCCAGGCTACTCCCTGCCTCTGGTGGTCGCGCCGGCTGGCAGGGGCCATGGAGGGGTTGGGGGCGGGCAGGGTTGCGGGCCCAGCCCCGGGGGGAGGGGGGCACTGCTGGGCTGGTAGGGGGGGCCGTGTTGGCTTAGCAGCCGGGCTGGGCGGCAAACACGGTACGCTTTCGAGCGAGGAACAAGGCCCTCATAGGAGCAGTAGTTGTTCGACGCACGCTTCCGGACGGCCGTGGACCGGGCCGTGGCACCCGCCGGCCGGGTCTTGCGGCGCACGGGGTTGTCCCCCGACCACCTGACTGCTACCGGTATATTGCTCGCCGTACCGGCCGCCTGGGCCATAGCAACTGGTCATCTGCTGATCGGCCTGCTCGTGTACATCGCCTCGGCTCTTCCGGACCTCTTCGATGGCAGCCTCGCGAAGGCCGCCGGGCGGACGAGCCGGCGGGGAGCGTTCTTCGACTCGGTGGGCGACCGGGTCAACGACACGGTCGTGCTCGCCGGGATCGCCTGGTACGCCCAAGACCGCTTCGGTGGCCACGCTGCCCTCGTGCCCTTGGCCGTGCTCGGGGTGTCACAGCTCGTGTCGTACATCCGTGCCAAGGCTGACGCCCTCGGCATCGACGCCAAGGCCGGCCTGATGGAGCGGGGCGAGCGGGTCGTCGTGATCTGTGCCTCCCTAGCGTTCTCGGCCGAGATGCTATGGCTTCTGGGCGCCGTCTTCGCCCTCTCCTGCATTACAGCGGCGCAGCGCTTCGTGGTCGTCTGGCGCCAGGCGGGGAAGCCGCCCCCGCCGGCACCACTGGCGCGCGTGCCGTTGCAGCGGGGCACCGTCGCCCTTCGGTGGAGGGCCTGGCGGGAGGAGCTGGCGGGCAAGGACGCCGCCTGGCGGGCCCGGCCCCAGCGGGGTACCGGCTCGGCCGCCGGCACGCGGTTCTTCGCCGGCACGCGGCGGCCAGCCAGGGGCGGGGGGCGTTGGCACGAGCGCCGTGCCGCCCGCCGCCGCCAGGATTAGCAGGGCCCAGCTCAGTGGCACCTGGAAGTGCCGGTGCTGCCGGGGGCGGCTGGAGTCGCGTAGCGTTCAGGCCAATGTCTAACGAGGCCCGTCCGTGCTGAGCAAGCAGCTCGCCGTGTACCAGGCTGCGGCCGCTGTCGCAGCGGCGTTGTCAGGGGACCTGGCCTGCTCGCTCGGGCGCGCCGTGGGCCGGGCCATAGCTGCTCTACCCGATTACGACGGCCGGCGGGCGCTGGTTGCGTCCCACATGGGTCGCGCCATGGGACGGCCGCTCCAGGAGCGGGAGGTACGCAGGATGGTGGGCCAGGTGTTCGCCAACTACGGCCGCTACTGGGCCGAGAGCCTGCGCTTGCCCACGCTTTCGGACGCCGAGGTGGAGGCGGGCATCATCACGGTCGGCCGGGAGCACCTAGACGCCGCCCTCGCCGCCGGCCGCGGGGCGATCATTGCGGCGCCTCATCTCGGGGGTTGGGAATGGGGGGCGATATACCTGGTGCGGGGCGGGGTACCTGTTACAGCGGCCGTCGAGCCGCTGGAACCTCCAGAGGTCTTCGAGTGGTTCGTGCAGTTCCGTTCCCGCCTCGGGATGAAGGTCGTGCCGGTGGGACAGGGTGCCGGGGCGGCGATGCTGAGCGCCCTGGCTTCGGGCGAGGCGCTCTGCTTGCTTTGCGACCGGTTGGTGGGCCAGACGAGCGGGGTCGAGGTCGACCTGTTCGGCGCCAAGCTGATGCTGCCCGCCGGCCCCGTCACCCTGGCCCTGCGCTCGGGCGCGCCTCTCGTCCCGGCCGCGATCTACTACGGCCGCGAGGCCGAGTCGCACACCCTGGTCTTCCGCCCGCCGCTCGAGCTCGGATCCCTGCCGGGAAAGTTCCGTGAGCGGGTGCGCCTCGGCACCCAGGAGCTCGCCCGGCAGCTCGAGGATCTGGTGCGCCACGCACCTACCCAGTGGCACCTCGTGCAGCCCAACTGGCCCGACGACCCGCCGCTCCGGAACTTCAGGACCTGGGCCGGGTCGGCCGGCGCCCGCAGGCGGCAGGCCCGAGAGGTACAGGCGCAGGAGGCCAAGCGCGCCGAGGTGTCACCCGGAAGCCATTGAGACGCGGTGGACCTTCGTGTGGGCATGGTCTGCCCCTACAGCTTGAGCATCCCGGGGGGAGTGCAGGGGCAGGTGATGGGGATCGCGCGGGCAATGCGGGCGCTCGGCGTCGAGGCTCGGGTCCTGGCCCCCTGCGACGGGCCGCCCCCCGCCGCCTGGGTAACGCCGCTCGGGGCCTCGGTGCCCGCTGCGGGTAACGGTTCCGTAGCCCCGATAGCGCCCGATCCTGCGGCGGCCCTCCGCACGATCAGGTCCCTTCGCGACGAACGTTTCGACACCGTGCACATCCACGAGCCCCTGGTGCCGGGGCCGGCGCTGACCGCCCTCGTCTTCAGCGACGGGCCGCTCGTCGGGACGTTCCACCGTGCCGGCACCATCTCGTGGTACCGAGCCGTGCGGCGCCCGGCCCGCTGGGCCGTATCGCGTCTGGCACTGCGTTGCGCCGTTTCGGACCTCGCCGTCGACACGGCGCGCCAAGCTCTAGGGGGCAGGTACGAACTGGTTTGGAACGGTGTCGACGTGGCGGCGGTACGCGCTGCCGAACCATGGCCGACGGAGGGGCCGACCGTGCTCTTCGTTGGCCGGCACGAGCCGAGGAAGGGTCTCGGTGTGCTCGTCGAAGCCGTGGTGCGCGGCGGCCTGAAGGCTCAGGTGTGGGTGGCCGGCGAGGGCCCGCAAACCGCCGCGATACGCGAAAAGACACTCGGCGACCGTCGTTTCGTGTGGCTGGGGACCGTGAGCGAAGAGGAGAAGCTGCGCCGCCTGAAGGGCGCCGATGTCCTCGTGGCCCCCTCGCTCCACGGCGAGAGCTTCGGGATCGTGCTCCTCGAGGGCATGGCGGCCGGCGCAGCCGTGGTCGCGAGCGACATCCCCGGGTACCGCAGCGTCGCCCGCCCGGGACGGGACGCTCTGTTGGTGCCGCCGGGCGACCCTGGCGCCTTGGCGTCCGCGCTAGGCGAAGCGCTCGCCGGCGGGCCAGAAGTGAAGGCAATGCGGGCTTCCGCCCGCCTCCGGGCGGCCGAGCTCTCCCTCGACGCGCTCGCGCGTCGCTACCTCGAATTGTACGAATCGCTGCTCAATCGGCATTGATTTCGGGAGGCACACCTTCCGTACCGTTACAAGTCACTGAATTCGGTCGCTAAGTTACAGCGCTGAAAATTGCCAGGTTGTGGTTTGCGAGCGAATGTTTGCCTCTTGATGCGCCGCCTTCGGGGTGCTGTAATTGCGAACAGTCCGCCATGGCAGGAGCCGCGAGAAAGTTGTTGAAACTGGCGGTGCACGCGGGCCGGTAAGAGGGTGGAGGTAGTGGCAGGGGTGGGTGAGGCGTGCTAATCATTCTCGCCGCTGGCGTTAGTGGCGTCGCGGCCATCGTCAGCTGGTGGGCCCCGGGCAGCCGTTTGTTGGCCGGGGCCGTGGCTTTGGCCCGGGCGGGGACGAAAAACGGCCTGGTATTGCCGGTGTCAACTTGGGCCCGCCGGCGGGTGGTGTGGGCGGTTGCCGGGGCGACGGCGGCCGCGGTGGTGACGGCGCCGCTCGTCCTGGCCGGCGGGCTTCACGGGTCTTCGGGGCCAACGCGGCTGGCGGAGTGGGGGTGGGTGGTCCCCTGGGCGGTGATGGTCGCATTGCTCGGGTTGGTAGATCTCGCCGAGCGAGTCGTGCCGACGCTTTTGGTGCGCGCGGCCACTGGGACGACCGCCGTTTTGGCCGCTCTGGTCTGCTCTTTGACAGGGGACTGGGGCCCGCTCGTGCGGGGCGGGGCGTGCGCGCTCGCTTCCTGGGCGGTGTTCGCCACCTGGGCGGTATTGGCGCCGGGAAGCCTCGGTTTTGGGGATGCGAGGATGGCGTGCCTCGTGGCGTTGGGCGCCGGTGCGGCCTCGCCGGCGGGCACGGTGGTGGCGCTGGCGTGCTCGGTCATGACGGCCGGCGCCTGGGGACGACTGCGGGAGGGGGCCCGCCCGGGGTTGGTGAGGGGGCGAAGACCTGTAGCGCTCGGGCCGTTGTTGGCGCTCTCGGGCCTAGCTGTGGCGGTGACTGGTGCGCGCTGAGCTTCGCCCCGCCCGGGCCTCGGAGGGGGGCGACGAGCCTCCAGGCGCTGGTTTCGCGCCGGCAGGCTTGCGCCGCCAGCGCCGGCCGCGGCGCGTGACGGCAGGGGTGGCAGTCCCGGTTGCCCTCGGGGTGCTCGCAGCCGGGTTCGCGTACGAGGCGCTCCAGGGGCGTTCGGCCATGACAGAAATCGTGGTGACGAGGTCGGAATTGCCGGCGGGAGCACCCGTAGACGCCGGCGACACACGCCTTGTCAGAGTGCATTCGGTGGACCGGTCGCTGTTGCGGGGCTTGGTGACGCCACCCCAACTGGGCGAGGGCTGGGTCGCAACCGTGCCGATACCGGCGGGCGAACCGGTGACTTCGAGCGAAATATCAATGCCGGCCAAAGGCCCAGTGCTCGGGGAGATGAGCATTGCCGTCCCTATCGACCAAGCGGTGGGCGGGAGGCTCGCGCCCGGTGACCGGGTGGACGTGATCGCGGGCAATGGAGCGGGTGGCGCGCACTATGTGGCGCAGGGCCTTCGAATTGTGGCCGTGGCGCCCTCGTTGGGCAACGGCGCCCTCCTCGGCTCGTCCACGAACTATTACGTGGTCGTGGCCGTCGGCAAGCAAGCGGCCTTGCGGATAGCGGCTGCTCTGGCGGGCGGAGGTGCTGGAGCGGGCGGGGCCGGCGGGATCGAACTCGTGCGTTCGAGTGGTGAACAGCGGGCCGCGCACGTCGCGTACGAGCCGGCGCCCCGCGGTGCGCTCCGGAAGGGCTCCACCCGGTGAGGGTAGGCCTGGCGGCGACCACGGCGCCTTGGAGCGCCGCCCTGCGCAGTTACGTCCGGGACCATAGCCAGGACGTGAGCATCGAGGTCGTGATGGACCGCCCCGGCCTGGAGAAAGCTCTCGGTGGGCTCGATGTGCTCGTGCTCGACGACATCATGCGTACTTTCTCCGTCGCGGACATATCTCGGGCGGAGAGCTACGGCGTGCACGTGGTAGGGGTGTTCGACCAGGCGCGAGGCGCCGGGCACCAGTACGTGAGCGGCCTCGGGCCGGACCAGGTGCTGCCCGCTTCGCTTTCGCCGGCCGAGCTATTGGCCGCGGTGCGCGAGGCCGTGGAATCGAGACCGAAATTGAGGGCGCTGTACCGGTCCGAGGAGGGGGCATTCGTGCCCGAGGGAGACGGGAACGGCCGGAGGGGCCCGGGCGTGGTTGGCGCCTGGACGAAGGTGAGCGGGGGGGCCGGGCTTTCGGAAGCTCTTGTGGCTGCGGCGGAGCAGTTGTCGAGGCGGGGCCGCGTGCTGCTCGTCGAGGCCGAAGAGGTGGCGCCGGTAATGCTTTCGCGCCTGTCACGTTCGCCCGAGGGCGGCTTGCCTTGGGCCTTGTCGCGCGCCGCGCAGGGCCTTCCTGCCCTGCCCGAGGCCCTTTCCCCACCAAGGCCGGGCGCTCCGGGGCCGGTAGGGCACTTCGATGTGGTCTGCGCCGCTCCCACCATCGCGCAACCGATAAACCCCTTCGAACTGGAAAGGTTTCTCGGGGAGGCGACCTTGCGTTACAACTACGTGCTGGTCGAGACGTCGTGGCTGGTGGGGCTGGGCGGGGCGCGCCAGCGCCCTAGCTCGGCGCTCGCCGTCCTGCGCTTGGCGGCTTCGATTGTCGTCCTGGCGGCCGCCGACCCCGAGGGGGCGGGCAGGCTCGTGCAGTGGAAGGCGGCCGCATTGGCCGCGGGCGTGGGGGCGCCGGCGTTTGCGGCCTTTGGCCGGGCCAGGTCCAGCCGGTACGAGCGGGAGCACCTGCGCTCGGTTGTCGAGTCCAATACGGGCCGCCATCGCTTTGCTGGCTTTGCCTTCCTGCCAGAGGACCCGGCCGTGGGGCGTGCCCGCTGGAACGGCGAGCTCGTCCGGAGGGGCGCGTTTTTCGACGCCGTCCGGGAGCTCACGGCCAAGTCGGTCTCGGCCGTTGCGCCGGTCGGGGGTGGCCCCGGCGAGACCCTGGGCGGTCCAACTGGCCCTCGCCAGCGAGGTGACAACGTCGCGCTGGCCGCGGCTTCCAACGGGTCGGGGAGGACCTGATGGCGACGGCGTTCGAGCAATTGCGGGGCCGCGTCCTCGGGCTGCTGGCGGCGAGGGATATCGACGTCGGCGCCGACCCCGGGGCGGCGAGGCGGCTCGTCGAATCCGAGACCGAGCGTTTTCAGAGACAGCTTATGCGTGGCGCGCTGGCCGGCCTGGCGCCTTTTGTCGACCCGGCCGACGTAGTCGAGCGCCTTATGACGGAGCTCGTGGGTATTGGCGCCCAGTTGGACCAGCTGGTGGAGGACCCTCTGGTGGAGGAGATTTACGGTTTCGACGGCGAGATAACGGCGCGGTTGGTGGGAGGGGCGACCCGCTACAGCGAAGCGCCGGCGCAAGCCGGGGCGGTGCTCGCAGTCTTGCAGCGCTTGGTGGCCGCGGTCGGAGAAAACTTCGACGCTTCGCACCCAAAGGTCGACGGCGTGCGGGTCATCCTCCCAGGTGGGCGCCAGGCACGCCTGTCGGTATCGGTGCCGCCGAGGATCGACGGGACGGTGTCGTTTAGCTTGAGGGTGCCACAAAAGCGCAATACCACCCTGCGCGACCTCGTGTCATTTGGCTCCTTGGTACCCGAAGCGGCCACGTTCCTGGAGGTCTTGATGCGCATCCGGCGGGTGCGCATGCTGGTGGCAGGGGCACCTGGCGCGGGGAAGACCACGCTTCTCGAGGCGTTGTTGCGGGCAGCGCCTCCCAACCGGCGTACGATCTGCGCCGAGGAGCAGCGAGAACTGAACGCCCCTCTCTTGAACGGCGAGTACTGGCAAGCCTCGAAGGTCGAGTCGCTGGCAGATCTCGTGCGCTCGGCGCGGGTGGCTTCACCTGAGCTGATCGTGCTGGGCGAGCTAAAAGGCCCCGAGGCCTGGGAACTGCTCATGGCCGGGACGCTCGGGGTGGGCATTGTGGCGGCCGTTCACGCCGAGGACACGGCCGGCGCGTTCGAAGCTCTCGCCGTCTGCGCTACGAAAGCCGTGCCCGCCACCCCTTTCGCGGAGATCGAGGCGCGCTTTGCGGCCATGTTCGACGTGGTGGTCTATTGCGACATCGACGACTCGGGAGAGCTCGCGAGGCGCCAGATTACAGAGATAGCGGTCGTTCCGCCCCAGCTCAGCACGGCGACGGGAGGCGTCGCGGTGACGCCTATTTTCAGCCGGAGCGATATCGGCGAGCCCATGGAGCTGCGCAGTGGGGCAGTGGGAGAAAGGCTCGAGCGCCGCTGCAACCGCTTGTTGGCCCGCTACGGCTTGGAGCTGGCCGACGTGCTGAAGGGTGCCGAGGTCGTCTGGTGAGCGTACTAGCCGCCATTTGCGCCGGGTGCTGTGCCTGGGCGCTGGCGCGGTTGGTGTCCGGCGAAGGTGTCCTGCCGGGTCGTCGTGGCGCGGAGCGGAGGCGGGGTGCGGTGTTGGGGCGCCGGCGAGCGGGTCGCAGAGTGCCGTTCCAGGTGTGGCTGTCGCAGGCCGGGGCGGGGGTGACCGCTCGGCAGTTCGTCGCCGTCTCGGCCGGTGTTGCTCTCGCCGTGTTTATTGTGCTTTTCGCCATATCCCGGACCGCGGTGGTGGCAGCTCTGCCGGCGGGGGCCGCCGGCGCTGTCCCCTATGCCTACTGGTCGTCTGAGAGGCGGAAACTGGCGGTAGCCCGGAGCGCCGCGTGGCCCGACGCTCTCCGCTACCTCGTCGGAGTGCTGGGCGCGGGGCTGGCGACGCTCCACGAGGCGCTCGAGGAGCTGTCCCGTTCGGGCCCCGAGCCGCTCCGGCCGCCGATGGCGCGCTACGCCCGGCTGGCGGGGCGTGTCGGCGACCGGGCCGCTCTCGAGGCCGTACGGGCGGAACTGGCCGACCCGATCTCCGACCCGGTTCTCCTCGCCTTTGCCGGGGCGATAGAGGAAGGCACGGGGACCGTGCTCCGGGTGCTGTCGGACCTTGGCTCCCAGATCACGGCCGACCTTCAGCTGGCTGAGAAAGTCCGGACCTTGCAGACGCAGTCGCGGGCGGCCACTTGGGGCTGTTTCGCGCTCCCCTATGTGGTGCTGTTCGTCTTGTGCACGACCAACAGCGCCTACCGGCACTATTTTTCCCAGCCGGCAGGGTTGGTCGTGGTGTTCGCCGGCGCGGTGGTGTCGCTCGCCGGCCTCGCCGTATCTCGCCGGCTGGTGCGGCCGATCGCCACGACGAGGCGTGTGTTCGCCGAGGGGAGGCAGCCCTAGGTGGGACCGGTGGGGCTCGATGCTGCGCTGGCGGGCGCGTCGGCGGGGACCGCTGTTGCTTGGGCCGGCGTGCGGGTCGCACACACTCGGCGGCCACCGGGGCCGCGTATGGCTTTCTATTTGGAGACGGCCCGGTCGCAGTTGGGCGGTGCGCCCGGCGGTCCCGACAATCCTGTGATGGTCGGTGAAGTTCTTCGGCGCGTGCTCGGGCCGCTGGCAGGCGCGTTGGTCGCGGTGGCGAGCCGTCCCCTGCGAAACGCGCCGGGGGGCAACCTGGAACTCGCCTTGCGTCAGGCGGGGCTCAGTATCAGCGTCGAGGAGTACCGCCGGCAGTACCTGCGGTGGTTGGCCCTGACGCCGCTGGCGCTGGGGGCGCTCGGCGCGCTCACGGGCCGGGCTTCGTTGGTGGTGCTGTTTTTCCTGGCCGGCCTGTACGCCGGGAGCCGCCGGCTACCCGAGAGATTAAAGGTGCTCGCCAGGCGGCGCAACGAGGCGGTGCGCAGCGACCTGCCTACCGTAGCGGCGGTCCTCGCCCTGAAGATAGAGAGCCACAAGAGCCTCGTCGTCGCTGTCTCCGACCTGGTGGCTCGGGGGAGCGGGCCTGTCGTTGACGACCTGGGCCGCGCCGTGCACCTGATCAACGCCGGCTACGGCGAGACGGGGGCGTTCGAGTTGATCGCAGCCGAGGCCGCCGAGCCGGCGGCCTCCCGTTTCTACCGGTTCTTGGCTGCCGCCACCGCCGGCGGTTTGGATCTCGCCCGGGCTCTCCTCGACCAAGCCAGCGAACTCCGTGTGCAGCGGCGCGAAGAGGTCGAGCGGAGCGCCGCCCGCCGGACGATGTCGCTCGTGGTCCCCCAGCTGGTCTTTATGGCCCCGGTCCTGTTTGCGTTCTTGCTTGCCCCACTTCCCCAGCTGCTGTTCGGAAACTGACGCTCGCTCATGAGAAAAGGAGACTAAGAATGCTCACCCAGACGAAGCAGGGCCTCGCAGAGGCCCCCTACACCACCGCGGCCAGCTTGGCCGGCGCCTCGACCCTGGGCCTCGCCGGCGGTCCCGCCTACATGCCCCCCGCTGACGCCCCCTCGGCCGTTGACCCAGCCGGCGGTCCCGCCTACATGCCCCCCGCTGACGCCCCCTCGGCCGTTGACCCAGCCGGCGGTCTCGGCGATGTGCGCCCGATTGACGCCCCCTCGGCAGTTGGCCCCGCCGGCGGTCTCGGCGATGTGCGCCCGATTGACGCCCCCTCGGCCGTTGCTCCCGCCGGAGACCTCGGGGCCGACCTCGTCGCATCACTCACAGGGCGGCTGGGGCATTCGGCCCAATGGCTCGTTGCGCTGGCAGCAAGGATTGTGTGGGGCCTGGCTGGGTTGGCGCGGCGTTCGGGCCGGTGGTTGGTGGGGACCGGGGCGGTGTCGAGTCGGCGGAGCGGTGAGCTGCGGCCGAACTTTGCCCATTTTCCCGGGAAGCTGCGGGCGTGGTTGTCGGCGGCCTACGGAGTTTGGCGGACCAGGGCGGCCGACCAAAGGGGCAGCCAGATAACCGACAACCTCGGCCTGGTCGTGATCGGCATCGTCGCCATCATTGCCATCGGTGGCTTGATCAGTGGTTTGGACAAGACGGTGTTCAATTGGGTGACGACTCAGCTCGGGTTGAGCTCAGGCGGAGGTGCCGGTTAGTGACGGCCGGCAGGGCTGATCGGTCCCCTGGCGGTCGAGCGCGCGAGGCAGGGCCTCGTGCCGGCGCGGTCCGAGGCGCCGGAGGTGCCGGGGTCCCAACGCTCGGCGCTGCCCCGGTCCCAAAGCTCGGCGCTGCCCCGGCCCCAGGACTTGGTGTTGCGCCGCCCCCAGGGCCGGTCGGAGCTAGTCGCAATGTGGCGCCGGCGCCGGCGCCGGCGCCAGTCGCGGCGCCGGGTGCGCTCTCTCTCGGCTCTCGGCGTGCCAGCCGCCATCCTCTCGGTTGCCTTTTGCCCGCGCCCGGTCCGCTTCGCGCTCGGCCCAACCACCGGCGCCAGCGCCGGCGGCTGCGGCGGCGCGTGGCGGACCGCTTGGGCGCCCGCCCTGCTTCGCGAGGTGTCCCTCGGCCGGGGCGGTTCGCCAGTTGCGAGCGTGGGTCGACGGTGGTGGTCGGTGCTGCTGGCATTGCGATTTTGCTGGCCATCTTCGCCGGCTGCGCCAACTTCGTCCTCGACGAGTACGCAAAAGGGGCGCTCCGTACCGCAGTAGACGAGGCGGCACAGGCCGGCGCAGCCGCCGGCGGCTCTCTGCAGGCGTGCCAGGCGGAGGCAGAACAGGTGCAGAGAGGCCTGCTGCACGGCTCCTTCGGGGCGGACGTGACCATAACCTGCCAGGTCCTTGCTGGCGGTCTGATGCTTGCGACCGCGAGCGGCGACCTACCCAGCCTCCTGCCGGCGGTGCCTCATTTGCAGGTATCGGTCAGCGGGCTCTCGGTCGTGCAGGGAGCGCCGGCGCAATGACCGGGCGGGAACGAGCCGGGAACTGCCGCGCCGAGCCCCTGGTCGGTGCCACGGGCCGCTTGGGGCTGTGGTTTGGGCGCGGTGGAGCGCCCGCTGCACCAAGAAGGAGGTGGAGGGCGCGTTCTGGGTGCATTGTCTGCTCCCGGGTGCAAGAGGCGTCGTCGGGGTGCTGTCGAGTGCACCGAGTTGGGGTTTTCGCGCCCGGAAACGCGGAGATGAGGCCCCTCCCTCGAGGTTCGGTACGAGGAGAAGGGGAAAGACCGGGCTCGTCGGCGGCGAGCGCCGGTCGCTCGGACCAGGAGGGGACCGGTGGGTGGCGCGCGCTCCACGGACAGGCACGAGCAAGCTGCCTAGGGACCTCCAAGGGGCGGCGAGTACGAAGTAGCCGGCTGACCGTTCCCGGTAACGAGCAGGGCGCTGCCACACCTCTCACGCTCATGCTCGGGCTGACTTTGGTTGTCTTCCCAGTGATGATCTTGGTGCTGACGCTGCCGGCGTGGGAGCAGCGAGCGGTCGACGCAGAGGACGCCGCTCGCGCGGCGGCAAGGGTACTGGCCACGGCTCCGAATTGGGCGAGCGGGCGTGCGGCGGCCGACAACGCCATAGACGAACTGGCATACAACGACGGCCTGGCGCCGAGCGACGTCAGGGTCACATACTCCGGTGACCTCGCGCCCGGGGGTTCGGTTACGGCGTCGGTGACGGTAGTGATCCCCGCCGGCGAGGTGCCCGGGCTCGGCTCGATCGGACGCCTGCACTACACGGCTAGCTCCACGGAACACGTGGACACCTATGAGGAGTCGACATCGTGAGCCGGCGATCGCGTGCCCATGGGGGAGTGGGAACTTTGTGGCAGGGCGTCGTGCCTGGGTGCCCGGCGAGGATAGGTCGGGGCTTGGAGGCCGGCCGATCGCGACCTGCGTCTTCGCCACGTATGCCGGCAGTTGGCGAAACAGGACTGGCCAACGACAGAGATGCGGTGGGGGAGGGAGGCTCGGCGAGCACGCAGATCGAGAGGGACGCGAGGGAGGGGGCCCAGGCCACAGATAGGGGCGACGCTCGTGACAGGGGCGATGACCGGGACAGGGGCGACGCCATGGTCGTCTGGTGCCTTCTGCTGGCCGTCTTACTGCTGCCCCTGGGAGGTCTCTCCATCGACCTGTGGCACGGCATCGCGGTCCAGCGCCAACTGCAGTCGGCGGCGGAGGATGCGGCGACTGCCGGCGCGTCGGGCATAAATATAGCGGTATACCGTCGGTCGGGTTGCATCTTGCTGAACCCCGCGGTTGCCGTGCCCCTGGCGCAGGCCAACCTGGCTTCCCAGGCCGGGCTCGGCGACTTGGCGTCGGTGGACGTCCAGGTGGCGCCGGCTGGCAATGAGATAACAGTCGTGCTGCGCAAGGACGTGCACCTGACGCTGTTGAAGTTGGTAGAGGGCGACCGGCCCCTCGTGGTCGCGGCAGAGGCCACGAGCCAACCGATCGGTTCGGTGTCCGGGAACGGCTGCCCATGAACAAGCGAGACGAGGAGGCGAGATGAGACGATCTCTGATAGCGCTACTTATGGTGTCCCTGTTACTCGTTACGGGCGGCCAAGGCGCACTGGCCGGCACGACGCACCGTTCAACCAAGCCGCCGGCAAACGCGACCACGACCACGACGGTCATGGGTGGGGGCAAGCCGGCGACCTGGCCGGCGGCTAAGCCGTACCCGCCGAGCCTCGCCGGCGCCTACAGCCCGAACATGAAGACGGCGTTTCTTACCCTGACCAGGTATTCAGATTGGGTTGGCAGCCACCCTAATCCCAACTTAGTGATAAATTACGCTGCACCGTCATCGGATATCTTCGCTGCGCAAAAGTACTTAATGGCACAAATGAAGAAGCGTGGTTGGCATCTGCCTCCAACGCCAACCCAGATCGACTTCTTGGTTGTCACAGAAAAACCGATCCTACTTCATGGAAAACACGGGAATGTGTTGTCAGTCGGTCACAGACGTGCGTACACGAGCGGAGCTGTGGACGTCGTAGTAAGACAAGTCACGGAGCCATACCTCGACGCTTCCGACAGAGTAGTGGGACACACAGCAAAAGGTACGGGGCCGAAAGCTTGGCGAGTTACACTAGCGCAAAGGGTCGCGAATGGCCAATTCGTGATTTCTGGTTACTATGCCATTCTGCTACACGAAAGTCTGCAGCGGTGGGAGCAGGAGATTGTGAACAAACGATGAGCCGTATCGCGGTGTTCTGTCTTGTCTTGTCTTGCTGGATTCTAATGACTTCAGCCCGTGCCTTTGGGAGCATTAACGGCGGAGGAAATGCAGGCCCTTCAGCGTGTATGGGGTTCGGCAGCATTGGTCCTGCGGTGCAGGTGAGGGCGGATTGCAAAGGGGGTAATCCTATTCAGCCTCAGCCTCAGCCTGCGCCGGCCGGTAAGCACACGAATTCGCAGGGTTACTACTGGGAGCAGGTGGCTGGGCCTGGGTACGACACGTGCCCTGGTGGGAGCGCGGCGCAGTACTGGCAGGAGTACGACGCGCAGGGCCGAGCGGTCGGTGCTCCCGAGCCCATGTGCCCGAGCCCAAAGAACAATACGCCCACGCCGGCGCCGCCACCGCCCCCGCCGCCACCGAGCGCGACGGAGGTCCAGGGCGAGGCCCCGCTGCCGGCGGCCGTCATCGAGTTCAACCCGGTGCGGGTCGGTCTGACACAACTGCCAACGTTCTTCTGGGCGCAGGGAGTAGGGCAAGCGGTGCATGTGAGCAGGTCCATCGCTGGGTACACGATCACCACGGATGCGATACCGATTGCCTATGTTTGGCGGTTTGGCGATGGGACGACAGCTACGTCCACGAGCGCCGGCAGCCCGACGTCCCCTTCGGTGACCCACACATACACACAGGCCGGCTCGTACGAGGTATCGGTTTCGGTCGAGTACACAGGCTCGTTCAGCTATGCCGGCCCCGGCGGGAGCGGCACCGAACCGCTGGGTACTTACTATTCGCAGCCGTTCCAGGCTACGTACACGGTGCAACAGGTGCGTTCGGTGCTTGTGCCGACCGGGGAGGGGTAGCGTGGCCAGGCGGCCGGTGTTTATGGGCCCTGGTAACAGCGGGTTGCTCCTCGAGGACGCCCGCCCGCCCTCGCTCGTGCAATTGTCTGGCGTCGTGGTGGAAGCGTTCGACAGGGTCGAGCACTTCAGCCGGGCAAGGCGCGCCGCCCTGCGCGCCGGCACGGCGGTGGCGCTACTCGCTTACGAACGCCGGGTGCACGAGAGCGGCCAGGCCGTGTGCCTGCTCGGGTTGAGATGGTTGCGAGTCATAGGCGGCGTGGTAGCTCTCATGCTGGCTACCGTTCTTGCGGGCGCTGTCTCACCAGACGCGGCAGTGGCCTTGCTGATAGTAGTAGCCGGCGTGTTGTTGCCGCTCGGCGTGGCTGGTGCAAGGGCGCTGCCGGCGCAGGCGCGTCTGGCGCACAAGACACCTCGCGGCCGGCACAAGCATGTGTACTCGCTGGCGAGCACCAAGCGCGGGGCCGGTCGGGAACTAATGCTGGCCGTTTGTCGAGAGGCCGACGCCGACGGCTGGTCGCTCGTGCTGGACGCGGGCTCGGAGAAGCTGGTCGGTTATTACGAAACCTTCGGGTTTCACGCGTGTGGGGCGCCAGTCAAAATGCCGAACGGCCGCCGCCACGTTCGCATGTGCCGCCCCTCGCAGGATAGAAAGCGGGCCGGCGGCACAGGGGAGGAGACGGGATAAATGCGACGGTCACGTCTGCGGAGCTATGTCGATGTTGGCGCAGTTCTCGCCTGCGAGGTCGCGCTGGTGGTCTTTTTCTGGGAGTCCCGGCCGGTGCTCGGGTCGGTAGATTTCGCGCACTTCAGCCAGTGGCTGGACACCACGAGCCCCGCAAGAGCCCTGAGCGCGCTGGTGCGGCTGCTGGGCCTCGCGATCTCGGGTTGGCTCGTGCTCAGTACCTTGTTGTACGCGGTAGCTGCCCTCAGCGGCCACAAGTGGTTGCTCAGGCGATCGAGGCGAGTGACGATCCCGTGGGTGCGGCGAGTGGTGGACGCGGTTGCGGTGGCGTCGCTGGCGGCGTCGGCCATCGGCACATCGGTCGGCGGTGCGTTCGCGTCACCTGCTCCGAGGGCAACTGCGTTTGTGCGGTCCACCGGGCCACAGGGGTCGGTCGCTGCAACGAGTGCGCCCTCTCAGCCAGCGCGCGTGACGGCAACGAGCCTCGCAAGGGCGCCGGGAATCGTCTTCACTAAGGCGAAAACCCTCGCCGGGGGGCATCGGCACCCGGTCGCTAGCGACCCGGTGAGCCGCACAAGCGACGATCTGGTCGGTGCCCCGATGGCGAGGGTCAGCACAACGGCGGTTGGCCGGCATTTCCCGCACCCAGGCGACCTCCAGCACGTGCCGCCGCCGAAGGCGGCCTTCGCGCCGACGCACGGGGTCGTCCCAAGCGTAGAGAACGGCTTTGCCGGCCTTCCCAAAGGTACGAAGGTTGTCGTCGTGCAGCCCGGGGACTGTTTGTCCGTAATAGCGCAGCGTTACCTCGGGGACTGGCGCTTGGACACCGAGATCGAGGCGCTCAATTATGGGCGCCCTCAACCAGACGGCCTGGCCCTGGTGGACGACCACTGGATATACCCCGGATGGGTCCTGGTAATGCCCCAAAGCGCTGTCGGCACGATCGTAGTGGGCGAAACCACCGCGGCGTACCACGGTGGCATGCGTGGGGAAGGGCTTGGGGTACCCAACGGTGAAAGTGTTGCCAACCCTGCAACGCAGGGTGCTGACAACGACGCCCGCGCAAGCACCAAGGTGGCCAGCAAACCTCCCGCCCGGGCGGAGAGCGGGGATAAGGGCACCCATGGCGAGACCTGCGCAGCAACGGGCAGAGGGGAGACGGTCAGCGGCTCGGAGGCGCGTATAAATGTCGGCCGGTCTGGGCCGGCGGCTGGAAAGCCCGAAGCGCACGAAAAAGGGCCCAGGGGGGCAGCGCATGCCAATGGAACGGAGGCCGGGGGAGAACCACCGGGCAACGGGACCGCGGCGGGCGCGGAAGCACAGGGCGTCGGGGTGACGCCGGGCGAAAGACCGCAGGCCAACGGGGACGCGGCCGCGACGGGCCGGCGGGAAGCGCAAAGGTCGTCGTCAACGAGGGGAGTGCCGGCAAATGGCACAACGCCCGCGCACGCCGCAGCGTCGGGCCACCAGGCAGCGCCGGCGCACCATGCAGCGCCGGCTGGTTCTGCGGCGCACAGCGCGGTCCGGGGCGTGAGGCCGCCAAGTCAGAGCGCTGCATCGCGGAAAGGGCCAGACGGCCACGCCGGCGAACGCTCGGCCGCGCCGCCCGAAACGAGCCGCGCGGAACACCCGGGACCCGGATTTGCGGTTGTGGCCCCGCACGGCACAGGCAAAGAGAAAGGCGCGGTCGCCGAGGAACACTCACCACCGAAGGGTGCCGGCGGGCACCCGACGGAGCAGGTAAGCCACCGAGACGCCGAGTCGGTGGTGTTGGCCGGCCTTGGTGCTGTCGCAGCCGCCGGGGTCGTGTGGCGGGTCGAGAGGGCGCGCCGCGAGCGGGCTCACGCCAGGCCGAGGGGACGTGTATACGGCCCCAACCGTCCCCCAGTGCAGGCGGCGGAGCGGCGTGCCCGGGCGGTGGCTTCCGAAGAGGCGATGCGTTGGGTGGACCTGGGCCTCCGGTACCTGGGGGCGCTGGTGGAGCAGGCTGCCTGCGATGCCGTTACGGGAGGGACATTTGGCCTTTTGCCGCCGGAGGACGCCGACCTCGCTGCAGATGGCCAGGCTGGGGCGGCGTCGAGAGAGGCTGGGGCGGCCTCGAGAGGAGAAGCTGGCACCGAGGACCGGGCTGACCGTCGTCCTGGCCCGGACGACTCGGCGATCCCCGCGCCCGAAGTGCCCGGGGTCCCCGTGCCCGTGCCCGGCGGCGCTGAGGACATCGCTTTCGAGCGGTGGTGGAAGGCAGGCGACGGCTCGCGAGGCGAGGCGGTGCCGCCGGCGCAGCAGATCTCGCGAAACACCGCGGGCGTCCCTTCGCTCGTCATGGTGCGCGTAGGCGCCGGTGGCTTCGAGGTCGTGCTATCGCCGGCGCCGGCGGGGCGTTTTGGCTGGTTCTCACCCAACCCCGAAGCAACAGTGCACGTCCTCGACCCTGACATCGGCCTCGAGGACCTCGAGGCTCTGGCCAGCGAGCGCTGGCCGGCGTGGCCGGCACTGGTCGCCGTGGGCGAGGCGGACGGTAGCACCGTGCTGCTCAATCTGGAGCACGCCGGAGTGCTGTCGGTTGAAGGACCTCCCGGTCGGGTGCGGGGCACGCTGGCCGCCATCGCGCTCCAGCTCGCCACCCAGCCCTGGGCTGACGAGATGCTGGGTGGGTTGTACGCAGTCGGGGAGCACCCCCTTTTGGCCGGGCTTCCGGGCCGCGTGCAGCATGTCGAGCCGGCGGCGGCCATGGACCTCGCCGAGAAGCTCGACGGCATGGCCACGGCGCGCCAGGAACTGGCTGGAGCAGCTTCTCTATCCACGGTCCGGGCCGTCGCATGCGAGGCGCTGCCCAATGTCGCCATTGCATTTGCTGGTACCCCCGCGGATGCCCTTCGGTGCTTGGGCGAAGCGGCGGTGCCCGAGCAAAGCGGCGTAGCCCTGGTGGTGGCAGGCCCCGTGGACGGGGCCACCTGGAGGCTCTCACTGGAAGGCAGCTCGAGGGCTGTGCTCTATGGCCCGGCCGGCGAGGTAACTCAGCTCGCCGAAAGGGCCCCGTCCACTGACGGGGCCCTCCGTGGCGACACGGGGTCGCTAGAGCCCTTGGACGGCGACGGCGAGCCGAACGTGGCGCAGGAACTTGACGGTGGAGGCGGAGAGGCGGCGGCAACCGAGGAATTACGAGTCGAACTGGTGAGTGCTTTTGACGCTGAGGAGGTTGCGTTGCTGAGTGAGGCAGTGGGTGGCCCAAGCGAGGAGAGGCTCGTAGATATCACTACGGGAGCGACGAACGGCAATGGGGCCTCTGTTGGCGCCGCGGCCCGGCTCGAGCGCCACGAGGTGGAGATCCGCCTTCTCGGCCCGGTGGACGTGGTGGGAGGTGACATGGAGGCCGTCGGCAGTTCGAGGATCATGGCGGCGCTCGGCGTGCTGGCGTACCTGGCGGCGCACCCGCGCCCGGTGCCGGCAGAAGAGTTGGCGAGCGCGTTGTGGCCCCTTGACGCGACGAAGGAGAACTACGGAGGCCCGCAGCGCAAAACGGTCATGAACGCAGTGTCACGGGCACGAGCTGTCCTCGGCTATGGGACGAATGGGAAAGAGCGCCTGGTACTCGGGCCACAGGGGTACCGCCTCTCGAGCGAGGTCGGCTCGGACTGGGCGCGCTTCGATGAGCACGTGTCCATGGCCCGCAGCCGGCACGGCGAGGAAGCCGCCGTTCACCTTCGAGCCGCCCTGGAACTGGTCCGAGGAGAGCCGTTCGGGGGCGCGTTGGCCAGCCAGTTCTTCGAGTGGGTGGCGAGCGAGCACCTCGACATGACGCTTGCGGCCAAGGCCGTCGACGTGGCCCAGGACCTAGGGGAGCTCGCCTTGGAGGCCGGCGACTTCCCAACCGTGTACTGGGCGGTGGACAAGGGGCTGAGCTTGGAGCCGACCCGGGAAGAACTGTTCCGTCTCTGGATGCATGCGCTCGGCCGCGAGGGTCGGCCGGCCAAGGTCGACGATGTCTACCGGCGGCTGAAGCTGGTCCTCCGCCAGCGCATCCACCCGTTGCAGGAGCCGCAGCGGGAAAGCTGGGAGGTATGGCGGAGCTACACGGCCGTGGAGAGCTTCGCCGGCGGCCGGCCGGGGGAGTGGTGAGCGCGGCTTTCCGGAACGCGGCCGAGCGGCTCAGCTTCACAGCGGAGGCACTGCCCTTGGCGGAGACCGGCCGGGCGAGTGGTGAGCGCGTTTCACGTGGGCGCCCAGCGCGGTGGGGGCCTGCTGACCAGCGTCGTACTCCATGGCGTCACGATCGTGAGGGTGCCGTCCGCGCTGAGCGTAAGCGACCAGCCGGGTTGGTGCCACAAATGGTGGTGGCGGGCGCAGGCCAGCACGACATTGGAAAGGCTGGTCGGCCCGCCCTTGGAGAAGTGCACGACGTGATGGCCCTCGCACCAGGCCGGCGGGCGGTCACAGCCCGGGTGGCGGCAGTGGGAGTCACGCACGACGAGGGCGGACCAAAGCGACGAGGGGATGGTGCGGGTGGCCCTCCCGTAGTCGAGCACGGCCGAGCGCCCCGCCAAGACGATCCGGTGGAGCTCGCAGTCGCAGGAGAGCCAGGAGACTACGTCGGGAGGGACCCAGGTCCCGTCGGCCATCTGCCCAGGGCCACCGCCGTCGAGGTCCTCGAGGTCCACCACGACGTTTAGGTAGGGCCGGACCCGCGAGCCGGCGGGGTGGCGCTCCCGGTTGGCGAGGAACCACCTGCAAATGTCAATGAGGGCGTCGGCCCGCAGCTCGGAGGAGCGCTTGCCTCCCTCGCCAGGTGCCGGCTGTTGGGCAGCCTCCGCAAGGGCAGCCTCCACGATGGCGGCGTCCTCGGGGCGCAGGTGGCCCGAAATCTCCCGCCGGCCCTCCAGGGTCCTCGACAGGTGGAGCTCGCTTGGGCGCTCAGGAGGAGGTGGGTTGTCGTCGAGGGCCTCTGCCCGGAGCCTCCAGTGGCGCACGGCAGCTGCCGTCTCGGTCGCCGAGAGCTCGTCCAGGGCCTCCACGAGCCCTTCTTCCTGCTCGGCGTAGAGCCCGAGGTGGTGCTCGGAGAGGTTGGCCATGACCGCGTCCACCTGCCCAGACGAGAGCCTGCCCTCCTCCCAGGCGAAGCGGGTCGCGGGCAGGGCCGCCAGTCGTTTGGCAGCCAGCGCCTCGCGGTGGGCCTCCCGGCGGGTGCGCCGGCCATGGTGGGCGAGCCAGGCGGTGAGGGAGAGCGAGCCGTCCTCCTTCCAGCCCTCCTTCAGGTCGAAGGCCTCGAGGGCGTAAGAGACTTTGGCCTGCAGGCGGTCGATCGCTCCGAGGGCAGCTTCGAGGTCGCCCGGCTCGGGCGAGATGACGAGGCCGTCCACCATCTCCACGAGGTCTGCCACCGCTGGCGCCATTGGTTCTCATCGTACACGCGTTCGAGCCCTTCCGGCACAATTTGTAGCTTTTTGGGCATACGGGACTCCTTGCTCGGGGGCAGGGCAAGGGTGCAGCACGACGCCGGCGGCAGGCACAGCGGCAGGCACGGTGGAGTGCCGAAGGATGGCTGGAGGGGGAGGTCCGTCCTGGGCCGGAGATGTGGCGCCGGGAAGGCAAGCGGGCGGCGGGAACGCGGCGCCGGGAAGGCAAGCCGGCGGCCGGAGCGCTGCGCCGGCGGGTAGCAAGTCGGCGGCCGGAGTTGAGCGGGCAAGAGGGCGGCACAGACGGAGTGCCAGAAGTTTGTCCAGGTGGCGGGGGCGAGACAAGACCCACAGCACTGGCCCGCGCACCTTGGAGGGGCGGGGGACCCGACGGTAAGGGGGCTCGCGGTGGAAAGATTGGCGAACGCGGTCAGAGCCGAGGCACCAACCTCGGCTCACAGCTCAAACGTCGATTTGGTGAGTTCAGTCGCAGGTAACGGTACGCATGGGTGCACCTCCCCTCGCCGCGAGCAGCAAGTGGCAAGCCGTGGATCGCTCCTCTGCCCCGTTCCGCACTAGCTGCCGCAGTTTCATCGCTTCCGATATTGCCAGGTTTTCTGGTTTGGCGTCAAGTTCGGGTTTTGCGCAATGCGTCACAACGGAGGGAACTTCAGGGAGAGTGCAGATGGCCCGAAACCTGTAAAGGAGAGTGTCCGGGAGCCGGGGCGGCGAGTGAAGACCGAAACGAAGGTTGCAGAGACAAAGGACCGTGGCAGGCGCTCGGAGCTGTGGCGCTCCTGGGCCCCTGTCCCCGCGGTGGTGGCTGCCACGGCCGGCTTGTACGTCTGGAAGCTGGCAGCGCTCAAGGCGGCGGGTGGCGAGCGCCTGTGGCTCTGGCCCCTCGTGGCGCTGGCCGAGTGGTTCGCCGTCTACCAGGGCTTCCCGATCAGAACCAGGACTTTCAGCCTTCATCTGGTGCCTGACGGCGTGGCCTGCATGATCGGGGTCGCCTTCCTCTCGCCCCTCGGTGCCCTGCTGGCCGTTTTCAGCGGCAACTTCGTTGCCAATCTCCAGCACCCGCGCCCGATGCCGAAGAAGGCCATGACCTCGACCAAGGCCGTGCTGGCGCTGAGCCTGGCGATCATCGTGTGCCACGATGTCCTCGGCCGGGCCAAGCTGGTGAGCGAGCGGGGTTGGTTGGCCGTTGCTATCGCGCTCCTGGTCTTGGCGACCGTCGACGTGGCCTTGGCCCTCGGCTATTGGGTGTGGCTCAGGGGCTTCCACAGCCGGGTGCCGCTGAAGGAGACAGTGGTCCAACTCGGCATCGACGTTGTCGTCAACTCCGCCGGCGCCATCATCGGGATCACCCTCGTCTGGTCCTCCGCACTGGCCACCGTCCTGCTCGCCGGCACGTTGGCGGCCTTCACGATCGGCCGGCGGTTGGTGGCTCGGGCGCAGCACCAGGACAGGACGGTGAAGGAGGTGTTCAGGCACATCGGGGCTATGGCCTCCTCGGATGGCGGCGAGGCCGAGTTGGTGCCGGCGATCTTGGAGGAGGCCCGCAAGCTGCTGACCGCCAGCAAGGCCTCGCTCATGGCCCCGCTGCGCCGCCCGTTGGACGGCATGGCCCTGCGCTGGACGCTTTCGGGTGACGGGCCGGCGACCTACGAGGAGGGCCCCATCGCCGGCGGGTTGGCGCCCCTCGTCACCGAGAGGGGGGCGCTCGTGGTGCGGCGCAGCAACGAGGACCCCGTGTTACGCCGGGCCCTAGCTGCTGATGGCATGCGCGACGCGGTGGCGGTGCCTTTGTCTCCCACGGGGGCGATCCCGGGGTACCTGCTGGTAGGCGACCGCCCGTACGCCCACGAGGGCTTCGGTGACGAGGACGTGAAGCTCCTGGAGACCGTGGCCGCCAACGCCGAGATGGTGCTGAAGCGCACGGGGATCATGGATAGGCTCCGTCGCGAGTCGTCTGCGCGCATGTACGAGGCGTACCACGACGGACTGACCGGCCTTCCCAACCGGGCCAACTTTTCCCAGAGGCTCGAAAGGGCCATCCGTGAGGCCGCAGAAGGAGCCAGGGTGGGGCTGCTCCTGCTCGACCTCGACGGCTTCAAGCAGGTCAACGAGACGCTCGGCTTCCGGGTGGGCGACGCCATGCTGGTCGAGGTGGGCCGGCGGCTGGAGGGCTTCAGCGGGCCGAAGGCGCTTGTGGCCCGCCTCGGTGGCGACGAGTTCGTCATCGTGCTGGAAGACGCTCCGAGCGACGAGGAGTGCCTGGCCAAGGCCGAGGAGATGGTGGCCGTGGCCAGCCGTGCGATGACGATCGACAACTTCGACTTGGCGGTGGGGGCGAGCGTCGGTGTGGTGATCGAGACGGCCCGCCATACCAATGCCGGCCGGCTGCTGCGCAAGGCGGACGTGGCCATGTACCGGGCCAAGAGCTACGGGGGCGGCGCCAGCATGTACGAGGCCGCTTCGGACTCCTCTTCGCTCCGGCGCCTCAGCCTGGCGACCGAGCTACGCAAAGCGCTCGAGGCCGGTGAGCTCCAACTTCATTACCAGCCTGTGATCGAGGTCGCGAGCGGCGAGGTCATCAGCTTCGAGGCGCTCGCTCGCTGGTCGCACGACCAGTACGGGCCGATCGGGCCGGACGAGTTCATACCGGTCGCCGAACGCAGTGGCCTGATCGACTCGCTGACGTGGTGGGCCCTCGACGCGGCGCTCTCTCAGCTGAAGCAGTGGCGCGAGGTCGTCCCCGGCCTCGCGGTCGCCGTCAACCTCTCGGCCCGTAGCCTGGCCGCACCGGACCTGGTCGAACGGGTCCAAGGCCTCCTGTCCCGCTGGCAGCTCGCGCCGGGTGCCCTCCGCCTCGAACTGACCGAATCCTCTGTGACTTCCGACGCCGGCCACGAGGTCCTGAGCGACCTGTCCGGGCTGGGCGTGCGGCTTTCGATCGACGACTTCGGCACCGGCTACTCGTCGCTCTCCAGGCTTCGGGACCTGCCCTTTGACGAGGTGAAAATAGACAGGAGCTTCGTTTCCGACATGTGCCAGGCCGAGGATGACGAGGCGGTCGTACGTTCGATCATCCAGCTCGCCCAGGGGCTCGACAAGGTGGCCACCGCCGAAGGCGTCGAGGACAAGCGGACCCTGGAACGCCTCGCCGCCCTCGGCTGCCACTCCGCGCAGGGCTACTACCTGTCCAAGCCGCTCCCAGCCCAGCAGTGCACAGGGCTGCTCGTGCCCTCGTACTATTCGTCGTCGGGGCCGCGCGGCGTACCCGACCTCGGGAGCAGGGACGAGGAGGAGTGGGGCTCGGCCCGGACGCCTCGGCCAGCCCGGAAAGACGGGGCCGCGAAAGGCACCGGGGTGCCCGGGGACGGCGCCGGCGAGAGACCGTAGTGCGCGGACAGGGCTGCCTCCGGTAGCTCCCGGGCTTCGCCGAGGCTGTCTCGGAGGACTCGAGAGGACGGCCCGCCTGAAAAGGAAACCGCCTGGACCTGAAAAGGAAACCGCCTGAAAAAAGGAAACCGTCTGCCTGCAGGCCAGCTTGTGCCCGCAGGCAGACGCTCCATCCCTGGCGAGCGCTGGTCGGGGAGGGGGTACCCGTCGCGCTCAGCCAGGGACAGCGAAAGCTTGATCTCTCCGCACTTCTTTCGGCATCGGCCCGAGGCACTTGAGGAGGAAAATAAACCTAGCCGTCGAAGTCAGTGGTGCAACCGGCGAGACCTCACTTTCACAATCCCCGAGTCTGTCACCAAGCGGTGAACGGGGGCTGAGGACAACCTAAGCATCTCCTGAACCCATGGCCTGTGGGTCGGGCTGCTCGAGGAAGGTGGCCCGGTTGGGTCGGGAGAACGCCCTCTTGCGCACTGCGGGACTGCGGTTGCCCGGGGCCAACGTTGCCCGTCGTCGTACCAGGTAGGGAGGGCTTACCAAGGAGCGTTTGGTAAATCGTTTGATCAAAGTTCCCAGATGGCGTACCCTGGATGGACACCGACTCGAGTGGTGCGTGGGGAGGATTAGACAAGCAGGTGGCAGTAGGGCGCACGGGTGCGAGTGAGAAGTCGCTCGCGTCGTCGGGGGTGACCGACAGCAGGCGCCGTGCCGTTGAGGGCTGGGCCTTCATGCGGCGCTCCATGGCTGGCCACTGGCCAGTGCTTTGGATCTCGGTCGGTTGTGCCCTGGTAGCGGCGGGCTCCGTCGCATCGGTGCCGTTGCTGCTCGGCGACGCCGTCAACGAAGGCCTCCTCGGGCACCATTGGGGGCACTTTGCCCTCTACGTCGTGGCGATGGCCTTCCTCGGGACGCTCCAGGCCGTCGCTTCCGGGGGACGGCGCTGGTGGAACGGTGTCGCATCGCGCCAGGTCGAGTCCGAGATGCGGAGGGCGTTCCACGACCGCCTGTTGTCCTTGGACATCGCCTACCACTCGAATGTCAACCGGGGGCAGCTGCTGTCGAGGGTGACGAGCGACCTGTTCCAGATCCAAGCAGTGGTGGCGTCAGCGCCCTTCTGGGTGGGCAACGCCGCGCTCGCGATCGCCGTCGCGGTGATCATGTTCGTGACCAGCCCACTCCTCGCTGCGGTGGCCCTCGTGGCGCTCCCGCTCGTGGCGGTGACTTCCAACCGGTTCTCCAAGCGGGTGCGGGATGCGATCGCGGACCTCCAGCGCCAAAGAGGCGGCCTCGCCGGCGTCGTGGAGGAGACGATCTCTGGCGTCAGGGCGGTGAAAGGGTTCGGGGCAGAGCCGGAGATGGGCCAGCGTCTCGGCGCGAGCGCCGACGGGGTCTGGCGCGAGGCGATGCGGGTGGTGCGGACGAGGGCGAGGTTCATGCCCGTCTTGAACACCGTGCCCATGATCGAGCTCGCAGCGGTCAACTGGGTCGGGGGCTACTTGGTGCTGCACCAGCGCCTGAGCGTGGGCATGCTGGTCGCCTTCAACGCCTACCTCGCCAGCTTGACGGGCCCGCTGCAGTCGATCGGGGCCTACATAGTGATGCTCCAGCGGGCGGTCGTCTCGGGTTACCGGCTCGGCTCGATAATCGGGCGCAAGAGCGCCGTACCAGAGCCTGAGTCCCCGGTGGCTCTGCCTCCCGGGCCTGGGGCGATCGAGTTCTCCGGGGTCAAGTTCGCGTACCCGGGGCCCGAGGCCAGGCTGGTGCTGGACGGCTTCGACTTGTCGATCGAGGGGGGAGAGGTGGTGGCGATGGTCGGGCCCACCGGTTCGGGCAAGACCACCGTGCTGTCGCTGCTGGCGCGCCTCTACGACCCCGACGCAGGTTGGGTCCGAGTGGACGGTGTGGACGTCCGCCAGCTTTCGCTGGCGACGTTGCGGTCAGCGGTGGCCGTCGTGTTCGAGGACAGCTTCCTTTTCGACGACACCATCGGGGCCAACCTGCGGGTGGGGCGGCCGTCGGCGACCGATGCGGAGATGGACCGGGCAGCGCACCTGGCGCAGGCCGACGAGTTCATCGACGAGCTGCCGCTCCGCTACGAGACACCCGTCGGGGAGCGAGGCCTCGCCCTCTCGGGCGGGCAGCGCCAGCGGGTCGCCCTGGCACGCGCGCTCCTGGCCGACCCACGTGTCCTCGTGCTCGACGACGCCACGTCCTCCGTGGACGCGCCCAGGGAGCTGCAGGTCGTCCGTGCCCTGGCAGAGGCGCGGACGGGTAAGACGACGCTCATCATTTCCCACCGGCCGTCGACGATCGCGGTGGCGGACCGGGTGGTGCTGGTGGAAGGGGGCCGCGTGGTGGCCGAGGGCACCCACCAGTCGTTGATGGCGAGCTCCGCCCGTTACCGCCAGGTGCTCGGGCTCGACCACCTGGGCGATGAAGAGAGCGGCGACAGCGCCGGCCTGAGGGTCCACGCATGAGCGCGGGGCGCAGGCGTCCTACGCGGAGCCGGGTGGAGGCGCCCCCGGGGTTCCTCCGGATGGTCCTGGCGTCGCTCCGGCCCTACCGCCGGCGGATTTTCCTGGCCGTGCTCGTACTGCTGGCGACACTGGCTTCGTCGCTGGCCGGCCCGGCACTGGTCGGGTACGCCATCAACCACGGGCTCGTGCACCACCACTCGATGCGGGTGGTGGACATCGCCGGCGCGCTCTACGTGGCGCTGGCCGCCTCGTACTTCGTGCTCACGCGGGTGCAGACGCTCATGGTGTCGGGCACCGGCGAGCAGTACCTGAACGACCTGCGCAAGCGCGTCTTCAGCCACCTCCTCGTGCAGCCGCTCGGGTTCTTCGAGTCCGAGAGCTCGGGCCAGCTGCTTTCACGGATGACCGCCGACATCGACGTGCTGGAGAGCCTGGTCCAGAGCGGGCTTTCGAGCTTCGTCACGAGCATCGGGCTTTTCACGGCGGTGATGGTGGTGCTCTTCGTGATGTCGCCGCTGCTGTGGCTCGTGGTGGTGGTCTCGCTCGTGCCGGCCGTAATGGCGGCAGCGCGCTACCGCAAGCGTGCGATCAAGGCCTACGGGGATGTGCGCGAGCTGATCGGGGACGCGCTCGAGACCCTCGACGAGAGCCTGGCCGGAGTGAGGGTGGTGCAGGCGTTCCGCCAGGAAGAGGCCACGATCGAGCGGTTCAAAGAGGTGAACGGCGCCCAGCTCGACGGCGAGCTGAAGACGGTGCGGCTGTCCTCCCGGTTTTTCCCGAAGATCGAGTGGTCCGGCGTGATGAGCATGGCGGTGGTGCTCATCGCCGGCGCCCTTATGGTCAATGCGCACCTCACGTCGGTGGGCACGGTGGCGGCGTTCGTTCTGTACTTGGCCAACCTCTTCAACGCGATCGCCGGGCTCTCGCAGCTGTTCGACCTGTTGCAGTCCTCGGGGGCGGCGCTGGCCACCGTTTACAGGCTGCTCTCGGTGGACCCCGCCATGGTAGACCCGGTGCAGCCCTCACCGCTTCCCGAGCGAGGGCCGCTCGAACTGGACTCGGTGGCCTTCGCCTACGGTGGCGGTTCGTCGGAGGACGACGAGGGCTTGGACGAGCGCTTGGTGCTCGAGCGCGTGCACCTGCGGGTCGAGGCGGGGGAGCGGCTCGCTCTTGTCGGGCCCACGGGCGGTGGCAAGTCGACGATCGCCAAGTTGGCGGGGCGGCTTTACGACCCGCTCTCGGGCGCGGTCCGCTTCGGCGGGGTTGACCTGCGCAAGGCCCTCCTCTCCCACGTCCGGGAGCGGATCGTGGTGTTGCCGCAAGAGGGCTTTCTCTTCCGGGGCACCGTGCTGGACAACGTCGCCCTCGGCCGGCCCGGCGCGACCCCCGAGGAGGCCCGGGCCGCCATCCGCAAGCTCGGCCTGGAGGAGTGGGTGGCCAGCTTGCCTCAGGGGGAGGACACCGACGTAGGCGAGCGCGGCTCGCACCTTTCCGCGGGGGAGCGCCAGCTCGTGAGCTTGGCCCGGGCAGCCCTTACCGAGCCGGCCGTCCTCATCATGGACGAGGCCACTTCCAGCATCGACCCTGGCACCGAGCGCCAGGCAGAGGCCGCGCTGGAGCGGCTGGCGGCGGGGCGCACCCTCATCGTGGTGGCCCACCGCCTCAACGCGGCCGAACGCGCCGACCGCGTCGCCGTCGTGCGCGACGGAGAGCTAGCCGAGGTAGGGAGCCACCAGGAACTGATAGAGGCCGGCGGCCACTACGCCCGGCTGTTCGAGGCTTGGAGCGAGGGAGTGCTGGCAGACAACTGAGCTGGCGGGCAAGTGAGCTGGGTGGCCCCGAGGGCCAGTGGCTCCCCAGGGGCGCACTCCGCCGGCGTCGGCAGAGTGCGGGCTAAGGCGAGTGGGGCTAAGCGGGAAGGGCGCCGGCGGAGTCAGCCGCCGCCAACAGGGCTCGAGCCAGTTCGCGGGCCGAAGCGGGGTCGAGCTCAACAGCCACCCGGGCCGACGGGCCGAGCGAGCGGTTGAGGAAGTCGATGTTGACGGTGTGCTCTGCGGGCGCGTGAACCGGGTGGTCGTAGTAAACCGAGGCCTCTCCGAGGGAGAACCAGCCCTGCGGCCCCTTGCCGCTTCCTTCCAGGGCCACGTGGTCGGTGTAGTAGGTGCACATCGCGTTTTCTTTCCTCCCTTATGACGCCCTTGTGACGCCCTTATGACGCCCTTATGACGCCCTTATGACGCCCTTATGACGCGAGGTGGCGCCCGAAGAAGGCTTCGATGCGCTTCCATCCGTCGAGGGCCGCCTCCACCCGGTACGAGGGACGGTCCACGTCGAAAAAGGCGTGGCCGGCACCGGGGTAGGAGTGGAACTCGTGTTCCTTGCCGAGGGAGGACAGTTCCTTGTCGAGGGTGGCGACCTCGTCTGGCCCGGGGAACTTGTCCTCTTCGCCGAACAGCCCGAGGAGAGGGCACGAAAGGTCCTTGGACCGGCCGATGAGCGGGGTGAAGCTGACCGGCGCACCCGCCGGCGGCGCGTTTACGACGCCGCCCGGGTAGCAGGCCACGGCGGCGTCGAGCGGGAGCGAGACCGCCGAGAGAAAGCTCTGGCGGCCACCCGAGCAATACCCGATAGTGCCAACCTTGCCGTTGGACTTTTGGTGGGCTTTCAAGTAGGCAATGGCCCCGGCGACATCGCCGACAAGACGTTCGTCGGGCACGCCTCCCTGCGCTCGGGCCGCGGCCGCGGCATCGTCGGGTGAAGCTCCTGGTGCCTCGCGGTGGTAGAGGTTGGGCATGACCGCCAGGTAGCCCATAGCGGCAAAGCGCCGCGCGATCTCCTTGGTGCTCCGGTCGTACCCGGGCATGTGGTGGATGACCACGACTCCGCCGTACCGTCCCTCGCCTAGTGGCTCCGCGAAATAGGCCTCGATCTCCTGGTCGCCATGGCCGCGGACCATGATCGTCTGAGCTTTCAGGTCTCCTCGTATGTCCTTGGTCATGGGCGATGAGACTAGCGCCCTGGCCGCCTTGGCTGCCAGGAGGCGACCGGCGTGTGGCGGCTGCGCCGGCGTACTTGGCTACGCGCCCAGCGGGCGACCGGCCGGCGGCCCAAAACGCGGGCAGGGCTCCCCAAGACTTGGGGGCCCCTCCCCGTCGAGGCTGTGCCATGATGGCGGCCATGGCGATCCCAAACAAACTGTGGTCAAGGCGCGGGCGGCGGGTGCGCCGCGCCGGAGCGGTGCTGGCAGCGGTTTCCACGTTGTCTCTCCCGAGCGTGGGGTCTTTCCCGAGCGTGGGCCTCCCGGCACCTGCAGCCTCGGCGTCGGCCCCGGCCCGTCAAGTGGAGGCGGCTCGCACCAGCGCGGCCAGCTTCCCGAAGACGCCGGCGGGCGCTCAGGCCAAGTGGCTCGTCCAAGCCATGGCGCATCTCCCCGTACCGCTGTCCCAGGTGAGGTCTCATTTCGATGTCCAGTTCCTTTCCCAGGTGCCGCCCGCCCAGCTGAACGTCGAGTTGGGGAAATGGGGGCCCGTCACGCTCCTGTCCATCGGCACTAGCCAAAAGGTGGGGCTTTCGGCCCTGCTCCAGACCAAGACGGGCACGGAGCTCACGCTCGACCTCCTGGTCGATGCGCACGGTTTGGTGCGGGCGCTGCTGTTCCAGCCTTATACCCCGACGGCGACCACCTGGGCCGCGGTAGACCAAAAGGTGCATTCGGTCGCCCCTAAGGTGGGGTTGCTCGTGGCGTCGGTGAACGGCAGTTCGTGCCAGCCGGTCCACTCGATCAACGCGACGACGCCGATGCCCCTTGGTTCTGCGTTCAAGCTGTACGTGCTGGACGCCTTGGCCGAGGCGATTGCCAAGGGCAAGGTCAGCTGGGTGCAACGAGTGCCCGTCACGGCTGGCGCCAAGAGCCTCCCGGCCGGGGGGTTGCAGGGCTACCCGAACGGTACGCGCCTCACTGTTCAGGCGGTCGCTTCGAAAATGATCTCCCTAAGTGACAACACCGCTGCCGACATGCTGATCGACCTGATTGGCCGGAAGAACGTGGAAGCCGCGGTCAAGGGCTCGGGGACGGCCGACCCGGCGCTCAACGTGCCCTTCTTGAAGACGAGGGAAATGTTCGCCTTGAAGCTGGCCGACTGGCCCAGCCTCGCCAAGCGTTACCTCGCCCTTCCCGCGAGCAAGCGCCTCGGGTTCCTCCGGGGGACAGTTGACCCAATCCCGCTCGGGCAACTTCGTAAGGCGGCTTCGTCGTGGACCTCCCCGCGTGACGTGAGCACGCTCGGATGGTTCGCATCTCCCATGGATATCTGCCACTTGTTCGGCCACCTTGCATCGCTCGCCCATCAGCCGAAGCTCGCTCCTCTTTCTTCTTTGCTCGAGATAAACAACGGCGGTTTGGCGCTCGACTCGCGCCTGTGGAAGTCCGTGTGGTTCAAGGGCGGGTCAGAACCCGGCGTCCTCACCCTCAACTACATGGCCACGACCACCTCCGGCCACAGCTATGTGGTGAGCGTCCTGGCCGAGAACCCGTCGCACACGATCGGGCCTACCGCTACGAGGACCTTGATCGGAGCCATACAGGGAGCGTTTCAGCTCGCCGCCCGGTGAGTTCGCCGCCCGCTGAGTCGCCGCCCGCTGAGCCGCCCCCCGCTGAGGCCGGCGAGGGGCGGCTCGGTGCACGGCGCTGCCCGGTAAGGGGTTACGCCGCCGCGCCGCCGGGGTCGTCGCCCTGGAACGGGCCGCCCATGATGTAGCCCGTCGTCGTCGCACCGCTCGACGAGGCGGCGCTCGTCGATGCGAGAGAAGGGGCGCCACCCGAGGAGGTGGCCATGATGACCGCGCCGGCGCCGGCACCTGTCCCGAGCACGAGGGCCAAGCCGGCCGCCGTCTTTGTCACCCGGGTGCGGCGCCTGGATCTCCGAGGCTCCCCGGTGCCCGAGGGCCTGCCGGGGCCTGCCGTGCCAGCGGGGTGCCCGAGGCCGGAGCTCCCGCCTGGCTCTCCACCGGCGCGCGAAGGCGACGGAGGCGGAGGCGTGAACCGGTAGACGGTCGCCTCATGTTCTTCGGTCGTCATGGCTTCCTCCTATCGCCGAGGCGGCTATGGACCGCATTATGCGCTCACGAGGTAAGAGCAGGCTGAGTTGTGACTGAACCTGCGTTTACCAGTCGCGAAGGACCATGCCAGTGCGGGGCTTGGGCCAAAAGAAGGTGGTCTTGGGCGGCATGCGCTCGCCCCCGTGGGCGGTCGCCGCTATCTGGGCGACCGTTGCCGGGCGGCAAAGTATGGCGGCGTCCAGACGGCCCTCGCGCACGCCGGCAAGGGCGCGCTCCAAGTCGTGCTCGTAGGAAAGCCGGTGGGGCGGGAGGCCGGCCAGGGCTGCGTCCACCCGGCTCGAGTCGAGTTCGAAGGCGGCGCTCGGGTGCCCTGGCCTCGCTTTGGCCAGGAACGACCCCCGGCCGGTGACCACCGCGACGGCCCCGACGCGCACCATCTGGTCGAGGAGCGCCGGCCCGTCGGCAGCCGCTCTGGAAAGCTCGAAGCCCTCGGCAAAAGCGGCGAGCACGTCTGTCCCAGCAGGCAACCCGGAAACGCTGCGGTGGATAGCCATCACCTGGAGGTACTGCTCGGACAGTTCGACGACGAGGGCCAAGACGGCGCCCGGGCCGGCCGTGTCGCCGGCGCCCGGGCCGGCCGTGTCGCCGGCGCCCGGAGCGTCGCCTGCACTGGGGGTGTAGCCGGCGCCGAAGGCGAGCGGGTGGCCGGCCAGGTCGGCCAGCGCGCTGGCCTGAGCGACCTCGGCCAGGTAGGTGAGGGCGGTCTCGTAGCGGTGGTGGCCGTCGGCCACGAGCAGGGGAGCGGCGCTTGTCAGCTTCGAGATGGCTTCATAGGCAGCCGGGCCGAAGATGGGCCAGATCTCGTGCGTCACGCCGTCGTCGTCCACGGCGCTGGCGGCTAAGTCCGCCGACGCTGCGGAGCCCGCGGCCTCTTGGGCCGCTTCGGCCGCCGGCCAAGAACGGGCAGCTCGAACGCCATTTTCGCCCGCGCCGGCGGCTGCATGCGACGGCGGAGCCTCGCCACCTCCGAGCAAGGCGCCGAGGCCCGGCTCGCTGCACAGGCACCATATGGGGGAGGTGTTGGCGCGGGTCGCCCTTATGAGCTCGAGGCGGTCCGACTTGTCCTTGGGGGTGGTCTGTTCGTGGGGAAGGATCCCCTTTCCGGGCGGTTCGAGCACGAGCGCGCCCATCACACCGAGGGTCTCGCGTTGTGCGCCCCCCGGGCCTCGGTGGGTCATGCGGTACCCGTAGAGCGCCGGCGCAGCCTCCCTCCGCAGAGCGCCGCTCGCCTTCCACTTCGCCAGCAGGACGGCCGCGCCTTCGTAGTCGCCGGCTGGCAGTTCGACGCGGACAACGTTGTAGGGGCTGCGGGCCAACAGTTCGGCGCGCTGTTGTTCGCTGATCACGTCGTAGGGAGGGCATACGACGTCGGTGAGCGGGGCGACGGCGGGATTGGGTCGCAGGCCCCGGAACGGGAGTAGGCGCGGCATGCCCCCTGGCTAGCAGCGCCAGCCAGCGCCGGCAAGCGAACAGCCACCCGCCGGGGCCTCAACTGGAGCGGCCCGCGGGCGCCTGAATCGCAGAGAGACCGGGTGCCCGGTACGGTGTAGCCGTGAGGAAAGCGCCTTTCGGTGCAGGTGGGCCGTGGAGCTGAGGGGTATACGAGGGCCGGCGCCCGACGACGAGCAAGGTTTGGACTGGCCGGTCCCTGGCCAGGGTGAGCAGCATGCCCTTCTGAGAGGCGCGCCACAAGAGCACGAGGGGGCGCCCCAGGGGTACGAGGCCTGGTGGCCGCAAGGAAGCGCCGGCGAGGAGGGGGCCGGTGCCGGATGGGGCCAAGGCGGTGCGGGCGAGAAATGGGCCGGCGGCGGACGGGCCGGCGCAGGGCTCAGCCAAGGCCGTGCTCGGAGGGCGGGGACCAGCCGGCAGGTGAACGAGGGCAAGCCCGCCGGCAAGCTCCGGCGAGCCTGGCAGCGCTTCGTCACTGCGCTGGCGGCTACGGGCGCTTTCCTGGCCAAGTTCGGCGCCCTTTTGCTGAAGCTCAAGTACATCGGCCTAGTGCTGTCGATGGGCATCTCGGTCGTCGCCTACACGCTGTTTTTCGGCTGGAGCTTCGCCGTCGGGTTCGTCCTGTTGATCTTCGTGCACGAGATGGGCCACGTGATCGTGCTCCGCCGTCAGGGGGTGCCGGCGTCGGCGCCACTTTTCATCCCGTTCCTGGGGGCGTTTGTCAATATGCGCCAGATGCCGAGGAACGCTTACCAGGAGGCGGTCTCGGGGCTCGCCGGCCCCTACTTCGGTACGGCGGCGTCGGCCGCCGTCGCCGTGTGGGGCCACGCAGTCGGGTCCGACTTCCTGCTCCAGCTCGGGGCCTTGGGGTTCTTGGTCAACCTGTTCAACCTGCTGCCCGTCCTGCCCCTGGACGGAGGGCGGGCCGCAGCAGCGCTGCACCCGGTCCTTTGGTTGGTGGGGCTGGCCGGGCTGCTCGTATGGGAGTTTTACAACCCGAGCCCGATCGCGCTCGTCATCTTGGTCCTGGGCGGTTACGAGCTGTTCCATCGCTGGACGAGGCGAAACAGCCCGGCCGCCATCGCTTACCATGCGCTCGCCGCCCACCAGCGGGTGTCCGTGGCCGCCATGTACGTGCTGGTGGTCGCGGTTGCGGTGGCCGGCTTCCAGTTCACATACGTGGCGCGGGGGCTCTAGAGCGCGCCCGTGACCTGGGCTGTCGACCTGGACGGGGTCGTCTGGCTGGCCGGCGAGGCCCTGCCGGGGGCGGCGGAGGCGGTCGAGCAGCTTCGCCGGGCGGGGGATAGGGTCGTCTTCCTGACCAACAATTCGGGCCCGCGCCTCGCCGGACACCTGGCCAAGCTGGCGGCGGTCGGCATCAGGTGCGAGGCGGGGGACCTGGTCACTTCCGCCGAGGCCGCGGCCAGCCTGATCTCGCCGGGCAGCCGGGTGGCAGTCGTCGGCGACGAGGGCATTTACGAGGCGCTGGCCGAGCGCTCGGTGGAGGTCGTCGCCCCGCATGACAGCCCGAGCGCGGTGGTGGTCGGGCGGACCGTCGAGCTCGACTACGACGAGCTGGCCGCGGCTGCGGGTGCAGTGCGGGCCGGCGCGCGTTTCGTGGCTACCAACACGGACGCCACCTTCCCGACCGGGGACGGGCTGTTACCTGGTGCGGGGGCGCTCGTCGCGTTCCTGGCCACGGCGTCTGGGCGCGAGCCCGAGGTCGCCGGCAAGCCTCACGAGGCGATGGCCAACCTCGTTCGCCGGCGCTACGGGCAGGTCGAAGTGATGGCCGGGGACCGCCCGGACACCGACGGCCTCTTTGCCAAGCGCCTCGGGGCGCGCTTCGGCCTCGTCTTCTCGGGGGTCACCCGGCGCGACGACCTGCCCGTAGAACCGGCGCCCGACCTGGTGGCGGACGACTTGGCAGGGCTCGTTCGCGAATATGTTAGGAGACCGCATTGACACGTGGCCCGGGCGGTGTTGGCTCTCCGGGCCCGAAAGGATGTAACGTCGTAGGCAGCCAGGTGGACCTGGCGCAAAAATGTCAGGTCCGCCAGACGGACCGGGACCAAAAGGAGTAAAGGGAGAAACTCTATGGCAACGGTGACCCTCGAGAAGGTGAGCAAGGTCTACCCGAACGGCTTCGAGGCCGTGAAAGAGCTCGACCTCGACGTCTCCGAAGGGGAGCTGATGGTGCTGGTGGGCCCGTCGGGATCCGGCAAGACCACGGCCTTGCGCATGGTGGCCGGGTTGGAGGAGATCAGCTCGGGCACACTGCTCATGGGCGGCAAGGTCGTCAACGACCTGGCGCCCAAGGACCGCAACGTGGCCATGGTGTTCCAGAGCTATGCCCTCTATCCCCACATGACGGTGGCGGAGAACATCGGCTTCTCGCTCAAGCTCCGCAAGGTCCCCAAGGACGAGATCAAGCGGAAGGTGAAGGACGCGGCGCAGCTGCTCGGCCTCGGGGACTACCTCGACCGCAAGCCCGCACAGCTCTCCGGTGGCCAGCGCCAGAGGGTCGCCATGGGCCGGGCGATCGTGCGCGAGCCGTCTGTGTTCTTGATGGACGAGCCGCTCTCCAACTTGGATGCCAAGATGCGTGTCCAGATGCGTTCGGAGATCTCCCGCATCCAGCGCCGAGTGGGCGTGGCCACCTTCTACGTGACCCACGACCAGGTCGAAGCCATGACGATGGGCGACCGGGTCGCGGTCCTTCACTTGGGCGAGCTCCAGCAGGTTGGCACCCCCCAGGACCTCTACGAGCGGCCGGACAACCTATTCGTAGCTGCGTTCATAGGTTCCCCGGCCATGAACCTCTTCGAGGCCATGATCTCGCCGACGGGTGACGAGGTGAAGATCGGCGCGCAGACCCTCGGGCTGCCCGACACTCTCCGCCAGGCTCGGCCGGCGCTGGCAGGGTACCGGGACCGCAAGGTCGTGGTCGGGATCAGGCCCGAGAGCCTGATCGACGCTGCTCTTGGTGCTGCGCCGCCGCCTGGTGCGACGCTCCTGGCCGACGTGGAGCTGGTCGAGGCGCTCGGCAACGAGCTGCAAGTGCACTTCCTGATCGAGGCGTCCGCGGTCCACTCCAAGGCGACCGAAGCGGCCACCGGGGCCGAGGAGCTCGGCGGTGTGCCGGTGCTGCAGATGGGTGGCAACAAGACCGAGGGCGTGGCCCGGATTTCACCCCGCTCGCTGCTGAAGGCCGGCGACCGAGCGGTGTTCCAGGTCGAGCTCGACCGCCTGCACTTCTTCGACCCCGACACCGGGCTCGCCATCTGGAACTAGGTGGGAAAGGCCGGCAGCGCCGGCGCCGGCAGCCGTCCGTCGACGGCGGCCGTCACCTCCGCCGGCGCCTCCACCGCAAGGGCTTATCGAGCGCCAGGGCGCGCACGCGTCCACGAGGCCGCGGTAGGCGAGCACGGACGGGTGGATGCCCCGTACCAGGTCACGGAGCTCGCCTAGCGCCTTCGGGGAACTGGCCTGGGCCAAGTGGCGGGCCCGCCTGGCCACTTCGGCCTGGGCGGTAGGCCCGAGCACGGAGCGCGCCAGCAGGTAGGGGTTGGCAATGGGCACGCCGCACCATTGCTGTGACAACCGCCGGGTGAGGTTGGCCAGCGCGCGTGGCGAGCGACCAGTCTGCCAGGGGGCCGGTGGCCCCGGGGTGCCCCTACACCCGAGGAGACGCCGCTTTAGCCATATTTCGGTCGGTGCCGGCTGTCATTTACGGTATTGGGTCATGGACAGCAAGGAAACCGCCATCAGCTACCGGACGGCCAGGGCGAGGTTCATGAACGCGGCGATCATGTTCGCCGCCCGGTGGACCCCCTACATGGAGCCCGAGATGCTGGGGCTCCGGGAGGTCGTCGCGGAGGGGAGCGTCTGCGTGGACGTCGGTTCGGCGGCCGGTCTCTACACGCTGGCGCTCTCGCACCTTGCCGGGCCGAAGGGTGAGGTGCACAGCGTCGAGCCGCTGCGGTTCGCACACCCGGCCTGCGCCCGGCTGCTCGGTGCGCGCGACGCCGGCAACGTGCGCCACCACGGCGTGGCGCTCGGCGCCCAGCCGGGGCGGGCCGTCATGAAAGTGCCCGTCCGGCGCAGCGGTCTCGTGACGGGCAGGTCCTTCCTTGCGCAGGCGCCCTGCGAGGTGGGTTCCAACGCCGAGTTCGACGGCCACTTGGGCGTCACCGTCGATGTGGAAACCCTGGACGCGCTATGCGAGAAAAATGGGGTCCCCCGGGTCGATTTCGTGAAGATCGACGTGGAGGGCGCCGAACTGCAGGTGCTGGAAGGGGGAGAGGGCGTGATCGGCAAATGGCGGCCCTCGGTGTTGGTCGAGATCGAGGAGCGCCATACAGCCCGCTACGGCCACCAGCCCGAACAGGTCGTCGCCTGGTTCGAGCGGCACGGTTACTGCATGTACACCTGGCAAGGCAACTGGCTCCGGTCCGAGGGAGTTTGCCCGCACGCCCGCAATTACCTGTTCCGCCCGCGCACGACGGCCGCTTTGGCGCCCCTTGCCGGCGAGCGGACCCGGGCAGCATGAGCTCGCCGGCTGCGCCTCGGTGTTGGTGGCGTGGGCTCGCCGGCGGCGGCCTGCGACGGCCTCCGCCCTGGAAGGTTTTCTGACGGATCTGAAATCCCAAACCGCACATCGGTAGGTTTTTGGGCCGGAAACGGTCACGTTTCCGGATGATGTGCGCCTGGCGCCAGCACATCGGTGAGCTTTTGGCGCGCGTGCGTTGCCATGATGCCCGCAGCCGGGGCGATGATGCCCGCAGCCGGGGCGATGATGCCCGCCGCCGGGCGATGATGCCCGCGCGTGGGCGAGGTCAGCGGGCTGGGCCAAGCAGCAGCGCCGGCAGGTCCGCCATGTCCTTGAAGACGGCGTCGGCGGAGGCGAGGCGGTCGGCCGGCGTGCGCCCCGCGAAGCCGAACACCGTCATACGAGCGGCGTGCGCCGCCCGGACACCGAGCTCTGAGTCCTCGACCACCACGCAGCGCTCGGGTGCGACGTGCATGCCGGAAGCAGCGGCGAGGAAGAGGTCCGGCGCCGGCTTGCCCCTCGGCGCGTCCTCCGCACCCCAGTACCGGTCGCCGAAGCGCCGGGACACACTGGCTGTCTCCAGCGCAAACCGGACGCGCTCGCGCCGGCCTGAAGAGGCGATGCAGTAAGGGACGCCGGCAGCGTCCAACCCGTCCAGGACCGCCTCGATGCCCGGGACGGGGCGGAGCTGATCTGTCATCAGTTCGTACAGCTTGGCGGTGTAGTTGTCCTCGAAGTCGGGTGGGAGCGGCCCGAAGCGCTGCTCGAGCACGCCCCGGGTTCGGCCGAGGGTGCCCCCTTTCAGCTGGTCGTCGATCTCGTCGACGGTCATCTGGTGGCCCAGGCCGGCGAGGGTTTCGTGCATGGCCAGGCTGGCCAGCGGTTCGCTGTCCACGACGACGCCGTCGTTGTCGAAGATCACCAGGTCCCAGCGTTGCCCGTCCGTTGCCACGACCACCGACCCTACCAGCGGCACTCCCGGGCAGGGCCGGAGGCGGGAGCCGTGGCGCAGGGCCCAGGCAGGCGTTTCGAGCCCCGGGTCTTTTCATTACGGTTTCGAGGCGCCGGCCGGCCGTACACTCTTCTCATGGCCACAGAAGACGACCTTCGCAGGGCCGGACAAGCAGCGGCAGCACTGATGGGAGTGGCGGCCGCCCGGGCGAGGCAGGTGGCCGACCAGCTGCTCCGCCCCTCGGACCGAGCCAGGACCGAAGCCAAGCAGAGGGCGGAAGCGCTCGTGGACGAGGGGAGGCGCGCCGCCGCCGAAGTCGTGGGCGCCCTTCGCCGGGAGGTCGCCGTGGTCTTTAGGGACCTGGATCGTCTGGAGCGCGACCTGCGACGCGACGAGGAGCCACGAGGTGGCACGCTGACCACGCCGGCGGGCGGAGGGCCGGCGGCGGGCGTAGTAGAGGCCAGCGTTACGAAGGCAGCGGGCGCGGCCAAGGCGAGTGGCGCAGTGAAGGCACGTGCAGCGAAAGCGGGCGGCGCTCGGAAAGCAGGTGGGGCGGCGAAAACGACAGAGGCCGCCGGCGCAGTTGGAGCGGCCAAAGCGGCCAAAGCGGCAAAAGCCGAAAAAGCTCGGCCGGTCGCCACCACCACCAAAGCTGCCGGCGCCAACAAAGCTGCCACCACCAACAAAGCAGCCGGCGCCAACAAAGCTTCCGGCGCCAACAAAGCAGGCCGGGCAGGTAAGGCTGCCGGCCCGACCGGGCCGGCTGGTGGTGCCCGGAAGGCCGCGCCGCGCCGAAGCCCGGGGCGGTCCTGAGCTGGCTGCCCGGAGGCGTCTCGACGTAGAGCTCGTCACCAGGGGCCTGGCTTCCAGCCGCTCCGAGGCGGGCGCGCTTGTGGCTGCGAGCCGCGTGCTGGTGGCCGGTGCCGTGGCCGAGAAGACCTCCCGCCAGGTCAGCTCTTCCGAGCCCCTCGTCGTTACCGAGCCCCTCCCCCGTTTCGCCAGCCGGGGAGGGGAAAAGCTGGACGCAGCCCTCCGGGGCTTCGGGGTGGAGGTGAAGGGGAAAGAGGCCCTCGACGCCGGCACTTCCACCGGTGGTTTCACCGATTGCTTGCTGCAGTGGGGAGCCTCGCGGGTGGTGGCGGTGGACGTCGGGAGGGGGCAGCTGCTGGCTCGGCTCAGGGCAGACCCTCGCGTCGAGGTGATGGAGGGTAGGAACATCCGCTACCTGAGCCCAGAGGATGTGGGCGGCCGGCGCTTCGACATAGTGGTGGCCGACCTGTCGTTCATTTCCCTGACCATGGTCGCGGGCGCACTGGTGGGTTTGGCGCGGCCGGGGGCGGACTTGGTGGTGCTGGTAAAGCCACAGTTCGAAGCGGGCAAGGCGCTCGTGTCAAGGGGCCGGGGGGTCGTGCGCGACGCCGGCGCCTGGGCCGGCGCCCTGCGGTCCGTGGCCGACGCCTTCGTGGCCGCCGGTGCCGGCGTGGTGGGGGCCATGGCGTCCCCGTTGCTAGGGACCCGCGGCAACACTGAATTCTTCTTGCACGTATGCCCTGGGGAAGGCGATGCTGCTGCGATGGTGAACTTCGAGGAGGTCGCTCTCTCGGCGCTGGCCTCGGCCGGCGCGCCGCGTTGACGTTATGGCACGGATAGGGCTTGTCCCGCACGGGGAGCGCCCCCGGGCGGTCGAGGTCGCGAAGGAGACTGCCTTATGGCTGGAGAGCAGAGGTCACGTCGCGGTCTTACTACCCGAGCTCAGCTCGCAAGCGGCATGCCAGCCCGAGGGCGGAGCTGATGCCGTCGGGGGCCTTGACCTCCTGGTCAGCCTGGGCGGCGACGGCACGATGTTGCGCACCGTCGGGATGGTGGCGCGGAGGGCGATCCCGGTGCTCGGGGTCAACTTCGGGCGCTTCGGTTACCTGACGTCGGCCGAGCCCGAGGGGCTGCACGAAGCCATAGACCGGTTCCTTGCCGGCGATTACGTGCTGGAGCGCAGGATGACGGTCGACGCCGCGGTGTTGCCCGAGGGGTCACGCACCCCGCGCCTTCGGGCTACTGCTCTGAACGACGCCGTGCTCGCCCGTCCCGCCGGCGCCCACACCGTGCACGTCAGGTCGTGGGTCGACGGGCGGCAGTTCCTTTCGTACACGGCAGACGCCATTATCGTGTCGACGGCGACCGGCTCCACGGGTTACAACCTCTCCGCCCGGGGCCCGATCGTCTCGCCGAAGGTGCGCTGCCTCGTGCTCACGCCGGTCTCTCCTCACATGCTGTTCGACCGGAGCCTGGTCCTCGACGCGTCGGACGATGTGAGCCTGCGCGTGGACGGACGCTTCGCTGCCGACCTGATACTCGATGGCGAGTTTTGCGGGCAGGTGGACGTGGGCGAGCGGCTGGTCTGCCGGGCGGGAGCCCACGATGCCTTGCTGGTCGGCTTCGGCGACCATAGTTTCGAGTGGGTCCTGAAAAGCAAGTTCCGTCTGAGCGACCGCTAGTGCCACGGCAGGCAGCGTTGGCCCGGTTGTACTCGAGGAGGCGTGCGGCTCAAGGGCGGGGCTCTTCGGTGCGCGAACCGAAGGGACGTCCCTGGAGGAAGCAATAATAAATGGTCCGGGTACCGTGCTGAGCGAGCTCAGGGTCAAAGAGTTGGGGGTTATCGAGGACCTCTCATTGGTCTTCGGGCCCGGCATGACAGCGCTGACCGGCGAGACGGGCGCCGGCAAGACGCTCGTCGTGGAAGCCGTCGAGCTTCTGCTCGGGGGGCGGGCCGACCCCGTGCTCGTGCGCCCGGGGGCTGCCGAGGCTGTCGTCGAGGGGCGCTTCGTCCTTTCCGACGGGACTGGCGGGGAACAAGAGCTGGTTTTGAGCCGGGTCGTGCCCCGGGACGGGCGCTCGCGCGCCTATGTGGACGGCCGCATGGCAGCGGCCGGCGCTCTCGCCGAACTGGGTGCGGGCCTGGTCGACCTGCATGGCCAGCACGCACACCAATCGTTGCTCTCCGCCGGGTCCCAGCGGGACGCGCTGGACTTGTACGCCGGCGTGGACCGTTCCCGCCGGGACGCGGCGCGCGAGAGGGTGCGCCAGTTGGAAGCGGCGTTGGCCGGCGCCGGCGGCAGCGCCGAGGCACGCCAGAGGGAGATCGAGCTGCTCGAGTACCAGCTAACCGAGCTGGAGGCGGCGAAGCTCACCAGCGCGTCGGAAGACGACGAGCTCGCCGCAGAAGAGGAATCGCTCGCTCGCGCCTCGGAGCACCGGGCAGCCGCAGTAGCTGTGCAGGAAGTTCTGGCCGGGGAGGACCAGGTCGTGGACCGGCTGGGCGAGGTCTTGAGCCGCCTGTCGGGGCGGGTTCCTCTCGCCGGGCTGTACGAACGGCTTCGTGGCCTGGCCGCGGAACTTTCGGACGCCGCCGGCGAGGCCCGCGCCCTGGCCGAGTCGCTCGAAGACGACCCGGAGCGGTTGGCCGAGGTGATGTCGCGCCGCGCCCTTTTGCACGAGCTGCGGCGGAAGTACGGAGCGAAGCCCCTCTCGGGTGACGGTCCTGGTGCAGGTGCGTCTCGCCTGGGCGGCGACGGGGGCGCAACTGCGTCGCGCGAGCCAGGGCGCAACGCGCTGCCCGGAACCCTGGCAGCCGTGTTGGAGTGGCAAACCGCCGCTCGGGTGCGCCTCCAAGTACTGGAGGACCTGGCCGGCGAGGCCCGCCGGTTGGCCGGCGAGCACGCCGGCGCACTGGCAGAGTTGCGGCGGGCTTCCGAAGAACTGGGGGTGGCTCGGAGGGCGGCCGCGACGAAGCTCGGTCGCGCGGTCGAGGCCGAGATGCGCCGGCTCGCCATGCCGAAAGCGCGCTTCGAGGTGCGCGTCGGTGCGGGCAGCGCCAACGCCGGCCGGCTGTGGGGCGAGGGCGCGGAGAGTGGGGTGCGGCGAGACGATGCTTCCAGCGCGGTGCAGGCCGTTCCGCAGGGCCGGGAGGCCCGGGAGGACCAGCAGGGCCGGGAGGCCCGGGAGGGCTTGCGGGAAATTTCAGGCGAGCTGAGGGAGCTTTCGGGAGAAGAGGTGTGCTTCTATTTCGCCGCTAACCCGGGGGAGCCGTTGCTGGCGCTGGCCAAGGTGGCGTCGGGCGGGGAGCTGGCTCGCGCCATGCTTGCGTTACGCCTGGTCTTGCTGGCTGCCGGCGCAAGCGCTGGCGTGCCGACGGCGAGAGAGAGCGTCGCAGGCCCCGAGACACTCGTTTTCGATGAGGTCGACGCCGGCATCGGAGGCGAAGCGGCGCTCGCCGTGGGGAGAGCGCTCGCCGAACTGGGGCGGCGCTACCAGGTGGTAGTGGTCACGCACCTGGCCCAAGTGGCTGCCTTTGCCGGCGCCCAGGTGGCCGTGAGCAAGTCAGAGCGGGCGGGGCGCGCGGTCACGGACGCGGTGCAGGTGGCAGGGGAGGACAGGGTGGTCGAGCTGTCACGGATGCTCTCGGGCCACCCCCACAGCAAAGCTGCGTGGGAGCATGCAGAGGAGTTGCTGCGCGGTGCCGGCGAGGCGAAGGGCGCCGGCGATGCCGGGGGCGCCGGCGATGCGGGGGGTGCCGGCGGGGCGAAACGTGCTGGCGGGGCGAAACGTGCCGGCGATGCGGGGGGCGCCGGCGGGCGGAGCCGAGCCGGCCGGCGCTGAGCAGGGCGGGGGCTGCATCGGGTCACGTCGTTGCAGGGGAACTCCAAAAAAGGGCAGTGCCCGAGTCGATGTGCTGACGGGAGGCTTTCTGGGCGCGATTTTGCGTAGCGGGCGCGCCCAGCGTTGCTAGAGCACAAGCTTTTGCACCGAGAAGCCACGAACGCACCCAGTTGGGTTGCGACAGTGGTCGCACGCCATGCACGTGGTACTCGTGGCCGAATTGGCTGGCCGGGACGGAGTTTCGCCGCCCCGAGGTGGCGAAGGGTGCAAGCACTAGCCGCACTTGCTCATCGGGGACGTCGGGGACGTCGGGGACATGCTGGACAACGCCTTATGCTAAGCTTTGAGAGAAGTGGCCTTGACGTCTGGGAGGGCAACGGTGCGGGACCTGCGTAGGGTCAACCGCGCCGCCGTGCTGACGAGATTGTTCCAAGAAGGGCCGCTCAATCGCGCCGCTTTGGTGCGCCTCACCGGGTTGAGCAGCGGGAGCATCACCAACGTGACTGCAGCTCTTTTGGACGAGGGCCTCGTGGTCGAAGCCGGCCAAGAGGACTCCGACGGCGGCCGTCCGAGCACACTGCTCGAGGTGAACCCGGACTTCGGTGTGCTGATAGGCGTCGAGCTGGGCGAGACGCGGATCCGGGTCGATGCCTTCGACCTGGGCATGGGAGTGCTCGGGACGGCCGATGTCTCGGCGCACCCGCAGCACCACGAGGCCGGCCAGACCTTGGACCAGGTCGTGGAGGCCGTGGACAAGCTGAGGCGGCGGCTCGCCAGGGAGGGACGGGAGCTCCTGGGCGTCGGGATGGCGGTGCCGGGCATCGTGGGCTACCAGGACGGCCAGCTCAGGGTGCACGCGCCCAACATCGGTTGGCGCGACGTGGCCCTCGACCCCATCTCCAAGCGCCTCGGCCTCCCCCTCTTTGCCGACAACGGGGCCAAGGCGCTCGGGCAAGCCGAGATGTGGCTCGGGGCGGGGCGCGGCACCCGCCATGCCGTCGTGGTGCTCTGGGGCACCGGCGTGGGCGCCGCCATTTTCACCAATGGAGCCGTCTACCGCGGTGCTACCTCGAGCGCCGGCGAATGGGGCCACACGGCCATCGTCGCTGGTGGCAAGCCGTGCCGCTGCGGCGCGTCGGGTTGCCTGGAGGCTTATGTAGGCGGTCGGGCAATCCTCGCCGAGTGGTACCGGACAGACCCGGCAGCGACCCCCCTGCCCGACCCTGACTCAGAGGCGTGGCTGGACCGCTTTATCGAGGCCTCCGGCTCCAACGTACTTTCGGCGGCCGCTCTCGACTCTGTGGCCGTCTCCTTCGGGGTGGGCGTGGCCAACTTGGCCAACCTGTTCAACCCGGAAAAGATCGTGATCGGGGGCTGGGTGGGCATGAAGCTGGCCCCGGTCCTGCTCGAGAAGATCCGCCAGACGGTCGAGCGCCAGGCCCTCGAGTACACGGCCAGCCGGGTGAGTATCGAGGTCGGCCACTTTGGCGCAGATGCCGTGGCGCTCGGGGCGTCCATGCTGGTGGTGGACGAGTTGCTCTCGAACGGCGGTGCGCTTAGGCCGTCCACAGCCACGCGACGCCGGCGGAGCGGGGTCGGTTAGCCCCATGCGGGAGCCTTCTTTCGGATGGGCCGGGAGTGCCTTGACTACGGAGCTGACAGGGGTTAGTTTAAGTCTTGTGTGGAAGCAGCAGCGGGTGCTGCCTGCGGCCTCTCGGTCTGCAGGGTGGGCAGTCCCGAGCGCGGCCTTGCGCCCGAAGAGTTTACGGGCCCCGAAGAGTTTACGGGCGTTGAGCCCGACGAGTTTAGCGGTGGCGGTAAGCGCTCCAAAACGCGTGACTTTAGGCCCTACTGGCGAACTAGCACGGCGCGCCATACTCGGACAAGTGCCTTGGTGGCGCGTAATGCTTCACGACGTCGCTGTCTGGGCAGCGAAGAGAGATCTCACGGCAGTGGCTTGGGCGGGGTCGGGATTTTCAGGTCCCGTCCGCCGTTCAAGTGCACGTGGGAACAAGAAGACCAATGAGTAGAAAGGAAGGTCCAGGGGGAACAATGAACAAAGCCTCACGTTCTCTCGCGCTGCTCGCAAGCGGCGCAACCGTCGCGCTCGGGCTCGCCGTAGCACCGGTCACGAGCGCCAGCGCCTCGAGCATCCGTTATGGCGGCGTGCTCAAATACGTCAGTTCGTGGACGACGATCCCGGACAACTTCAACCCGCTCAACCCCGCAGGCACTGGGGGTACGGCTGGAGGTACCGGGAGCCTCCTCTACGAGCCGCTCATCTACGAGAACGTCTATACCGGCAAGGCCACCGACCTCCTCGCGACAGGCTACAAGTGGTCCAATGGCAACAAGACGCTCACCCTAACCACTCGTACGGGCGTCAAGTGGAGCGACGGCCAGCCCTTCTCGGCTGCCGATGTCGCTTTCACCTTCAATTACGTGAAGAAGTACCCGGCCCTCGACGTGAACGGTTTCTGGAAGAGCGCGCTGGCTTCGGTGACTGCCACTGGCCCGAACACGGTCGTGTTCCAGTTCCGCTCTCCCCAGACGTCGCTCTTCCCCCAGATAGTGGGGCAGGAGATCGTCCCCCAGCACGTCTGGTCCAAAGTGTCCAACCCGGTCACGTTCGCCAACCCGCACCCGGTCGGGACGGGCCCGTTCCTGCTCGAGTCGTACAGCAACACCCAGGTCAGCTACGTGAAAAACCCGCACTACTGGATGCCTGGGAGGCCGTACTTGGCTGGGGTGACCATGCAGGCGGTCAAGTCCAACGCCACCGCGCAGCTCCTCGTGATGAACGGTGCCGCTTCGTTCACATACGACGCCATCACCGACCCGGGGAGAAGCTTCGTCGCCCACAACAAGGCTTTCAACCATTACTGGTGGCCGGTGACCAACCTCAACTTGCTCTACTTGAACAACGGCGCCGCTCCCTTCAATGACGCCTTTTTCCGCAAGGCACTGGCGATGACGATCAACGTCAATGCGGTGGCCGTAAGGGCCTACTTCGGGGCGATCCCGGCTGCGTCGGGCGCCTTGCGCGCGAGCGTGACCCCGGGGCAGGTCCACGACTGGGTGCCGACCTCGGTCAGCTCGCTTGGCTGGCAGTACAACCCCTCCGGAGCAGTGAAGTTGCTCGAGTCGCACGGTTACAAGCTCTCGGGCGGGTCGCTCCAGGCCCCTGACGGCAAGCCGCTCCCGACGTTCAACATCCTGGTCGGCGCGGGCTGGTCGGACTTCATCTCGATGGCGCAGACCATCGGTCAGGAGCTGCTGCCCCTCGGGATCCACACCACGGTCGAGCAGGAGCCCTATTCCACCTACGCGTCGTCTGCCAACTATGGCCGCTACTCGATGATGATCAGTTGGGGCAACAACGCCAACGTGACGCCGTACTACATGTACTATTACCTCTTCCATCCCAACAACTCGGCGCCAATAGGCAAGTTTGCCTCGACCAACTGGGAGCGCTACACGAGCCCGGCGGTCACGTCGGCGCTCAACGCCTACGCTCGCACCACCAACCTCGCCATCCAGAAGTCGGCGATGGCCACCATCGAGAAGGAGGTCCTCCAAAACGTCCCCGTCATACCCCTGACGGGCCGGCCCAACTTCTTGGACTACTCCACGAGGTCCTTCGTTGGGTGGCCTGGCCCTTCCAACCCCTACAACTCGGGTGACCCCGGGGACGGCTTCGGGGGCGGAGGAGAGATGACCTACCTCAACGTCCACCTGAAGTGACGCTGACCCGCACATTGGTGGGCTCCTAAGGCGAGGCGGTGCTTTACCCAGTACGGCAGGGCTCACCCAAATGGTGGGCCCTGCTTGGGTTATTGTCGGGCTGGGAACGAGACAGGCCTGTGAGCGGGCAGGGAGGGAGAAGGTAGGCCATGCGGTACTTGGCTCGGCGGCTGGGGCTGCTGCTGCTGACAGGGTGGGCGGCGCTCACGGTCAACTTCGTGCTCCCCCGGCTCATGCCCGGGGACCCTATCCAGGTGATGTTCGCGCGGTTCCAGGGCAGGCTCAACCCGGCGGCCGCCAACGCGTTGAAGATCGCGTTCGGCCTGAAGACCAACCAGAGCATCTTCGCCCAGTACTTCACCTACCTGGGCCACACCTTGACTGGCAGGCTCGGCTTCTCGCTCACCTACTTCCCCGAGAAGGTCACGACGCTCATCGGCCAAGCCCTGCCCTGGACCCTCGGGCTGGTGGGCTTCGCGACGGTGGTCGCGTTCATCGTCGGGACGGCTATGGGGGCGCTCGCGGCCTGGCACCGAGGCAGCGCCCTGGACAGCATCATGGTGCCGACGGGGGTCATGTTGAGCGCCATGCCCGTCTTTTGGATCGGGTTGCTCGTGCTGTACGTCTTTGCCTTCAAGCTCGGTTGGTTCCCGGTCGGCGGCGGCGCCACCGGGGGGCAGGGCCTCGCCTCCGTCTCGGGTTTCGGCGCGATCATCAGCCACGCCGCCTTGCCGGCCATCACCCTCACGGCCGTGTCGCTCGGCGGCTACATCATCTTGATGCGCAACACGACCATTACCGTGCTGAACGACGACTTCGTAAAGTTCGCCCGGGCCAAGGGGCTGCCCGACCGGGTGGTGGCTTCCCGCTATGCGGCCCGCAATGCTATCTTGCCCAACTTCACCTCCTTCGCCTTGGCGCTCGGCTTCGTGGTGGCGGGAGCGATCTTCATCGAGTACGTCTTTGACTACCCAGGCATTGCCTACCTTCTCTACCAGGCCGTCACCAGCCTCGACTACCCCCTCATGCAGGGGATCTTCTTGGTCATCGTGCTGGGCGTGCTGATAGCCAACTTCTTGGCCGACCTCCTCTACGTATTGCTCGACCCCCGCATCCGGGTGGAGGCGCGCTCGTGAGGGCGCTGCTCCACAACCGGCGCGCCCTGGCCGGCGCGGGGATCCTGGTCTTTTTCAGCCTGGTGGCGATCTTCGCTCCCGAGATCGCCCCCTATTCGCCGAACGACATCAACTTCGTGCCCATGCTCGGCGTGAGCGCCAAGCACCTCCTCGGTACCACGCCCCAAGGCCAGGACGTGTTCTCCCAACTGGTCTACGGGTCGCGCGACAGCCTCGAAGTAGGGGCCATCACGGCCACCGTCATCTCCCTTATCCAGCTGGTCATGGGGGTGTTCTCCGGCTACGTGGGTGGGTGGGTGGACGCGGTGCTCTCGTCGATCACCAACATTTTCCTGGTGCTGCCGGGGTTGGTGCTGTTGATCGTCATCACGTCGTACGCCACCAACAAGAGCCTCGGGGTGATAATCGGGGTCCTCGCCATCACCGGGTGGGCCTGGGGCGCCCGGGTCCTGCGGTCGCAGGCGATCGCGCTGCGCGACCGGCCCTTCATCGAGGCGGCGCGCATGTCCGGTGAGAGGCCTTGGCACATCGCGGTGTTCAACATCGTGCCCAACATGTTCGGGATCCTGGTGGCCAACTTCTTCGGTGCGGCCCTCTACGCGGTGCTGGCCGAAGCGGGGCTCAACTTCCTAGGGTTGGGCAATGTCAACGAAGTCTCGTGGGGGACGATGCTCTACTGGGCCCAGAGCGCGAACGCCATGCTCCTAGGTCAGTGGATCTACCTGCTCGTGCCGGGGCTGTGCATCCTGGCGCTCGGGACGGGCTTCGGCTTGCTCAACTTTGCCGTGGACGAGGTCGCCGACCCGCGCCTCAGGAGGAACGAGCCGGCGCCGGCCAAGGCGACCGTCGCTCCCTCTCTCGGGCTCGTCGGCCCCCCTGGCGAGCTGGTCGACGAGGGCGCGGGCCTGAGCCCGGGGAGGGGCTGAAGTTGCCCCCTCTGCTCGAGGTCCGGGACCTCTACATCGGCTACGGCTGGGACGAGCGCAACGTGACCACGATCGTGCGCGGTGTCAACCTCACGGTGGCGCCAGGCGAGGTCGTAGGACTGGCCGGCGAGTCGGGCTGCGGGAAGACCACGCTCGCGTTCGCGGCTGCGGGCCTGCTCGAACCGCCGGGACGGGCCCTAGCGGGCCAGGTCCTCTTCGAGGGCACCAACTTACTGGAGCTGCCCCCCGAGCAGCTCCGCGCCCTTCACCTGGCCCGGATCTCCATGGTCTTCCAGGCGTCGATGAACGTGCTCAACCCGGTGACGCGCATCCGGGAGCAGTTCAAGGACGCGATGAAAGCCCACGGCGTCGGTTCGGCGGACGAGGCCTCGGCGCGCGCCAAGGAGATGTTCGCCCGGGTCAAGCTCCCCGAACGGTTCCTCGACGCCTACCCCCATCAGCTCTCCGGCGGGATGCGCCAGCGCGCGGTGATCGCGTTGGCCCTTTGCCTCGAGCCCAAGCTGGTTTTCTTGGACGAGCCCACGACCGCGCTCGACGTCGTGGTGCAACGCTCGATCATCCAGATGCTGAACGACTTGCGCCACGACCTCGGCTTCGGGGTCGTGTTCATCACCCACGACTTGTCGCTGCTCGTCGAGATAGCCGACCGGATCGCCATCATGTACGCCGGTGCCATCGTGGAAGAGGCCCCGGCGCAATTGCTCTACCAAGGCCCCGAGCACCCGTACACGGCAGCACTGATGAGCGCCTTTCCCCCCGTCGGAGGCAAACGCAAACGTCTCGAGGGGCTGGCCGGCCAACCGCCCGACCTTCGGCGGCTGCCCCCCGGCTGCGCTTTCGCGCCTCGGTGCACGAGGTTCATCCAAGGGACCTGCGACACCGTGGCGCCGCCGGAGGTCAGAACAACCGAGGGGCGCCGGGTGTCGTGCCACCTCTACGCGGAGACGGTGCCGTCTCGGCCGTTGCCCGAGGCCGGGCCGGAGGCCCTCGGCTCGCGGGGGAACGGGGCCCGGGTGGCCGGCCAACCCATAGGGCTCTCACCCGGTGAAGGGGCCACGAATTGAGGCTCCTGGGCGGGTTCGGGGAGGAGGGCAGGCCTTGGTCAGCACCCTAGGTGAAGAAGGCCTACGAGCCGGGCCGCAGGGGAGCCAGGTACCCGTGCTCGAGGTCCGTGGGCTCACGAAGACCTACTCGGTGGGCCGGTTTGGCAAGGCCAAGTTGGTGAGGGCGCTCTCCAATGTCGACCTCAGCGTTATGAGGGGCGAGGTGTTGGGGCTGGTGGGGGAGTCCGGCTCGGGCAAGACCACCTTTGCGCGCACCGTCGCCTTGCTGGAAAGGCCCACGTCGGGCGAGATCCGCCTCCTCGGGCGGGGAGTCCCCAACCGGCTCAACCAAGCACGTCTCCGCGAGCACCGCGGCCACGTCCAGATGGTCTTCCAGGACCCCTACACTTCGCTCGACCCGCTCCACACCGTGCGCTACAGCGTCGCCCGCCCGCTGCAAACCTTCAAGGTGGCGCCGAAAGCTGCCCACGCGGAGGCGGTGGACCGGCTGCTCACCCAGGTCGGGCTGGTGCCGCCGCAAGACTTCCTCCGGCGTTACCCCTACCAGCTCTCGGGAGGCCAGCGCCAGCGGGTGGGCGTGGCGCGCGCCCTCGCGGCGCGCCCCGCACTGCTGCTCGCCGACGAGCCGACGTCCATGCTCGACGTCTCGATCCGGCTCTCCATCATGAACCTGTTGTTGGACCTGCAAAAAGCCGAGTCCCTCTCGCTCGTGTTCGTGACCCACGACCTGGCCGGGGCCTCCTACATGAGCGACCGCATCGCGATCATGTACGCCGGGCACCTGGTCGAGGTGGGGCCTTCGGAGCGGGTCATGGGGGAGCCCCGCCACCCCTATACGCAGTTGCTCCGCCGGGCCGCGCCCGACCCGGCCAGCCACTTCGGCACCGGCCGACGCTTCGAGGCCCGGGGCGACCCGCCGGACCTGGCCAACCTGCCGAGCGGCTGCCCGTTCGCCGCCCGCTGCCCGCACGTCCGCAAGGAGTGCACGGAGGCTCTGCCGGAATGGCGCCAGGTGGGGCCGGGGCACCAAGCCCGCTGCGTGCTCTACTGACCCGGGCGGCCCCCGGCGAGCTCGGCGGCATCCACCGGTGAGCGGGGGCGCCTCTGGTAGCCTGGGGTGGCCACCTGAGACGGCCTAGCCAGCGGAGCCGGGCGCGGCTCTCGCTGGGCTTGGGCGCCTCCGCCGGCCACGTGACGACGAAAAGCCGAGCATGGAGGGATATTGGCGAAGCACATCTTCGTGACCGGGGGAGTGGCGAGCTCCCTCGGCAAGGGTCTCACCGCGGCGTCTCTTGGGCGCCTCCTGAAGAGCAGGGGGCTCCGGGTGACCATCCAAAAGCTCGACCCTTACATAAACGTCGACCCGGGGACCATGAACCCCTTCGAGCACGGGGAGGTCTTCGTGACCGACGACGGTGGCGAGACGGACCTCGACCTCGGGCACTACGAGCGGTTCATAGACGAGGCGCTCTCGCGCGATTCCAATGCCACCACCGGTTCGATCTACCAGGCAGTGATCGCCAAAGAGCGCCGGGGCGAGTACCTCGGAAAGACAGTCCAGGTCATCCCGCACATCACCGACGAGATCAAGCTGCGCATCCGCCAGATAGCGACAGAGGACACCGATGTCGTCATCACCGAGATCGGCGGGACGGTGGGCGACATCGAAATCCTCCCGTTCTTGGAGGCGGTTCGCCAGCTCCGAAAGGACGTGGGGCGCGACAACGTGTGTTACGTGCACGTGACCTTGGTGCCCTACCTCGGCCCCTCGGGGGAACAGAAGACCAAGCCGACCCAGCACTCGGTCACCGAACTGCGTTCGCGGGGGATCCAGCCAGACGTCATCGTGCTGCGCAGCGACAGGCCCATCCCGAGCGGCCTGAAAACCAAGATCTCCTTGCTCTGCGACGTCCCCGAGGAAGGCGTCATCTCCAATGTGGACGCCCCCAACCTCTATGAGATCCCTCTCGCCCTCCACGACGAGGGCCTCGACGGCTACGTCTGCCGCCTGCTCCACCTCGATGCCGCCAAGCAGGACGCGAAGCGCGACGGCAGGGGCGAGCAGCCGGCGGCGACGGCCCTAGACGGCGCCCGGCCCGACCTCTCCCAGTGGCGGGCGCTCGTGCAGCGGGCCGAGCTTGCTTCCAAACCGGTACGGGTCGGCCTCATCGGCAAGTACGTAAACCTCCCCGACGCCTACCTGTCGGTGGTCGAGGCGCTCCACCACGGCGCCTACGCCCACGGGGCGCGGGTCCAGCTCGATTGGGTGCAGGCCGAGGAGGTCGAGGGCTTGATGGTCGAAGGCCGCCTCCGGGACTTGGACGGAATGGTGATCCCCGGGGGCTTCGGCGAACGGGGCATCGAAGGCATGGTGGCGGCCGCGGGTCATGCCCGGGAGCAGCAGATCCCCTGCCTCGGGCTGTGCCTCGGGCTGCAGGTGATGGTGATCGAGTTCGCCCGCAACGCCGCCGGCCTCACCGGGGCCAACTCCCGAGAGTTCTCCCCTACTGCCCCCTACCTGGTCATCGACTTGATGAGCGACCAGCGCGAGATCGTGAGCCAGTCCAATTACGGCGGCACCATGCGCCTCGGGACCTACCCGGCCAAGCTGCGCCCCGGCAGCCAGATGGCGGAGATATATGGCTCTGAGCTGGTGTTCGAGCGGCACCGCCACCGCTACGAGGTGAACCCCCGCTACCGCACCCGCCTGGAGCAGGCCGGGCTCGCCTGCTCGGGGGAGTCCCCCGACGGCCGTCTCGTCGAGATGATAGAACTGCCCGGGCACCCTCTCTGGGTAGGTACACAGGCCCACCCGGAGTTCAAGAGCCGCCCCGACCGGCCTCACCCGCTGTTCAAGGCGCTCGTGGGCGCCGCCCTGGCCCGGGCCGAGGGGCGCCGGCCGCACCTGATCGACCCGGACACCTTCCAGCCCGAGGAGGCCAGCCTTGCCATCGGATAACTTCCGCAAGCTCTCGGAGCGTCCCGTCTACGACTCGGCGCTGCTCCACGTGGCCGTAGCCACGTTCGAGGCACCGGACGGCTCGCGCTTCGAGCGCGACATCGTCCACCACCCCGGTGCCGTGGTCATGGTGCCCTTCGACGAGGGCACGGGCGAGGTGGTCCTGGTGCGCCAGTACCGTGCGCCGCTCGACACCGAACTGCTGGAGGTGCCGGCCGGCAAGCGCGACGTGGACGGCGAGCCGCCCGAGGTGACGGCGCAGCGCGAGCTCGCCGAAGAAGCCGGGCTCGAGGCGGGCAAGCTCGAGCTGATCGGGCGTTTTTTCAATTCGCCGGGCTTTTCCGACGAGCAGTCCTGGTGCTACCTCGCCAGGGACCTGAAGGCCGTGCCCGACGAGCGCCATGGGGTGGAGGAGCAGCACATGACCGTGGAGCGGGTCAAGTTCTCCGAGGTGGGCGCGCTGGTGCGCGCCGGGGAGATCGCGGACGCGAAGACGATCGTGGGGCTCTTCCTCGCGCAAGCGTTCCTGTCGTAGCCGTAGGGGAAATGGGCCGTAGGGGAAATGGGCCGTAGGGGAAATGGGCCGTAGGGGAAATGGGCCGTAGGGGAAATGGGGAGCGGCGCGGCTGGCCTCGCCCCTTCGGCAGTACCGAGGTCGCGCGCGGTGCTCAGCCTTCCAGCCGAGGAGATGTTGTCTTGGCTGGCAGTGGAGAAGGGGAGGAGCGCCAACACGCTCGCCGCCTACCGGCGCGACCTGGCCGCCTACGAGGCCTGGCTCGCCGCTCGCCACGGGACCGGCGACGTCGACGAGGCGACGGTGGCCGAGTACGTGGCCTACCTGCGCCAGTCGGGGCTGGCGCCGGCGTCGGTGGCGAGGGCGCTCGTAGCCGTGCGCTCGCTCTACCGCTTCTTGGCGCAAGAAGGCAGTGCCGGGGCGGACCCGGCCTCGGGCTTGCGCCCCCCCAGGGTCGGAGAGAGCATCCCCAAGGCCCTCGCCGAGGCCGAGGTGGCGTCGCTGCTGGCGGCGGTGACCGGCGCCGGCGCATTGGCGCTCCGGGACCGGGCCGTGCTCGAGGTCCTCTACGGGACCGGGGTGCGCATCTCCGAGCTCATCGGGCTGTCCCTTGGCGACCTCGTGGTCGAGGAGCAGCTGGCGCGGGTGTTCGGCAAGGGAGGCAAGGAACGGCTGGTGCCTCTGGGCCGCTACGCGCGCGAGGCGCTGGCGGCATGGCTCGGCCCGGGCGGGCGCCCCACCCTCGTGCCCCGGCGCTGGGCGCGAAGGGGCGACGCGGATGCCGTCTTTCTCAATAACAGAGGTGGGAGGCTCTCCCGGCAAGGGGCGTGGGGCATCGTGCGCCACTACGGCGCGCTGGCCGGTCTCGACGGCCGCCTTTCGCCTCACGTGCTGCGCCACAGCTGTGCTACGCACATGCTCGACCACGGCGCCGACATCCGCGTGGTCCAGGAACTGCTCGGTCACGCCTCGATCAGCACCACTCAGGTGTACACCAAGGTGTCGCCCGAACGCCTGAAGTCTGCGTACCTGGCCAGCCACCCGCGCGCCCGCGACGGCTGAGCACAATTTGAAGGGAGCCCTTCGCGCTCTCTCGCTTTGGGTCTACACTGCCGTTATGGAGGCCAACGCCACGATTGCCCTACGCGAGGAGCTGGAGTCCCAGCGCGCCTCGTTGCGCAACGAGCTCGAAGAGCTGGGCTACGGGGCAGAGGTCCGGGCTTATGACCCCAACTTCGCCGACTCGAGCCAGGTGACCGCCGAGCGAGGCGAAGCCGAGGCACTCGTCACGACTCTCGCGACCAACTTGCGGGACGTCGAGCATGCCCTTGCCAAGTTCGACGCCGGCACATACGGGCAATGCGAGGCCTGCCACGAGGAGATCGCGCCCGCTCGCCTCGAAGCCGTGCCGACCGCCCGGTACTGCATCAACTGCGCTGCCAAGAAGCGGTGACGGCCACCGGGCTGAAGCGCCCGTAGGCGAGGCGTCTGCAACCCTCCTGAGCGTGTTCAGGCCGTGAGGAGCCCCATGGCCGTGCGGGCGCGGTCATAGGTGGCGGCTGCCACCTCTTCGGCTTTGCGGGCGCCAGCGGCCAGGACGGCTTGCACCGCTCCCGGGTCCTGGGAGAGCTCCCGGTAGCGCTCCTGGAGCGGGCGCACCAACGACACGACGGCGTCCGCCGCGTCGGACTTCAACCTGGCGTAGCCGTCGTAAGCGCGGGCAATGTCTTCGGGCTTGCCGCCGCGTATGGTGGCGAGCAGCTCGAGGAGGTTGGAGACGCCTGGTTTTTCCTCGGGGTCCCAGCGCACCGAGCCCGGTCCCGGCGGGTCGAGGTCGGTGACGGCTCGCTTCACTTTGCGTTCGATCACCTTGGGGTCGTCGAAGAGGTAGACGACCCCGGCGTCGGAGTCGGCCGACTTGGACATTTTCCGCCTGGGCTCTTGGAGGTCCATCACCCGCGCGCCACCGCCGACGGGCGGGATGGCCGCCTCGGGGACGACGAAGGTGGGGCCGTAGCGGGAGTTCCAGCGTTGCGCGAGGTCACGGGTCAGTTCGAGGTGCTGGCGCTGGTCGTCGCCGACGGGTACGAGGTCAGTGTCGTAGAGCAAGATGTCGGCCGCCATGAGCACGGGGTAGGCGAAGAGCCCGACCCGGGCGGATTCTTCCCCACCTTTTTGGGCTTTGTCCTTGAACTGGGTCATGCGGGACAGTTCGCCCATGCTGGCCGTGCACTCGAGCAGCCAGGTGAGGTCGGCGTGGTAGTGGACGTGGCTCTGCACGAACAGGGTGCAGCGGGCCGGGTCGAGACCGCAGGCGAGGAGCAGGGTGGCCATCGTGAGGGTGGACTTGGAGAGCTCTTCGGGGTCGCCCGGGACCGTCAAGGCGTGCAGGTCGACTACGCAGTAGAAGGCGTCGTAGCGGTCCTGGAAATCGACCCACCACCGCAGCGCCCCGAGGTAGTTCCCGAGGTGGGGGGCGCCGGTCGGCTGGATGCCGGAGAACACCCTCCGGGCGGGCTTGGCCGGCGGGGCAGGTTGGCCAGGCTTTTGCTGTTCGTCCACGAAGTGGCAGGGTACCGGTCCGGGAGAGGTGGGCTAGCCGATTTAGTCCGCCGGCGGTCCAGCGGTCCTGCGGTGCAGCCGTCCGGCGGTCCAGCGGTGCAGCGGTGCAGCGGCCCAGCCGTCCTGCGGCCCAGCCGTCCTGCGGCCCGGCGGTCCTGCGGTGCAGCGGTGCAGCGGTCCTGCGGTCCAGCCGTCCTGGCGGGCCGGCAGCCGCAGGGTCCACCAATGGGCACCCCTCCCAGGGGTAGTTTGGCGTCGGTGGGTTACCAGGTGAGCACGCCTGTCTTCGAGGGGCCCTTCGACCTGTTGTTGCACCTCGTGAGCCGGGAGCAGGTCGACATCTGGGAGCTCTCCCTCTCCTCGATCGTGGACGAGTACGTAGCGACGTTGGAGCAGATGCGCGCGCTCGACCTCGGTGTTGCCACTGAGTTCTTGCTGATCGCCGCCTTGTTGCTGGAGCTGAAAGCCCGCCGGCTCCTCCCCGAGCCCGCCCGGCCCGACGAAGAGGAGGAGTTGGCCCTCTGGGAGGAGAGGGACTTGCTCCTGGCCAGGTTGCTCGAGTGCAAGACCTTCAAGGAGGCGTCGACCACCATGGCCCGCCTGATGGAGGAGGCCGATCTCTCGGTCCCCCGCCGGGCCGGCCTGGAGGAGCGCTTCATAGGCTTGGCCCCAGACCTGCTCGAGGGTGTGAAGGCAACGAGGCTGCGCGACGCCATGGTCAGGCTGCTCATGCCCGAGCCTCTACCGGTGGTCAACACCGACCACGTGGCGCCGATCAGGGCCAGCGTCGGCGACGCCGTGGCCGTTTTGGTGGGGCGGTTGCCGGTGGAGGGGAGCACGACGTTCCGCCGGATCACGGAGGGCATGCACGAGCGGCTCCAAGTGATCGTCCACTTCCTCGCGCTCTTGGAGCTCTACAAGCGGGGTATGGTCGACCTCGCCCAGGCCGGCAAGCTGGCCGACCTCGAGGTCACCTGGCTCGGGGCCGGCGAGGAGGGAGAATACTTGGCTGGCGCGACGACGGCCGCCGGGCTGGGCGGGGTGAGCGGGCTGGACGTCCGGGCGGCGATGGTCGGGGCCGGCGCCGACGAGTACGAGGGTTAGCAGATGGCATTCGACGAGCCCGGGGCCGAGGAGTACAACGGGGGGGGAGCGGACGAGCAGGGGCTGCTCGCCGGCGGGGAGCAGGCCGATGCCGAGCGGAAGAGGGCCATCGAAGCGGTGCTGATGGTGGCCGAGTCGCCGGTGGAGCCGGCGATCCTGGCCCAGTTGCTCGAGGTCAGCCCCGCCCGGGTGGTGGCGCTGTGCGAGGAGCTTGCCCAGGGGTACCTGAGGGACTGGCGGGGTTTTGTGCTGGTGAAGGTCGCCGGCGGGTTCCGGTTCCAGAGCCACCCGGACCTCGCGCCCTACATAGAGCGCTTCGTGCTGGAGGGCCAACCCTCGCGCCTGTCGGCCGCAGCTTTGGAGACCCTCGCGATCGTCGCCTACAAGCAGCCTGTATCTCGCGCCCAGGTCGCGAGCATCCGGGGCGTCAACTCGGACGGGGTGCTGCGGACCCTCTGCCAACGGGGTTACGTCGCCGAGGTCGGTCACGACCCAGGGCCTGGGCAGGCAGTCTTGTACGGCACGACGGCGCTGTTCTTGGAGCGCCTAGGGCTGGACCGCGTCGAGGACCTCCCCCCGCTCGGCGAGTTCGTGCCCGGGCCGGAGGTGATGGAGGCGCTGGAGCAGGGCCTGCGCCCCTCCGGTTGAGCGCCGGCGGGATCTGGCTAGAGCCCAGGCCTTCTGGGAGCAGTTGAAGGCCCCTGTTCGAGCCTCGGGGCTTCGCGGTTCAAGCAGGCAAGCTCGCCAGGGTCGGCAGGCGCACCGGGATTGACCGCAGGGCCTCTTTCTCGGTGCGCTCCCGCGTTCCGGGTGCAGCAGGAAGTGCTTGGGTGACGCCGAGCGCACCGAGTACAGACTTTTGCACCCGGATCGAGGGGACCGAGCGGCCCAGCCGGCGCGGCGCCGGCGGCTCCAGCCCCGCCGGCGGCTCCACCAGGCCCTGCTCAGCCCTCTGCACCCGCCGGCGGGCCACCGCCGGTCTCTTTCCCGCCGGCCTTCTGGGCGGCCATCACCGAATAGAGCTGCCGGCGGGTGTCCTCCAGGATGCGGATGGCATGCTCATGCTCTTCGGTCCCGCCGGCCATGGCGACCTGGGCGACCACGGCGAAGAGGCTGCGGGCTGCCCGGCGCAGCTCCCAGGCTCCGGCGGGTGTGCCGGCGGTGAACTGCTCCCAGGGCAACGGGCCTGCCTTCACTTGGTCTGCGGCCCGCCGGCCCTCCTCCGTGAGCGAAAACCGGCGCCTGCCGCCTTCGCTGTCAGGCTCGGCTGTCACCAGTCCCTCGTCCTCCAGCAACTGGAGGGTGGGGTAGATGGAACCTGGGCTCGGTTGCCAGAAGCCCTCGGTCCGCTGCGACAGCTCGGTGATGATCTCGTAGCCGTGCATGGGGCGCTCCGAGAGGAGCGCGAGCGTGGCGCTGCGGACGTCGCCGCGCCGTGCCCGGCGCCCTCCGCCCCGGCCCCAGCCACCGCCACGACCCCAAGCGCCGCCCCCCGGGCCCGGCCCCCACCGCGTGAGCCAGCGTGGACCTGGCCCAGGCCCGAACTCCTCGGGCGGTTCGTCACCGTGCTCTGCCCACGGTGGCCCGAACCAAGCCCCGGGGCCGCCCTTCACTATTGCCCGGGGCCCTCTGGCCCAGTGCTCATGATGAGGATGCATGTGAACCTCCTTGGTTTGTTTGTTGTACCAGCTCGGCACTAGCCTGGACTCCCACGTAGGTTTTACGGGCTAACACAACGGCGGCCCGGGGTCAACCAAAGGCCAGCCTGAGCCTGCGCCCTCCCCACCAGGGGACCGGGACGTCGGTCTCGGCGAACCCGGCGGCGAGCACGTACGGGTTGTGGGCTCGTTTGCCGAAGCGCACT